>CALEDT010000009.1 GCA_937949525.1 uncultured Burkholderiales bacterium | reverse complement strand
CTCAAGTAGCATATAGATCTGTCCGACGGTGTTTGCTTAGGCAACTCGAAACCGATGCGCTGACCCTGGTAGCGCTGCCACTGCACAACAGACAAAACGAGGCGATCGGCACCCTCTGCCTGCTCTACCGGGAAAACGGAAACAGGCTGGACAGGGAGGAGCACGAACAGCAGATTGCCTTCATCCAGGCCCTGTCGGGATTCGCGGCGGTCTCGCTGGAAAGCCGGCAACTGCTCATGATGCAGGAAGCGTTGTTGAATGCCTTTATCAAGCTTATCGCCGGCGCCATTGACGCCAAATCACCCTATACCGGCGGCCATTGCCAGCGCGTGCCCATCCTCACCATGATGCTGGCGGATGCCGCGCATCGCGCCAGCCACGGGCCGCTCGCCGACTTCCGCATGAGCGAGGCCGATCGCCACGAACTGCACATCGCCGGTTTGCTGCACGACTGCGGCAAGGTGACCACACCGGTACATGTGGTGGACAAGGGCACCAAGCTGGAAACCCTGTTCGACCGCATCCACCTGGTCGAGGCGCGTCTGGAGACGCTGCGCCGCGACGTGGACATCGCCCATCTGCGCGCGCTGCTCGACCTGCGTGCGCGCCTGCCCGCAGGCGACCAACGCACGGCGGCGGAGGCGGCGTTGGATGCCGAGCGCACGCGGCGGTTGGCGGCGATCGCCAACGACCGCGCCTTCCTGCGCCGCTGCAACAGCGGCGGCGAGTTCATGGCCACCGCGGACCAGGCACGCGTCGAGGCCATCGCCCGGCAGCGCTGGATCGACATGGACGGTGTCAAGCGGCCGCTGTTGAGCGAGGATGAGGTCTACAACCTGAAGATCGCGCGCGGCACGCTGACCCCCGAGGAGCGCGAGGTCATCAACCAGCACATCGTCTCCACCATCCGCATGCTGGAGGCGCTGCCTTGGCCGCGCCACCTGGCCAACGTGCCGGCCTACGCCAGCGGCCATCACGAACGCATGGATGGCAAGGGTTATCCGCGTGGACTGACGGGCGCGCAGATGCCGGTGCAGGCGCGCATCATGGCCATCGCCGACGTGTTCGAGGCGCTCACCGCGCCGGATCGCCCCTACAAGCCCGGAAAGACGCTGTCGGAATCGCTGGATCTGCTCGGCCGCATGAAGCTGGACGGACATATCGACCCCGACCTGTTCGACCTGTTCGTACGCGACCAGGTCTACCTGCGCTACGCCGAGCGCCACATGGACGCCGCGCAGATCGACGCGGTGGACGAAACGCGCATCCCCGGCTACGCGCCCTGATGCACCCGCTCAAGCCCGTCCGGCTGCCGTCGACTCGCCCAGCATCTCCACCGGCACGCGCTCCGGTACGTGCAACGTGCGCGTCGGGAAAGCCACCTGCGCGCCATGGCGCTGGATGATGGCGGCGATCTTCAGCATCACATCCTGCTTGACCGCATGGAACTCCACCCAGACGATGGTGCGGGTGAAGGTGTAGACCAGGATGTCCAGCGAGGAATCGTTGAACTTGGTGAAATTGACGATCAGCGTCTGCGCCTGGTCGATGTCCGGATGCGCGCGCAGCATGGCGCGGATATCCTCGACGATGGCGGCGACTCGGTCGATGTCGTCGTAGCGCACACCCACGGTCTCGAAGATGCGGCGGTTGGTCATGCGTGAGGGATTCTCCACGGAGATCTGCGTGAACACCGAATTGGGCACGTACAACGGCCGCTTGTCGAAGGTGCGCACGCGCGTCAGACGCCAGCCGATCTCCTCGACAGTGCCCTCGATGTCCTTGTCCGGCGAGCGTATCCAGTCGCCCACCTCGAACGGCCGGTCCAGATACACCATCAGACCGCCGAAGAAATTGGCCAGCAGGTCGCGCGCGGCGAAGCCGACCGCGATGCCGCCGATGCCGCCGAACGCCAGCACGCCGGAAATGGAAAAACCCAGGCTTTGCAGCGTGACCAGGATGGCGGTGATCAGTACCGACAGGCGCAACAGCTTGCCGATGGCGTCCACCGTGGTGCGGTCGACCGACTCGCCGCGCGCGGCGCGCTGCTCGATGATGCCGTCCTGCACGTTGGCGATGAAGCGCAGCAGGAACCAGGTCAGGCAGGCGATGACACCGATGGTGCGCGCCGGCGGCACCAGTTCGAAGATGGTCGCGTCGGCTTCACTCTCGATGATGCGTAGCGCGAAACTCAGCCCGACGATCCACGCCAGCACGCTGAACGGCTTGCGCGCGGCCGACACCAGCGCGAAATCCCACGGCGAGGCCGTCTGCCGGGTCTTGCCCTCCAACGTGTGCAGCGCGCGGCGCAACAGGTAGTTGGCCACCACCACCGCCAGCACGACCAGGAACAATTGCAGCAGCAGCCCCACGGCGGAGTTGCCGCCGGACAAACGAATGAAGAAAGCGCTCAGGGAATCCGGGGACATGGAGGCGCGACACCGCCCAACGGGCAAGACGACAGCGCCCGTATTCTACCGGAGCGGCGCCCGCCCGGTTACTGGCGAACGAGCGCGCCGGACACTACTTGCCGAAACGCGTACGCGCCGAATCCAGCGCCGCGGCGATCGCATCCCAGGCCATCTCGACCCCCGCCCGGAGATCGCCCCAGGCATCCTCGCCGGCCGCGCGCAGCGCATCCAGCCGCGCGCGGGCGTCGTGCTGACGTGCGCGCAGATCGTCGATCTGCTTGCGCAGTTCATCACGCGCGTCGACGCCGACATGCTCCATGCGCGCCGTCAACGCGTCGATGTCGGCGTTCCATTGGTCCAGGCGGTCGTGCATCCGGCGCACGAAATCATCGCGTGTGGTCATCGCATACTCCTCGCTTGAAGCAAGTTCGCTTCGCTTTCAGCGTAGCCCATGCCGGCATGCTCATTCCAACGCCACGGTTTCCGGACGGTAGGCCACCACGACCGTGCCCAGGCGGGTCGTCAACCCCTGGATCGGCAACACCAGCAGCTTCTCGCCATCGGCCCCATCTCGCACGATCACCGCCGGCTCTTCCACGAGTTCTCCCGGGAAATGCTCGGCAAGCAACCCACCCTGCAATTTGCGGTCGCTGGCCAGCAGCACCTTGCCGTCCGCCGCTGCCAGCAAGGCGACACGGATGCGCTCGTTGCGCACCAGTTCGTTGAAGTACTGATCGATCTGGTCGTGATTACCCCGGATCAACTCGCCGCGCACCGCCCAGGCCAGGGCGGTACCGAACATCAGGTGGTTCGCCTCGCTGCTGCGCGCAATGGCCGTGCCGGCGCGCGTGAGCAACGCCGTTCTCTCCTGAGCGAGCTGCGCGCTCAGTGCCTGCCTGTCCGATTCCAGGCGCCGCTCGGCGGCCCCCACCGCGATCTGCTTCCAGGCGAGCACCAGCAACACGGCCAATGCCAGCACCACGGTGGTCCATAACGGCACACGCGTGGTGCGTAAACGATCCATCAGCGTAGCGGGGGCAGACGCGGTCGTCGGCTCTTCCTGCCCGCCGGTGCCTCGATCGGGGTTCTTGCTGTCGGTCGGTTCCATGACGTCCTCCTCGGTTGTGACGGATTCCAGGGCATCGACTGCCCGTACACGCAGACTCAAACGGGCACCGCGACCCCGCGATAGCTCGTGCCGCCCGCAGCCACGGCCAACAGACGATCGATGTTGGGATGCCGGCCGGGGTTGCCGCGCGCAGCTCCGACGTGTTCGGCGAACAACGCCAGGCCCTCGCGCGCAGCCGCCCTATCGATCACGCCATGACGCGCCAGCAGATGCGCGTAGACCCGCACCGAACCCTGGCTGCCCGACCGGTTGTCGATGATCTCCGTGCGGCCATCCGCGGCCGTCAATTCGATGCGCGCCAAATGATCGGTCGGCGCAAGCGTGGCCAGTTGATCGGTGAAAGTCATGTCACACCCGGTACGCCAGCGTGGTCATGACCTTGGAACTCAGACGCATCGCCATGCGTACCGGCGCCGGCAGCGGCGCGCCGCCATGGGCGATGGCGGTTTCGGCATGCCGGATCTCGTCCGCCTTCATCTGCTCGACGATGGCGCGACTCTTCGCGTCGCCGGCCGGCAGCGCATCCAGATGACTGTCCAGATGCCCCTCGACCTGACGCTCGGTTTCCGCCAGAAAACCCAGGTTCCACCTGTCACCCAACACCCCGGCCAGCACACCAAGGCCGAACGAAGCGCCGTACCACAACGGATTGAGCAGGCTCTTGTGACTGCCCAGTTCGCCCAGGCGCCGTTCACACCAGGCCAGATGCTCGGTTTCCTCCTCCGATGCTTCCACCAGCGCGCGCGCCGCTTCGGCATTGCGGGCGGTCAGCGCCTGACCCTG
Organism: uncultured Burkholderiales bacterium; assembly: GCA_937949525.1. Classification (GTDB taxonomy): domain Bacteria; phylum Pseudomonadota; class Gammaproteobacteria; order Burkholderiales; family Thiobacillaceae; genus PFJX01. The sequence goes on along the minus strand of CALEDT010000009.1, from coordinate 52,422 downwards.
GTAAAGCGCCTGCGCGCACACCTCACCGGTATGGTTGACGCGCATCAGGCCGGCGGCATGACGCTTCTCCGCCTCGCTCAACTCGCCCTCGGCGACACCGGCGTCCGGATGCGGCCGGCGCGACGTCGCCGGCGCGAACACGGTACGCAAGGCTCTATCGAATTGCAGGATGACCGCCTCGGGATCGGGCAACTGGGGTAGAGAGGGAAACATGGCTGGGCTGCGTGGCTGGTTTGATCGATGGTCGGGATTATAGCCGGCGGGCCCACCGGTCATTCGGCGGGCCGGCAAGCGTGCGTGCGGCGCCGCAGACCGTTCCACGCTACCATGCCGTCGACGACGAGCGTCGCCCGGCCTGCTGACCTGGATATGACCATCGCGGGCGATGTTCCGGATCATCGCTCTGCCGAGGTTGCTGGTCATTACGATGACGGTGTTGTTGAAGTCCACGGTGCGCCCCTGGCCGTCGGTCATGCGACCGGCGGCCAGCACCTGCAACCGTACGTTGAACACGTCACGGTGGGCCTTTTCCACTTCGTCCGAGACTCGGCGAGGGACTTACCAAGAATCCGCACTGTCGAGGCAAAGCAGAAATGTCCGCTCTTGGGCAAGATCGAAATGGCCGGTGGGGGGCGAAGGTTTTTCCGTGAGGGGCTGGCGCGCTGAAACGGGGTGGGTTCGGTATCCTCCGGGTCGTTCTTGGTGGCAAACGTTCGTCAAGGTCCGGTGACCCAGACCACCGGAATTGCCCTTGCCCCCTCCCCCGAGCGCCCGCAGACGATGTCAATCCCGCTGGCCGGCCTTCAGCCGCCGCAGCATGGCCTTGTCCAGCACATCCTTCTCCCGGTAATCCGTCTTGGCCTTGAGCAGGCCGTCGATGTCCAGAACCGGTATGGCCACCCCCTCCAGTTCCAGCACGCGAACATGGGGCTGAAGGCTGTCGAAGGTCTCCCCGTTCACCGCGAAAAGGATGTCGATGACAATGCGGTCGGCGACGCGGATGTTCTCCACGTCCGGCTCATTGGCTTCCCGGCTGAACCAGGCCGGGTCCATGTCCCGGGCGGATTCAAGGAAGCTAAAACCCTCGATCAGTCGCCGACCATTGTCCATATCGAAGGGGACCAGGATGTCCACGTCCTCGGTGGCGCGCACAATGCCGTTGAGGCGCACGGCATGGCCGCCCACCAGGATGTAGCGGACCCCGTGTTCCTGCAGGGCCCGGCAGACCTCAAGCAGGTCGTTTTGCATGTTGCTGGAACCAGGCTTGCCGGTTAAGCGCCTTCTCCTCGTCCATCGCGGCAAAGTAGGCGTGGCTGCCACGAAAGACGCCTCGCGGCTGAAAATCCGGCATGCCTGGCAGGCGAGTCAGTGCGTCCAGCCGAACACCCCGCTGCATGGCTTCCTCGGGGCTTGCGGCGAGTTCCTGCCACTGGAGATTTCCGACCACGCGCATCCGTGCATCCTTTCGTTGTCCCGCCAGGCGGCGGGTGGACGGCCAAAGCATCGCCGCCCACCCGTTGCGAATCACACCACCTCCGCCTCCATCACCTGCTCGAACACGATCTGACCGTTGACCGCGTCCACCCGGATGATGTCCTTGGGCGCGAAGCGGCCGGCGAGGATCTCTTTCGCCAGCGGGTTTTCGATGCGCTGCTGGATGGCCCGCTTCAGTGGCCGCGCGCCGAACACCGGATCGAAGCCTTCCTTGGCGAGTTCCTTCAGCGCCGCGTCGGACACTTCCAGTTTCATGTCCATCTTGGCAATGCGCGCCTCCAGATAGTGCAACTGGATGCGGGCGATGTCGGCGATGTGCGCTTCGTCCAAGGCATGGAACACCACCACTTCGTCGCTGCGGTTGATGAACTCGGGCCGGAAGTAGGTCTTCACCTCGGCCATCACCGCCAGCTTGATCACCTGGTAGTCGTCGCCGGCCATGCTCTGGATCATCTGGCTGCCGAGGTTACTGGTCATCACGATGACGGTGTTCTTGAAATCCACGGTGCGCCCCTGGCCGTCGGTCATGCGGCCGTCGTCCAGCACCTGCAGCAGGACGTTGAACACGTCGGGATGAGCCTTTTCCACCTCGTCGAGCAGGATCACGCTGTACGGTTTACGCCGCACCGCCTCGGTGAGATAGCCGCCCTCCTCGTAGCCGACGTAGCCCGGCGGCGCGCCAATCAGGCGGGCGACGGAGTGTTTCTCCATGAACTCGCTCATGTCCACGCGGATGAGATGGTCCTGGCTGTCGAACAGGAATTCGGCCAGGGCCTTGCACAGCTCGGTCTTGCCGACACCGGTGGGCCCGAGGAACAGGAAAGACCCATAGGGCCGGTTGGGATCGGACAGACCCGCGCGCGAGCGGCGGATGGCGTCGGACACCAGGCGCACGGCTTCGTCCTGGCCGACCACACGCTGGTGGATGCGCTCTTCCATGGCCAAAAGCTTGTCGCGTTCGCCCTGCACCAGTTTGGCCACGGGAATGCCGGTGGCGCGGCTCACCACCTCGGCGATCTCCTCGGCGCCCACCTGGGTACGCAGCAGCTTGAATTCCTGCTTGCCCTCGCCCGCCTCGGCTTGTTTCAGCCGGGCCTCCAGGGCGGGCAGCTTGCCGTATTGGATCTCGGCGACCTTGTCGAACTGGCCCTTGCGTTGCAGTTCGGCCATCTGCGCGCGCAACTGGTCGATCTCTTCCTTGACGTGGGCGGAACCCTGCACCACGGCCTTCTCGGCCTTCCAGATTTCCTCCAGGTCGGCGTATTCCTTCTCGAGCTTGCGGATCTCGTCCTCCAGCAGGGACAAACGCTTCCTGCTGGCTTCGTCCTTTTCCTTCTTCACCGCCTCGCGTTCGATCTTGAGCTGGATCAGGCGGCGGTCGAGCTTGTCCATCGCCTCCGGCTTGGAGTCGATCTCCATCTTGATGCGGCTGGCGGCTTCGTCGATGAGGTCGATGGCCTTGTCCGGCAGGAAGCGGTCGGTGATGTAGCGGTGCGAGAGTTCCGCGGCGGCGACGATGGCCGGGTCGGTGATGTCCACGCCGTGGTGCAGCTCATATTTTTCCTGCAGGCCGCGTAGAATGGCGATGGTGGCTTCCACGCTGGGTTCGTCCACCAGCACCTTCTGGAAACGGCGCTCCAAGGCGGCGTCCTTTTCGATGTATTTGCGGTATTCGTCCAGCGTCGTGGCGCCGATGCAGTGCAATTCGCCGCGCGCCAGCGCGGGCTTCAACATGTTGCCGGCATCGATCGCGCCTTCCGCCTTGCCGGCGCCGACCATGGTGTGCAGTTCGTCGATGAACAGGATGATGCGGCCCTCGTCGGCGGCTACCTCCTTCAACACGGCCTTGAGCCGCTCCTCGAACTCGCCACGATACTTGGCACCGGCTAACAGCCCGGCCATGTCCAGCACCAGCACGCGCTTGTTCTTCAGCGTCTCCGGCACCTCGCCGTTGACGATGCGCTGCGCCAGACCCTCGACGATGGCGGTCTTGCCCACGCCGGGCTCGCCGATCAGCACCGGATTGTTCTTGGTGCGCCGTTGCAGCACCTGGATGGCGCGGCGGATCTCGTCGTCGCGGCCGATGACGGGATCGAGCTTGCCCTGCCGCGCGCGCTCGGTCAGATCCAGCGTGTACTTGGCCAGGGCCTGGCGCTGGCCTTCCGCTTCCTGGCTATCCACGCCGGCGCCGCCGCGCACCTCGGCGATGGCTGCTTCCAGCGCCTTGCGCGCGACACCGTTGTCGCGCAGCAGACGGCCGGCCTCGCCCTTGTCGTCCACCGCCGCGAGCAGGAACAGCTCGCTGGCGATGAACTGGTCGCCGCGCTTGCTGGCTTCCTTGTCGGTCAGGTTGAACAGGTTGATGAGCTCCTTGGACGGCTGGATTTCGCCGCCCGTGCCCTCCACCTTGGGCAGCCGGTTCATCGCGTTCTGCAGACCGGAGACCAGCGAGGGCAGGCGCGCACCGGCCTTTTGCAGGATGGGCCGGGCGGAGCCGCCTTCCTGGTTGATCAGCGCGGCCAGCAAATGCACCGGCTCGATGTACGGGTTGTCGTTGCCCAACGCCAGGCTTTGCGCGTCCTGGATGGCGGACTGGAACGGCGTGGTGAGTTTGTCGAAACGCATGGGTTGCTCCCAATTCGGATGATTGACTCGCAAATGGGGAAGACCGTGGGGTTTTCAAGACAGATCGTCCATTGCAGCGCGAGCAGGTTTCGCCGGTGACGGCGAGTGGATTTGCAGATTACATAGCAGAACATCTTCTATGTATCATGCTGCGCATCCACCTGCCCCAAACGACGCATGCAAACCATCACCGCCACCGATCTCGCCCGCAACACGCGGAAAATCCTGGATGCCGTGGCCGGCCGGGGCGAAACCGTCCTGGTCGAGCGCAATCACGTGGCCATCGCCCGCATCGTGCCGCCGCTTCCGGCGATGACCGCCAGCCAGGCCTTGGCGGGCTTCCAGCCCCTGCTCACCGCCGAACAGGCCGCGGATTGGTTGCGGAACAGCCGCAACGCCTTCGACGAAGCGGTGGCGGACCCGTGGGGGTGATCCTGGACAGTTGCATCTGGATCGGGCTCGCCAGCGGCCGGCTGCGGAAGGAAGCCGTGGTGGCCGCCACCGGCGACAGCCCCGTGTTCACCTCCGTCATCACCTTGGGTGAACTCGGTTTCGGGGTGGAAGCCTGCGCCGACCCCGCCGAGCGCGCATCCCGCGCCGCGACGCTGCGCCAGATCGAAACCCGCCCGGTGCTGGAAGTGACCCGTCTGACCGCCGCCGCCTTCGGCGTGCTCGCTGCCGCGGTCAGGCAGTCCGGCCGCTCACCCCGGCCGCGCTACAACGACCTGTGGATCGCCGCCCAGGCCATAGAACAAGGCTACGCTCTGTTGACGCTGAACGGCGCCGACTTCGCCGGCCTGCCCGGCCTGCGCCTGCTGGCCCTGAACGACTGAGCCCATGCACGCCCCGGACACCCGTCTCGGTAACGCCATCCGCGCCAACGTGCGCGCAGCCTTGGACGAGGACATCGGTACGGGCGATGTGACCGCGCAACTGATCCCCGCGCACACCGTCGGCCGGGCGCGGGTGATCGCACGCGAGGACGCGGTGCTGTGCGGCACCGCCTGGTTCGATGCCTGCTTCCGCGCCCTGGATGCCGACGTCGAGGTGATCTGGCAAGCCGCGGATGGCGAACCCATCCAGGCCGGCCAGACCCTGTGCGCAATCACCGGCAAGGCGCGCGCCCTGCTCACCGCCGAGCGGCCGGCGCTCAACTTCCTGCAGACCCTGTCCGCCGTGGCCACGCAAACGCGCCGTTACGTGGACGCAGTGGCCGGCACCGGCACGAAGATCCATGACACGCGCAAGACCCTGCCGGGCCTGCGTCTGGCGCAGAAGTACGCGGTGCGTTGCGGCGGCGGCGAAAACCAGAGGGTCGGCCTGTACGACGGCATCCTCATCAAGGAGAACCACATCGCCGCAGCCGGGGGGGTCGGCGCCGCGCTACGCGCGGCGTTCGAGTTGGCCTGGCCGGGTATGCCGGTGCAGATCGAGGTGGAAACCCTGGCGCAGTTGGAGGAAGCCCTGCAGGCCGGCGCCAGGCTGATCCTGCTGGACAATTTCGACCTCGCCGGCCTGCGCGCGGCGGTGGCGCTGAACGCCGGCCGCGCGCAACTGGAGGCTTCCGGCGGCGTCACGCTGGCGACGGTGCGGGCCATTGCCGAGACCGGGGTGGATCGCATCTCCGTGGGCAGCCTGACCAAATCGGTGCAGGCCATCGACCTGTCCATGCGTCTGCAGTGAGCCGGATCAGCGGCTTTCCGCCGGTGGCGGCAGCGGATGCACGCGTGCTGATCCTCGGCAGCATGCCCGGCGTGGCCTCGCTGCGCGCCGGCGAGTACTACGCCCATCCGCGCAACCCGTTCTGGCGCATCATGGCCGAGGTCACCGGCGTGCCCGCGCACGCCGCCTACGCGCAGCGCATCGCCGGACTGTGCGATACCGGCATCGCCTTGTGGGACGTGATCGCCGAGTGCCGACGTGCCGGCAGCCTGGATACCGCCATCGCGCGCGACAGCGTGCGCGCCCACGATTTCGCCGGCTTCCTGGACGCGCACGTCGGTATCCGGCTGGTGCTGTTCAACGGTGGCGCGGCCGAAGCTTACTTCCGCCGCCTGGTCATGCCGGGCTTGCGCAACCGGCCGTTACGCTATGCGCGCCTGCCGTCCACCAGCCCGGCGCACGCGGCACGCGGCTGGCAGGAGAAACGCGACCTGTGGCTGGCGCAGTTGCTGCCGGCGCTGGCCGGGCCGGCGGCTGACCGGCGACCGGAAACCGGGCGCGTAGCGGGCTCAGCCGCCGGGTGACCGCGATCGCGACCACCCGACCCACTGTGGCCTTACGAGGGCCGAACAGTGGTCGACTGTGGTTTTCAGGTTCAATGCAGCTTGGGCGGTCCCTGCTCGGCGGGGAAGCCGGTCTGCATTTCCTCCGGCGTGGCGTCGCGCACGGAGACGATGTCCACTACGCAGGTGGCGTTCTGCCCGGCCAGGGGGTGGTTGCCGTCGAGCGTGACCTGACCGTCGGCGATCTTGACCACGCGGAAGGTGACCACCTCGCCCTGCTCGTTCTGGAATTCCGCCTCCGCGCCCAGGCGCCGGTAAGGCGGCGGCACGTCGGCCAGATCCTGGACGATGACCAGCGCCGGATCGGACGGGCCGAACGCGTTCTCCGGCGTCATGCGCACTTCCACGCGCTCACCGGGCCGGTGTCCTTCCAGGCCGGCCTCGATTTCGCTGAACAAACCGCTGCCGGCGCCGTGCACGTAGCCGGTGGGCATGTCCTGCTGGCCCATGATGCGACCATCCTCGGCCAGTACCGAATAGGTCATGTACACCACCTTGCCGTGGCTGACGATGTCATCACTCATGTCGTATCTCCTGAATACGGTGTAAGCGCCGCGGACTGCCCCTACCCAAGTCGGTCGATCTCCAGCCGCACCTGCATCTCGGTGGCGTCTTCCACTTCCCAGGTGAGCGTCAGTTCCACCGCCTGCATGATCTTTTCGAAGCCGGCTTCGGACTGCGACACGGTGTAATGGGGCCGGGCGCGCACGCGCGCGGGGCGGTCGGTGGCGATGCGCACCGCGGCGCCCAGGTAGTGGTCTTCCAGCGCCAGGGCACGCAGATTCTTCCAGGTGAATTCCTGGCCGAAACCGCCGGCGATCCCGCCGTCGACCACGTAGCGGCCGGCCGGACCGTCGCAACAGGGCATGGCGAGATTGAGACGGGTGGACAGGCGGCCGTTGCCGACCGTCTTGAGCGCAACCATCACGGCGTTGTCGCGCACGCTGTAGATCTTGGCCACCCGCACCCGCCCGGCCTCGCCCATGCACAGCACGGCACCGCCCTGTACCACGTGGCTGCCGTAACTGACCGGCGTCTTGGCCTCGAAATCGGTCCAGGTCTCGGCGAACAGCCCGCGCGAGCGCGTGTCGGGCACCAGATCCGCGGGCTTGATGTCGTGTTTGAAACGCACCACGTCGTGCGCAGAGGCGATGCCCTCGCCTTCATGACGGGTGCTGACGCCGCTGGCCGCCTTGTGGTGATAATGCTCCTGGTAACGCTTGAGCGTATCGCCGAAATTCTGCGCCAGCGGGTAGCTCGCCAGCTCGATCAGCGCCGCGTCGCCATCGGGCCGCACTACCGCCTGCAGGGCCAGCGAAGACAGGAAGATCTCGTCCACGCCGTCCAGATCGAAATCGCCGGAATAATGCGCCGGCCGGCTCTGCAGGCCGTCCAGGCGACGTTCCAGTTCGATGATGGCGCGCCACACCGCACGGCGCAGATGCGGCAGGTAGATGCCGCCGAACAGGCCGTGCCAGTAGGCGTCGTTGGCCTGGGCTTCGTGCAGCAGTTCCACCAGATCCTGGCGCACCTGCTCGGCCGGCAGCGCCGCCAGACGCGCGGACAGGCCCAGCATGCGCTTGTGCGCCCAGTTGGCCTCGGCGTAGCGGGTCAGGAAATTCTTCCAGATGCCGCCGCGTATGAACGGCCGGTCGCGCTCCAGCACGCCCTCATGACGCGCCGCCTCGACCAGTTCGCCATAGCGGCGTGCGGCTGGCGCGGGCAGGGTCCACTCGCCCATTTCGCTGTAGGACACGGTGGGCAGATAGACCACGCCGCGTGTCGTCGCTTCGCGGTGGTAATCCTGGTAATGCGCGCAGCGGATGACCTCGGAGGCCAGCACGCCCTCGATGAAGTCGCGCAGCCAGCGCCGCTCGTACACCCAGTGATGGGTTTCCGGCCAGATGCCGAACTTCTCGATGTCGTCGAAATAGATCGCCGCCGCCTGGCCGGATTGGTCCGCCAGCGACTCGATGTAGGCCACCGCCTCGCCCGCGGGCGAGAACGGCAGACGGTAGCGCAAGGACTCGGAAATGGGGAACAGATCCAGACGGCGCCCATCCTCCTCAGTGGTGTGATAGCCGTTCAGGCGCTCGCGCTCGGCGCCGGCGCACAGGAAATGGTAGTCGTCCACCATCACGTAGCGGATGCCGGCATCGGCCAGCGCCGGCACCACCGTGGCTTCCCAGACCCGCTCGGTGAGCCATGCACCCTGCGGCCGCTGGTTGAAGATCTGCTCGATGCGATCGGACATGGCGGCGAGCTGACTCATGCGGTCACGATAGGGAATCACCGCCAGCACCGGCTCCATGTCGCCGGCGCCGAAGAACTCGACCTGGCCACGCGCGGCCATCTCCACCAACAGACGCATGTCGTCCGGATGATGCCGGAACAGCCACTCCAGCAGCCAGCCGGAACAATGCAGCGCAAAGCGGAACTGCGGGTAATCGTACAGGGTTTGCAGGAAGGGACGGTAGCAGCGCTGGTGCGCATCCTCCAGCACTTCCGGAAAATTGCCGACCGGTTGGTGCGCGTGCACGCCGAGCAGGAGGGAGACGGATTTGGACATGGGGACGGGAAACGGGAAACGTCAAACGGGAAACGACTAGCCGCCGCGGCGCATCACACCGCCGGCTTCGATGCTGCCGCCGCCATGGCACAGGGGCTGGTCGAGATAGTCCGGCGCGGTGACGCCGAGCGTCTGGTACAGGCGCTTGAGTTTCTGGCGGTAGACGCGGTCGAAGCTGGCCACCGCGTCGCCCGGATTGTAGTCGCCGAACCACCAGAACCAGTCCGAACTCTCGCACGATCGCAGCAACGCCTCGGCCTGCTCCCGGCGCGCGCGCGGCAGCCGGCGCACGGCGCGGTCGTAGGCCAGCTTGGCCGCCACCAGCCAGTCCCAGCCGCGGTTTTTGGCCGCGTCCCCCATCCAGGTGGTGAAATCGCCATACACCCAACTGCCCGCCACCAGCCGCGGCAACGGCCGCGGTGTGTGCGGATACAGTTCGAGATAGTCGCAGAAGGTGGTGGTGTACACGGTCTGACTGGCCGACAGTTGCGCGTACAGCTCCGACAGGAAGTACCAGCCGTTGAACGGGTAGTACTCCCAGGCATTCTCGCCATCCAGGATCACGCTGACCACGGCGTGCTCGTGGCGCACGTTGCGACGCGCCTCGTCCAGCGTGGTGATGAAATGACGCGCGGCATCACTGCTGTGCCAGCCCTTGTACTCGAAGCCGATCAGGTCGGACAGGTGATCGTCGCGGAAGAACAACACCGTGTCGCTGTCGGTCAGGCGGTACGGCGTGTAACACCAGCTCGGCTTGTGCGACATGTCCATGCCGGAAGCCGACAGGCTGTGGCGAAGCACGCCCTCGCCGGTCGCCACCCAACGGACACCCGCGGCCGAGAACAGACGCAGCGCGGCCTCGGACACGCCGCCCTCGGCCGGCCAGCAACCGCCCGGTTCCTGACCGAACTGTTCGAGATGATCCGCCAGCGCCGCATCAATGTGCACGCGTGCACGCGCCTCGCCACCGGGATAGCCGGGCGCCTGCGGTAACGGCAGGCCGGGCCGCGCCTCGCGCGCGGCGTGGAAATCCAGCAGCAAGGGCAGGATGGGATGGCTGTGCGGCGTCGCCGACAGCTCGATCTGCCCGCGCGCCGCCAGGCGGCGGTAACGCGGCAGCAGGTCGGCGACGACCTCGCCGTACAGTTCGAACAACGCGCGGCGATCGGCCAGCGTGAAGCCCTCGCCCTTGTGCATCAGCGCCATCAGATCGGCGCGCGCACGGCGCACCGTCTCGCCGGTCCAGGCCAGGTGATACCAGGTCACCAAATCGGCATAGAACTGCTCGGACAGCAGTTCCAGCGCGGCATCGCCGCCGTCCGCCACGCTGCGCCACAGAGATTGCAGGCGGCGGTAGGGGGCGAACGGCTCCAGCATGGTCGGCGCATTGACCTTGAAGCACTGCTCCACCAGCGCCCGTCTCTGTGCCGGCGGCCGCTTGGCCAGCGCCGGATCGAGCAGGCTCTCCAGCAGCGGGTCGCGCAGCTCACCGCAGGCGAACTGCTCGGCGTAATCCAGGATCTGCGCGGTCAGCGTCGGCACGAAATTGACCACGCAGCACACGTTCGGCGCGCTCTCCAGATGCGCCGCCATGTCGGCGTAGTCCTTCACCGCATGCAGATAGGTCCACGGCAACTGATAACGCCCGTCGGCATCGCGATAGTCGGGCTGGTGGAAATGCCAGCAGAGAACGAGGTGCAGCATCGGGGGGCGGCGAACGGAGCGTCAGGCCGCGATTGTACATGGCACGCCGGAGGCGGCCATGCCTCCGGCCCGCGACGCCCCCCTTTTCCCGGTTCAGCGGAAATGATGAAACGCCTGCCCCAGCATCTCCGGCGTGACCAGCGTCACGCCACGCTCGGTGACGTGATAGTGCTTTTCGTCCTCGGCGCGGTTGACGCCTATGGTCGTGCCGGGTGGAATCTTGCAGCCCTTGTCGATGACCACGCGTTTGAGCACCGTGCCGGCGCCGATGCGCACGTCCGGCAGCACCACGGCCTCCTCCAGGAATGCACCCTCGCTGACGTGCACGTTGGAAAACAACACCGAATGCTTGACCGAGGCGCCACTGATGATGCAACCGCCCGAGACCATGGAATCCACCGCCATGCCGCGGCGGTGATCCTCGTCGAACACGAACTTGGCCGGCGGCAGTTGTTCCTGATAGGTCCAGATCGGCCATGCCTTGTCATACAGATTGAGGTCCGGCGTGATATTGGCCAGATCCAGGTTGGCCTCCCAATAGGCATCGACGGTACCGACGTCGCGCCAGTAGGGCGGCTCGTTCTCACCATGGACACAGCTCTCGTTGAAGCTTTGCGCATAGACCCGGTAGCCCGCCTCGATCAGATGCGGGATGACGTTCTTGCCGAAATCGTGCTCGGACCTGGGGTCGTCGGCATCGCGCACCAGTTGCTCGAACAGGAAAGCGGCATTGAACACATAGATGCCCATCGAACACAGCGCCACATCCGGCTTGTCCGGCATCGGCGCGGGTTGCTTGGGCTTCTCGGTGAACTCGACCACACGGCCATCCGGCGCCGTGGCCATCACGCCGAAGGCGCTGGCGTCCTTGATCGGCACCTCGATGCAGGCCACGGTCATGTCGGCCTCGTTGCGCACGTGATTGGCGATCATCTCGCCGTAATCCATCTTGTACACGTGATCGCCCGCCAGCAGCAGCACGAACTCCGGCTTGTACACGCGCAGGATGTCCAGGTTCTGATACACCGCGTCGGCCGTGCCCTTGTACCAGGAATCCTCGTCCACACGCTGCTGCGCCGGCATCAGTTCGACGAACTCGTTGAACTCGCCGCGCAGGAAGCCCCAGCCGCGCTGCACGTGTTTGATCAGCGAATGCGCCTTGTACTGGGTCACCACGCCGATGCGGCGGATGCCGGAGTTCATGCAGTTGGACAGGGGAAAATCGATGATGCGGAACTTGCCGCCGAACGGTACGGCGGGCTTGGCGCGCCAGTCGGTCAACTGCTTGAGCCGGCTGCCCCGACCACCGGCCAGGATCAGGGCGACGGTGTTCTTGGTCAGCAGACTGACGAAACGCGGGTATTCCTTGGCCACGCTGCTCTCCTCTGGTGTCTTTCAATGGCACGACGATGTGGAATAATAAACGACATCCGACTCCTGATAAGCCTCCCGCGTACCCCGTGGAAAACCCGTGCGGGATGAACTTCAGTATCGATGGCTATTTTGCCCGAGTAACGGGAAAATCGCCGCCTTCCATGCCGTCATGATGCCGCCGCCGCCGCCGCGGCGGTATGCTTGACCGCCCACCCGAACCCCGATCCGTACAACTCATGTCCGACACCACCGAACGCCTGCTCACCGCCCGCCACCACGACCCGTTCGATCTGCTTGGCCTGCACCCCGCGCCCGAGGGCTGGGTGCTGCGCGTGCATCGGCCGCGCGCCGAGCGGGTCGCACTGCTGACGGACACCGGCGAGGCGGAACTCACGCGGGTCGATGCGCGCGGCCTGTTCGAATGGCGCGGTCCGCTGGCGCCGCCGCGTCCCTGGCGCCTTGCGATCCGCGAGGACGGCCGGGATTTCACCATCGTCGACCCCTACGCCTTCGGCCCGCTGCTGTCCGACCAGGAAATCTATCTGTTCAACGAAGGGCGCCTGCTGGAAGCGTGGCGCAGCCTGGGCGGCCATCTGATGGAAATCGACGGCGTGTCCGGCGTGCGTTTCGCCGTGTGGGCGCCCAACGCCGAGCGGGTCTCGGTGGTCGGCGATTTCAACGCCTGGGATGGTCGGGTGCACCCCATGCGCGTGCGCGGCGGCTCCGGTATCTGGGAGTTGTTCGTGCCCGGGCTGACCAGCGGCGACCTGTACAAGTTCGAGATCCGCGCACGCGACAGCGGCGCCGTCATGGTCAAGATCGACCCCTACGCCCGCCGCTTCGAGCTGCGCCCCGGCACCGCCGCGGTGGTGCCGACGCCGACCACGCATGTCTGGCGCGACGCCGAATGGCTACGCGAGCGCGCCACGCGCGACTGGCTGCATGCGCCCATGAACACCTACGAGGTGCACGCCGGATCGTGGCGGCGCAAGGACGGCGGCTATCTCGACTGGCGCGAGCTGGCGGCGCAACTGGTGCCGTACGTGGTCGAGCTGGGCTACACCCACATCGAGCTGATGCCGATCACCGAACATCCGCTGGACGAGTCCTGGGGCTATCAGAGTACGGGCTACTTCGCGCCCACCTCGCGCTTCGGCGACGCCGACGACTTCCGCCATTTCGTCGATGTCTGTCATCAGGCCGGCATCGGCGTGCTGCTGGACTGGGTGCCGGGCCACTTCCCCATGGATGCCTGGGCGCTGGCACGCTACGACGGCACGGCGCTGTATGAGCACGAGGATCCGCGCCTGGGCGTGCATCAGGACTGGGGCACGCACATCTTCAACTACGGCCGCGCCGAGGTGAAAGGCTTCCTGCTGGCCAGCGCGCATTACTGGCTGTCGGAGTTCCATCTGGACGGTCTGCGCGTGGACGCGGTCGCCTCCATGATCTACCTGGACTACTCGCGGCGCGAGGGCGAATGGCTGCCCAACCAATACGGCGGGCGCGAGAACCTGGAAGCGCTCGACTTCCTGCGCGAGATGAACGCCATGGTGCACGAGCGCTTCCCCGGTGCGCTGACCATCGCCGAGGAATCGACCGCATGGCCCATGGTGTCGCGGCCGGTCTATGTCGGCGGCCTGGGTTTCTCCATGAAGTGGAACATGGGCTGGATGAACGACACGCTGACCTACTTCCAGCTCGACCCGGTCTACCGCCGCTTCCACCACAACAATCTGACCTTCGGCCAGCTCTACGCCTACACGGAGAACTTCGTGCTGCCGTTCTCGCACGACGAAGTCGTGCACGGCAAGCGCTCGCTGCTGGGCAAGATGCCGGGCGACGCCTGGCAGCAGTTCGCCAACCTGCGCCTGCTGTTGACCTACCAGGCCACCACGCCGGGCAAGAAACTCAACTTCATGGGCAACGAGTTCGCCCAGGGGCGCGAGTGGTCGGTGGCCGAAGGACTGGACTGGAGCCTGCTGGAAGTGCACTGGCACCAGGGCGTGCTCAAGTGCCTGCGCGACCTCAATCACCTGTACCGCGATCTGCCGCCCCTGCACGACCTGGATTTCCAGCACGAGGGCTTCGCCTGGATCGACTGTCACGATGCCGACCAGTCCGTGCTGTCCTTCCTGCGGCGCGATCGTCAGGGCCGCGCAGTCATCGTCGCGCTCAACTTCACGCCGGTACCGCGCGACGGCTATCGCATCGGCGCGCCCGCCGCCGGTTTCTGGCGCGAGATCTTCAACAGCGACTCCGGCTTTTACGGCGGCGGCAACGTCGGCAACGGCGCGGGCTTGATGAGCGAGGCGCAGCCCTGGATGGGTTACCAACATTCGCTGGTGATCACCCTGCCCCCTCTGGGTGGTGTGATCCTCTACCAGGACTGAGCGACGACCATGACCGATGCCGGCAAATCCCCCACCTGGCTGGCGCTCAAGGAAGAGCGCCGCGCGTGGAACAAACTGCACCTGCGCGACCTGTTCGCCAAGGACGCCGAGCGCGCCCGCCGCTACACGCTGCAACTGGACGACCTGCTGCTGGACTACTCCAAGAACCTGATCCGCCCGCGCACGCTGCAACTGCTGCTGAAGCTAGCGCGCGAGGCCGAGGTGGAGGCGCTGCGCGACGCGATGTTCGGCGGCGAACGCATCAACCTGACCGAGGGTCGGGCGGTGCTGCACACCGCGCTGCGCCATCGCGGCGATGCGCCGGTCCTGGTCGACGGCCGCGATGTCATGCCGGAGGTGCGCGCGGTGCTGGCGCGCATGCGCGATTTCGCCGACCGTGTGCGCACCGGAAAATGGAAGGGGCATGGCGGCAAGACCATCACCGACGTGGTCAACATCGGCATCGGCGGTTCCGACCTGGGGCCGGCCATGGTCTGCCAGGCCCTCAAGCCCTACGGCGGCAACATCCGCGCGCATTTCGTCTCCAACGTCGACCCCAGCCACCTGCACGACACGCTGGAGGAACTGGACCCGGCGACCACGCTGTTCATCGTCGCATCCAAGACCTTTACCACGCAGGAAACCCTGCTCAACGCACGCGCCGCGCGCGACTGGCTGCTCGCCGCGCTACCCGGCGGCAGCGCGGCCGGGGATGCCGTGGCCGCGGCGGTGGCGCGTCACTTCGTCGCGGTGTCCACCAACGAGGCGGCAGTGCGCGCGTTCGGCATCGATCCCGCCAACAGGTTCGGCTTCTGGGACTGGGTGGGCGGACGCTACTCGCTGTGGTCGGCCATCGGCCTGCCCATCGCGGTGTACATCGGCATGGACGCATTCGAGGAACTGCTGGCCGGGGCGCACGAGATGGACCAGCACTTCCGCACCGCGCCGCTGGCCGAGAACATGCCAGTGATCCTGGCGCTGCTGGGCATCTGGTACGTCGATTTCTGGGATGCACAGAGCTACGCGGTGCTGCCGTACGACCAGCGCCTGGCGCGCTTGCCCGCCTATCTGCAACAGCTCGACATGGAAAGCAACGGCAAGTCGGTCACGCGCGACGGCAAGCCGGTGAAGATGGCCACCGGGCCGGTGCTGTTCGGTGAGCCCGGCACCAACGGCCAGCATGCCTTCTACCAGCTCATCCACCAGGGCAGCCATCTGATCCCCTGCGACTTCCTGGCGGCGGCGGAGTCACACAACGACCTCAACGGCCAGCATGCAGTGCTGCTGTCCAACTTCCTGGCCCAGACCGAGGCGCTGATGCGCGGCAAGACCCTGGCCGAAGCACGCGCCGAACTGGCTGCCGCCGGCTTGAGCCGTGCCGCCATCGCCGGGCTGGCGCCGCACAAGGTATTCCACGGCAACCGTCCCACCAACACGCTGCTGTACCGCAGACTGACGCCGCGTGCGCTCGGCCGGCTGATCGCCCTGTACGAACACAAGGTGTTCGTACAGGGCGCGATCTGGAACGTCAATTCCTACGATCAATGGGGCGTGGAACTGGGCAAGCAGCTCGCCCAGGCCATCCTGCCGGCGCTGCGCGGCGAACAACCGGCCGGCGCGCACGACGCGTCCACCGCCGCCCTGATCGCGCGGCTTACCGTGCGCGCAGATGCGGTCTAAGCCCAAGGTCGCCTGGAAAAACCGTCACGAGCGGCCGGAGTGCAAGACGGACGGAGCGCGAGCCGCGAGAGACTGATCCAATCGACAGCCAAGAGAGCGAGCACCACCCTTTGCTGCAATCGGCCCGCGCAGCATGCCGGCGACGGCGTCAGTACGGCAGCGGTGCGAATGGCGCGGCGCCGTCACTTGTCGGCCGCCTGATGCAGCCAGGCGCGCGTCTTGCCGGTCCAGATCCACACGTAACGCAGGCCGGACAACGCCACCACCAGCGCGGTCAGCGCCGCCAGCGGCGCGATGATCCAGTCCATGCCCCAGGCCAGACCGACATCCGCCAGCACCAGTGAGACCAGCACGAATTCCATGGCCGTCGCCAGCTTGCCGGACAGGGTCGGCTGCACGTCCAGCGTGCCGGTCAGGCGGCGATATCCCTCCGCACCCGCCAGCACCACCAGATCGCGCACCACCACCACCGCCAGCAGCCACATCGGCAACAGGCCGATCAGGCTCAGCATGGTCAGCGTGGTGAGCAGCATGATCTTGTCGGCGATGGGATCCAGCCAGGCGCCCAACACGCTGCGCTGGTTCAGGCGGCGCGCCAGATAGCCATCGAACAGATCGGTCAGTGCCGCCAGCGCGAACAGCCAGAACGCGCCCTGCACGTCGTGCAGCGCCAGACGCCAGGCGACGAACGGCACCAGGATCAGGCGCAGCAGCGTGAGCAGGTTGGGAATGGTCCACATGGCGGCACGTGTTCTCGGTGGTCGCACGCACCCGTAACCTTACCGCAGCTCGATGTTTCCGCACACTCCGGCCGGGAGCGCCGGGCGGCGGACCCTCGCCCGGTCAAAAGCGCCTGTCGTCCCCTTCCCCGCTCACGGCAGCACGCCGCCGCAGACGGCGCGTGCGCGTCAGGTGAGACGCAGTACCGCGCGCGCGTTGGCCGTGGTCACCTGCGCCACCGTCTCCACCGCGATGCCCCGCAGTTCCGCCAGCGCCGCGGCGATGCCGGCCAGTTCGGCGGGTTCATTGCGTCCGCGGCCGATCCAGGCGGGCGGGATGTCCGGGCTGTCGGTTTCCAGCACGATGGCTTGCAGCGGCAGGTCGCGCGCCAGCTCGCGCAGGCGGGTGGCGCGGCTCCAGGTGAACGCGCCGCCGAAGCCCAGCTTGAAGCCCAGTTTGAGGAACTCGTCGGCCTGTTGGCGGCTGCCGCTGAAGGCATGGGCGATGCCGCCGGGCACGCGGATGCGGCGCAGGTGCTTGAGGATGGGGTCGTTGGCACGCCGGCAGTGCAGCAGCACCGGCAGGTCATATGCGCGCGCGAGCTTCAGTTGCTCGACATAGAAATATTCCTGCCGCGCGAAATCCAGGCCGCGCACGAACAGGTCGAGGCCGATCTCGCCGATGGCCACCGGCCGGCGCGTGTCCAGCCACTGCCGCAGTTCGGCGAGGTGCGTTTCGCGATGCACGTCGATGTACATGGGGTGCAGGCCCCAGGCCGGCAGGCAGCCAGGGTAGCGGGCGCAGGCGGCGGCGACCGTGTCGAGGCCGGCGCGGGTCACCGCCGGCAGCACCTGTGTAGTCACGCCAGCGGCCAACGCGCGCGCGACCACCGCATCGCGGTCGACGTCGAACTCGCCGGCGTCGAGATGACTGTGACTATCGAACAGCACCATCGCCGGCGGGCGCGTCCGCCGCGGCAGCGTCATCGGGCGGCAGTTCGACCAGCGAACGCTCGCGCAGATGCAGCGCCGCCTTGGCCAGTAGGTGCGCGGATACCGGCGCGGTGATGAACAGGAACAGCGTCACCAGCACCTCGTGCAGGCTGATGCCCCCGCCGCGCGTGCTGAAGTACACCGCCGAGGCCACCAGCAGGCTGCCCACGCCCAGCGTGGTGGCCTTGGTCGGGCCGTGCAGACGGGTGTAGAAATCACGCAGCCGCGCCAGACCCAGCGAGCCGATGAAGGTGAACACGGCGCCGGTGAGGATCAGAAAGGACAGCAGGTATTCCAGCATGACGATGCCTATTCGATGATGTCGCCGCGCAACAGGTACTTGCACAGCGCGACGGTGCCGACGAACCCCATCATGGCGATCAGCAGCGCCGCCTCGAAATACAGCGCGCTACCGAGATGGATGCCCAGCAGCACCAGCAACGCGATGGTGTTCACGTACAGCGTATCGAGCGCCAGGATGCGATCCGGCGCGCCGGGGCCGGCCAGCAGGCGCCAGAGGCTCAGCGCGACGGCGCCCCCGACCAGGGTAAAGGCAATGGGAATAACCAGGCTCAACATTCGAACACCTCTTTCAGCGGTGCCTCGTAGCGCTGCTGGATGCTGGCGATCAACGCATCGCGGTCATCCACGTCCAGCGCATGCACCAGCAGGCTGCGGCGATCCGGGCTCAGGCGCGACGATACCGTGCCCGGCGTCAGCGAGATGGTATTGGCCAGCAGGCTGATCGCCAGTTCCGAGCGCAGCGCCAGCGGCACCACGACGAAGGCGGGACGCAATCGCTCCGGCCGGCCGAGGATCCGGCGCGCCACCGACACGTTGGCGACGACGATGTCATACATCACCACGGCGATGAAGCGCGCCAGCGTCGCCGGATTGCGGATGGTCACGGTATCCGGCCAGAAACGCCGCGTGAACAAGGGAATGGCCCAGCCCAGCAGCAGGCCCAGCACGACGTGGCCAAACGCCAGACTGTTGACCAGCAGCAGCCAGATCAGCGCCAGCGCCAGCGTCAACAGCGGGTGCGGCAACAACCGGCGGTTCATGGCCGCGCCTCCGCGCCGAGCACCGCATGCACGTATTCATGCGGTTGCAGCAACTGCGTGGCGATTGCCTGCGCGTGGTCGGCCAGCGGCCCGGCGAACACGGTGAGGCCGACGCCGAGCAGGAACAGCCCGGACAGCGGTGCCAGGGCAATCCAGGTCGGCGCCGGCGCCGACGCGGCCGCGCCCTCCCGCACCGGCGCGGTACCGGCGCGGTAGAACAACAGGCTGCCGCTGCGCGCCAGCGCAATCACCCCCAGCAGGCCGGCGACCAGCACCACCGCCAGCACCCAGCCCCACAGCGCGTGCTCCAGCGCCGCGCGCAGCAACAGGAACTTGCCGACGAAACCGGACAGCGGCGGCAGACCGGAAGCGGCGATGGCGACCAGGAAGAACAGCGCGCCCAGGCGCCGATGGCGCGCCATCACCGGCCCCGGATCGAGCCGGTCGGCCAGCTCGCCGCGCTGGCGGGCGATGCAGTCGGCCAGCAGGAACAGGGCCGCCGCCGCGAACGTGGTGTGCGGCAGGTAGTACAGCCCGGCGGCGATGCCGGCGCCGGAGCCCAGGCCGAAGGCGGTGAGCAGCGTGCCGATGGAGGCCACCACCAGATAGGCGACCTGCTGGCGCAGATGGGTCGCGCCGACCACGCCGAGCATGCCGACCAGCAGCGTCGCCAGCGCCAGCGGCAGCAGCGCATCGGTGATCAGGTCGGCGGCGGGGCCGGCCTGCGCGCCGAAGATCAGCGTGTACACGCGCAGGATGGCATAGGCGCCCACCTTGGTCATGATGGCGAACAGCGCCGCCACCGGCGCGCTGGTGTGGGCATAGGCCGCCGGCAGCCACAGATACAGCGGCAGCAGTGCCGCCTTCAACGCGAACACGCCGAACAGCAGCCAGCCGGCGGCGCGCACCAGGCCCACGTTCTCCGCCGGCGCAGCGGCCACCTTGACCGCCAGATCGGCCATGTTGAGCGTGCCCAGCATGCCGTACAGCGTGCCCACGGCGAACAGGAACAGCGTGGAACCGGCCAGGTTGATCACCACGTAATGCAAGCCCGCGCGCGTGCGCAGACGGCCGCCGCCGTGCAGGATCAGACCGTAGGAGGCGAGCAGCAGCACCTCGAAGAACACGAACAGGTTGAACAGGTCGCCGGTGAGGAAAGCGCCGTTCAGGCCGAACAACTGCAACTGGAACAGCACGTGGAAATGGCGTCCCTCGGCATCGATGCCACGCGTCGCCTGCAGCAGCGCGAACAAGGCCAGCAGCGACACGATCAGCAGCATCCACGCCGCCAGCCGATCCGCCACCAGCACGATGCCGAACGGCGCCACCCAGTCGCCCAGTGCATACACCAGGATGTCGCCGCCGGCTACCGCGCGCGTCAGCCACAGCGCCAGGCCGATCTGACCGAGCACGGCGGCGATGGACACCAGGCGGCGCAGACGCATGTCCAGATGGCGCAGCAACAGCAGCAGGATACCGGCCAACAGCGGCAGCAGCACCGGCGCGAACGGCAGATGGCTCATGCCTCCTCCCGTCCGTCGACGTGGTCGCTGCCCAGTTCGGAACGCGCCTTCAGCGCCAGCACGATGACGAAGGCGGTCATGGCGAAACCGATGACGATGGCGGTGAGCACCAGCGCCTGCGGCAGCGGATCGGCATAGCCGGCGGCGGCGGCGTCGATCACCGGCGGCTCGCCCACGGTCAGCCGGCCCATCACGAACAGGAACAGGTTGACCGCATAGGACAGCAGGGTGAGGCCCAACACCACCGGGAAGGTGCGCGCGCGCAGCGCCAGATAGACGCCGCTGCCGGTAAGCGTGGCGATGATCAGGGCGATCAGCGCTTCCATCAGCGCGCCTCCCCACCGGCGGCTCCAGGCCGATGACTGGCGTCATGCAACAGGCCGAGATGGATCAGGATCAGCAGCGTGGCGCCGACCACCACCAGATAGACGCCGAGATCGAAGGCCATGGCCGAGGCGAGCTCGAATTCGCCGACCAGCGGCCCATGCACATGGGTGAACGCGGAAGTCAGGAAAGGATGACCGAAGGCGAAGCTGGCCACCCCGGTCAGCGTGGCGATCAGCAGACCGAAACCGATCATCGGGTGCATGTTGCCGGGCAGGCGGGTGTGCGTCCACGCCACGCCATTGGCCAAGTACTGCATGATCAGCGCCACCGCCGTGACCAGACCGGCGATGAAACCGCCACCGGGCAGGTTGTGGCCGCGCAGGAAGATGAACACCGACACCAGCAGCGCCAGCGGCAGCAGCAGCCGGGTGAGCGAGGCCATGATCGCCGGGTGCATGTCCCAGTCCCACGCTCGCCCCTGTGCGTCGCACACCGGCGCATCCAGGCGCAGCTTTTCCAGCAACGCGAAGATGCCGATGCCGGCCAGCGCCAGCACGGTGATCTCGCCCAGGGTATCGAAGCCGCGGAAATCCACCAGGATGACGTTGACCACGTTGCTGCCGCCACCACCCGGCACGCTGTTGGCCAGGAAATAGCCGGCGATGCTGTCATACGGCCGCGTCAGCACCGCCCAGGCGAGCAGGCCGGCGCCGCCGCCGGCGGCCAGCGCCAGCGCGCCGTCGCGCCAGCGGCGCGGCGCGGAGGATTCCGCCGGCGTGCGCTGCGGCAGGAAGAACAGCGCCAGCAGCAGCAGCACGATGGTGACGATCTCCACCGACAACTGGGTGAGCGCCAGATCCGGTGCCGAGAACTTGACGAAGATCAGCGACACCACCAGGCCGACCACGCCGATCACGATCAGCGCGACGAAGCGCTGCCGGTGCAGCACGACGGTCATCAGGGTGGCGGCGATCAGGCCCAGGGTGGCCAGCACGCTGATGCCGTCCACCGGCAGCAGCGCGCGCGCTCCGGAAAGCGGCCCCTGCGCCGACTGGAAGCCGTGCACGCCCACGGCCAGCGCGAACAGCACGAACACGAACAGCATGCGTTGCAGTGAACCGTTGTCCAGCGCGCGGGTCACGCCGGCGGCGAGCGCGAACAACGTCTCGACGATGCGATGGTAGATGGCGTGCGCATCGATCAGGCCGGCCATGCGCGCGTACCAGGCGAACAGCGGCCGGCGCGCGGCATACACCAGCACGCCGCCGGCCAGCGCCAGCAGACTCATCATCAGCGGCGCGTTGAAGCCGTGCCAGATCGCCAGGCTGTACTCCGGCGGCTCGGCACCGAGCACCGCCGCCGAGGCGACGTGCAGCAACGGCGCCACGGTCAGCGCCGGCAGCATGCCGACCAGCAGGCACAAGGCCACCAGCACTTCCACCGGCACCTTCATCCAGCGCGGCGGCTCGTGCGGCGTCTTGGGCAGGTCGATCGGCTCGCCGTTGAAGAACACGTCATGGATGAAACGCAGCGAATAGGCCACCGAGAACACCCCGGCCAGCGTCACCGCCGCCGGCAGCAGCCAGCCGCCCGGCAGGCCGGCGGTGCGATGCACTGCCTCGGCGAAGAACATCTCCTTGGACAAAAAGCCGTTGAACAGCGGCACGCCGGCCATGGACGCCGCCGCCACCATGGCCAGCGTGGCGGTATAGGGCATGTACTGCCACAGGCCGTTGAGCTTGCGCATGTCGCGCGTGCCGCTCTCGTGGTCGATGATGCCGGCGGCCATGAACAGCGAGGCCTTGAAGGTGGCATGGTTGATGATGTGGAACACGCCGGCCACCGCCGCCAGCGGTGTGCCGATGCCGAACAGCAGCGTGATCAGGCCCAGGTGGCTGATGGTGGAATAGGCCAGCAGGCCCTTGAGATCATGCTTGAACAGCGCGAAGTAGGCGCCCACCAGCAGTGTGGCCAGTCCGGCGCCGCCCACCAGCCAGGACCATTCTGGCGTGCCGGACAGCGCCGGGAACAGCCGTGCCAGCAGGAACACGCCGGCCTTGACCATGGTGGCCGAGTGCAAGTAGGCGGATACCGGCGTCGGCGCCGCCATGGCATTGGGCAGCCAGATGTGGAAGGGGAACTGTGCCGACTTGGTGAACGCGCCCAGCAGCACCAGCGCCAGCATCGGCACGTACAGCGGATGCGCGCGGATCGCCTCGCCCTGCGCCAGGATCACCGACAGCTCGTAACTGCCGGCCATCTCGCCCAGCAGCAGCAGGCCGCCCAACAGCGCCAGACCGCCGGCGCCGGTCACCGTCAGCGCCATGCGCGCGCCGTTGCGGGCGTCCGCGCGGTGCTGCCAGTAGCTGATCAGGAGGAACGACGACAGGCTGGTCAGCTCCCAGAAGATCAGCAACTGGATGACGTTCTCGGACAGCACCACGCCCAGCATGGAACCCATGAACAGCATCATGCAGGCGTAGAAACGACCCATGCTGTCGCGCTCGGACAGGTAGTAACGCGCATAGATCACGATCAGCACGCCGATGCCCAGGATCAGCAGCGCGAACAGCATGGCCAGGCCGTCGAGACGGAAGGCGAGATCGAGACCCACCGACGGCATCCACGGCAGGCGCCACACCGTCACTGCGCCGGCGAAGGCGCCGCCCAGCGACGGCGCCAAGGCCGCCAGCGACGCCAGTGTCACGCCGCCGGCGGCCCACGCCGCGGCATGACGGTGCCCGTGGGCCGCCCAGGCGACCAGCGCGGCGCCGGCAAACGGCAGCAGTACGACGAGCAGCAGATTCATGCGGGGGAGGCGGACGGCGAAGAGGCGGGCGGGCGGCATTCTAACCGATACCCCGGGCGGCGCGACCGCCACGGAACTTCGCGGCGGTCGCGCGAGCCCATTGGCCAGTCCTGTCCCGACACCAACGTACAATCCCCGCAACCGACACGCCACACGAGGAAGAGCCCCGCGATGAGTGCACCCGCCCCGAAGGAGACCACGGCCTGGCACAGTCTGGAAACCGATGACGCACTGCGACGCCTGGATAGTCGTCGCGAGGGATTGAGCGCCGACGAGGCCGCACAGCGCCTGGTCCGCTACGGCCCCAACCGCCTGCCGGAGCCGCCGCGCCGCAGCGCGCTGATGCGTTTCCTGGCGCAGTTCAACAACCTGCTGATCTACATCCTGCTGGCGGCCGCCGTGCTCACCGCGGTGATCGGCGAATGGGTGGAAACCGCGGTGATCCTCGCCGTGGTGGTAGTCAACTCCATCATCGGCTTCATCCAGGAAGGCAAGGCGGAAAAGGCGCTGGACGCCATCCGCCAGATGCTGTCGCCGCACGCTCTGGCGCTGCGCGACGGCCACCGGCAGACCGTGGCGGCCGACCAGTTGGTGCCGGGGGACGTGGTGTTCGTGCAGTCCGGCGACCGGGTGCCCGCCGACCTGCGTCTGCTGGAGGTCAAGAACCTGCATACCCAGGAAGCCGCGCTCACCGGCGAATCGCAGCCGATCGAGAAGCGCGCCGACCGAGTCGGCGCCGACAGCGCGTTGGGCGACCGTTTCTGCATGGCCTATTCCGGCACGCTGGTCACGCATGGCCAGGCCTACGGGCTGGTGGTGGAAACGGCCGGCAACACCGAGCTGGGCCGCATCAGCGGCATGCTCGCCAACGTCGAACAGCTCACCACGCCGCTGTTGCAGCAGATGGACCGGTTCTCGCGCCACCTGTCCATCGCCATCGTGCTGCTCGCCGCCGCCACCTTCGTGTTCGGCATCAGCGTGCGCGGCTACTCCATGGCCGACATGTTCATGGCTGCGGTCAGTCTGGCCGTGGCCGCCATCCCGGAGGGCCTGCCGGCGATCATGACCGTGGCCCTGGCCATCGGCGTCATGGAAATGGCCCGGCGGCACGCCATCATCCGGCGGCTGCCGGCGGTGGAGACGCTGGGCTCGGTCAGCGTGATCTGCTCGGACAAGACCGGCACGCTGACCCGGAACGAGATGACCGTGCAGACCGTCGCCCTCGCCGACGGGCTGATCGAGGTATCGGGCGCTGGCTACAGCCCGCATGGGGAATTCCGCCGCGACGGCGCGCGTCTGGAACCCGCCGCGGAACCCCGGCTGATCGAACTGGCGCGGGCCGGTGTGCTGTGCAACGACGCGCAGCTGCGCCAGAAGAAAAATGGCGACTGGCGCCTGGAGGGCGACCCGACCGAGGGCGCGTTGCTGACGCTGGGCGTAAAGGCTGGTCTGGACATCGCCGACGAGCAGGGCGCGCGACCACGCACCGATCTGATCCCGTTCGAGTCCGAGCACCGCTTCATGGCCACGCTGCACCATGACCACGAAGGCAACGGCGTGGTCTGGCTCAAGGGCGCGCCGGAGCGCGTGCTAGAAATGTGCCGACACCAGCGTACCGCCGACGGCGAGGCGCCGCTGGACGATGCCTACTGGCAGGCGCGCATCGAGGAACTGGCGCGGCGAGGCCAGCGCGTGCTGGCGCTGGCGAGCAAGGCCTGCGCTTCGGACAAGCGCGAACTGCGTTTTGACGATGTCGAGCACGGCCTGGTGCTGCTGGGCCTGACCGGTCTGATCGATCCGCCGCGGCCGGAAGCCATCGAAGCCGTGGCCACCTGCCACAGCGCCGGCATCACCATCAAGATGATCACCGGCGACCATGCCGTGACCGCCGGCGCCATCGCCGCCCAGCTCGGCCTGCGTCAGGCGGAAAAGGTGCTGACCGGCAAGGACCTGGACGGCATGGACGACGACGCCTTGACCGACCGAGTGGACGACGTCAACGTGTACGCACGCACCAGCCCGGAACACAAGCTGCGGCTGGTGGAGGCGTTGCAGCGGCGCGGCCGGGTGATCGCCATGACCGGCGACGGCGTCAACGACGCCCCGGCGCTCAAACGCGCCAACGTCGGCATCGCCATGGGCGTCAAGGGCACGGAGGCGGCCAAGGAAGCGTCGGAAATGGTGCTGGCGGACGACAACTTCGCTTCCATCGCCAACGCCGTGGAAGAAGGTCGTCGCGTCTACGACAACCTGAAAAAGGCCATCCTGTTCCTGCTGCCGGTCAATGCCGGCGAATCGTTCACGCTGATCATCGCCATCCTGGCCGGCCTTGAATTGCCGGTGACGCCGCTGCAGATCCTGTGGGTGAACATGGTCAGTTCGGTGGCGCTGGCGCTGGTGCTGGCGTTCGAACCGGCCGAGCACAATGTCATGAAGCGGCCGCCGCGCGATCCCGCCGAGCCGCTGCTGTCACGCTTCCTGGTGTGGCGTCTGGCGCTGGTCGCGGCCATCTTCACCACCGGCATCTTCAGCCATTTCCTCTACCTGCAGCACAGCGGCGTCGACATCGAGTATGCGCGCACGGCCGCAGTCAACACGCTGGTCATGTTCGAGATCTTTTATCTGATCACCGCGCGCCACCTGCTCGATTCCTCGCTGTCGCTGCGGGATCTGGTGAGCAACCGGCGAGTACCCGCAGCGATCGCGCTGGTGCTGGGACTGCAACTGGTGTTCACCTATGCGCCGTTCATGCAGTTGTTGTTCGACACCGTCGGCCTGAGCGCGCAGACCTGGGCCAACCTGACGCTGATCGCGCTCAGCGTGCTGGCCGTGGTGGAAACGGAAAAGTGGCTGCGCCGACGCTCGGGTGTGCGGCACATGTGAGCAGGCATCGACCATGAACCTGGTGACCGGCTTCGCCGGCGGCATCGGCCTGTTCCTGCTCGGCATGTGGCTGATGACTGAAGGACTGAAACTGGCCGCCGGCCCGGCACTGGAACGCATCCTCGCCCGCTCCACCGGCACGCGCCTGCGCGGGCTGGCCTCCGGCGCACTGGTCACCTCGGTGGTGCAATCCTCCAGCGCGGTGATCGTCGCCACCATCGGTTTCGTCAATGCCGGCCTGCTCACCCTCGGCCAGGCGCTTTGGGTGCTGTTCGGCGCCAACGTCGGCACCACCATGACCGGCTGGCTGGTGGCGATCGCCGGCCTGGATTTCAAGATCGATGCGCTGGCGCTGCCGCTGATCGGCATCGGCATGTTGTTGCAGCTCACCGGCCAGCACACCCGACGCGGTCCGATCGGCATGGCGCTGGCCGGCTTCGGCACGCTGTTCTTCGGCATCGATGTGCTGCGCGCCACGTTCTCCGGCCTGGGCAGCGAGATGGGCATGCCGAGCATCGACAACCGCGTGTTGTCGGTGCTCGCGCACGTGGCCGCCGGCATGGTACTGACCGTGCTGATGCAATCCTCCAGCGCGGCCCTGGCGGTGGCGCTCACCGCCGCGCAAAGCGGCGCGCTGCCGCTCACCGCCGCCGCCGCCGTGGTGATCGGCGCCAACCTGGGCACCACGGTGAAGGCCCTGCTCGCGGCGCTGGGTGCGACCGCCAACGCCAAGCGCGCAGCCATGGCCCACGTCGCCTTCAACCTGCTCACCGCCATGGTCGCGCTGCTGCTGCTGCCCTGGCTGGTGGCCGGCATCGTCGCAGTGGGCGCGGCATTGCATCTGGATACCGCGCCCGCCGCCACACTGGCGCTGTTCCACAGCGTGTTCAACGTGCTCGGCGTGCTGCTGATGTGGCCACTGGCCGACCGGCTGGCGGATTTCCTCGGGCAACGCTTCCGCAGCGCCGAAGAGGACGAAGCGCGCCCGCGCCATCTGGACGACAACGCCAGCGCGGTGCCCGCGCTGGCGCTGGCCGCGCTGACCCAGGAGATCCGGCGCATGGGCGCCATCAGCGTGCGCATGAGCGAGAACGCGCTGGCCACACCGGCACGCGAGGTGGCGCGCGATGCCCTGGTGGTCCAGCGCCTGCACCGCGCGATGGCCGAGTTCGTCACCCGTCTGCAACGCGCCGCGATGACCCAGGACAGCGCCGTTCGCCTGCCCGATCTGCTGCGCCTCGCCCGCTACTACGTCGCCTTGGCTGAACTGGCGGAAGCGCAGGCGCGCGCGCCGGTGAGCGGCATGCCGGTGGCGCCGTGGCAGGATTTCCTCGCGCTCGCGCGCGACCTGCTGCGCCGCGCCGATCCCGCGCACGGCCCCGAACCGACCCTGGCCGAAGACGCCAGTCTGGACGTGCTCGGTGATCGTTACCAGGCACTCAAGGCCGCGCTGCTGCGCGCCGGTGCCAACGGCGAACTGGACATGGACGGCATGGAGGCGCTGCTGCGCGCCGCCAGCCTGACCCGCCGCGCCTGTGAACAGGCGCTCAAGGCCGCCCGCCTGCTGCTCCGGCTGGAAGCGCATCGGCCGGCACCGGAAGGCATGAGCGAAGACCATGCCATGAGCGACTACTGAACGACCATGCGCGGCCGGTCGGCCGCGCACGGCCGCATGCGGCGGATGGGCGGGCATGCATACATGACGGCGCCGCCGGCATGGTCACGGGCCGTCGCAACATACGCCTGCTATAACGGAGCTACCCCCAACCTCGTATCAGGAAACCGATGAACCCCGCACGTGAAATCACCGAGATCGGCCAGCGACTTTGGCTGGACAACCTGTCGCGCACGCTGTTGCGCGAAGGCATCCTGTTGCGCCGCGTGCGCGAGGATGGCATCAGTGGCGTCACCTCCAATCCCGCCATCTTCCTCAACGCACTGCGCGAAAGCCCCTATTACGCCGATGACCTCGCGCGCCTGAAGCGGGTGCAGCCGGACCCGGAACGTCGCCTGGAGTCCTTGCTGGTCGCCGACATCCAGGCAGCGTGCGACGTGTTGCACCCGACTTTCCTGGAG
Source organism: uncultured Burkholderiales bacterium (assembly GCA_937949525.1). GTDB lineage: Bacteria > Pseudomonadota > Gammaproteobacteria > Burkholderiales > Thiobacillaceae > PFJX01. The sequence goes on along the minus strand of CALEDT010000009.1, from coordinate 23,904 downwards.
AGCGCCGGCGAAGACGGTTACGTCAGCCTGGAAGTCGCCCCCCGCTGGGCACACGACGAAGCCGGCACCGTCAGCGAGGCGCTGCGCCTGCGCGCCTTGGTGGACCGCGCCAACCTGATGATCAAGGTACCCGGTACACCCGCCGGTGTCGCCGCGTTCGAGACGCTGACGCGCGAGGGTGTCAACGTCAACGTCACACTGCTGTTCTCGCTGCGCCAGGTCGAACGCGTGTTCGCGGCGTACCAGCGCGGGCTCGGCGCGCGCCGCGAGGCCGGCGCCGACCTCGGCGGCGTGAAAGCGGTGGCCAGCCTGTTCCTGTCGCGGGTCGATACGCTGGTCGATCGGCAGCTGGAACAGATCGCCACACCACAGGCTCTGGCACTGCGCGGCAATGCCGCCATGGCCCTGGCCAAGCAGGCCTGGCGTCTGTACCAGCAGATGTTCCGCGACGAACGCTTCGCCGCACTGGCCGCGGCCGGCGGCCGGCCACAATGGTTGCTGTGGGCCAGCACCGGCACCAAGAACCCGGCCTACAGCGATCTGCTGTACGTCGAGCCCCTGATCGGCCCGGAGACCATCAACACGCTGCCGGACAAGACCCTGGACGCGCTGCGCGCGCACGGACGCGCCGCGCACACGCTGGAAATCGGCATGGAAGAAGCGGTCGCGCACATCGAACGCCTGGCATCCCTCGGCATCGACCTCGACCTGGCGGGCGAGACCCTGCAGGAAGAGGGCTTGCGGCTGTTCGCCACAGCCTACGATCAACTGCTGCAACAAGTGGGCGACTGACCGCCGCCAACGCGGCGGTTTTGCACGGGTGCAGGCAAAATCGAGCGACACGCCGCGTGTCGTTCTTCAGCCGTGAACGGCGGCCCCCGCCCCGGAAACCGCACGTGTGGTGGTGCCGACAGTCTGACTCGAACAGACGACCTACCGCTTACAAGGCGGTTGCTCTACCAACTGAGCTATGCCGGCGTTGTCGCTTGCGCGGCACACATGCGCCTGACCCGCGCATGTTCCTTCATTTGACCACGCGTAGTCGTGGTTTGCCGCCGCCATTCGGCGATGGGGGGGCGCCACCATCATCGCCTTCGTCATTGTTCGTCATCACCCGCAAGTCGGGCTGCGCGGGCTCCGATACGTCCGTCGCAGTCGGCGGCGTCACGAACGCCATACCCTCGCCGGTTTCTTTGGCGTGGATGGCGAGGACATTGGCGACGGGCACCTCGATCGCATGCGGCGTACCGCCGAAGCGCGCAGAGAAAGTCACCCAGTCGTTGTCCATCTGCAGGTTGCGCACCGCATTCGGGCCTATGTTCAGGACGATGCGTCCATCCCGAACATACGCCTTGGGTACGCTGGTGCGCGCGTCGACGTTGACCGTGAGATACGGCGTATAGCCGCTATCCACGCACCATTCGTACATCGCCCGCAAGAAATACGGCTGTTGCGGCAGCGACCCGGATTCGGTGCCGGCCATGGCGTATTACTTGCGCATCGCCTTCTCGACCGGCGTCAGCGCTTCGATGAACGCCGGTCGAGCAAACAGGCGCTCGGCGTATTTCAGGATGGGCGTACCCTGCTTGGGCAACTGGATGCCGAGGTGATCCAGGCGCCACAGCAGCGGCGCGATGGCCACGTCGAGCATGGAGTACTCGTCGCCCAGCATGTACTTCTGCCTGTTGAAGATCGGCGCGATCTGCGTCAGGTTGTCGCGGATGATCGCGCGCGCCTTTTCGGCCACCTTGGGCGCACCGTTGACCACATCGCTCAGATGCGAGAACAGGTCGCGCTCGAAATTGAACAGGAACAGGCGCGCGCGTCCGCGCATCACCGGGTCCGCCGGCATCAGTTGCGGATGCGGGAAGCGTTCGTCGATGTATTCGTTGATGATGTTGGACTCGTACAGCGTCAGATCGCGCTCGACCAGGATGGGCAACTGGTTGTACGGGTTCATCGCGGCGATCTCGTCCGGCTTCTCGCGCGGGTCGATGTCGCGGATTTCGAAATCCATGCCCTTCTCGTAAAGCACGATGCGGCAACGCTGGCTGAACGGACAGGAAGTACCGGAGTAGAGAATCATCATGATGGCAATACCAGGCAGCGGCCGCAGCGGCTCAGTGCACGTCCTTCCAGAATTCCTTCTTCAGATAGTAGGCGATGACGTAGAACACGCCCAGGAACAGCAGCACGGCCAGGCCGATGTTCATGCGCTGTACCCGCGCCGGCTCGCCCATCCAGGTCAGGTAGTTGACCAGGTCGCCGACCAGCGCGTCGTACTCCGCCAGCGTCAGGCTGCCCGGCTTGACCAGTTGCATGCGCTCGATCACCGTGTGTTCGGCGCCGGTCAGATCGGTCTCGACGCGGTAGACCGGCTCGATGTGACCTTGCAGGTCGTGCATCACGTGCGGCATGCCGACCTTGTCGAACACGGTGTTGTTCCAGCCGGTCGCGCGGCTGGGATCACGGTAGAAGCCGCGCAGGTAGGTGTAGACCCAGTCCGGTCCGCGGGAACGGGTGATCACCGACAGGTCCGGCGGCGCCGCGCCGAACCATTGCTTGGCCTCGCCGGTGCGCATGGCGATGTACATGGTCTCGCCCGGCTTTTCGGCGGCGAACAGCAGGTTGTCCTTGATCTGTTCCTCGGTCAGGCCGATGTCCACCATGCGGTTGTAGCGCATGTAGTTGGCGCTGTGGCAGTTGAGGCAGTAGTTGACGAACACGCGCGCGCCACGCTGCAGCGAGGCGTCGTCCTTGAGGTTGATCGGCGCACGATCCAGCGACACCGCCGGGCCGGCGGCGCGTGCCGGGACGGTCATAGCAAGCGCGGGCAGCGCCAGCAGCAGCAGCAGCAGCAGTTTTTTCATTTGGTCGTGACCCTTTCCGGAACCGGCTTGTAGGTGTCGTTCTTGGTGTACCAAGGCATCAACAGGAAGAACGCGAAGTAGACCACCGACAGGATCTGCGACAGCACGGTATACAGCGGCGTCGCCGGCAGGATGCCGAGGATGCCCAGGCCGATGAAGGCGATCACGAACAGGGTCAGCGCGATCTTGAACTTGGGGCCGCGATAGCGGATGGACCTCACCGGCGAGCGGTCCAGCCAGGGCAGCGCGAAGAAGATCAGCACCGCCACGCCCATGGCCAGCACGCCGGGGAACTGTGAGCCGAGGATGGGCGGCACCGCGCGCAGAATGGCGTAGTAGGGCGTGAAGTACCACACCGGCGCGATGTGCTCGGGGGTCTTCAGCGGGTCGGCGGGAACGAAGTTGTTGTGTTCCAGGAAGTAGCCACCCATCTCCGGCGCGAAGAACACGATGGCGGCGAACACCATCAGGAATACCACCACGCCGAGGATGTCCTTGACCGTGTAATACGGATGGAAGGGGATGCCGTCCAGCGGCCGGCCCTGCTCGTCCTTGAGCTTCTTGATCTCGACGCCGTCCGGGTTGTTGGAGCCGACCTCGTGCAGCGCGATCAGGTGCGCCACCACCAGCCCCAGCAGCACCAGAGGCAGGGCGATGACGTGGAAGGCGAAGAAGCGGTTGAGCGTGGCGTCGCCGATGACGTAGTCGCCGCGGATCCACACCGACAGGTCTTCGCCGATGATGGGCACGGTGGCGAACAGGTTGACGATGACCTGCGCGCCCCAGTAGGACATCTGGCCCCAGGGCAGCAGATAGCCCATGAACGCCTCGCCCATCAGCACCAGGTAGATGATCACGCCGAAAATCCACACCAGTTCGCGCGGCTGGCGATAGGACCCGTAGATCAGGCCGCGGAACATGTGCAGGTAAACCACCACGAAGAACATGGAGGCGCCGGTGGAGTGGATGTAACGGATCAGCCAGCCGTATTCCACGTCACGCATGATGTACTCGACCGAGGCGAACGCCAGGTCCGCGTCGGGCTTGTAGTGCATGGTCAGGAAGATGCCGGAGACGATCTGGATCACCAGCACCAGCAACGCGAGCGAGCCGAAGAAGTACCAGAAGTTGAAGTTCTTGGGCGCGTAGTACTCGGACAGATGCGCCTTGTAGTTCGCAGTCAGCGGGAAGCGCGCGTCCACCCAGTCGAGCAGTTTCTTCATCATGATCGGATTCTCTCTGTTGCTCAGGCGGCGCCTTGATCCTCGCCGATCAGCAACCGGGTGTCACTGAGGTATTTGTGCGGCGGAATGTACAGATTGGTGGGCGCGGGCGAGCCCTTGTAGGTGCGCGCCGCCAGGTCGAAGCGGGAGCCATGGCAGGGGCAGAACCAGCCGCCGGTCCAGTCCGCGCCCAGATCGGCCGGCGCCAGTTCCGGGCGGTAGGTGGGCGAACAACCCAGGTGCGTGCAGATGCCGACCACCACCAGATACTCGGGTTTGATCGAGCGCACCGGATTCTGACAGTAGGCCGGCTGCTGCGCGGCATTCTTGGATTCGGGATCGATCAGCTTGTCGTCGTTGCGCGCCAGCAGATCCAGCATCTCCTTGGTGCGGTACACGATCCACACCGGCTTGCCGCGCCATTCCTCGGCCAACTGCATGCCGGGTTCGATCTTGGACAGATCCACCTCCACCGGCGCACCGGCTGCGCGCGCACGCGCGCTGGGTGTCATGCTGATGACGAATGGAGTGGCGGCGCCGAGCGCGGCCACGCCGCCGACCGCCGAGCTCAGGGTGACGAGGAAGCGACGTTTCGAGGTATCGACGCTGGTTTCGCTCATAAATCGTCCTGCTTGAGATGGATGGCCTGGTGTGAACCCGCCGCTGCGCCAGAACGAGGACATTACGGTCCGTTTCGCGACTTCGGGCGATTCACAAAAGCCGGCATTCTACAGACAAAACGGCGCGTAATTAAAGCCTGCGCGCCGGGCTGCTAGAATGCCGGCCATCACGCTCCATCCGTTTCCCCATCCATGCAAAAAGCCTGGTTGTCGTTTGCCCAGATCGTCGCCGCACTGGTGCTGCTGGCGGCTGCGCTGTTGGCTCTGGACCGCTTGATTCCCGGTCTGCTGCCGCTCGAAGGCACGTCGGTGGTGATCCGCGAGGTCGCCGACGGCGGCGCCCGGCACGCCGCCGCGAGCTACGCCGATGCCGCGGAGAAGGCGTTGCCGTCGGTGGTCAACATCTTCACCAGCAAGCAGGTGCGCACGCAGCGCAATCCGCTGATGGACGACCCGTTCTTCCGCCGCTTCTTCGGTGACGGCGGCGCCATGAGCAACCGGCCGCAACGCGTGTCCAACCTCGGTTCGGGCGTCATCGTCAGCGAGGATGGCTACATCCTCACCAACCACCACGTGGTCGAAGCGGCGGACGAGATCCAGGTGGCCATGGCCGACGGCAAGGCCATGCGCGCGGAAGTGGTCGGCACCGATCCGGAGACCGATCTGGCCGTGCTGCGGGTGCGCCAGAGCGGCCTGCCGGCGGCCACGTTCGCGCGCCCGGACGGGTTGCGCGTGGGCGATGTGGTACTGGCCATCGGCAACCCGTTCGGCGTCGGTCAGACCGTGACCATGGGCATCGTCTCGGCGCTCGGACGCAGCCACCTCGGCATCAACACCTTCGAGCACTACATCCAGACCGACGCGGCGATCAATCCGGGCAATTCCGGGGGCGCGCTGGTCGACGGCGCCGGCAATCTGGTCGGCGTCAACACGGCGATCTTCTCGCGTACCGGCGGCAGCCTGGGCATCGGTTTCGCCATTCCGGTGTCCATCGTGCGTCAGGTCATGGAGGAGATCATCGCCCACGGCTCGGTGACGCGCGGCTGGGTGGGCATCGAGGTACAGGAGGTCACGCCCGAGATCGCCGAGTCTTTCGGCCTGGACGGCACCGAAGGCGCGCTGATCGCCGGCGTGCTGCGCGGCGGTCCGGCCGCGCGCGCCGGCATCCGCCCCGGCGACGTGCTGATCGCGGTGAACGACCAACCGGTGACCGACTCCTCCGCCCTGCTCAACCTGATCGCCGCACTGCCGCCGGGCAAGGAAGCCTGGCTCAAACTGGTGCGCAATCAGAAGGAAATGCAGCTCAAGGTAACGGTCGAGAAGCGGCCGGTGATGCGCCGCGCGGAGCGGGAGTGAGTACCAGCCGCGCCAGGCTGGCGTAATCCAGCGCATCGCCGCGCGCTGCGCGCAGGGCACGGCGCAGTTCCCGCTCGGCCCGATCGCGCGCATCGGTGGAACCCGCCTCGCGCGTCACCTGCACCAGCACCGCCGCCGGCGCCGGCGTGGCGGTATCGTGCCAGGCGTCCGCTTCGGTGCCGATCAGCGCGCGTGTCTCCAGACGCAGCCCGCGCGTGCCATGGAAGCTGCGCCAGGCCCGGTCGATCAGGCGGGTCGCCAGTTCGCGCGCCTGCGCCACCTGCGCGGCCTCGGCGTAATCCAGCAGGCCGCGCGCCAGATAGGCATGGTCGTGCAGATCGCCCGGCCCGAGCCCCCGCGCCGCGCCGCCCACACCCGCCCCCACGCCCTTGCGCACGCCGCGCCCGTCGAGCAGACGATCACGCGCGAACCGGTACAGGGCATCGGCCGCGTCGCGGTAACGCACATCCAGCGGTGCGGCCGCCGCCAACGCGCTCAGCGCCAGACCGTTCCAGCCGGCCAAGCGCTTTTCGTCACGCGGGATCACCCTGGTTCGTCGCGCCTCGCGCAGGCGCTGGGCGGCACTCGCCAGCCGCTGCGCTTGCTCGGGGGTCAGGATCGTCCGTGGAACGGGCAGATGACCGGCCGCGAACGCGCTGGCCTCGTCGAGGCGCCAGGCGAGACGCACGACGGCGTACTCCTCGTCCGGCAGCAGCGCGCGCAGTTCGGCATCGTCCCACAGGTAGGCGCCGCCCTCCTCGCCCGCGGCGTCGAGCGCGGACAGGCTGGCAATGAAACCGCCGTCGAGCGCCATCTCATCGAGCAGGAAATCCAGGGTCGCGCGCGCCTCGCCGATCCATGCCGGCTCGCCCAGCGCATCGGCGGCGCGCAGGAACAGCGCGGCGAGCTGCGCGTTGTCATACAGCATTTTCTCGAAATGCGGTTCACGCCAGGCGGGATCGACGGTATAGCGGAAATAGCCGCCGGCGATGTGGTCGCGCAAACCGCCGCGCGCCATCTGCGTCAGCGTCTCGACCAGGAACTCGCGCCGCCAGGCCGATGGCGCGCGCGCCTCCAGCGCCAACAGCGTCATCAGGCGCGGCACCCAGGGAAACCGGGCCGCGTCGCCGAATCCGCCTTGCAGCACGTCCGCGCTGCGCTCGACCGCGCGATCGAAATCGTCCGGCAACAGCACGCGCGGCGCCGCAGCCGGCGGACGCGCCGCCTCACGCGCCAGCGCCGTGAGGCCGGGCGCATCCGCACGCCAGCGTCGTGCCAGACCCTCGGCGATGCGCACGAATTCGTCGCGCGGCTCGTACAGCACCGCCAGCAGCGGGTCGCCTTGCGGCGTCAGGAATACCGTCAGCGGCCAACCCGAGCGCCCGCGCGTGAGCTGCGCGAAGCGTTGCAGGCTGGCGTCCAGCGCCGGGTGCGTCTCGCGGTCGACCTTGACCGGGATGAAATGCCGGTTGATGACCGCCGCCGCCCCAGGGTCGGCCCAGGTCTCGCGCTGCATCACGTGGCACCAGTGGCAGGCGAAATAACCCAGCGAGACCATGACCAGGCGGTTGCCGCGCCGCGCCTCCTCCAGCGCGGCGGCGCCCCACACGCGCCACGCCGTCGCATCGTCGGCGTGCAATGCCAGATACGGCGACGGCTGACCGGCCATCTGATTGGCCGCCGGCACGCTCCCGGCCATCCCCCAACCGGCCAGCGCCACCAATGCGCATGCCAGGTGGCGCGAGACGACCGGGCGCGTGAACATGCCGCGCCCGATGCGCGTCACGTCAGCGGGTCGTCCATGCCGCAGCACTTCTTGTATTTGAGGCCACTGCCGCACGGGCACGGGTCGTTGCGTCCCACTTTCGCGGATGTGCGCCGGACGGTGGCGGCGCGCTTGCGGCCGGGCAACCAGAAATCACGAATGCCGAGGACGCATGGGCCCAGTCCGTCGGCAAAGTCCGACTGGCGTCCGGCCAACTCCGGATTGCTGCGCAACTCGGCCTGCCCGTCCTCGGTGCCGAACAGCAACATGGGCGCCAGCAATACCGCATCCTGTTCCGCATCGGACTCGATCAGCGGTCGCCAGCCCTCGGGATCGAGGCCGATGCCGGTGATGAAACCGACGCACCATTCGTCCAGCACCGGCACCTCGCCCGCCTCGTCCTGACGCACATACAACAGCGGCTCGAACTCGACCGCATCCTCGCGCAGGTCGTGCACGCGATCGTTGTAGTAACGCATGATCAGGTTGAGCACGCGTTCGGCCTGCTCGCCGGAGGCGAACGTCATCTCCTCGTTCTCGTCACCACCCCAGATGTACGGCAGCCACTGGCTGGGCAGCAGCGTGTTGGGACCGATGATCAGGGCCGTCAGGAAACCGTCGAGCATGGCGATGTCCATGCAATCCTCCGGCACATCGTCGGATAGCAGGAACGCTTCCAGCTCGTCGAGTTCCGCGTCGCTCAGGGAGGCAAGTTCATCGCTCATGGTGGCAATCCTGCCGGATGGGGCTTTCATGATAGCTGTTCCCGAACGTCGGCGCGCGCGGTGTTCGCACACCGGCGACGATGATCCGCTATGCTACCCGGGCAAAAAAAAGCCCGGTCGGGTGACCGGGCTAAATCCACCAAAGGAGGAGGATGGAGGAGACAACACCAACACGACACAGGGAGGAAGTGCCGCATCAGTGTTATCAGCATTTTCTAATATGATTACTTGCCGAACAAGGGGGATTTCGATGGTGGCCGCAGGTATTTTTCTGCACCATGCCGATCTGTGGTTTACGTACAACACGGGCTTGGCTAACCTGCGTTCATCAACCGAAGCGACGCCATGAACACCGATCTGATCGCCGCGCTCAACGAGTATTTCGAACTGGTGCATGCCGACACCGACGCGCTGCGTATGCAGGTCTATCTGCTGCGCTATCAGGTCTACGTGGTGGAGACCGGTTTCGAACGCGTGGAGGAATGCAGATCCGGCATCGACGCCGACGGTCGACCGTTCCATTGGGAGGAGGACGAGTTCGACGTCCGCTCCGATCACTACCTGGTGCGCCACCGCCGCACCGGCCTGTATGCCGCCACGGCGCGCCTGATCCTGCCGGATCGCGACGACCTCGCCGCGCCGTTTCCGATCGAGCGCCATTGTCCGCTCGATCAGCCGGTCATCGACCGGGACGTGCGCACACGACTGGGCGAGATCTCGCGTTTCGCGGTATCCAAGACCTTCAAGCGGCGTCTCGGCGAAGCTGGCTCGCTGGCCGGTGTGGCACCCAACATCGAAATCTATTTCGAGGAAGATGAACGCCGCGTGTTGCCGCACATTTCCCTGGGCTTGTTCGCCGTGGTCATGCGCATGGTGCAGCAGCACGGCGTCACCCACTGTTACGCGGTGATGGAGCCCGCGCTGTTGCGGCTGCTGGCGCGTTTCGGGGTGATCTTCAACCGCATCGGCCCGGATGTCGATTATCACGGTCTGCGCGTGCCCTGCCTGGGCACGGTCGACGAAGCACTTCCCAGCATACGCGCGGTCGCGCCCTCGGTCTGGGATCTGATCACCAATCGGGGAGAACTGCTCGGCGGCATGCGCTGAACAACGGCACGCCACCGGAACCTCGTCGTTTCCACCCTCAGCGCTCGACATCATGAACTCACTCACCGTCCCGCAACTGCGCGTGGTCGCCCTGGTCGGCCACGGCGGCGCCGGCAAGACCACCCTGATCGAAAACCTGCTGGCCCGCACTGGCGCCATTGCCGCCGCCGGCTCGGTCGAACGCGGCAACACCGTGTGCGACTACGACCCGTTGGAAAAAGCGCACCAACACTCGGTCAAGCTGGCCGTGGCCCATCTGGAGCACGCCGGCACGCGCATCCACCTGCTCGACACCCCCGGCTACCCGGATTTCATGGGCCAGGCCATGTGCGCGCTGGACGCCGCGGATACGGTCATCGTCGTCATCGACGCGCGCAAGGGCATCGAACTCACCACGCACCGCATGATGCACTGGGCCCAGACGCGCAAGCTTTGCCGCATGGTGGTGGTCAACAAGATCGATCTGCCGGATGCCGACCTGCCAGCGCTGCTCACCGACATCCAGACGGCGTTCGGGCGCGAATGCCTGCCCATCAACCTGCCCGCCGCCGGCGCCACGCGCGTCACCGACTGTTTCTTCAATCCCGCCGGCGAGGCGGATTTCTCCAGTGTCGCCGCGGCGCACCAGGCGCTGGTGGATCAGGTCGTGGAGATCGACGAGGACCTGATGGCAACCTATCTGGAACAGGGCGAGATCGCGCCGGAGCAACTGCACGAGCCGTTCGAACAGGCGCTGCGCGACAACCATCTCGTGCCGGTGTGCTTCGTGTCCGCGGCGAGCGGCGCCGGGCTGGACGAACTGCTGGACATCATGGTGCGCCTGCTGCCGCATCCCGGCGAGGCCAATCCGCCGCTGTTCCTGCTCGGCGAGGGCGAGGCGGCGACACCGCTGAACGTCGAGCCGGACCCGGACAAGCACGCGCTGGCGCACGTGTTCAAACTGGAAGTCGACCCCTACGTCGGCCGCACCGCCGCGTTCCGCGTGCGTCAGGGCACCATCACCGCGGATTCGCAACTGTACATCGGCGAGCTACGCAAGCCGTTCAAGGTCGGCCATCTGTACCGCATGCAGGGCAAGCAACTGCTGCCGGTCGATGCCTGCATCCCCGGCGACATCTGCGCGGTGACCAAAGTGGACGACATCCGTTTCGACTCGGTGCTGCACGACGCGCCGGAGGACGACCACATCTACATGAAGCCGCTGGAATTTCCGCACGCGGTATTCGGTCTGGCGGTGCGGCCGAAGAAGCAGTCGGACATGGACAAGCTGGGCGACGTGCTGCACCGGTTGATCGACGAGGATCCGGGGCTGCACGTGGAGCACGACGCGACCACGCACGAAGTGGTGATCCGCGGCCTGGGCGAGGCCCATCTGAACAGCGTGCTGGAGAAGATGCGCGAGCAGTTCCGTCTGGACGTGGACACCCACCCGCCCACCATCGCCTACCGCGAGACCATCACGCGCGCCGCCGAGGGCCACCACCGCCACAAAAAGCAGACCGGCGGCGCCGGCCAGTTCGGCGAGGTCTATCTGCGCGTCGAACCGCTGCAACGCGGCGCCGGCTTCGACTTCGTCGACGCGGTCAAGGGCGGGGTCATTCCCGCCTCGTTCATTCCGGCGGTGGAAAAGGGCGTGCGTCAGGCCATGGAGAGCGGCGCCATCGCCGGTTTCCCGATGCAGGACGTCCGTGTGACCGTGTACGACGGCAAGAACCATCCCGTCGACGGCAAGGAGATCGCGTTCATCACCGCCGGCAAGAAGGCATTCCTCGACGCTGCCGCCAAAGCCGGCCCCATCGTGTTGGAGCCCATCGTCAACGTCGAGCTGACCGCGCCGGAGGCAGCGGTCGGTGACGTCAGCGGCGACCTGTCCGGACGACGCGGCCAGATCACCGGCCACGCCAGCGGTCGCGGCGGCATGATCACCGTCGTCGCGCAGGTGCCGTTGGCCGAGCTGGACGGTTTCCAGTCCCGCATCAAGTCGCTCACGGCCGGCCAGGGCTCCTACACGCTGGAGTTCAGCCACTACGAGGCGGTACCGCCATTCGTGCAACAGCGCCTGGCGGCGCAGCACAACCCGGCAGGCGACGAGGAGTGATGGCCGGCGGCGACGCCTGCCGGTCGATCCGTCAAGCCCACCCAGCCCTGCTATAATCGCGCCTTTTTCCCCGGCCGAGACCGGAGTTCGGCGCAGCGCCCTGTGTAGAGCGCTGCGGGTCATACCGTGGATTGGGGGGCGCCATGCAAGGCCTACACCTGACCGCTGATCTGTATCAGTGCCAATGCAGCCGAGTGCTGCTGACCGAGGCGAACGCCATCGCCGAACTGTGCCGACGCCAGACGCTGGACGTGGGTCTAACCCTGGTGGACGAAAAGTGGTTCACCTTTCCCGAGCACGCCGGCCAGCCCGGCGGCGTCACCGGCATGCTGCTGCTGGCGGAATCGCATCTGGCCGTACATACCTGGCCGGAACGCGCCGGCGTGACGCTGGATATCTACGTCTGCAACTTCCGTTGCGACAACTCGGACAAAGCCGAGCGCCTGACCCAGGCCCTGGTTGCCGCGTTCGCGCCGGGCGAGGCGCACGTCAACCGGCTGGTACGGGGTGCGACCGATGACATCCCGGCCGGCGAGACCCTGCTGGAGGCGCTCAACCCGCACAGCGTCTACGGCTACCGCGGCGCACGCCGTCTGGAGACCACACGCAGCGCCCACCAACTGCTGGAGGTGTTCGATACACCGCAGTTCGGCCGCCTGCTGCGTCTGGACGGTCATTTCATGACCTCGGCCGGCGAGGAATACTTCTATCACGAAGCGCTGGTGCATCCGGCCGCGATCGCCCATCCCGGTCCGCGCCACGTCCTGATCCTCGGGGGTGGCGACGGTGGCGCCGCCGAGGAGCTGCTCAAGCATCCGTCGGTCGAACGCGTGATGATCGCCGAACTCGACGCCGAAGTCCCGCGCGCCGCCAGGCAGTATCTGGCCGAAGTGCACCGCGGCGCGCTGGACGACCCGCGCGTCGAGCTGCGCATCGGCGACGGCTTCGCCCACGTGCGTGACACCGCCGATCGCTACGACCTGGTGCTGCTCGACCTGACCGATCCGGAAACGCCGGCCGGACCGTTGTACACGCGTGAATTCCTGGCGTCGCTCAAACGCGTGCTGGAACCGGGCGGCGCCATCGTCCTGCACATCGGCACGCCGGTGTTCGAGGCGGAGCAGGTGCGCCGCATCGCCGCCGACCTGCACGCCTGCTTCGCGCAGGTGCACTGCCTCGGCCTGTACGTGCCGCTGTACGGCGCCTACTGGGGCCTGGCGGTGGCGTCGGACACGCTCGACCCGCGCGCGCCGACGCGCGAGCAGGTGGACGAGCGGCTCGCGCAGCGTGGCATTGCCGACCTGCGTTACTACAACGCCGAGGTGCACGGCGCGTTGTTCGCGTTGCCCAACTTCTACCGGGAACTGGTCCGGCGCGCCTGAGCCGGTCGCCGGCCGGACCGGCGCGGCGGCGAGGCATTGCCGCCGCGCGCATGCCACAATGCGCGGCGTTACCGCCCGCCGCCTCGCACCCCCGTGTCGCCCTATGCCCTGCTCCGCCCGCTGCTGTTCCGCCTGGACGCGGAAACGGCGCACAACCTGACCCTCGCCGCGCTGCGCCGCCTGCATGCCCTGGGCCTGCTGCGCCCCTGGCTGCCACGGGTGCCGGACCTGCCCAGACGCGTGATGGGACTCCACTTCCCCAATCCGGTCGGCCTCGCCGCCGGCCTGGACAAGAACGGTGACGCCATCGACGCGCTGGCGGCGTTCGGCTTCGGTTTCATCGAAGTCGGCGCGGTGACACCGCGCCCGCAGCCGGGCAACCCCCGACCGCGCCTGTTCCGCCTGCCGGCCGCGCGCGCCATCATCAACCGCATGGGCTTCAACAACCTGGGCGTCGATCACCTGCTGCGCAACCTGGAACGCACGCGCTATCGCGGCGTGCTCGGCGTCAACCTGGGCAAGAACGCGGACACACCGATCGAACGCGCGGCGGAAGATTACCTGATCGGCCTGCGCAAGCTGTACGGCAAGGTCTCGTTCGTCACCATCAACATCTCCTCGCCCAACACCCGCAACCTGCGCGCGCTGCAGGGCGGCGAGGAACTGGACGCGCTGCTGGCGGCGATCAAGGCGGAGCAGGCCCGGCTGACCGACACGCACGGCCGCTACATGCCGGTGGCGGTGAAGATCGCGCCCGATCTGGACGACGCCGCCATCGCCGCCATCGCCGCGGCGCTGCGCAAACATCGCATCGACGCGCTGATCGCCACCAACACCACGCTGTCGCGCGCCGGTGTCGAAGCACTACCGCACGGCACGGAAGCCGGCGGGTTGTCGGGCGAACCGTTGCGCGAGCGCGCCACGCAGGTGCTCGCGGCGTTTCATGCCGCACTGGCCGGCGAAGTGCCGTTGATCGGCGCCGGCGGCATCATGAACGGCGCCGACGCATGCGCCAAGGCCGCTGCCGGCGCCGACCTTGTGCAGTTCTACACCGGCCTCATCTACCGCGGGCCGGCCCTGGTCCGGGAGTGTGTCGAAGCGCTGCGCGACCGGCCGGTCTGACCTCACCGGAGCATGGACATGCACATCGGCATACCCCGCGAGATCAAGCAACACGAATACCGCGTCGCCGCCATTCCGGCCGGCGTGGCCGAACTGGTCGCCGCCGGCCATCGCGTCAGCATCGAACACGACGCCGGCGCCGCCATCGGCTATGGTGACACGGACTACGCCGCGGCCGGCGCGACGGTCACCGACGCGGCCGCCGTCTGGCAGGCCGAGCTGGTGTTCAAGGTCAAGGAACCGCAGCCGGCGGAGGTGGCCCGCCTGCGCGCCGGGCAATGGCTGTTCTGCTACCTGCATCTCGCCGCCGCGCCGGACCTGACCCGCGCCCTGCTGGCCAGCGGCGTCACTGCCGTCGCCTTCGAGACCGTGCTGGACGGCGCCGGCCATACGCCGCTGCTGGCCCCCATGTCGCAGATCGCCGGACGCATGGCGATCCAGGTGGGCATGCGCGCGCTGGAGATCACCGCCGGCGGTCGCGGCGTGCTGCTGGCCGGCGTGCCTGGCGTCGCGCCCGGACGCGTGGTGGTCCTCGGCGGCGGCGTGGTCGGCGGCAATGCCGCGCGCGTGGCGCTCGGCATTGGCGCCGACGTGACCCTGCTGGACCGCGACGCCAGCCGCCTGCGTGCCTACGATGAGCAGTACCAGGGCCGACTGAAGACGCGCTACGCCAACGCCGCCAACATCGCCGAATGCGTGAGCCAGGCCGATCTGGTGATCGGCGCCGCCCATCTGCCCGGCCGGCGCGCGCCGCACCTGCTGACGCGTACGCAGGTGGCGGCCATGCCGCGCGGCTCCGCCCTGGTCGACGTAGCCATCGACCAGGGCGGCATCGCCGAGACCTCGCGCCCCACCACGCATGCCGCACCGTTCTACGTCGAGGAAGGCGTGGTGCATTACGCCGTCGCCAACATGCCCGGCGCGGTGGCGCGCACTTCGACGCTGGCGCTGGCCGAGATCACGCTGCCCTACCTGCTGCGTCTGGCCGGGGACGGACGCGCCGCGCTGGCGGCGGATGCGGGGCTGGCCGCCGGCCTCAATGTGGCGGCGGGCCGGATCATCCATGCCGGCCTGGCCATGGACCTCGGCCAACCGGTGGCTGACTGGCGCACGCTTCCGCTGTAAGATGCAGTTCCCGACAAAATCAGTCGGGTATTGATCAACACACAGAGGACGACAACATGAGTGAACCCATGGTCGCCGGCAAGGCGCCGATCGAAGCCCACCTGGAACCGGGCGAATACTGGTGGTGCAGTTGCGGCCGCTCGCGCAACCAGCCGTTCTGCGACGGCTCGCACGCCGGCACGGAATTTCAGCCCATGCCGTTCAAGGTGGACAGTGCCGGTCCGGTGTGGCTGTGCGCGTGCAAGCACACCGCCAACCCGCCGTTCTGCGACGGCGCGCACGAGCTGCTCGACTGAACGAGCCGCCCCGCCGCCGCTGCTGGGGCGGCGGGCCAGGGTTGTCCCTGCCCGCACCGTCGCCGATAATCCGCGCCTAATCTGACGCCGGGTCATGGAAAACTACCTGCTCATCCTCATCGGCACGGTGTTCGTGAACAACATCGTGATGTCCAAGATCCTCGGGCTGTGCCCGTTCATGGGCGTCTCGCGCAAGCTGGAAACCTCCATCGCCATGGGTGCGGCCACCACCTTCGTGCTGACCCTGGCTTCCGGCATCAGTTACCTGATCGATACCTACCTGCTGGGCGAGGCGCTCGCCTACCTGCGCACGCTGTCGTTCATCGTGGTCATCGCCGGCATCGTCGGTTTCACCGAGATGTTCATCAAGAAGACCTCGCCGGTGCTGTTCCGCGTGCTCGGCATCTATCTGCCGCTGATCACCACCAACTGCGCGGTGCTGGGCATACCGCTGCTGAACGTTCTGGAGCGGCACGATTTCGTCGAATCGCTGATCTTCGGCCTGGGCGGCGCGCTCGGTTTCACGCTGGTGCTGGTGCTGTTCGCGGCCATGCGCGAACGCCTGGAAGCCGCCGACGTGCCGTTGCCGTTCAAGGGCACCAGCATCGCCATGATCACCGCCGGCCTGATGAGCCTGGCGTTCCTGGGCTTCGCCGGGTTGATCCGCTGATGCTGTCGGCGATCCTGGTGATGGCGGGCATCGGCCTGGTGCTGGGCGGCATCCTCGGCTGGGCCTCGATCCGCTACCGTGTCCAGGATGACCCGCTGGTGGAGAAGATCGACGCCATCCTGCCGCAGACCCAGTGTGGCCAATGCGGCTATCCCGGCTGCAAGCCCTATGCCGAGGCCATCTCCAAGGGCGAGGCCGACATCAACCTGTGCCCGCCCGGCGGCGAGGACGGCGTGCGTCGGCTGGCCGAACTGCTGGGCGTGGAGCCCAAACCGCTGTCGGATGATGCCGGGCCGAAACCGCGGTCGGTGGCGGTGATCGACGAGAACCTGTGCATCGGCTGCACGCTGTGCATCCAGGCCTGCCCGGTGGACGCCATCGTCGGCGCCGCCAAGCAGATGCATGTGATCGTCGCCGACCAGTGCACCGGATGCGAGTTGTGTCTGCCCCCCTGCCCGGTCGACTGCATTTCCATGCAGGTGATCAAGGAGGACGTGACCAACTGGAAATGGCGCTACCCCGTGCACATGATGAAGCGCGTGGCATGAGCCGTCGGCTGTTCCCCTTCCACGGCGGCGTGCATCCCGAGCCGCACAAGCGCGAATCCAACACCACGCCGATCCGCGCCATGCCGCTGCTGCCGCGCTACGTGGTGCCGATGCGCCAGCACATCGGCGAGCCGGCGCGTCCCACCGTGCACGTCGGCGACCACGTGCTGCGCGGCCAGATCATCGGCGAGGCGCAGGGCTATGTGTCCACCGCGGTGCACGCCCCCACCTCCGGCCGGGTGGTGGCGCTGGAACCGCGTCCGGCGGCGCATCCGTCCGGCCTGTACGACCTCGCCGTGGTGATCGAGGCCGATGGCGATGACCGCGCGGTGGCTTTCCAGCCGCTGGACTGGCGCAACATGGATGCCAGCGCGCTGCGCAACCGCGTGCGCGACCTGGGCGTGGCCGGCCTGGGCGGCGCGGTGTTCCCCAGCTATGTCAAGCTCAATCCGGGCGCGCAGCGCATCCACACGCTGATCGTCAACGGCGCCGAATGCGAACCCTGGATCACCTGCGACGACCGGCTGATGCGCGAGCGCGCCGGCGAGACGCTGCGCGGCATCGCCATCATGCGCCATTGCCTCGCTGCCGAGCGCGTGCTGATCGGCATCGAGGACAACAAGCCGGAGGCCATCGCGGCGATGCGCGCGGCACTGGCAGCACTGGATGCCGACGACGCCCGCGGCGTCGAGATCGTGGCCGTGCCCAGCATCTATCCGGCCGGCGGCGGCAAGCAGCTCACCTACCTGCTCACCGGCCTGGAAACCCCCAGCGGCGGCCGTTCCACCGACCTGGGCATCCAGGTGTTCAACGTCGGCACCGCCTACGCACTGTGGCGCGCGGTGGAACTGGGCGAGCCGCTGATCTCGCGCGTGGTCACCGTGACCGGTCACGTCGCCGCGCCCGGCAACTTCGAGGCGCGCCTGGGCACGCCGCTGGTCGATCTGATCGCCGCCGCCGGCGGCGAGCTGCCGGGCGCCACCGGCCAGATCGTCGGCGGGCCGATGATGGGCTTCGATCTGATGGACGATGCCGCGCCGGTGACCAAGGCGGTCAACTGCGTCATCGTCAAGAACGCCACGCTGTTTCCGCCACGCGCGCCGGATCTGCCCTGCATCCGCTGCGATGCCTGCGCGCGCGCCTGTCCGGTGGTGCTGCAACCGTTCGACCTGTACTGGTACAGCCGCGCCAAGGATTTCGGCCGCGCGCAGAGCTACCACCTGTTCGACTGCATCGAGTGCGGCTGCTGTTCCTACGTCTGCCCCAGCCACATTCCGCTGGTGGATTATTTCCGTTACGCCAAGAGCGAGATCTGGCAGCGCGAACGCGAGAAACTCGCCGCCGACCAGGCCCGCCAGCGCCATGAGTTCAAGACCTTCCGGCTGGAACGGGAGAAACGCGAGAAGGCCGAGAAGTTCGCCAAAGCCGCGGAAAAGACCAAGGCCGCCGCCGGCGCGCCGGTGGATGCCGACGCCGAACGCAAGCAGGCGCTGCTCAAGGCCGCGATGGAGCGCGCGCAGAAGGCCAAGGAAGCCGTGCAGCCGAAGAACGTGGACAACCTGCCGCCCGCGGTGCAGCGCGAGATCGACGAGATCGAGGCACGCCGGGCGGCGGCGCGCGACGCGGCCGAACACCCCGCCGATGCGGGAGCGGATAAATGACCGGCTCGCCCCACGTGCACGTCGGCAACACTTCGGTGGCGGCGGTGATGGCCAAGGTCATGGCCGCGCTGATTCCCGGCACCATCGCCCACGCCTGGTTCTTCGGCCCCGGCATCTGGGTCAGCCTGCTGCTGTGCGGCCTATTCGCGCTGGTGCTGGAAGCCCTGCTGTTGCGCCTGCGCGGCCTGCCGCTCAAGCCCTTCCTGGGCGACGGCTCGGTGCTGCTCACCGCCTGGCTGCTGGCGCTGTCGCTGCCGACGCTGGCACCGTGGTGGCTGTATCTGATCGGCACACTGTTCGCCGTGGTGGTGGCCAAACATTTGTATGGCGGCCTCGGCCAGAATCTGTTCAATCCGGCCATGGTCGGCTACGCCGCGCTGATCATCGGCTTTCCCGCCTACATGACGCTGTGGCCGGGGCCGATCGGCGCGGTGGACCACAGCCTGACGCTGTGGGAAGCGTTCGATCTGGTGTTCGCCGGCCAAGGCGCGGTCAGCCACGATGCGGTGACCGCCGCCACCGCGCTGGACACCTGGCGCACGCAGACACGCCTGGGCACGCCGGTGGACGACATCCTGACGCGGCCGATGTTCGGCTGGATCGGCGCGCGCGGCCATGAGATCGTCGCCGCCATGTACCTGCTGGGCGGCCTGCTGCTGCTGTCGGCGCGCGTCATCACCTGGCACATCCCCGTTGCCTTTCTCGCCGGCATCGTGCTGACCTCGGGCGCGCTGCACCTGATCGACCCCGCCGCGCACGCCGACCCGCTGTTCCATCTGTTCTCCGGCGCCGCCATGCTGGGCGCCTTCTTCATCGCCACCGACCCGGTCACCGCCGCCTCCACCCCGCGCGGCAAACTGATCTATGCCGGTCTGGCGGGTTTTCTGGTGGTGGTGATCCGCACCTGGGGCGCCTACCCCGACGGCGTCGCCTTCGCCGTGCTGCTGATGAATGCTTGCGTGCCGTTCATCGACGATTACACTCACCCGCGGGTGTTCGGCCACAAACGGGCCAGCAAGCCAT
This sequence comes from uncultured Burkholderiales bacterium, assembly GCA_937949525.1. Taxonomy (GTDB): domain Bacteria; phylum Pseudomonadota; class Gammaproteobacteria; order Burkholderiales; family Thiobacillaceae; genus PFJX01. Next base: position 4,313 of record CALEDT010000009.1, on the reverse strand, counting down.
GACGCCGGCGTTACGCGAAACCTTGGCCACCGCGCTCACCCTGCTCGGCTTCGCCGTGCTCGGCGCCGGCCTGCTGTCCGGCACCTACACGCTGACGCGGCCGATCATCGAACGCAGCGAACAGGCCGAGAAGATGGCCAAGCTGGCGCAGACCCTGCCGGCCGGCAGCTTCGACAACGACCTGATCGCCGACGCGGTGACGCTGCCCGCCACGCCGCGCCTCGGCCTCAAGCGGCCCGGCCGCGCCTATGTCGCACGCAAACAGGGCGTGGCCGTCGGCGTGGTGCTGGAGGCGGTGGCGCCCGACGGTTATGCCGGCGAGATCCGCCTGCTGGTCGGCATCCTCGCCGACGGCCGCATCAGCGGCGTGCGCGTGACCAAGCACAACGAAACGCCCGGCCTGGGCGACTACATCGATCACAGCCGGGGCGACTGGATCCACCAGTTCGCCGGCAAGAGCCTGAGCCAGCCCACACCGGACGGCTGGCGCGTGAAAAAGGACGGCGGCGCGTTCGACTATCTGGTCGGCGCCACCATCAGCCCGCGCGCGGTGATCAAGGCGACCCGCCAGGCACTGGAATATTTCGCCGAGCACCGGGCGGAACTGCTGGCACCGGCGCCGGCCGCGGCCGCCACCGGACAGGAGAAACGGACATGAGCACGCACGAAGGCACACTGGCTCCCGCCGCACCCACCGGCGGCCTGTGGTCGCGCGAGACGCGCGACATCGTGGTCAACGGTCTATGGACGCAGAACCCGGGCATCGTGCAGTTGCTCGGCCTGTGCCCGCTGCTGGCCATCAGCAACACCGTGGTCAACAGCCTGTCGCTGGGTCTGGCCACCACGCTGGTCATGGCCACCGCCAGCGGCTCGGTGGCGCTGGTACGCAACTTCATCCCGCACGAGATCCGCATCCCGGCGTTCGTGCTGATCATCGCCGCGCTGGTCACGGTGGTGCAGTTGGCGATGAACGCCTGGGTGCACCCGCTGTATCTGGTGCTGGGCGTGTTCATCCCGCTGATCACCACCAACTGCATCGTGCTGGCGCGCGTGGAAGCGTTCGCCTCCAAGCGTTCCACCGCCCACTCCATCCTCGACGCCACCATGATGGGGCTGGGCCTCACCGCCGTGCTGGTGGTGCTGGGCGCGATGCGCGAGGCGGTGGGCAAGGGCACGCTGCTGTCCGGCATCGACCTGGTGTTGGGCCCCAGTGCCGCGCACTGGGTGATTCCGCTGACACCCGGCGATTACGGCGGCTTCCTGATCGCCGTGCTGCCGCCGGGCGCGTTCATCGGCCTGGGCTTGCTGATCGCGCTGCGCAACGTCATTCAGGCGCGCGGGGCCTGATGTCACGGGCGCGCCCGCCGCGCGCGATGGCAACCTGAACGGCGTGCACATGGACCTCGCGGAATTCATCCGCTTCACCCTCGGCCTGTTCGCCATCGTCGATCCGATCGGCGTGATTCCGGTGTTCCTGCTCGCCACCGCCGGCTTTTCGCCCGCGCAGCGGCGCGCCGCGGCGTGGATGGCGGCGGTGACGGTGCTGGTCGTGCTGACCCTGTTCAGCATCGGCAGCACCAGCCTGTTGCAGTTCTTCGGCATGCGCATGGCCGCGTTCTCGGTCGGTGGCGGCATCATCCTGCTGCTGCTGGGCATCTCCATGGTGCAGGCGCACATCAGCCCGCAACGGCAGACGCCCGAGGAAGCGCGCGAGGTCGGTGAACGCGACGCGGTCGGCGCCGTGCCGCTGGGCGTGCCGCTGCTGGCCGGCCCCGGCGCCATCTCGCACGTGATCATCGCCGCCGGCAGCGGCACCGCCGACGCCGGCTGGCTGTGGCAGCTCAGCCTGCTGCCGGGCATCGTGCTGGTGGCCGCCAGCGTCTGGCTGTGCTTCCGCCTGTCGCCGTTGATCGCGCAGAAACTGGGCACCACCGGCATCCTGGTGGTCACGCGCATCATGGGGCTGATCATCGCCGGCATCGCCGTGGAAATGATCGCGCGCGGCCTGGCGGAACTGTTTCCGGGACTCACCGGCGCTTGATCGCGCCGACGCCGGCGGCTACGCGTTCACAGCAGCAGCGCGACCAGGAAGATACCCAGCATCATGAACACGATCGCCACCTTGGCGATCAGACCGACGATCAGGCCCAGCCAGGTAGCGACGCCGACCTGCAGCGAGCGGGCATGATCGCGCCGCGCCATGAACTCGCCGATCACGGCGCCGACGAAAGGCATCAGCAACACCCCCACCAGCCCCATGAACAGCCCGATGACCGTGCCGATGGCGGCGCCGGCCAGCGCCTGCCGGCTGGCGCCGGCGTTGCGCGCGCCCAGCAGCGCGGCCAGGTAATCCAGCACCCAGGCCAACACGGTCAGGCCGCCGAGCAGGACCACCACATCGATCGACACCCGCTGATAGTCGTCTATCCACGCCATCAGCCAAGCGCCGAGGAACACCAGCACCACGCCCGGCAAAGCCGGTAACACGGTGCCGAGCACGCCGACCGCCATCAACACGATGCCCAGCAGCCAAAGCACGATATCCATCGTTCACCCGCATGCAACTTGCTCAAGGTAGCGTAGTCTGTAGCAACTTCCCGCTCCCGCGCCAACCATTGACGGAGAACCCCATGCGCCGCCGGCTTCTGCTTCCGCTGATATTCACCCTGGCCCTGAGTAACGCCCACGCAGCCCAACACCTGGCCACGGCCAGCCATGAACCGTCGGCACGCACGCTGGCCATGGCCGACCGCTGCACCGATTTCACCACCAATGGCTGGGCCTTCAAGTCGCCACGCAACTTCCTGCAGTGGCTGGACGTGTTCACCACGCCGGACATTCATCTGGAATTCGCCCGACGCAGCCTCGACCCACGCCAGAGCGTGCGCACCCTGTCCAGCCTGATCGACCCCGGCATGCCGCGCAACTATCTGGAATGGACCAACCCCGCCATTTACGCGGAATGGCTGCGCAGCGCCGTGGACGGCGAGTTCTACGCGGCCGTGGGCGCCATACTGACCGATCCGCAACGCCTGGCGCGCTGGCTCGAACTGCCCGCCGACCCCCGCGTCGGCCGCCTGCTCGCCCAGGCATCGAGCCCGAACACCCTGATCGACTGGCTGGCGGCACCCAACGACCCGGCCACCCAGGCGCTGTTCGCCAAAGCCGCAGACCCTGCCAACCTGGAACGCTGGCTGCGCGAGTTCAGTGAACCCGGCAACTACGCCGGCCTGTACGCCTGGATCGAACAGGCGGAACGATAGCCCGGCCAGTCCGTCCCCTTCATTGCGACCGCAGCGTGGCAATCCAAGGGGTTTGCACCGGTGCGACGGTGGTCGCTGGATCGCCGCGTCGGCGGCGCCACGACGGTTGAGGTCGTGACGCCGTGATCAAACCTACCCGGCCAGTCTGCGCCGCGGATCCTGCCGGTAGAACGCCGCCATCTGCGCGTACACCGCCGGATACTGGGCGTGCAACAGCGCCGGCCGCTCGAAGAAGTACTCGCTCAGCACCGCGAAGAACTCCGCCGGACTGTCACTGGCATAGGGATCGATGTCGAGTTCTTCCTGCCCACCATCCACCCGCCGGCAGAAATCCTCGTAGGCCGCGGTGAACACCCGCGCCCACTCGGCCACGCGCATGTCCGCGTGCAGCGGCGGCAGCCCGTCGACGCTGCCGTCGCGCATGTCCAGTTTGTGCGCAAACTCGTGGATCACCACGTTGTAACCCTGGCAATGCCCCGACTCCGCGACATCGTCCAGCGACAGCACCAGCGGCCCGCCCAGCCAGGCTTCGCCGCTCATCGGCTCGCGCACGTGATGCACCACGCCGAAATCGTCGGTGACCTCCCTTTCCGGCACGAACTGGCGCGGGTACAGGATGATCTCGTTCCAGCCGGTCAGCCAGTCGTAGCCCAGGTGCAGCACCGGCAGCACCGCCTGCGCCGCCACCGCGGCGATGTCATAGCCAGTCGGCTGCGCATCGCCGGCGGTGTTGACCGCCTTGTCCGCCAGCAGGCGGGACGCCAGTTGCCGCAGCGCGTCGCGCTCCGCCGCCGTCAGGCCGTCGAACAGCGGCAGACGGAGTACCTCCAGCCAATCCCGAGGGTCGGGCGCGGGCACGGGCGGCGAAGCGGCAAACAGCGCGCGCAACCAGGCGGGCATGAAAGGCTCTTGGTGACCGGTGAAAGCCGTATTCTAGGCGCCATGCCGGGTGTCGAAGTCGATCGACATGCCGCCCATGCACCCATGTGCGCCGTTCGTCGTCCATCCCCTTGGCAATGCACCGGCAGGTCGTATGCTGACGGCGTGGAC
>CALEDT010000008.1 GCA_937949525.1 uncultured Burkholderiales bacterium | reverse complement strand
GCGCCGCGTCCACGCTGCGCGCCTCGAACGCCGCCTTGTTCCAGTTGGCAAACGCCATGCCCGGCTTCAACAGCCCCGCCGCCATCGCCACACCCACCACACCGGCCGCGCCGGCACTCTTCAGTACTGCTCTACGCTGATTGTTCATGCAGATGTCTCCAGTCAAGTCCAGGTTTTGCTCGCCTCAATCCCGCAGGATTTGCGCGATGACAGCTCACGAGCGCTTATTAAAACGCCAAACGTCCACCCATGGTGCACATGACCGGCTGATACGTTCGACCCAGTCGGCACCCTACGAATGGACGCTCGGGCGCGGAACTTTGTCACGAAAATCCCGAGTTGTCATGGCCCGGGACGAAAATAACGGCGAGTCCGGTCGGCACGACGGCGACGTCAGTTCAACTGGACACGGATGCCGAAAGGCACTTCGGCCTTGCCCTTGACCAGCCACACCACCGGGTATGCCGGGTCGCGCTCGGGAAAACGCCCCTGCGCGTCGGTGAAGTAGACCAGCAGGTCGGGATTGATACGCGCCTGGTCGATCCAAGCGAATATCGGCCGGAAGTCCGTGCCGCCGCCGCCGGATACCTCCGCAGGCAACGCCATGCTTTCCCACATGGCGAAATACCAGGGGCCGCGCGCATCCAGTTTGTCGTCGCAGGCGTGCAGCGTGACGTTGGCGCGCACCTGAGCCTTCAGCGCGTCGATCTCGCCGAGAAACTCGCGCAGTTCGTCCGCCGTGATGGAGCCGCTGGTGTCCAGCGCAACCACCACGTTCACGCTCTGGCTGTGCAGGCGCGGCATCAGCGCGTCGCCCTCGCGCCGTGAGGTGCGCTCGAAGCTGTAGTCGTCGCGTGCTGCGTTCATCATGTAGCGTGCCAGCAGCGCCCGCCATGACAACTGCGGAGCCAGCAGATCGTCGACCAGGCGCAGCAGCGAAGCCGACAGCTTGCCCGCCTGACGGGCCGCTTGCGCGGCCGCGGCCAGACGGCTCTTCCACTGTTCGTCCAGTTTGTCGACGTCGACCGGCGGTGACGGCTGCGCAGCCCGTTCGGCATCGGCGCGCCCCGCACTGTCGGCGTTGCCGGCATCCCCCGTGCCGCCGCCCTCTCCGCCGGCGCCGCGCTCCGGTTCGCCCTCGCCACCCTGGCCGGCGCCATCGGATCGCTGCTTCCGCCCCCCCGGATCGCTCTGCGATTCGCGTTGATCCTGGTCATGGCCGCTATCCGGCTCGTCCTGGTCGAACAGATGCGTGTCCTGGGTCTGCTCCGGCGGATCCTGGTGCAGCAGCGGATAGATCTCCTCCGCCGTCAGACCGCGGTAGGCCGCGCTCATCAGCGCGTTTTCCGGCCCCTGCATGCGTTCCTCGTCGAGGATCATGTTGACGGCGTAGTCACAGGCCACGTCCCAGCGGTGTTTCTGCCGGTGCCCGCGCCGGGCGAAATGTGACAAGGCGCAATGCATGGCCTCGTGCGCCAGTACGAACTGGGTCTGCTCCAGCGTCAAACGGGCGATGTAGTGCGGATTGAAATAGAAGTTGCGCGCATCGGTCGCCGTGGTCTCGCACCATTTCGCATCCGCCGCCTTCAACGGCAGATGCATCACCAGCGCGCCCAGAAAGGGTTTCTCCAGGATCAGCCGGGTGCGCGCGGCGGCGAGCTTGGTCTCCAGTTGGGCGTGGTCGAGCGCCATCTACGCTTCCCCCTGCTCCCTTGCTATCCCATCGCCTTGCGGCTTGAAGTCGTATAGCATCAGTTCCGCCACGCCGTTCGCCCACTCGACGAATTCCGGCACGCGGAACAGCGGCTGGCCGATGGCGCGATGCAAGTCGGTGACCAGCATGACGCCCATCTCACGTTGCGGATAGCGACGGGCATATTTCAGGATGTTGGACAGTTTGGCGACGTCGCCCGCGCTTTCGCGCGCGCGCCGCACCAGCGCGGCAGCCACGCCGTATTGCAGGTCGATGCCCTTGGGCACGTCGCTGACCTCGCCGGCGAGGATGCCGTCGATGTCGGGCAGATTCTCCAGGTTGTCGATGAACGCCTTCAGTTCCACGCCGCAAGCTGAACCGACGCACGCCTGCAGGGCATCGCCGAGCAGATCCGGACGGTCGTCGAACTTGCGCAGCGCACGATGGGCATACTCCCAGGAACGCGGGCTGGGAAAAGCCACCGGGTTGTGCGCGGCGTCGTAGCTGAACAGCAGGTCTGGACGGAAGCGCAGAAAGCCGAGGATGCGTTCGTCGATGCCGGCGGCCAGTGCCCAGCGGATCCAGTCGTCCAGATGGGCTTCCACCTCGTAATGCGTGAAGCGGTTGGCCAGCGGCGCCGGCATGGCGTAGGTCACGCCGCGATCACCCTGGCGGTTGCCGGCGGCGAAGATGGCCCAGCCTTCCGGTATCACGTACTCGCCCAGACGGCGATCGAGAATCAACTGATAGGCCGCGGCGGACACGGTGGGCGGCGCCGCGTTGATCTCGTCGAGGAACAGGATGCCGGCCGGACCGTGACGGCGTGCATCCGGCAGCATGGCCGGCACCGACCATTCGACATGGTCATCCTTGCGGAACGGGATGCCGCGCAGGTCGGTCGGCTCCATCTGCGACAGGCGCAGGTCGATCAACGGCACGCCATGCAGGCGGGCGATGCCGGCGATGATCTGCGACTTGCCGACGCCGGGCGGTCCCCACAGCATCACCGGCGTGTGCTGGCCGGCGGCGCAACTGAGGAATTCGCGGTCGAGGATGGTTTCGATGTGGGAAGGGCGCATGTCAGGGGTTCGCTATCCAGTCGTGATCGGGTTGGCCCTGTGCCGCCTGCAGCCGCGCAGCCACCAGCGCCGCGCGTATCCGTTCCGGATGCACCGCGCCGGGCAGCAGGCGCTCCACGCGCGCCAGCCAGTGCGGTTTGTCCATCGCCTGCTCTTCCAGGCGCGCACGCGTCGCCTCGCTCAAACGGGGCCACAGCAACAGCAGGGGAGCCAGCCAGCGATGATAATCGTTAATAACCGACTGTTCCAGTCGACTATTCCACACTTCCCGCACCAGCAATTCGGGAAAATCCGACGCCGGCAGTACACGCGCGCGCCATTCGTATGGCAGACGCACGCCCTCCTGGCCGTGGCCGACACCGTCCTGACCGCGGCGGAACCACTGTGCCATGGCATGCGGTCGGGCGGCCTGGTTGACCATGCGCGCCAGCACGTCACGGTGGGCGTCGTTGACACCCGCCACCCGCGCGTCGCGTTCGGCCAGCGTGGGCGAGTGAAAGCCGGTATAGGACAGCACGAACGGGTACCACTCCAGTTGCTCCCGCCCGGGTTTGCGCGGCATGCCGCGTTCCGTTGCCAGCAACGCCAGCGGCAGCCCGCTGACCCGGTCCAGCAGCCAGAGTTCGAGCGTGTCGAACACCGCGAACGGCAGGCTCGGGCGCGTCTCCAACGCCGCCAGCAGATCCTCCAACCCTTGACGCTGGCCCAGCTTGAGGCCGGCATCCTCCTGCCAGACACCGACCGGCCGCACCCAGCCATGACCGTCATCCGCGCGCAGATGCCAGGTGTGGCCATCATGGGTATGCGCGCTGGCTTCGCCGATGTCGACGCAGTGCACCAGGCCGCGATAGGGGTTCACCCGCCGCAGCGCGTAGTAGCGCGGATACATGGCGCGACTCAGCTTTCCAGGCGCACGAGCTGACGGCGCGCAGCGTCCAGCAACTGGTCGATCAGCTCCTCGCCGGGACCGGCGAAGGCATCGTAGCGGTCCTCCAGCAGTTCGATGATCGCGCGCACTTCGGCCGGGTGGCGGGCGACACGCAGGCGCTCGCTCAGTTCGATGATCCAGGGGTCCAGCGCCATGCTCTTTGCCTCGTCACGTTGTTGCTGCAAACTTCGCCGAAACCCTTCCGGCCGTCAAACATGAATTTCTGTTCCCACTGCGGCAGCCCGGTACGCCTGCAGGTTCCGCCGGGCGACAACCGCCCGCGCCATGTGTGTACGCAGTGCGGCGCGGTGCATTACCACAATCCCAAGCTGGTGGTGGGCTGCATCCCCGAATGGGAAGACCGCATCCTGCTGTGCCGGCGCGCCATCGAGCCCAGGCATGGCCTGTGGACGCTGCCGGCCGGTTTCATGGAGAACGGCGAGACCACCGCCGAGGGCGCAGCGCGCGAAACGCTGGAGGAAGCCGGCGCGCGCGTCGACGACCTGAGCCTGTACACCATGATCAGCCTGCCGGACATCAACCAGGTATATCTGGTATTCCGCGCCCGGCTGCTGCACCTGGACTTTCATCCGGGTGAGGAAAGCCTGGAGGCGCGCCTGTTCCGGGAACACGAGATTCCCTGGGACGATCTCGCCTTCCGGACCATCCAGCGCACGCTGGAGCACTATTACGCCGACCGGCGGCGCGGCGACGGCTACCCGTTGCACGTCGGCGCGATTTTCCATAAGCCGAGGTGAATCTGCCGGCCGAACGGTGTTGGCACGGGTTATGGCCCGCCTCAGCGTTCCCCTAGGCGGCAATGTGACACATTGCTTATACTTGTGACACATCCATGTACCGGAGGCCGCCGTGAAAAAACTCACCATCCGCGAGGCGCGCGAGGGGCTGTCGCACCCCGAGACGATGTTCGCCGACGACGAGGAAATCCTCGTCGTGCGCCGTGGCGAGCCGGTGGCGCGCATCCTGCCGGTGGAACCCCGACGCAAGGTACGTGCGCTACGCGATTTTCTTGCCGGCCAGCCCATGCAGTCCGTACCGAGCGAAGTCGTGCTGGCGGAAGACCGCGTAGATCGTTGCTGAAGGCAGGTAAAGCTTGAGTACCTGCATCGATACCAGCGCCCTCGCCAAATGCTATATCCGCGAGCCACGCTCCCTGGATGTGCTTGACTGGGCGGACGCCCGCGCGGAAATCTCGACCAGCCCGCTCACCCTGGTGGAATTCCGCTGCGTGCTGGCGCGCCGCCGACGCGCCGGTCAGATCGACATCCGCCTCGAGCGCAACGCTCTCGCCGAATTCGAGCGCGATGTACGCGCCGGCACTTGGCGGGTCTATGCCGATGCCACCGGATTGTTCGATCAGGCGCGCCAACTCATCGACTTGTTGCCGGAAGTACCGTTGCGCGCGCCGGATGCGTTGCATCTCGCCTATGCGCGACACTATGGCGCGGCGAGCCTCGCCACCGCCGACCGACAGCAGGCCGCCGCCGCCCAGGCGCTCGGCCTCGAAGTTTTCACCTTCTATTGACCCTCCATCATGACCGAACCCGCTCACCCCCCCCATCCGGACGAAAACCAGATCATCGCCGAGCGCCGCGACAAACTGGCCGCCATCCGCGCCCAGGGCATCGCCTTCCCCAACGATTTCCAGCGCGAGGACTATGCCGGCGAACTGCACGCCCGTTACGCGGACAGCGCCAAGGAAACGCTGGAAACCTCGCCGGTGCGGGTCCGCCTGGCCGGCCGCATGATGCTCAAACGGGTGATGGGCAAGGCCAGTTTCGCCACGTTGCAGGACATGAGCGGGCGCATGCAGATCTACGTCAGCCGTGAAGCGGTGGGCGAGGACGCCTACGATGCCTTCAAGCGCATGGATCTGGGCGACATCCTCGGCGTCGAGGGCACGCTGTTCCGTACCAAGACCGACGAGCTGACCATCCAGTGCAGCGCGGTACGGCTGTTGACCAAGGCGCTGCGGCCGCTGCCGGAGAAGTTCCACGGCCTGACCGACCTGGAACAGAAGTACCGTCAGCGTTACCTGGACCTGATCACCAACGAAACCACGCGCAATACCTTCGTCACCCGCTCGCGGGTCATCCAAGCGATGCGCGAGTTCTTCACCGCGCGCGGCTACCTGGAGGTGGAAACGCCGATGATGCACCCCATCCCCGGCGGCGCCAACGCCAAGCCCTTCGTCACCCACCACAACGCGCTGGACATGCAGCTGTATCTGCGCATCGCGCCGGAGCTGTACCTCAAGCGGCTGGTAGTCGGCGGGCTGGAAAAGGTCTTCGAGATCAACCGCAACTTCCGCAACGAGGGCATCTCCACGCGCCACAATCCCGAGTTCACCATGGTCGAGTTCTACGAGGCCTATCGGGATTACCGCTACCTGATGGACTTCACCGAGTCGATGCTGCGCGACATCGCGCAGAAAGTGCTGGGCACCACCACGGTCACCTACCAGGGCCAGACCATAGACCTGGGCGCGCCGTTCGCGCGCATCAGCGCGCTCGACGCGGTGCGCCATTACCATCCGGAACTGCGCGACGCGCCGCTCGACGACATGGACTTCGTGCTGGCCGAACTGAAGCGCCGCAAGATCGCCTACCGGTCCAACGACGGCCTGGGCGGCCTGCAACTGACGCTGTTCGAGGAAACTACCGAACACCTGCTGATCCAGCCCACCTTCATCATCGACTACCCGGCGGAAACCTCCCCGCTGGCGCGCCGCAACGACATCAACCCGGAAGTCACGGACCGCTTCGAGCTGTTCATCGTCGGCCGTGAGATCGCCAACGGTTTCTCCGAGCTGAACGACCCGGAAGACCAGGAAGCGCGCTTCGATGCCCAGGTCGCCGCCAAGGAGGCCGGCGACGAGGAAGCCATGTTCAAGGACCGCGACTACATCCGCGCGCTGGAGCACGGGCTGCCGCCGACCGCCGGCGAGGGCATCGGCATCGACCGCCTGGTGATGCTGCTGACCGATTCACCGAGCATCCGCGACGTGATCCTGTTCCCGCAACTGCGCCGCGAGGACTGACCGACCGACCATGAAAACCCTCGCCAGCTACGACGCCATCCCGTACGAAAGCATCCCGATCACGGAAACCCACGTCGACGGCCTGGCCGCACTCGGCCGCCTGTTCGGCGTGTCCACGGCCGACCCGCGCCGCTGCCGGGTGCTGGAACTGGGCTGCGCCGAGGGCGGCAACCTGCTGCCCATGGCCTTCTATCTGCCCGATAGCGAGTTCGTCGGCATCGACCTGTCGGCACGGCAGGTCGCGGATGGCCGGCGCCTGGTCGCCGAACTGGCCCTGGGCAACATCACGCTGCTGCACCGCGACGTGATGGATGGCGCCGACGATCTCGGCCGGTTCGACTACATCATCGCGCACGGCCTGTATTCCTGGGTGCCGGCGCCGGTGCGGGAGCGGTTGCTGGCGCTCTGCGCCACCAACCTGGCGCCCGACGGCATCGCCTACCTGAGCTGGAACGCCCTGCCCGGCTGGCACACGCGCGCGATCATGCGCGACATGCTGCGCCACCATACGCGCGAAGCCAGCGATGCGCGCGTCCGCCTGGACATGGCCTACCTGTTCCTGGAGGAATACGGCGCGGCGCTGGCCGCGGAAGCCGGTGATCTGGCGCCCATCCTCGAGACCGAGGTGGAATACCTGAAACAGGCGCCGCCGTCCTACCTGTACCACGAGTACCTCACGGAAACCAACGAACCCATGCTGTTCAGCGATTTCATGACCCAGGCGCGCGGCCACGGCCTGCGCTACGTCGCCGATGTCGACCTGCACACGCTGCTGCCGGAGACGCTCGGGCAGGCAGCCGGCCAGGTGGCGGCCGAAATCGATGAACGCGAGGCGCGCATCCAGGCCATGGATTTCATGCGCGCGCGCCGCTTCCATCGCAGCCTGCTGACGCACGCCGCAACACCGGTCTACGACGTGCCCGACCTCGCCGTGCTGCGCACCCTCGCCTTCCATGCCGATCTGAGCAGCGACGCCGAGATCGATCTGCGCAGCCCGGCAGCGCAGCCCTTCGTCACCGCCACGGGCAGCCGTTACGCCGTCAAACATCCGCTCGCCAAGGCCGCGGCGATGTGGCTGACCGCCCGTTACCCGGGCGGTGTTGCCTACACCGAGCTGTACCAGGCCGCCGCCGGCATCGTCGCCACCCATGGCGACGCCGCGCTGGCGACGGAAGAGGACGCCCTGGCCGGCGAACTGCTCGATCTGCTGGCCTGGGGCGGCGTGCGCGTCGCGCTCGATGCCACGCCACGGGCCAACGAACCGCCTGCCCGGCCGCGCACGCACACGCTGGCCCGCGCGCAGCTCAAGCACGGCGGCGACTGTGTCGCGTCGGTACGGCATACCGCCGTGCACCTCGACGAGGCCGGTGCACATCTGCTCGGCCTGCTCGATGGCCAACGCGACCTCGATGCGCTGGTCACGGCGATGCGCGCGAGGCTGGATCCGTCGCTCGATCCCGCGTCCATTCGCGACGGCTGCGAACGCCTGCTGTGGACCTTCGCCCGTAACGGGCTGCTGGAAACATCCTGATCGCCATGCGTACCGAGACCCCCACCGCCATCTACCTCAAGGATTACACCCCGCCGGCCTGGCTGGTCGATCGCGTCGACCTCGAGGTCGCCATCCACACGGGCCACACCGAGGTGCGGGCGCGCCTGGCCTGCCGGCGCAACCCCGTCGGCCCCGGTGGCGATCTGGTGCTGGACGGCGAGCAACTGGAGCTGGTCGCCATCCGGCTCGACGATGTCACGTTGCCGTCCACGCGTTATCGGCTGGCCGACGACAAGCTGACCATCCTCGGCGACGGCGCTCCACTGCCCGGGATCTGCACGCTGGAAACGGTGGTGCGCATCGACCCGGACCACAACACGCAACTGTCCGGTCTGTACCGTTCGCGCGACGGTTATTTCACACAGTGCGAGGCGGAAGGCTTCCGCCGCATCACCTTCTTCCCCGATCGTCCGGACGTGATGGCACGTTACACCTGCACCATCAGCGCCGAACGGGCGCGCTTTCCGGTACTGCTGTGCAACGGCAACCGCGTGGCCGGTGGCGACGATGCCGACGATCCTTCCCGTCACTGGGCGCGCTGGGAGGATCCGTACGCCAAACCCTGCTATCTGTTCGCGCTGGTCGCCGCCCGTCTGGACGTGCTGGAGGATCGCTACGTCACCGGCTCCGGCCGCGAAGTACGCCTGGGGGTCTACGTCGAACCGGGTAAGCTCGACCAGTGCGGCCACGCCATGGCGGCGCTGAAGAAAGCCATGCGCTGGGACGAGCAACGCTATGGCCTGGAGATGGACCTCGACCACTACATGATCGTCGCGGTCGGCGACTTCAACATGGGGGCCATGGAAAACAAGGGGCTCAACATCTTCAACACCAAGTACGTGCTGGCCCGCCCCGATTGCGCCACCGACAGCGATTACCAGAACATCGACCGCGTCGTCGCGCACGAATACTTCCACAACTGGACCGGCAACCGCGTCACCTGCCGCGACTGGTTCCAGCTGTCCCTCAAGGAGGGCCTGACCGTGTTCCGCGACCAGGAATTCGGCGCCGACGTGCATTCGCACGCGGTCACCCGCATCCAGGAGGTACGCAGCCTGCGCGTCGGCCAGTTCCCGGAGGACGCCGGGCCGATGGCGCATCCGGTGCGCCCGGCGTCCTACGCCGAAATCAACAATTTCTACACCGCCACGGTCTACGGCAAGGGGGCCGAGGTCGTGCGCATGATCCACACGCTGATCGGCCGCGAGGCATTCCGCCGGGGCATGGATCTGTATTTCCAGCGCCATGACGGCCAGGCGGTGACCTGCGAGGACTTCGTCGCCGCCATGCAGGATGCCTCCGGCGTCGATCTCACCCGGTTCCGCCGCTGGTACGAACGCGCCGGCACGCCTCACGTCGCGGCCACGGGCCGCTGGGAGCCGGACACCCGCCGCTACCATCTGACGCTGACGCAATCGCTGGCGCCCACCGCCTACGAACGGCGCCTGCTGGAAGCCGGCATCCCACCGGAGACCGGCCCGCTGCACATACCCGTCGCCGTCGGGCTGGTGCTGGCGGACGGCAGCGACGCGCCGTTGCGTCTGGCCGGCGAAGCCGCGGCGCAAGGCGGCACGCGCGTGCTGTCGCTGACCGAAAGCACGCAGCACTACGTCTTCGAGGACATCGGCGAAGCGCCGGTCGCCTCGCTGCTGCGCGATTTTTCCGCGCCGGTGCAGCTCGACTTCGCGCAGAGCGACGCCGAGCTCGCGCACCGAATGGCGCACGACAGCGATGCCTTCAACCGCTGGGAGGCCGGCCAACGCCTGGCCACGCGCGTGCTGCTCGCCGGCATCGACGCCGGCGGCGACGGCAGCGACTGGATCGCCGAGGTTTACGTCGCCGCCTGCGCCCGCGTGTTGGACACTGGCGTACGCGAAGACCCGGCGCTCGCTGCCGAGGCATTGGTGTTGCCGGCGGAACAGGTGCTGGCGGAGGAACTGGCCGGACTCGGCCGCATCGTCGATCCGGAAGCCATCCACCGCGCCCGGCTGAACCTGCGTCGCCACCTGGCCGGCCGCCTGCGCCCACAACTGGAAGCCACGTGGACGGCGTTGGCCCCGGATGGACCCTATGCTCCGGACGGCGCCCAGGTCGGCCGCCGGGCGCTACGCAACGCCTGTCTCGGCTACCTCGCGGACAGCGACGCCGCTTACCTGCGCGACGCCGTGCTGCCACGCGTGCTGACGCAGTTCGAGCAGGGCGGCAACATGACCGACGTCGGCGCGGCGCTGGCCATCCTCGCCAACCTCGATCTGCCCGAGCGCGAGTGGGCGCTCACGTCGTTCTATGCGCGCTGGCGCGACGAACCGCTGGTGGTCGACAAATGGTTGCAGGTTCAGGCCACTTCCCGTCTCGACGGCACCGTCGCGCGGGTGCGCGCGCTGATGCAGCACCCCGCCTTCGAGCTGAAGAACCCCAACAAGGTCTACGCCCTGATCCGCGCCTTCTGCGCCGGCAACCCGCGCCACTTCCACGCCGCCGACGGCGGCGGCTACGCGCTGGCGGCCGACGTGATCATCGAGCTGCAGGCGATCAATCCGCAGGTGGCGGCGCGCATCGCGCGCGCGTTCGACCGCTGGCGGCAATTCGACGCGCAGCGGCAGGAGCACGCCAGACGCGCGCTGGAGCGCATCGCTGCGACACCGGCACTGGCCAGGGACGTGGCCGAAGTGGTCGGCAACGCACTGCGTTGAGCCGCCGCCGGCCATGCTGCGCAAGCTCGCCGCCGACGCACTGATCCACCATCCGCGGATCATCACGCTGTCGGTCGGGCTGGTCGCGCTGCTGGGCTTCGAATCGATCCTCCATGTCGAGCAGGATCGGCGCAGGCAGGCCGAACGCTATCTGATCCAGGCGCAGGTGGCGACCACGCGCGCGGTGCTGGAATCCGAGCTGAACGCGTCGTTGTCGCTCAGCCTGGGGCTGTCCACCTTCGTCTTGAGCAACCCGGCCTACCAGCAGGCGCATTTCGAGCAGGTCGCCGCCGCGCTGATCCACATCCAGCCCCACATCCGCAGCGTCGCGCTGGCGCCGGACAACGTGATCCGCCACATCTACCCGCTGGCCGGCAACGAACGTGCCCTGGGCCTGCGTTACCTGGACACGCCCAGCCAGCGCGAGGCCGTGCTGCGCCTGATGCGCGAGCAGCAACCGGTCATCGCCGGCCCGGTGGAACTGGTGCAGGGCGGCATCGGCATCATCAACCGCATCCCCATCCTGTTCACGCGCCCGGACGGCAGCACGATCTATTGGGGCCTCGCTTCCGTCGCCGTCGATCCGCGTCCCATCTTCACCCGGGCCGGGTTGCACACGCCTGCGGATGGCGGGCTGGAGTACGCGCTGCGCGGACGCGACGGCCTCGGTGCGGACGGCGAGGTGTTTCTGGGCGATGCGGCGCTGTTCGACGACCCGCAGTCGGTGCTGATGGACGTGTACATCCCGGGCGGCAGTTGGCAACTGGCGGCGCGGTTGTCGACCGCGGAGCCGACACCGATGCATCGCCTGGAAGCCCTGGCGCCGCATCTGGTCGCCGCGCTGCTGGCCCTGCTGGGCGCGATGATGATCCATTCCACCCTGTCGGCCCATCGGCGTGTGCGTGCGCTGGCCCTGCAGGACAGCCTCACCGGGCTGGCCAATCGGCACCAGTTCAACGTGCGCGGCGAGAGTTTGTTCAACCTGGCCAAACGCAGCCGACGTCATCTGACGCTGTTGAACATGGACCTGGATGATTTCAAGCTGGTCAACGATACGCACGGCCACGCCGTCGGCGACCGACTGCTGGTGCACGTGGCCCGGCAACTGCGCGCGGCGCTGCGCGAATCCGACCTGCTCGCGCGCGTCGGCGGTGACGAGTTCCTGGCGCTGCTGCCGGACACCGCACCAGGACCGAATCTCGATGCCCTCTTGCGCCGGCTGCGCGAGCGCGTCGGCCAGCCGTTGCCGGATGTCGATCCGCCCGTGCGTGCGCGTCTGTCGATCGGCGTCGCCACCTGCGGCGAGGACACCGCCACGCTGGAGGATCTGATGCGGCGCGCCGACGATGCCATGTATGACGAAAAGGTGCGCGGCAAGTATCGCCGCGACGGCGCCTGAACCGCGCCGCGATCAGTAATGCGGCGGCAGTTCGTCGCGCAGGTCGCGCCGTTGCGGCGGCTCCAGCTCGCTCACCTGCTGCGCCAGCGCGCCGAGCTGGCGCAGCAGCCCATCGATCTGCGCCTGCTGCCGGTAGACCACGCGGTTGAGCTCATCCAGCAGGTCCTCCGCGTAACTCAACTTGACTTCCAGTTCGGTGACACGCTGCTCCAGACTCATCGCGGCGCCCCGTCCTCGGCCGTTACCGCCACCCCATCCGCCGCGCTCCGCGCCTCGTCCTCCACGGCGCGCGCGGCGGCCAGCATGGCGGCACGGCTGGCCGGCGTTTCCAGACTGATGCGGCCCAGCGCGCCATCACGGTAATCCTGCAACAGGATCAACGCGGCCTTGTCCAGGTCCAGCGCGCCGCCACGCCCCTTGAGCAGGCAGCCGCGACGGTGCGCGATCGCCTCCAGCACGGCCGGGCCGTCGAGCCCGTGCGGCTCGAAGCCATAGCGTGCAGTCAACGCGGTCGGATAGCGTTGCAGCAGAATGGCGGCCAGGAAGGTGGCGACCTCCTGCTCCGCCACTGCGTTGCGGCCGATGGCATGACTGGCGGCCAGCATGTAGCCATCGGACGCGTGCGTGATCCTGGGCCACATCAGACCGGGCGTATCCACCACGACCAGCCTGGGCCCCAGCGCCACACGCTGCTGCGATTGGGTCACCGCGGGTTCGTCGCCCACAGCCGCGACTTTGCGCTTGACCAGCGCGTTCAGCAGCGTCGACTTGCCGACGTTGGGGATGCCCATGATCATCAGGCGCAGCGGTTTGAAGTTGTCGTCCCGGTGCGGTGCCAGCGTCTGGCACGCCGCCGGGATGCGCGCCACGTCGGCCGGACGCTTGGCGGACATCGCCAGCGTGCGCACGCCCGGCCGCTGGTCGAACATCGCCAGCCATGCGCGCGTGACCTCCGGGTCGGCCAGATCGGCCTTGTTCAGCAGCGTCAGGCACGGCCGCTGGCGCTCGCGGCGCAGCGACTCGATCAGCGGATTGCGGCTGGCCTCGGGCAGTCGGGCATCGACCACCTCGACCACCACGTCGATCTGCGCCATGGTTTCGGCCGCCTTGCGGCGCGCCGAGGTCATGTGGCCGGGAAACCATTGGATGGGCATGCGTGTTGAACCGTGTCGGCCGGTGGAGGCGCGATTATCCCCGCGGACAGGTTGCCCGACTATGGCCGTGTATCCCCGCCCGGCCGACACAACGGGCCTCGCAACGGCAGCGCGATCTCCACCGCCAATCCTCCGCCGGCGCGGTTGCGCGCGACGATACGACCGCCATGCAGTTCGACGGCGCGCCGGGCGATGGCCAGGCCGAGGCCGAAGCCCGGCGTGGGATCGTCGCCGACACGGCGGAACGGCTCGAACAGGTGGTCCAGCTCCGCCTCCGGCACGCCGGGTCCCCGGTCCGTCACGGTCACGATCGCCATATCGCCGGCCGCCGCCACATGCACCGTCACCGCGCTGCCTTCCGCGGTGTAGCGGACCGCGTTGCGCACGACGTTCTCCAGCGCGCGCCGCAACAGCGCCGCCCGGCCGCGCAGGCGCAGTTCGCCTTCACCCGACAGGGTCACGTCGCGGCCGCCGGCGCGTGCCTCGAATCGGGCATCGTCGACCACGGCCGCCGCCAGATCGATCAGATCGACCTCGCTCTCCGGTGCATCCTCCGCGCCGGCGCGCAGACGCGACAGGGTCAGCAGGCCGCCGACCAGTTCGTCCAGACGCGCGGCTTCCCGTTCCACACGATCGAGCGCGGCGGGCATGCGGGATACGTCCTGCTGGGCCAGACCGATGGCCGCCTGCATGCGCGCGAGCGGTGAACGCAGTTCGTGCGACACGTCGTGCAGCAGACGGCGCTGGGCATCGACCAGTTGTTGCAGGCGTTCCGCCATGGCATCGAAGTCGCGCCCGAGATCGGCGATCTCGTCGCGGCGACCACCCATGCGGCTGCCGACACGGGTGTCCAGCCGGCCTTCGGCCAGCGCCGAGAACGCCTGACGCAAGTGCCGCACCGGTCGTGTCAGGTACCAGGCCAGCAGTGCGCTGAACATCAGGCTGGCGAACAGGCCGATGGTCAGCGGCACCCAGGTCGGCAGGGGTTCGGGGCGCGGCGAACGCACCCGCCAGGGACGGCTGTCCGTGCCCACGAACAACAGGTAACGGCGGCCGTCCGGCGCCATCACCTGGCGTGCCGGTGCATCTTCGCCGCCGTCACCGGCGAGTGCGCGTGCACGCCGCAGTTCGTCCGCGGGCACGGGCCGGCCGAGCAGGTCATGGCCGGCCTCATCGACGACATAGATCGCCAGGTGGCGCGGCCTGCGCCGCTCGGCCAGACGTTCACGCAGCGCGTCGGTGCCACCGAATTGCAAGGCAGTCGCCATGGCGTGCAGCAGAAACCGCCCCTGCGCACCACGCTCCGACTGTTCGTAACGCTCGCGCGCCTGCTCGGCCTGCCAGCGCGTGAACGATCCGACACCGACACCGACCAGCAGCAGCGCCAGCCAGAAGGCAACCAGGAACTTCCAGAACAGGCGGCCCATGCAGCGGATCAATCCGGCACATACTGGTAGCCCATGCCGCGCACCGTCTGGATACGCGAACGTCCGTCCGGCAACTGGCCGAGCTTGTGCCGGATGCTGCTGATGTGCACGTCGATGGCCCGGTCGAAGCGCGCCAGCGGCCGGCCCAGGCCCTGCTCGGACAGTTCCGCCTTGCCGACCACATGGCCGGCATGACGAGCCAGAACCTCCAACAGGTTGAACTCCGCGCTGGTCAGCGGCAAGGGCACGCCGCGCAACGTCGCGCTACGCCGTTCGGGCCAGATGGTCAGCGGCGGCGCCTCGATCGGCGCGCCGCCGGCATCGTCGGACGCGGGCGCGCGGGTCCGGCGCAATATGGCGCGCAGGCGCGCGAGCAGTTCGCGCGGCGTGCACGGCTTGGGCACATAGTCGTCGGCACCCAGTTCGAGTCCCACCACGCGGTCGATGTCGTCGCCGCGCGCGGTCAGCATCAGCACCGGCACCTCGCTGGTCTGGCGGATGCGGCGCAGGGCCTCGATGCCATTGAGCCGCGGCATCATCACGTCGAGCACGATGATCGCGTGCTCACCGGTCAGCGCCGCGGCCACACCCGATTCGCCATCATGCGCGACATCCACGGTAAAGCCCTCATGGCCGAGGTATTCCGCGAGCATCCCGGTCAGTTCGATGTCGTCATCCACGAGCAATACACGAGCCATGGCCAGTCGTTCGATCGGTACGGGCAGGACATGATAGCCGGGTCAGTGCAACCGGTAGCGTGTCGTAACCGTCGTTAACGCAACTTTACCGTGCCCTTACCCCGCTTTACGCGGGTCGCAGCCACACTGACGACCACAGATGACGCCCGGCGTCGCTGTGAGTCACCGATGACACATCTTGCCAAGGAGATCCACATGAACGCACGCACACTGAAGACCACCCTGATCGCCGCAAGCCTCGCACTGACCATTCCGCTGGCGGCGCAGGCGCGTCCACCCATGGGGGATGGCCGGGGCGACTGCGACCGGCCGATGATGATGAAAAAGCACGGCGGGCCCGGATTGCGCGGCATCGACCTGAGCGAAGCGCAACGCGACCAGATCTTCAACCTGCGCCACGCCCTGGCTCCGACCATGCGCGAGCAGGCCAAGGTCGCGCGCGAGGCCCAACGCCAGCTCGCGGAACTGGCCCGCGCCGACGACTTCAATGCCAACCGCGCCAAGGAGCTGGCCGAAACCAAGGCGCAGGCGCACGCGGAAATGGCGCGGCTGCGCGCCGAAAACCAGCATGCCGTGTTGCAGGTGCTGACCCCGGAACAGCGTCAGCAATGGCTGGAGCGCACCCGTGCCGGCAGGGCCGGCGGCGACGACGCCGCCTGGCGTCCGCGCCGGGGCTGAGCGGATTTTGAACCACCGGTTTGGGGCACGCCGCCAGCGTGCCCTTCAAGCCGAAGGGTTGGCTGTCTGCAGGTGCGTCGGGATACGCAACCCGACGCGGCTGACCACGCCGCCCTCCACTTCCCGGATCACGAACTCCAGGTTGCCGAGGCGATAGCGGTCGCCCACCACCGGCAAGCCGTGCATACGCTCGGCGAGAAACTGCGCCACGGTACGGTCGGCGACATCGTCCGGCAGCGGCAGATCGTAGTGCGCCGCTACATCGGCCAACCGCGCGTCACCACGCACGCTGAAGTCGCCAAAGAACTGGCGCTGTTCCAGGTAAGCCGGCGTCCTGGCCTTGGTCAGAATGTCGCCCAGTTCGGCGCCGTCCGTCTCGCGCGCCAGCAAATAGAGCCAATCCCCCGCGCGCAGCGGCCCGGCTTCGTCGGCGGACAGACTGCGGCCGTCCCGCACCACGACCACCGGTCGGGCATCACCGGGCAGCCGTATCTCGGCGCTGCCTCGCCCGATCACGTGCGCACCCTCGGTGAGGCGATAACCCAGCAGTACACGATCGTCGCGCGCCGCGGCGCCGAGCTCGAAGCGTTGTTCCGCCAGCGCGCGCGGCGGCACTTGCAGCCGCAGGCGTCGCGCCAGCGGCGCGATGGTCCAGCCCTGCAGGGTCAGCGAGATCAGCACCACGAAGAACGCCACGTCGAGGATCAGCGTCGCCTCGTCGATGCCGGCGAGCAAGGGAAACAGTGCCAGGATGATGGGCACCGCGCCGCGCAGGCCGACCCAGGCGATGAACACCTGCTCACGCCAGGGAAACCTGAACGGCCACAGGCACAGGGCGACAGCGAGGGGGCGAGCGACGAACATCAGCATCAACGCGATGGCCAGGGCCGGGAGTGCGTGCTCGACCAGGTGACTGGGCGTAGCCAGCAGACCCAGCATCAGGAACATGCCGATCTGGGCCAACCAGGCGAGGCCGTTGTGCACCTGCAGGATATTGCGCGATTCGCGCGGGCGATGATTGCCGAACACCACGCCGGCAAGGTAGATCGCCAGGAAGCCGCTGCCGCCCAAAACCGCGGTCAGACCGTACAGCGCCAGACCGCCAGCGAGCACCAGCATGGGATACATGCCGGCCTCCAGGCGCAGGCGGTTGGCCAGCACCACCAGCAACCGGCCGCCGCCGATGCCCGCGGCCAACCCCAGGCCCATCTGCAGCGCGAACAGCCCGAGAGTTTCCCAGCCCGGCAGCACACGACCGGCCAGGACCAGTTCCAGCAAGGCGATGGTGAGGAAGATCGCCATCGGATCGTTGCTGCCGGATTCGATCTCCAGCGTCGCCGACACCCGCTGTTTCAAGGTCAGGCCCTTGGCATGCAGCAACGCGAACACCGCGGCAGCATCAGTGGAGCCGACCACGGCCCCCACCAGCATGCCCGTGAGCAGATCGAAATCCAGCACCCAGGCGGCGAACAGACCGGTGATCAAGCAAGTGATCAATACCCCCAGCGTTGCCAGCAGGAAGGCCGGGCGCAGCCCTGCGCGAAAGGTGTCGGCGCGCGTGTTGAGGCCGCCGTCGAGCAGGATCACCGCCAACGCCACGCTACCAACCGTGTAGGCGATGCCGGCGTCGCTGAACTGGATACCGCCCGGCCCGTCCTCGCCGGCCAGCATGCCCACGGCCAGGAACACCAGCAGCAGCGGCATGCCGATGCGGTAGGACAAGGCGCTGGCGATGATGGCCAGCAGCAGCAGCGCGGCGCCGGCGAGTACCAGTTGATCGATGGTGCTCATGTCAGTAAGGCCGGTACGTGTCTCCGCCGCCGACCACCGCCTGCCGGCGCGGGTGGTGCGCGCGACGGCCGGCGCAACCTATGCGGAACGCCGGCACTTCACGCGCCGTCACCCTCGCCGTCCAGACCTGTGACCAGCACATCGCAATCCGAGTATGCCAGCAGATGCTTGGTCACGCTGCCCAGCAGCATCTCCTCCAGTGCGGACTGGCCATGCTTACCGATGACGATGAGGTCCGCGCCCAGTTCCTGTTCCTTTTCCAGGATGCGCAGGTTGGCGGGACCATGCGCTACCTCGCGCGTGAGCCGTTCGGCCGGCACGTCGACGCCGGCGCACAGCGCATCCAGCAAGCTCAGAGCCTCCTGCTTGGCGCGCAGGCGATAACGCTCGATGACTTCCTCGGCGACGCCGGCGAACTGCAATTTGCTCTCGTAATCGACTTCGAATGCATGCAGCACCGTGATCTCCGCCGT
Source organism: uncultured Burkholderiales bacterium (assembly GCA_937949525.1). Classification (GTDB taxonomy): domain Bacteria; phylum Pseudomonadota; class Gammaproteobacteria; order Burkholderiales; family Thiobacillaceae; genus PFJX01. Next base: position 57,047 of record CALEDT010000008.1, on the reverse strand, counting down.
CGGCGCGATGACATGCGCCGCGCGCACCGCCGGCACGGCGTGCGCGGAGAAATCCACCGGCACCAGCACATGCCGATAGGTGTCACGCGGGCGCTGCTTGACCGCCAGAACGGGCCGCCGCAGCTTGCGCAACACCCGCTCCGTGGTGCTGCCCAGCAGGAACTCGCGCACGAAGTTGGCGCCCCGCGCGCCCATCACCAGCAGGTCGGCCACCGTAGCGTCCAGCGCGGCAGGAATCTCCTGCACCGCCCGTCCACGCGCGAGCCGAGTCGCCACCGGGCCGCGCGCCCGTGCGGCCAGTTGACCCGCCAGCGCCGCCAGATCCGCCTCCGCGCGCGCTTCCAGGCGCGTGATCACCGCCTCGCCATCGCTGCCGAGCAGGCCGCGCAGATGCTCCAGTGCCGAGCGGTTGAGCACGTGCAGCAACGTCAGGGTGGCGCCCGTCTCCCCGGCCAGCCAAGCCGCACGCTCCAGCGCGTGACGGGCGGGGCCGGAAAAATCGGTGGCGGCCAGCAGGTGGCGTGGCGGGTTCATGACGTCTCCTTTTCGCGTTCCAGTTCTGCGCTGGCGATCCGCGCGGCCAGATCGAGCGCGGCGAAATCGGCCGCATCGGTATAGGGATACAGCAGGTGCACATGATCGCCGACCCGCAGGGCCCGGGCTTCACCCTGTTCATGCGTCACCACCGCGACCTGACCGCGATAACCGCGCTGTTCGAGCGCATCCAGCAAGGCACGGTTGGTCTGGGTATCGGGTACGGTACTGACGACCCAGGGCACCTGATCCAACGGCAGCGTATCGATGAAATCGGGCGACTCGCCATCGCCGTACAGTACCGTCAGGCCATGTCGGCGCATCGCGCGCACCACTTCCGGATCGAAATCGACACCGAGAACATCGATACCACTCTCGGTCAGCTTGTGCGCCAGCCGGCTGCCATAACGACCGAGACCGATGACGATCGCATCGGCGTGATCGTGACGATGCTTCTCGCGTTCCACGGCGAGCTCGCGGAACGGGCGCTTGCGTTCGAACGCACCCAGCCAGGGCACCAGGCGTTCGTACAGGGGCTGGGAGTACAGGATCATATAGGTGGACAGCGTGATGGTGATCAGACCGACCAGCGTCGTCAGCCCCAGCGCCTCCATGCCCACGTGCCCCAGCGAGATACCCATGGCGACGAAGATGATGGAAAACTCGCTGATCTGCGCCACCGTCAGACCGGCGAGAAAGCCGGTGCGCTTGCGGTAGCCCATGTAGCCCATGATGGCCATGACGATGAGCGGATTGCCGATCAGCACGAACAGTGCCAGCACGATTGACGGCACGATCTCGCCGCCCAGCGTGGAGAAGTCCAGCTTGGCACCCAGGTCGATGAAGAAAAACAGCAACAGGAAGTCGCGCAGGCTGGTCAGGCGCGCGCTGATCATCTCGCGGTAGGCGGTGGACGCGAGCGAGAAGCCGGCGAGAAAGGCGCCCGCCTCTTTGGAAAAGCCCATGTGCTCACCCAGCGCCGCCAGCGCGGTGCCCCAGGCGATGGCGAAGATCAGCAGCAGTTCTTGAGAGCGCGCCAGGGTATCGACCACGCGCGGCAGCACATAACGCATCAGCACGAAGATCAGCGCCGCCGCACCGGCGATGCGCCCGAGCAGGTCCAGCGCAACCTCCGCGACCGCCGCGTCATCGGCGCCACGCATCGCGCTCATGGCCATCATCGCCACCACCACCGCGATGTCCTGCACGATCAGGAAACCGACCGCGATACGCCCGTGCAGCGAATCGAGCTCGCGCTTGTCGGACAGCAGCTTGACGATGATGATGGTACTGGAAAAGGTCAACGCCACGGCGATGTACAGCGCCGTCAGCCAGTCCTTGCCGAGCACCAGCGTGAGGATGAAGCCGAACAGAATGGTAAAGGCCAGTTGCCCCAGACCGGTGGCCAGCGCCACCGGGCCGATATGGCGCACATGGTGCAGGTCCAGCTTCAACCCGACCACGAATAGCAGCACCGTCACCCCCACCTGCGCCAACAGGTCGATCTGATCGTGCGCGCCGACCAGACCGAACAGCGCCGGCCCCACCAAGATGCCGACCAGGATGTACGCCACCAGCAAAGGCTGGCGCAAACGCACCGCGACGGCGCCGGCAATGGCGGACAGGCCGAGGATCAAGGCGAATTCACTGAACGGGTTGGCCATGCGCGGCTGCTCTCGACCGATGCGACACCGGTCATGGGTTCGTCTCGTCGGGCATTATCGCCCAATAAAGCGGGCCGGCACCGTCCAGCCAAGACACGACGGACCCCCGGGATGCTGTCGCGGTCCGGAACCAAGTACGTCCGCACGTTGTCGACAAACGTTATGATCGATGTGCGCGCGCGCCGAATTCCGGCACAATCGCGCGTACCGTGACATCGTCCCGATGCCGCCCGACACCAGCTTACCCGTCCACCGCGCGAACATGCTGAAACGACGACTACGTCAATGGCTGCCCGACCCGCACCGTGTGCGCGAGCACCGGCTGCTGCGTCATCTCGGCCCGGCCCTGCATCACCCGCGCCTGTGGCATCTCAGCCGGCACGGCATCGCGCTGGGCTTGGCGATCGGTGTGTTCTTCGGTCTGCTCATCCCGATCGCGCAGATTCCGTTCGCGGCCATCCTGGCGGTTTCCCTGCGCGCCAACCTGCCGGTGGCGATGGCCAGCACGCTGGTGACCAATCCGATCACCTTCGCGCCGATCTACTATGCCGCGTACAAGCTCGGCGCCTTTCTGCTCGGAGAAAACCCGGCCGGTGTCAGCGAGGCCGACCTGGGCACCGATGCGCAGACCCTGGGCGCATGGTTCGCGTTCTGGATGGAACGCATCGCCACCTTGGGTCAACCGTTGATCCTCGGCCTGGTCATTCTCGCCAGCACCTTGGCGGTGACAGCTTACTTCGTCGCCAACGGCCTGTGGCGGGCCTGGATCATCTGGTCCTGGCGCCAGCGCGCTCAGCGCCGGCTGCCGCGCTAAACAGCCTAGCGCCGCGAAGACCGGAACCAAAGCGGCACGGCCGCGCTCCATTGGCCGAGCCCGGCATCCCGCCGGTTATAATGATGCCTTTCCCATGAGGAGTCGTTTCGCATGCGACACGTCCTGTTGTCCCTGATCGCCGTATTCTTCACGTTCACGCTGCCCATGCCCGAGGCCGAAGCCAAACGCATGGGCGGCGGCAAGTCCTATGGTATGCAACGCGAAGCGCCGATGAAGCGCGACGCGGCGCCGCGCCAGAACCAAAACAACCAGGCGCAGAATACGCCGGCCGGCAGTGGCGCGGCCGGCCAGGCTGGCGGTCGTTCGTGGCTGGGCCCGGTGGCCGGCATCGCCGCCGCCCTGGGCTTGGCTGCACTGTTCTCGCACTTGGGCCTGGGTGAGGAAATGGCCAGCTTCCTGATGCTGGCGTTGCTGGCCATGGCCGCCTTTCTGCTGATGCGCTGGTTCCTGCGGCGCAATCAGCCCGGCGCCGGCGCCATGCAGTATGCCGGCCAGACCGCTGGCGGCGGCCCGGTGCCCGTGTCGCGACCAGCGCCGTTGACGCCCGCGCCGGCGCAGCTGCAATCCTCGCGGCCGATGCCGGGCAGCGTTGCCGCGGAACTCGGCGACGCGCCTGCTCCGGATACGCCGCATCTGCCGCCGGGCTTCGACGCGGAAGCCTTCAGCCGTCAGGCCAAGGTCAACTTCATCCGCTTGCAGGCGGCGAACGATGCAGGTGATCTCGACGATCTGCGCGCCTTCACCACGCCGGAGATGTATGCCGAACTGAAGCTGGACATCGATGAACGACGCGGCGCCACCCAGCGAACGGAAGTCGTCGAACTGCATGCCGAGGTACTGGAAGCGGTCGAGGAAGCCAACCGGCACATCGTCAGTGTGCGTTTCCACGGCACCATCGCCGAAGAGGGCGACGAAGCCGCACCGTTCGACGAGACCTGGCACCTGACCCGTCCCGCCGACGGCAGCCACGGCTGGCTGGTGGCCGGCATCCAGCAGAACGCCTGACCTTTACACGCCCCCTGATGGGGAGCGGATGCCGGTGCGCCGCCCCGCTGCGTACCGGTATCCGCTCCCTTCAGCGCTTTGGAACGCCGCAGTGAATCCCGACAGCCCCCTCGCTCCACACGTGGCGAAACGCCGCACCTTCGCCATCATCTCCCACCCCGACGCCGGCAAGACTACGCTCACGGAGAAGCTGCTGCTGTTCGGCGGCGCGATTCAGATGGCCGGCACCGTCAAAGCGCGCAAGAGCGGCAAGTTCGCCACTTCGGACTGGTTGGAGGTGGAGAAGCAGCGCGGCATCTCGGTGGCCAGTTCGGTCATGCAGTTCGCTTACGACGACTGCGTCATCAATCTGCTGGACACCCCTGGCCACAAGGATTTCTCCGAGGATACGTACCGGGTGCTGACCGCCGTGGACGCCGCGGTGATGGTGGTGGACGCCGCCAAAGGCGTCGAGGAGCAGACCATCAAGCTGCTCGAGGTGTGCCGGCTGCGCGACACGCCCATCATCACCTTCATCAACAAGCTCGACCGCGACGTGCGCGAGCCGCTGGAACTGCTCGACGAGATCGAGTCCATCCTCAAGATCCACTGCGCGCCCGTTACCTGGCCGATCGGCATGGGCAAGCGTTTTCACGGCGTCTATCACCTGATCGATGACGAGGTGCTGCGCTTCACCCCCGGCCAGGAACGTGCCGACCAGTCGTTCGAAGTGTTGCGTGGCGACGCGATCGAGACGCTGCGCGCGCAGTATCCGATGGAATTCGCCGCCATGGATGGCGAAATCGAGCTGGTGCGCGGTGCCGGCGCCGCGTTTCATCTGGATGATTTCCTCAAGGGCCGGCAGACGCCGGTGTTCTTCGGCTCGGCCATCAACAACTTCGGTGTGCGCGAGATCCTGCGCGCCCTCAAGGACTGGGCACCGCCGCCGCAGCCGCGTCAGGCCGACATCGCCGGCGGCACCCGCTACGTCGATCCCGCCGAGCAAGCGTTTACCGGCTTCGTGTTCAAGATCCAGGCCAATATGGATCCCAATCACCGCGACCGCATCGCCTTTTTCCGTGTCTGCTCCGGGCGCTACACGCCAGGCATGAAAGTACGCCACCGGCGGACTGGCAAGGAGATCAAGATCGCCAACGCCGTGGTGTTCATGGCCAACGAACGGGCGCGCATGGAGGAAGCCTACGCTGGTGACATCATCGGCATCCACAACCACGGTCAGTTGCAAATCGGCGACGTGTTGACCGAAGGCGAGGCCTTGCACTACCGCGGCATCCCCTACTTCGCGCCCGATCTGTTCAGCAAGGCGCGCCTGCGCGACCCGTTGAAATCCAAGCAGTTGGGCAAGGGCCTACGCGAGCTGGGTGAGGAAGGCGCGATCCAGGTGTTCACGCCGCTGCTCGACAGCCTGCCGCTGCTGGGTGCCGTGGGCCAGCTCCAGTTCGAGGTGGTGGAGCACCGGCTGAAGACCGAATACGGTGTCGATGCGGTGTTCGAACGCTCCCCCATTCATACCGCGCGCTGGGTGACCTGCGCGGATGCCGCGCATCTGGCCGACTTCGTCAAGGCTCAGCAGATGCGGCTGGCGCGCGATGTCGACGACAACCTGGTCTATCTCGCCGACAACCACGTGAACCTCAGCCTCGCCATGGAACGCTGGCCCAAGGTGCGGTTCCACAACACGCGCGAGCATGGCCAGCAACTGATTTGATCCGCGGTCGTTGCGGTGAGATCCTGCTTCAGTCGCGCACCACCCGGTAGCCGACCGGAACGGCGAACAACGCAGGGTCCAATGCATCGGTGCTGTAGCGCTCGTACTGCACACTGATGCGGCTGTTCATCTTGCGCGACAGCTCGGCCAGGCGACCCGTGCCTTCGTAACGCGTCTCCAGCTCGGCCGCGCACAGCAGGCCGAGCGGCGCCAGGCGGCGCACCACCTCACTCAAGCCACTCGCCTGAGCCGGTGAGGTCTTGGCCAACGCCGGTATGCCCATGAAGAAATCCGGATTCTCGGCGGCCTTGATGAACGCTGCGATCTCTTTCTGCTGCGGCGTGTTGCGTGCCAGCCAGAGCGTGCCGGCCAATTCGAAGCTGACCTGCTCGTCGCCGATCTGCGCCGGCATGGCCGCCTCCAACCGATGCTCCGCACAACTCCAGTCCTGCAAGGGCTGACGGCGCCCGGTCGGCGTGATCTTCAGACGCAGGTCGCTGGCGGAGGCGCGCGCGCCCGCCTGCTGGCGCAGGTCGGCCATGGCATGGACCTGTGCCAGGCGTTGGGAGTGATCGATGATGGTGATTTCCCGACGATCGAGATCGTACAAATGGGTATAGGCCTTGCCGCGGTCGATCAGGTCGCGACGGATCTGCGTGCGCCGCAGCCATACCCCTTCCTGGCCGATACCCTGCATGCCCATGGCCAGTACCGTACTGCGTCCGGCCATGGCGAGATCCGCGCGTGCCGCCGGTGGGAACAGGCACAGACCGGTGGCCAGCAACAGGGCCGATAGCACTCTCGTCATCGTTCGATTCGCTTTCCCGCCGACTCGTGCGCAGTAGCCTCCGGCGCGCGTTCCGCCTCACTCATGTTGAACCGCCGGTACAGCATCAGCAACGGTCGCGGCGCCCACCAGTTGAGATGCCCCAGTAGCCGCAGGCTGGCTGGCACCAGCAGCATGCGCACCAGGGTCGCGTCGACGATCACCGACAGCAGCAAACCGAGTCCCATGGCCTTCATGAACACCACCTCGCCCATGGCGAAGGCGCCCAGCACCACACCGATCAACAAGGCCGCGCTGGTAATGATGGGCCCGCTACGCTGGATGCCGGTGGCGACGGAGCGCATGTTGTCGCCGGTATGCTGGCACATTTCCTTGACCCGGGACAGCAGGAACACCTCGTAGTCGATCGACAGACCGAACGCTGCAGCGAAAATCAGCACCAGGATGGTGCCGTCCATGCTGCCCTGCGGGGTGAAATCAAGCCATTCGGCCAGATTGCCGTCCTGAAACACCCAGACCAGCGCGCCGAACGTCGCCGACAGCGACAACAGGTTGGTCAGCACCGCCTTCAGCGGAATCAGCACGCTGCCCAACATGAAGAACAGCAGCACGAAGATGACACAGACGATGACGGCGATGGTCCACGGTACCCATTTGCCCAGCGATTCCAGATAATCCAGGTGAAAGGCAGGAAAACCGCCGACATGCAGTGCCGCAATGCCGTCAGGCAGTGCCAGCGCGCGAATCTCCCGCACCAGATCGCGTGCATCCTCGGAGTTGGGTGGCTGCGCATACTCGACATAGAGCACGCTGTAGGGGCCGCGTGCGTAGGCCGCCAGCGTCTCCGCTGCCATCGGGAACTGATCCGGATAGCGGTAAAGCAGTTGGTAGTCCTCGAGTTTCAGATTGTCGTCGACACTGACCAGCCCTTTGACGGCGATCACGCCGGACAGCGTCTGCAGACGTTGCGTCAACTGGTGCAGTCCAGCCAAACCGGATTCCGCGTGGGCGTCCCCGCCCGCAGTGCGCACGGTCAGCACCAGCGGACTCATGTCCGCATGCTGGAAGCGGCGCTCCAGCATCTCCTGCACCTGACGGCTTTCCGCGGTCACCGGCAACGACCGGCTGTCGGCCGGGCCGATGTCCATGTGCAGCACCGGTACCCCCAGCAGCAGCAGCAGAGCCAACGTGCCGATCAGCACCGCCCAAGCGCGCCGCATGACGAACTGGCTGAAGCGGAACCAGCGGCCGTCATCGCCCTGGCGCGCCGCGCGCCGCGCCAGCACCGGCAGCGCCAGACTGTTGACGCGCCGGCCCAGCAGCGCCAGCAACGCCGGCAGCAGGATGATGGAGGTGAGCATGGCGCCGGCCACCGAGATGCCGCCGGCCAGCCCCATGTTCTGGAAGAAACGCTGCGGCAGCATCAGCAGGCAGAACAGGCTGGCGGCCACGGTCAGGCCGCTGAATGCCACGGTTCGTCCGGCGGTGCGCATGGTGACCGCCAACGCCCGGCGTACCTCGCCATCCCGGTCCAGCTCCTCGCGAAAGCGGGAAACGATGAACAGCGCATAGTCGATGGCCAGCGCCAAACCCAGCATGGATACGACATTGGCGGCATACACGCTGATGTCGATGACGTGCGTGAACGTCTTCAGCAAAGCCACCGACAACAGGATGCTCACGCCGCCAACCACCAGCGGCAGCATCGCCGCCACCAGCGAACCGAACACCCACACCAGCAGTACCGCCAGCACCACGAAACTGACCACTTCCGCGCGCCAGATGTCGCGCTCGAGCTGATGGCGGATATCGACGTAAGTCGCCAGTTCGCCGCCCAGCAACACTTCCAGGGTATCGGAATGCGTCTGTGCACGCAGCCGCTCGAACGCGCCGATGCCTTCGTCGGCGCCGCGCGCCAACTGCACCATGGCATACACCAACTGGCCATCCCTGGAGCGGAATCGGACATCGCCGGTGGTGTGATAACTGACCACGCTGCCGACGTCGGGATTGTGCGCGATGGCGCCCAGCACCGCCTCGACGGCATCGCGATAGTCCGCGCTGTCGGCTGCGCCAAGTGCCGTCGTGCGCGGGCGGAACAGCAGGATCACCGGCGTCTCGTCGCGCCCGAACTGGTCACGCAGCACCCGGACCGCGGTATCCGAGCCGCTGCCGGGCACTTCCCAGCCGGGCGCCAGCGTCAGTCGCTGCATCACGTCATGACTGTACAGCGCGCCCAGGGCAACCAGCAGACAGCCCATGAGCACGACCAACCAGGGGCGCCGGCCGATCAATTCGGTCAGTGAGGGGAACATGCGCGGGAGGGGCACGGATTGAACCCGCAAGGTTATCACCAACCCGCGCACGCGGGCGGCGGCGATGACGTCAAGCGGCCGCTGTCGGAGCAATCCAGCGCCGCGGGCACCCGATCCGCCCTTCGCCCGGCAGGCCAAGGACGGATCCGATCGGTTACTCCACTTCCTCCCAACCCGTGATCATCGCCTTGATGTGCGACGTGGGTGTGTGTCCGGCGGTGGCCAGGTAGACGTGGGCGATGAAGAAGATCAGGATCATGAATGCGCCCAGCGTGTGGAAGAACGCCACCCATTCCAGCGACAGCCAGGCATCCACGCCCCAGTCCGCCCAGGAGTCGTAGAACAGGTAGAACCAGCCGGAGAACCAGATCAACGGCGACATCACCAGCCAGAAGCCCAGGTAGGCCAGGCGTTGCAACGGATTGTGCTTGCGCAGCGTGGTCTGGCGGAACGGGTGCGGCGCGTGCGTGAATATGCCGGTCAGGTAGTACCTGAACATCGCGCCCACTTTGTCGAAGGTGGGGATGTACTGCTTCCACTCGCCGGTGGTGAAATGCCAGAAGATGGCGAACACCCAGAGCGTGACCAGCGACCAGGCGGCGATGGTGTGCGTGTTCACCGCCGACTCGAAACCGAACAGCCGGTAGGTGCCGTGGATCTCGAAGCCGGTGAGCATCAGCGTGATGATCAGCAAGGCCTGCGACCAGTGCCAGAAGCGCTCGAAGCGCTTGAAGACGTAGATGCGTTCGGTCATTGCTCTTCCTTCCTGCGGGAGGTGACGATACGGCCGGCGCCATGGGCGATCACGCCCAACAGGGCGAGGCCGGCGAAGCTCCAGCCCAAAGTGTCGAGCAGCGCATGGCCGTGACGCCCGGGGATGTACAGTCCGGGCACCTGATCGAGACGGCCGGGCGCGGTGTGGCATTGCTTGCATGCCAGCGCGTCTTCCTTGGGCGCCACCATGTGCGTGATCGGCCAAGACATCTCGGTGCTGACGAAGGCGAACTGACCGCTGTATTCGGCGCCGATTTCACGCATGCCGAACTCGATGGCCTTGTCCCAGTTGAAGTTGGTCCACAACGCGCTGTCGTCCGGCCCCCAGGTGTGAAACACCACCAACTGGTTGTTGCCGATGTCATACGGTTGCTTGCCGACGAAGCGCTTGATCGGCCAGACCTTGGACCTGCCGTCGTCCGGGCTGCCTTCGAAGCGGTTGATCTGGATCACCTGACTGGGGTCCAGCTTGGTCTCGCGCAGCGTGTAGTTGATCTCGCCGTTGAACCAGACGTACTTCGGGATGACGTTGGATTCGTAGGCGAAATGACCCTTGCGACTGTCATAGGATTCGTAGCCGCTGCTGTCCTTCAGCTTGTAGGGTTTGCCGTCCTTGTCCATGCGGCCGACGGTCGACCAGTCCCACATCATCTTGGTCGGCTTCGCCCGCGCGAATTCGGGGATGTGGCAAGTCTGGCAGGCCAGCTTGCGCGCGTGGCTGTTCAAGCGGTCGGCCTGGCGATGCTGGTGCGGCTTGTCGCCATGACAGGATTCGCAGGTGGCCGGGTTGCCCTCCTGACGTCCACGCATATGCATGCGCGCGGTATCGGACTGCGCCACCGTCACCGCGTAGCGGCTACCCGGCACGTCGTGTCCGGAAGTCAGGTGGCAGGTGCCGCAGGTGAAGTTGAGGCCGTCCTTGGCCATGTGCACGTCCAGGTACTTGCCCGGCTGCTCCAACGAGCTGTCGAGATCGCCATGCTTCACGGCGTCGCCGCCGCCGCCATAGAAATGGCAGGCACCGCAGGTGTCGCGGCTGGTCTTGCCCACCGCGCGGGCCACTTTGCCCAGATCGGGCGCCTTGACGATGCGTCCGGACTTGGGCGGGAACTCCATGTCCTGATAGTTGGGGTGTCCCGCCAATCCGGGAAGCTTGCGGTAGCTGCCGGTGGTGTCGTGACACACCAGGCAGTCCACGTTTTCCTGCGCGCCGAAGTCGAAGTTCTGGTCCTTCCACCCGTAGCCGACGTGGCAGGCCGTGCAGAACGCGTAGTTCGACGGCACGGCGGTACAGAAGTTGTTGATCACGTGCTTCTTGCCCAGCCGCTGCTGCGTGGTCGGGTTCAGAAACTCCCAGGTCCAGTGCTTGCTCCTGAGCACCTGCTTGGCCGCCTCGGTATGGCAGGTCAGACAGGCCCGGGTCACCTCCGGGCCGCTTTTGAATTCCTGTTGCAGGATCTTGAAGCTGGCGTGGTCGGCGGTGGATTTGGATGCCGAGCGCACACTCGGCGCAGCCTGGGTGTCCGCCGCGGCCAAGGCCGGCACGGCAGGAAACAGGGTGATGGCGAGCACCAGCAGCATGCCGGCGTATCGTGTCAGCATGGGAACTCCGTGCATGAGAGTGGATGGATTCGGCAACCGGTGTGTCGGCGCCGACGATCAACAACCGCCGCCGCCACCACCGCCCTGGGCGCCCCCCCCTGCCGTCGGCAGGATCATCGGCGGCGCCGGCGTGCTGGGATCGAACGACAGGAATTTCTTCTGATCCTCCGCCACCTGACTCATCACGTCGCCCACCAGTGGCCCGAACATCTTGCCCATCAGGCCGGCGTTCATGGTGCCGATGTAGATCTTGCCGTCGTTCTTCTTGTACACCGATACCTTGCACGGCATCAGGATGGACAGGAAACGCACGGTGTCCTCTTTCAGGATGGGCTTGGAGTACTTGGTGCTGCACGCCTCGATCATCATCACCGGCAGCACGTTGCCGCCGTCGGCCTGAACCGCGCGCGCCGGGTTGCGCAGGCCGGACAGCTCCCAGCCATTGCCGGTGTTCTGGATGTTGTGCTGGATGCGCGCGACCGTTTCTTCCAGGCCGAACGGGCTTTCCGTTTCCGTGAACATCAGCCGGCTCATCATCGCGTAGGCGAGGCCCAGGGTCAGTACCACGCCGATGACCACGCCACCGATCAGCTTCCACATCGTTGTTCTCCTCGCAAGGTTGGGCACTGCCTACCGTCAACGGCGCCTGGCAGCCATTTTCGGACAATGCACTCGGAATATCAATATAAGAATTTTCTAATACTCCTCAGGCACCCGGTTCTCCAGCCGCTCACAACCGACGGAAAAACTCCAGCGCTTCAGCCAAGCTCGCCACGCCGGTCACCTCCAGGCCGGCAATGCGCGCCTTGGGCAGATTGCCACGCGGACACAGCGCCTGCCCGAAGCCGAGCTTGGCGGCTTCCTTCAACCGTTCCTGGCCACGCTGCACCGGGCGAATCTCGCCAGCCAGGCCGACCTCGCCGAACACCGCCAGTTTATGCGGAATCGGCTTGTTCCTGAGCGAGGACACCACCGCCAGTGCGACGGCCAGATCGACGGCCGGTTCGGTGATCTTGACGCCACCGACGGCGTTGACGAACACGTCCTGGTCATAGCAGGGCACCCCACCGTGGCGATGCAGTACCGCCAACAGCATGGCCAGCCGGTTGCCATCGACGCCGACCGTGAGCCGGCGCGGGTTGGGCGCGTGCGCCGCATCCACCAGGGCCTGGATCTCCACCAGCAGCGGGCGCGTGCCTTCCTGCGCCACGACCACGCAGGAGCCCGGCGCCTCACGTTCGTCGCGCGTCAGGAACAGCGCCGACGGATTGGCCACACCCTTGAGCCCCTTGTCGGTCATGGCGAACACGCCCAGCTCGTTGACCGCGCCGTAGCGGTTCTTGAAGGCACGGATCAGGCGGAAGCTGGAGCCGGTATCGCCCTCGAAATACAACACCGTATCGACGATGTGTTCGAGCACGCGCGGGCCGGCCAACGCACCTTCCTTGGTGACGTGGCCGACCAGAAACAGCGAAGTGCCGCTCTGCTTGGCGTGGCGCGTCAGTTCCTGGGCACATTCGCGCACCTGGGCCACACTGCCCGGCGCCGACTGCAACTGCTCGGTGTAGACGGTCTGGATCGAGTCGATCACCGCGACACGCGGCGGCGCCGCGCGCAGCGTGGAGAGGATGCCTTCCAGCCGGATCTCGGTGAGCAGCGGCAGGTCGGCGGTGATACCCAGCCGCCGCGCGCGCAACGCGATCTGCGTGGCCGATTCCTCGCCGCTGACATAGAGCACGTGCTCACGCGCGGCGATCTCGGCCAGCGCCTGCAACAACAGGGTCGACTTGCCGATGCCCGGATCGCCGCCGATCAGCACCACGCCACCGCCCACCAGGCCGCCGCCGAGCACCCGGTCGAACTCCGCCAGGCCGCTGGCCAGCCGCGGCGCCTCCTGCGCGCACACGGCCGACAGGCGCGTGACTTCGCCGCTCGCGGCGAGCGACTGGAACCGGCGCGGCGTGGCCTCCCGGATCGATTCCGCCAAGGTATTCCAGGCCAGACAGTGCGGGCATTGCCCTTGCCATTTGCTCGTCTGGCCGCCACACTGGGCGCAGACGTAGACGGTCGCGTTCTTGGCCATGCATGCCCTTATAGCGGTGTAGCAACGGACCGGCAACTGCCTTGCCAAAGATCAAGGCCGGCGCCGGACGGTGTCCGCACCATGCACGCCATTCGATGCCGCCGGAGCTGCCATGACCACTTTCACCCACTATCTGGGCGACGACCACACGCATTGTGACGAGCTGTTCACGGCCGCCGAGAACGCGGTCGCGGAAAAAAACTGGAACGATGCGCGCACTCGGTTCCAGGACTTCCACGCGGCCATGCGCCGGCATTTCGCCATGGAGGAGGACGTGCTGTTTCCTGCGTTCGAGGCCCGCACCGGCATGGTCGGCGGACCGACCTTCATCATGCGCGGCGAGCACGAACAAATGCTCGGCCTGATGGACAGCATGCGCGCGGCGCTGGCGCGTGAGGACTATCGCGCCTACATGAGCCTGTCCGAGACCTTGTTGATGCTGATGCGCCAGCACAACATGAAGGAGGAGAACATCCTTTATCCGATGGCCGATCAGGCGCTCGCGGCCGAGCGCGATGGGCTGCTCGCCACCCTGTCGGGTCTGGAACACACGCAACACGCATGAAGCAGGAAGTCCTGGTCGACGCGCGCTGGCTGGAGCCGCCGGAGCCGATGGAAAAGGTGCTGGCCGCACTCGACCTGCTGCGGCCCGGGCAGCACATCCGCTTCCTGCTGCACCGGGAGCCGTTTCCGCTGTACGGCATGCTGGAGAACATGGGTTACGCCCACCGCACCCACATGCTGGCGGACGGCTGCTACGAGATCCTGATCGAACCCCGCGTGCGCGCGTGAGCCGCCACGGACTGGCCTATGAGCAGGCGCCGCCGTTCGGGGTGCCGCTGCTGTTCATGCTGGTCGCCCCGGCCTTCCTGTTCGCCGCCGGCGTGCTCGCCATGCTTCCGCACTGGACCGCCGACCTGCTGGCGCCGCGCACGGTCGCCCTGACGCATCTGCTGACACTGGGCTTTCTCGGCTTGGTGATGCTCGGTGCGCTGACGCAGATGCTCCCCGTAGTCGGCGGGGTGCCGGTGCCGGGCGCCGTGTGGGTGGGGCGCATCGCCTGGGCCGGATTGACGCTGGGCACGCCCCTGCTGGCCTGGGGGATGGATGCCATGCATACCGGCGCGCTGCGCCTGGCGGGTGGATGGATCGCGCTGACGCTGTGCCCCTACCTGGCGGCTGGCGCGCTGGCGCTGGCGCGGGCGCGATCGATCGATACCGTGCGTGGCATGCGCCTGGCTGTGGCGGCGTTGCCGGTGGTCGTGCTGCTGGGCCTGGGCCTGGTGGCCTGGTTGCGCGGCGACTGGCAGCCGGCGGATCCGTTGCGTTGGCTCGAACGCCACGCCATCGCCGGACTGGCCGGGTGGATCGGCATGCTGGTGATGGCCACGGCCTGGCAGGTGGTGCCGATGTTGCAGGTCACTCCGCCCTACCCGCCGCGTCTGACCCGCGCGCTGGCCTGGGGACTGGGCGTTTCACTGGCCTGGGCGCTGTTGGCCCCCTCACCCTGGCAGCGCATCGGCCACGCCGGCATCGGTGTCGGCCTGGTCGCGTTCGCGCTGGTGACGCTGGACGTGCTGCGCCGACGGCGGCGCAAGACGCCGGATGTCACCCTGGATTACTGGCGTGTCGCCATGATCTGCCTGATCGCCGCCTGCCTGCTGTTCCTGACCGGCGGCCCGCACACGCCGCGACTGCTCGCGGGCGTGCTGTTCCTGCTCGGCTTCGCGGTATCGGTGACCCACGGCATGCTGGGCAAGATCGTGCCCTTTCTCGCCTGGTTCCACCTGCAGTCGCGCCGGAACGGGCGTGGCGCCGGGCTGCCGACCATGAAGGATTTCCTGCCCGACGGCGCGGCCAGACGGCAGTTTCGGCTGCATGTCGCCAGCCTCGCCTGCCTGTCCGGCGCACCCTTCCTGCCCGCGCTGGCGATGCCCGGCGGGGCCCTGCTCGCCGCTTCCGCCTTCGTTCTGGCGCTCAACCTGGTGCGGGCCGCACGCCTGTACCGCAGCCACGGCGGTGGTTTCTGACATCGAGCGTGGCCCCGCGTTGGGCGCCTTCCGCTAGCCATGGTGCTGGGCGGTTGCTGGCTGCGCGTGCGCCAAACGCTTATCATCGCGGCTTGATCTCCGCAGATGTTCCGAATTGCCGCTCTCTCCCCTTGCCGGCGCATCCCTGACCGACCGCGTCGAGCCCGACCGTATCCAGGACTTCTATGAAACGTGTGGATGATTTCCGCTTCCGTCTCGGCCGTCACGAGCTGGTGCCCATCGTCATCGGGGGCATGGGGGTGGACATCTCGACGGTCGAACTGGCGCTGGAAGCGGCGCGCCTGGGCGGTGTCGGCCACATCTCGGACGCCATGGTGCCGACCGTGATCGACCGCCACTTCAAGACCCGCTTCGTCAAGGACAAGCTCAAGCTGTACAAGGCGAACGTGCAGAACCTGATGGACAAGACCCTGGTCAAGTTCCATCTCGGCGAGCTGGAAGAAGCCACGCGCATGCACGTGCGGCGCGCCATGGACGCCAAACGCGGCGAGGGCATGGTGTTCATCAACTGCATGGAAAAGCTGACGATGAACGCGCCCAAGGAGACGCTCAAGGTCCGTCTCAACGCGGCGCTCGATGCCGGCATCGACGGCATCACGCTGGCGGCCGGGCTGCATCTGGGCTCGTTCGCGCTGATGGAGGAACACCCCCGCTTTCGCGACGCCAAGCTGGGCATCATCGTATCCAGCCTGCGCGCGCTGCAACTGTTCCTGCGCAAGAATGCGCGCTGCGGCCGCCTGCCCGACTATGTCGTGGTCGAGGGACCGCTGGCCGGCGGCCATCTGGGCTTCGGCCTCGACGACTGGATGAAATACGATCTCGCCAGCATCGTCACGGAGATCCAGAACTGGCTGCGCGGCGAGCAACTCGACATCCCGCTGATCCCGGCCGGCGGCATCTTCACCGGCAGCGACGCCGCCGCCTTCCTGGAACGAGGCGCGGCTGCCGTGCAGGTGGCGACACGCTTCACGGTCACGCGGGAATGCGGCCTGCCCGACGTGGTCAAGCAGGAATACTTCAAGGCCAACGAGAACGACATCGAAGTCAACGGCATTTCGCCCACGGGCTATCCGATGCGCATGATCAAGAGCAGCCCCGGCATCGGCGCGGGCACGCATCCCAACTGCGAATCCTTCGGCTATCTGCTCGACGCCAACGGCCGTTGCGCCTACATCGACGCCTACAACCGCGAGGTGGCCGCGCATCCGGGCGAGAAGAAGATCAGGGTGACGGACAAGACCTGTCTGTGCACGCACATGCGCGACTTCAACATCTGGACCTGCGGTCACTACACCTACCGACTGAAGGACACCAGCGTGCGGCGCGAGGACGGCAGTTACGCGCTGCTCAGCGCCGAACACGTGTTCCGTGACTACCAGTTCAGCACGGACGGGCAGGTCACGCTGCCGGCCGACTGACCGCGTCCGGTCGGACCGCCGTGCTACAGCGCACCGCTCAGGGCTCGAACGGCCGCTTGGCCGGATCCGGGTCGGGACGCGGATCCTGCGGGTGATGCCACTCCGCCGGAATCTGTTTGTGCGGCGGGATCTCCGGCAACGGTTTGGGCGGCGTCAGGTAAGCCCACAGGGCCAGCGCACCGACCACCGCCACCACCACCAGCATGATGATCAACGGTCCACGGGGCGGACCGCGCCGCATGGGGCGACCCGCCCCGGTCGGGGCATGTGCGGAATCTTGATCGAGCGGGGTACTCATGGTCATCCGGAGCGTCAGTGGACATCGGGCGTGAACATACCTGCTCGCGCCGCCGACGCACTTGATCTTTGGCAGGTCGACGTCACCGCCGACCCTCCGCGCAGCGAATCACCGCCTTGTCGTCATCCAACTCCAGGCAATGGCGCAAGTCGCCTCTGGGCAGCCGGCGCATGCCGGCTTGGCGCTGGCCGGGCGCGGCCGCCACGGATGCAGCGGTCGGCGTGACGGCGCCGCGCGTATCGGCGGGCGGTCGGGCGGGTTCATCGGCCAGGGTGACCTGGGTGGCGCACAGCAGCGGCAGCGCGATCATCCGGATGTTCATGGGGCCTCCTGATAGGGGACGCGTACACGACGTTCCTTGCGATACGGCCGGCACTCGCCGGACCAGGCCGACATGCTACCGTAACGCCGTCGGGCACGGCATCAGCGCGGTTTCGCTCGGCTGCCGCGTCGTCCCTGCCCGCCCGGGGCGGGTGGCGCACCCGCGCGCGACGGTGCCGTGCCCCTCGCGGGTCGTGCATCCGGCCGCTGCCGGGACTCGGCCGCGCGCCCCTGTTTCACCGGCTCCATCCGGCTCGCAGCGTTCGGACGCCGGCCGGTGCCGGCCGGCTGGAAGCTGGGGATCAGATGGTGCTTGCCGTTGCCGATCAGGTCTTCGCGCCCCATGTCTTTCAGCGCCTCGCGCAGCAGCGGCCAATTGTCCGGGTCGTGGTAGCGCAGGAAGGCTTTGTGCAGTTTGCGCACCCTGCCTTGCCGGGTGACCGGCACCGCGCGGCCGCCGCGCAGCACCTTCTTCAGCGGATTGAGTTCGCTGTGATACATGGCGGTGGCCAGGGCCATCGGCGTGGGCAGGAAGGTCTGCACCTGGTCCGGGCGGAACCGGTTGCGCTTGAGCCAGAGCGCAAGGTTGAGCATGTCCTCCAACGTGGTGCCGGGATGGGCGGCGATGAAATACGGGATCAGGTACTGCTCCTTGCCCGCATCCTTCGAATACTTCTCGAACAGCTGGCGGAAGCGCTCGTAACTGCCGATACCCGGCTTCATCATGTGCGCGAGCGGTCCCTCCTCGGTATGTTCGGGGGCGATCTTCAGATAGCCGCCGACGTGGTGGGTGACCAGTTCCTTCACGTACTCGGGCGACTTCACCGCCAGGTCGTAGCGCACGCCGGAGCCGATGAGCACCTTCTTGATGCCGGGCAGCGCACGTGCCTTGCGGTAGAGCCGAATGAGCGGACCGTGGTCGGTGGACATGTTGTCGCAGACGTCCGGGAACACGCAGGACAGGCGCCGGCAGGCAGCCTCGATCTTCGCGTCCTTGCAGGCCAGGCGGTACATGTTGGCGGTGGGGCCGCCCAGGTCGGAGATGACCCCGGTGAAACCGGGCGTCTTGTCGCGGATGGCCTCGATCTCGCGCAGGATGGACTCCTCCGAGCGGCTCTGGATGACACGCCCCTCGTGCTCGGTGATGGAGCAAAAGGTACAGCCGCCGAAACAGCCGCGCATGATATTGACCGAGAAGCGGATCATCTCCCAGGCCGGGATTTTCGCGTCGCCGTAGGCCGGGTGCGGCGCGCGCGCGTAGGGCAGATCGTAGACCGCGTCCATCTCCGGGGTGGAAAGCGGGATCGGCGGCGGATTCAGCCAGAGGTCGCGATCGCCGTGCGCCTGCACCAGGGCGCGCGCATTGCCGGGATTGGATTCGAGGTGGAACACGCGCGAGGCATGCGCGTACAGCACCGGGTTCTTCTCCACCTGCTCGAACGCCGGCAGGCGCACCACGGTGTGGGCGCGGGCGGCGTGGATGGCGGCCAGCCGCTGGTCACGCAGGAGGTAACGCAGAGGCTGCGCCCCCTGTCCCCCCTCCCCCTGCGGCGTGGGGCCCGCCGCGTAGGGATCGGGATGCCGGTCCACCCGGCCCGGCGTGTCCATGGCCAGCGAATCCAGCTCCTGCCAGCCTTCCGCAGGCTTCCAGCCGTGCGGCACCATGAAGGCGCTGCCGCGCAGGTCGCGGATGGCTTCGATCGACTCGCCCGCGGCCAGGCGGTGGGTGAGCTCGACCAGGGCGCGTTCGGCGTTGCCGTAGAGCAGCAGGTCGGCCTTCGCATCGAGCAGCACCGAGCGGCGCACCTTGTCCGACCAGTAGTCGTAATGGGCGATGCGGCGCAGCGACGCCTCGATGCCGCCGATCACCACGTTGACGTCCTTGTACGCTTCCCGACAGCGCTGCGCATAGACCGTGACCGCGCGGTCGGGGCGTTTGTGCGGCTCGCCATTGGGCGTGTAGGCGTCGTCGGAGCGGATCCTGCGGTCGGCGGTGTAGCGGTTGACCATGGAATCCATGTTGCCGGCGGTGACGCCGAAATACAGGTTGGGCCGGCCCAACGCACGGAACGGCTCGGCCGACGTCCAGTCCGGCTGGCTGATGATGCCGACGCGGAAGCCCTGCGCCTCCAGCAGACGACCGACCAGGGCCATACCGAAGCTGGGGTGGTCGATGTAGGCGTCGCCGGTGACCAAGATGACGTCGCAACGGTCCCAGCCCAGCGCCGCCATCTCCGCGCGCGACATCGGCAGGAACGGCGCCGGGCCGAAGCGCCGGGCCCAGTAGGGCCGGTGGGAGAACAGGGGCTTGGCGGGCTGCATCGCGGTCAGCGTTCGACCTTGGCCGGCTTGGCGCTGAACAACGCCGCCTTGGGCCGGTTGTGCGACTCGCGCCGGTTCGGTGTCGGCGCGCCAGTGGCAGCGGCGGGATGATGGCGCGGCGTATCACGCGGACCCGCAGGCTTGCCGCCGGTGACCGTCCGGGCGCCGGCCGGTTTGCCGGCACCCTGCACGCGCGTCTGGCCGCGTGCCGGGCCGCCGCCACGCGCCGGGCGAGGCGGTCGCGGGTCGCGGTCCGGCATGGCACCGACCGGCGTGGCCGGTGGCACGAAACCTTCCACCTCGACGCGGGCGATACCGCGCTTGATCAGGCGCTCGATGTCGCGCAGATAACCCATTTCCTCGGCATCCACCAGCGACACCGCGGCGCCAGCGCTGCCTGCGCGACCGGTGCGGCCAATACGGTGCACGTAGTCCTCGGGCACGTTGGGCAGCTCGAAATTCACCACCTGCGGCAACTGGTCGATGTCGATGCCGCGCGCGGCGATGTCAGTGGCTACCAGCACCTGCAACGTGCCGTCCTTGAACTGCGCCAGTGCGCGCGTGCGCGCACCCTGGCTCTTGTTGCCGTGGATGGCGGCGGCCGGGATATTCTCCTTGACCAGTTTCTCGGCGAGTTTGTTGGCGCCGTGCTTGGTGCGCGTGAACACCAGCACCTGCTGCCAGTTGTGCTGGCGGATCAGGTGCGCCAGCAGATCCTTCTTGTGCCCCTGCGGCACCAGATGCACGGATTGCTCGACCAGTTCGGAAGCGGTGTTGCGGCGCGCCACTTCGATGCTGCCGGGGTGGTCGAGCAGGCCGTTGGCCAACGCCTTGATCTCGTCGGAGAAGGTGGCGGAATACAGCAGCGTCTGCCGCTTTTTCGGTAGCAGCGCGATGATCTTGCGGATGTCGCGGATGAAGCCCATGTCCAGCATGCGGTCAGCTTCGTCCAACACCAGGATCTCGATGCCGGACAAGTCCACGGTCTTCTGGCCGACATGGTCGAGCAGGCGGCCGGGTGTTGCCACCAGGATGTCGACACGGCCGCGCAGCGCGGCGTACTGCGGGTGGATGTTGACGCCGCCGAACATGACCATGGACTTCACATCGACGTATTTGCCATAGGTACGCACCGACTCTTCCACCTGCGCAGCGAGTTCCCGCGTCGGCACCAGGATCAGGCAACGCGGCCGGCCGGGTCGGGCCGCCACCGGACCGGCGGTCAGCCGATGCAGGATGGGCAGCGTGAAGCCGGCGGTCTTGCCGGTGCCGGTTTGCGCGGCAGCGAGCAGGTCGCCGCCCTTGAGCACCAGCGGAATGCCTTGTGCCTGGATCGGCGTCGGCGTGTGGTAGCCGGTTTCGGCGACGGCACGCAACAGCGGGTCAGAAAGACCGAGATCGGCAAAGCTCACGGCAACGGGGATGCCGGCGGGCGTGGTGCCGCCAGCGGAAACGACGGGGGATGACATGACTACTCCTGCGACGGCCTGCCGCGCACGCGGCACCAATCGAGGCAGACGTTCGAATGATCGAATGATCGGAGGAAAAAAACGCCGCGCGCCGATTGGTGAGGCGCGCGGGAATACGGATTATACGGACGCGCAAGGATGGACGCCGATATATCTTGGTCCACCGGCTCAGGATGCCAGCGCCACCCACACCGGCTGATGATCCGAAGCCGTGGTGTCCCGGTCGATGCCGTGTGCGTGCAGGCGCGGCGCCAGATCCTCAGTAATGAAGACGAAATCGAAACACGCCGGCGCATCGACAAAATCGACTGGGTGGATGCCGACGGTGGGCGCATGCGGCTCGCCCGGATGCAGCACGTCCCAACTGTCCAGCAGCGCCGGTGTGCCATCGGCGAAGGGTGCCAGCAGGCGGCTGCGTTCCGGCGCCTCGGCCGGGAAATTCATGTCGCCGCACAGCAGGGCCGCGGCCGGCCGCTCGAACACTTCGAAGCTGCCGCCCTCCTCGCCCTTACCCACCCGTGGCTGGCGCGCATGCGCGCTGGCCACGGCGTGCAGGTTGCGGATGGCATCGATCTGCGCGCTGCGCTGCACTGCCGAGTAATACTCCAGATGGCTGGTCATCACCCGCACCGGACCGAACGCCGCGTGCACCACCGCCTCCAGCAGCACCCGCTGCATGCTCGGCACGGCGGCATCCACCGGCCAGGGCAGCGCGTGACGCCAGATCTGGCCGACCGGCAGGCGCGAGAACACGGCGTTGCCGAACTGCTTGCGCCCGCCCGCGCCATCCGGCACATCGGTGGCCGGCGCGTAGATCGGTGTGTAGCCCGGCAGCAGTGCCGCCAGTTCGGCGACCTGATCGCGGGCGTCGTTGCCCGGCAATCCAGGGAAGTTGACCGCGACCTCCTGCAGGCAGATCACGTCGAAATCACCGATCGCATGCAAGTCGCGTACCACACGTTCGAGATCGACCCGACCATCCATGCCGCGACCCCATTGGATGTTCCAGCTCAGCAGCTTCATGCGAGGTTCTGTTTTTTCAAGGGCACCACATTGATTCTAAGGCACGCCGCATGTGCCAGGCGCACACGAAAAAGGCCATCGGCGTCCGCGCCGATGGCCCCGGTACAGCACCACGCCGAAGGCGTGGTCAGCATCCGCGTGCGTTACTTGTTGACCGGTGACGCGGGATCGAACAGATAGGCCAGCACATCCTGGATCTGCTCCTGCGTCATCACACCATTGGCGCCCATGCGCGGCATGCTGGTGCAGGCGAAGTAGACGTGCGGGTTGTAGATCACGTCATAGGCGTACTTCAGCATTTCCGGGCTGGAGCCGCGCAACTTGCCAAAGCCGGTCAGGCTGGGGCCCAAGGTGCCGCCCATACGATCCTCGGCCAACTGATGGCAGTTGTAGCAGTTGGCCCCGGGCTCGCGGCCGGGGCCGTGTCGGTCCGGATTGTGCGCGGTACGGAAACCAAAGCCGGACCACGCCAGTTCACGACCTTTCTTCCAGTCGCCCAGCTTGATGCCGCCCTCGGGATACTTGATGGTGGCTTCGGCCAGGGCCTGGATTTTCTCGGCGGTCTTGCCGTCGATGTCTTTGCGCTTGTAGGCCAGTTCCGAACAAATCTTCTGGGTCTCGTCCTGGGTCAGGCGGTCGCGGCCGGTGGTCCCCTCCTGAGTGGGTTGAGCCAGGTCATAGCTGTCGGTGTTGAAGATCAGGTGCTCGGCCAGGGCTTCCGGACGCATGCGCGCGTAGTTGACCGCACGGGGCTTGCCCACGGCGCTGGCCTTCGCGGGCGCAGTGGCGGTCTCGGTTCGCGTCGTGCCGGAGGCCATGCCGACGCTGGTGGACAGCAGCAGCGCGGACGCGACAGCCAGCGAGGCTGCAAGAGTGGTTTTCTTGAACATGTTGCGATTCTCCTCGTCGATCGGCGGTTAGCGCTTCAGGTCGGGCACGATGGCCGGCTGGCCACGCGCGGCGTCGGTCCAGAACGAAATCAGCGCGATGGATGCATCGGAACCCGGTTTGATGTTGGGGTAGCGCATCTGCCACAGGCACTCCAGCACGCGGTGCTGGCTGCTGCGGGCGTGGTCGTGGCTGACGCGATGAGCGGGCCACGAAATCGCCTTGGTCCATTCTTCCGGCACGTTCACGTTGGGCAGCACGGAAGCGCGGATACGCTTACCGGTTTGGGCGTGGCAGGTGGCGCAGTTGAAATCCATCGGGCCGGAACGGCGATAGAACATGACTTCCCCGGCGTTGCGCATGGCCTTTTCCATGGGATGTTTCATCGGCGGGTTCCAGGGCATGCCATTGGACTGACTTCCAATGTAGGTCTGCAACTTCATCATGTCCGAGTCGGAACCGTGGCGCTTCTTGATCGCCGGGTCATCATCGGTGAAGCCCTGCAGCGTCTTCATGCAGTACACCAGGCGGGACTCCAGATCCATCACCTGGCGGGTATCGGCGAAGTAACGCGGCAGTTCGACATACGCGCCCTTGACCACGCCAGGGCCCTTGCCCAGGTCGCATTTCTCCAGTGACGCGTTCTTCGGCCCACGCGCCTGCTTGAACAGCGCCTCGCCCTGCTCGATCAGATCGTAGGCGGGGTTGTCCGGCATCATCATCAGGTTCTGCGGGCTCTGCGTCAGATAGGCCGATTCGTGCTTGTCGATCAGCGCCTGAAGCACATCCTCAGGGGCTTGGGCGGCGCTGGTTCCCGCCACGGCCGCGACGGCCAACGCCACGGGCAACGCGCGCAAGGCTTTCTTGAGCATACTGGTCTCCTCTGGAAAAGGATGGAAAAGGAATCACCAATTCACTTCTGTGGGGACGACCCAGGTTCTGTAACGCGGCCGAAGTGAGAAGCAGCGCGAGGTTAAAGGAAAAAATCGACTGAAAGGATAGGAAATTCTGCCTACAAAGACGTCGCCTGCCGAACCAGCCGGAGCGCCCGCCCTCGACCGCAGCCACGCGTGCCCCGGCGCGGCGCAATTTAACGGAAAATCGCCGCGGCGCTTCGCCATGTATCACGACCGACCATGCCTGTCCCCCCTGCCGAACATGACCTGAACGCCATGCGCGCCGCGTTGCGCCAGGCCGAGCGCGCGCTCGCCTTGGGCGAGGTGCCGGTGGGCGCCGTGGTGGTGCTCGATGGCGTCATCGTCGGCGCGGGTTGCAATCAGCCGATCAGCGCACACGACCCCAGCGCCCATGCGGAGATCATGGCCCTGCGTGACGCCGCCGCGCGCATCGGCAACTACCGTCTGCCCGGCGCGACGCTGTACGTCACGCTGGAACCGTGTGCCATGTGTGCCGGCGCCATCCTGCACGCCCGCGTTGCACGCGTGGTCTATGGCGCGCGCGACCCCAAGACCGGCGCCGCCGGCAGCGTCGTCGACCTGTTCGCCGAGCCGCGCCTCAACCATCATGCCGAGGTGATCGGCGGCGTGCTCGCGGCGGACTGCGGCGGACTGCTGAGCGCATTCTTTGCCGCCCGCCGCGCGCGGCGCCGCACATCCGACGTTACCGATCAGAGATCATGAGGCTGCGTATCGACCTGACCCGTCAGACGCTGGAACTGCGTGACGACGACGACCGGATCATCCGCGTCTGGCCGGTATCCACCGCCGCCAACGGTGCCGGCGAGCAGGCGGGCAGCCATTGCACGCCGCGCGGGCGGCATGTGATACGCGCCAAGATCGGTGCCGGATTGCCGCTCAACACGGTGTTCGTGCGCCGGCGCCCGACCGGGGAGATCTACACGCCGGAACTCGGCGCCGCGCAGCGCGGACGCGACTGGATACTGACCCGCATCCTCTGGCTGTCCGGCACCGAACCGGGATTCAACCGGCTGGGCGCGTGCGACACCATGCGCCGCTACATCTACATCCACGGCACGCCGGACGAGACGTTCGAGCAGGCGCCGCGCTCGCATGGATGCATCCGCATGCGCAATGCCGACGTGGCCGAGCTGTACGATCGGGTGCCGACGCATACGCCGGTGGACATCGTCGAAACCTGATCGGCGGGCACCGACCGAACCGCTCAAGCGTGGCCGCTCCCGGCCGATAATGCGGCAACGACGACACCGGCGGACGGCTCATGGCACTGCCTCTCGAACGCGAAGAAATCCAGCGCCTCACCGAAGAGCTTGAGGTCATCATCGCCGCGCACCTGGCCTGGTTCAAACAGATCAACCGTACCCTGGTGTGCGGCAACTCGATCAACCGTGCCGACCTCGCCGAGGACGCGCACCTGCGCTCACCGTTCGGTCAGTGGTATCACAGCCGGGAAACGCATGCACTGCGGGAGAACGCCGACTTCCAGGCACTCGCGGCCACGCAACAGGCCATGCACGCCGCCACCCGTCTGGCGCTGCTGGAAGTGCTGGACAAACGCCGGCCCTCGCCCGAACTGTACGACCAGTGCATCGATCTGGCATTCCGGCTGAACACCAGCCTGCGCCGTATCCAGCTCGACGTCATCGGCGAACTGCTGACCACCGACAGTCTGACCGGCTGCGCCAGCCGGCGCGGCATGTTCAACCGGCTGCGCGAGGAGCAGGAACGCGCGACGCGCATCCAGCGTCCCTGTTGTCTGTGCCTGATGGATTTCGACCGGTTCAAACAGATCAACGACGAACGCGGCCATCCGGCCGGCGACGCGGTGCTGCGTCAGGCCATCCGCTTCGTCACCGGCGTGCTGCGCAAGTACGACACCATCTTCCGCTACGGCGGCGAGGAATTCCTGCTCTGCCTGCCCGGCAGTCCGGTGCGCGAGGCGGTCGCCGTGGTCGAACGCATCCGCGCCGGCCTGGAGCGCCTGCCGATCCGCCTGCCCAACGGCGAGACGATCTTCGTCACCGCCTCGTTCGGTCTGGCCGAGATGCACCCGCGCCGCCCGGTCGAGGAGGCCATCGCCGATGCCGACATGGCCCTGATCCGGGCCAAGGAGAACGGTCGCAACCGCGTGGAGATCTGGACCGCGACCTGAGCCCGGCGCCGCTGGCACGTCCGAGCCGGGCGCACGCCCGGCACCGATCGCTTACTTCATCGCCGCATCGTAGCGGCGCGTCACCTCGTTCCAGTTCACCACGTTCCACCAGTTGGTGGCGTACTCACCGCGCTTGTTCTGGTATTTCAGGTAGTACGCATGTTCCCACACGTCCAGACCCAGGATGGGCGTGCCGCGCTGCACGTCCGGCAGGTCCATCAGCGGATTGTCCTGGTTGGGCGTGGACGTGATCGCCAGCTTCTTGTCCGGCGTGACGATCAGCCACGCCCAGCCGGAACCGAAACGGCCCAGGGCGGCCTGGTCGAACCGCTTCTTCATGTCCGCCAGTGAACCGAAGGTCTTGACGATGTCGGCCAGCAGCGCCTCGCCGGGTTGGCCGCGCTGGCCCTCGGGCGCCATGATGTTCCAGAACAGGTCGTGGTTGTAATGGCCGCCCCCATTGTTGCGCACCGCCATGTTGAAGCGGGAAATCTGCTTCTGCATGTCCTCCAGCGACATCGTGGCCAGCTCGGGATACTGCTTGATCTGCGCGTTGAGGTTGTTGACGTAGGCGGCATGGTGCCGGCCATGGTGAATTTCCATGGTCATGGTGTCGATGTGCGGCTCCAGCGCGTGGGACGGGTACGGCAAGGGCGCCAGCGTGAACTGGGCGGCCGCCAGTCCCGGCAGCAATGCGGCGAGCATGCCGGCGAGCAGTGCACGCGGGCTGATGGCGCAAGCGGGCGTAAGGGTGCAGGTGGTGGGCATGGGGGGTCTCCTGATGTAGTCGATGACACGGAATGCGGCCGTCCCGACCGCATACAGTACCGGCGGAATTCTGCCTCGCCGGGACGGCAGCAAAATTGACGGCGATCAATCGCATCCTACGAGGTGTGTCGTCCGCAAGGGCACCTCACCGTCCGATGCCTTTACGGTCGTGCCCGGTTGAAGCGCACCGCGCCGGTTTATCATGTATGTCCGTACTTGCCGCCGCCCATCCGCATTCGGCCCGGCGTACGTCGACCGCCATGAACGCCCACCGCCGACACGAGATCTTCCGCCGCCTGCAGGCGGCCAATCCGCACCCGAGCACGGAACTGGTGTATCGCACACCGTTCCAGTTGCTGGTGGCGGTGGTGCTGTCGGCCCAGGCCACGGACAAGGGCGTCAACCAGGCCACGCAGACGCTGTTCGCGGTGGCGGATACGCCGGAACGCATGCTGGCGCTGGGCGAGGAGGGCCTGAAGGCGCACATCCGCCGCATCGGCCTGTACCAGACCAAGGCCAGGAATCTGATCGCCACCTGCCGCCTGCTGCTCGAAGCGCATGGCGGCGAGGTGCCGCGCGAGCGCGCGGCGTTGGAACGGTTGCCGGGCGTCGGCCGCAAGACCGCCAACGTGGTGCTGAACACCGCATTCGGCCAACCGACCATCGCGGTCGATACCCACATCTTCCGCGTGGCCAACCGCACCGGCCTGGCGCCGGGCAAGACCGTACTGGAGGTGGAACGCAAGCTGATGCGCCACGTACCGCGCGAATTCCACCAGCATGCGCATCACTGGCTGATCCTGCATGGCCGCTATGTGTGCAAGGCGCGCAAGCCGGACTGCGGCGCATGTGTGATCCGCGATCTGTGCGACTACCGGGAGAAGACGGCGTGAAGGTCGGCACCGGTCTCGCCGTCGGCCCCCAGGCCAGCGCCGATCTCGCCACCAACGCCGTGGCCACGGCCATGACGCGCGCCGATCTGTCGATCGCCAGCGCGGTGCTGCTGTATCTCAGCGCCGACTTCGCGCCCGATGCGCGTGCCGCGCTGACCGCCGCAGCGCGTGCCGCCAACTGCATGCAGGTCGCCGGCTGCACCGCTGCCGGCGTGTTCACCGACGAAGACTGGGTGCTGGACGCGCCCGCTGCCGCCGCCATGGTGCTGGGCGAAGGCCCGGCGCTGCGGCCGCGGCACGACGACGACGCACAGGTACTGACCCTGGCGGCGCCCAATGCCCTGGACCTGCACTGGCTGTCCGGCGGCGGCGCGCGTTTCGGCGGCGTGGCCGGTGACGCCAGCGGGCGTGGCCCGTATGGCGTGTGGGCGGGGGGGCGCGTGCATGAGGATGGCCGGGCCGAACTGGCGCTCACCGGCGTCGGACTGCGCCTGGGCGTGTCGCAGGGGGTACGGCCGCTGTGCGCGCCGGCGGCGATCGATCAAGTCGATGGCCACGACGTGCGCGTGGTCGGTGGCGAGCCGGCGCTGGTGCGCCTGGCACGCGAGCTGCCGCTCAGCGTGCGCGCGCCGGAACGCATACCCACGCACCTGTTGATGGCGGGCATTCCCTATGGCGACCCGGACGACGCCATGGCCAGCGGGCGTTACCATTTGCTGCCGGTGGTCGCCGCCAATGCCGACGACAAATCGGTCACCGTCGCCGGCCGATTGCGGCCGGGCATGCCGCTGTTCTGGGCGCTGCGCCAGCCGGCCGCCGCCGCGCGTGACATGGCGGCGACCATCGCCCAGTTGGCCGACAGCCATCTCGAAGCGCCGCGCTTCGCCCTGATGTTCCCATGCATGGGGCGTGGCCCGCTGTTCTATGGCGGCGATGACCGCGACCTGCGCACCCTGGCCGCGCGCTTCCCGGAGATGCCGCTCATCGGGTTCTACGGCAACGGCGAGATCGCGCACCTGGATGGCGCCAATCGGCTGCTGCAGTACAGCGTCGTGCTGGCGCTGGCCTACGAAGACGACTGAAATGTTCAACCCCAGCCGTGAACAGGCACGTGATTTCTTTTTCGAAGCCTGGCGCAAATACCAGGCGCACGAACCGCTCAGCGATCTGGAAGCCATCGCCGTCGAGCACATCGGCGCGCATCGCGAGTATCACGCCATCCTGCAAAACCCCGCGCGCCACCGCGAGCGGGAATGGACGCCCGAATCGGGCGATACCAATCCCTTTCTACATCTGGCGCTGCATCTGACCATCAGCGAGCAGTTGTCCATCGATCAGCCGGCCGGCGTGCGCGCCGCCTACCAGCGCATGCTGGCGCGCGGTATGGACGCGCATGCAGCGCAGCACGAAGTCATGGAGTGTCTGGCGGAAATGATCTGGCAGACACTGCACGACCGGCAGCCGCCGGACGTCGCCGCCTATCTGCGCTGCCTCGAGCACAAGGTGGGTGTCTGAAGCAGCCCCCGATCCAGGAACCGACCACATGCCCCATCGCATCACCAAAGTCGTCACCCGCGGCGGTGACGGCGGCCAGACCGGACTGGCCGACGGCAGCCGCGTCGCCAAATCGGCACCGCGCATCCAGGCACTGGGCGAGGTGGACGAACTGAACAGCCAGTTGGGCCTACTGCTGTGTGAGCCCGTGCCGGATGACGCGCATGCATTGCTGCTGCACATCCAGAACGATCTCTTCGACCTGGGCGGCGAACTGGCCTGGCCCGGCCATCCGCTGCTGACCGAGGATCAGATCACCGCGCTGGAGGCCGCGGTGGAACGCTACAACGCCCGGCTGCCGCCGCTGCGCGAATTCGTGCTGCCGGGCGGCGCACGCGTCGCCGCCGGTGCGCATGTCTGTCGCGCGCTGTGCCGGCGCGCCGAGCGGGCGCTGTGCGCGCTGGGTGAACAGGAGCCCATCACCGACGTCAGCCGGCGCTATCTGAACCGCCTGTCCGACCTGCTATTCGTGCTGGCGCGGTGGTTCAATCACTCCGCCGGCGTAGCGGAACCGACCTGGCGCGGACCCCGCCGCGACTGAACAGGGCAGCGGCCCGCGTTGCCGCACCCCGGGATCGCCCGAACGGGGTCGTCGTCAACGCCCTTGCAGCAGCGTCTCGACCTCGCGCCGCAGCGCATCCACCTCCAGGGCGGCCAGTGCGCCACGGCTGCCGAGATTGCGGATGCTGCTACCCAGGGCGGCGCACTCGCGGTAGGCGATGCGTGCCTTGAGGCTCGCTTCCATCAGCGGGATGCCGAACTGCGGCAGCATGCCCAATACCTCGCGCGTCAGCAGCGTGTTCGGCTGCATCTGGTTGACCACCAGGCGCGCCAGCAACGCCGGGTTGCGCTCACGAGCCAGGTTGATCGCCTCGCGGATGCGTACCGAGGCCCACAGGTCGAGCGGCGAAGGGATGACCGGCACCAGCGCCAGGTGGGCGATACGCAGCGCGCTGGCGGTGACCGGCGCCGCGGCGGCAGGCGGACTGTCGATGACGATGTAATCGAAATCCGCCTCGCGTTTACGCAGCGCCTTGTGCAGCTTGCCCTCCTCCGCGGAGCAATCCTCCACCACCGCGGGAAAGCCGGCTCCCATGCCGGCCCAATGCACGGCCGTCGTCTGGCTGTCGGCATCGGCGACCAGCACGCGCTTGCCACGATCGCCCAGGCTGCCGGCAAGCAGCATGGCCAGCGTGGTCTTGCCGGCACCGCCCTTCTGATTGACCACCGCGATGATGCTGGCGCGCATGTCGCTGCCTCGATGTGAACGGGTCTGGAATGGTAGCGCCTGCGTGATCTGCTTGCATCGCGGAACGGATACACCAACCGCAACGTCTTCGCCGTGATTGCAAGTCGCCCGGCGCCGCGGCGATGCAGCGGCCACCGTCGCGCCCGTGCAAACCCCTGGATCGCTACGGCGCGCTCGCGATGACGGCTCGTCCCTCGCGGTTGGGTCCGGCCCACCGCCAAGGGAACCGGCAAGGCGGCGGCGAACCGGTACAATGGCGCCCGATCGCAATCCGACGGACATGCCATGAGCAACATCGACTATCTCGCCATCACTGCTTCCGGCGAGGACAAGATCGGCCTGGTGCAGCGCTTCACCAGCCGCATCGCCGAAGCGGGCTGCAATATCGAGGAGTCGCGCATGGCGGTGCTGGGCGGCCAGTTCGCCATCCTGATGCTGATCTCCGGGCCGTGGAACGCGCTGACCAAACTGGAGGACCGGCTCGGGCAGATCGGTACCGAACTGGGTCTGGCCATCACCCACAAGCGTACCCGCCCGGCCGAACGCAAGACACCGCTGATCCCCTACCGGGTCAACGTAGTGGCCATGGATCATCCGGGCATCGTGCACAGCCTGGCCGACTTCTTTGCGCGCCAGGGCATCAACATCGAGGAACTGGCGACGGAAACCTATCCCGCGCCGCACACCGGAACGCCCATGTTCTCGGTCAACATCGTCATCGGCGTGCCGGCGGATCTGCACTTGCCCACCCTGCGCGGCGATTTCTTTGATTACTGCGACAACCTCAACCTCGACGCGGTCATGGAACCGGACCGCGGTTGAAACGCCCCGCCATGGTCCCTCCGCCCGGCCGCCTGACGTTTGCCGCCGACGAAAAACGCCTGCCCTGGCTCGCGCTGCTGTTGCAGGTGCAGCACATCACCGATCGGGGTGTTGCCGCCGCACTGCGCGCCGACGGACGCAAACTGGCGTGTGCGCGCGGCTGTGCCAACTGTTGCCGCAGCCATGTCGACATCCCCGTCTACCCGCTGGAACTGATGGGTATCGCCTGGTACGTGCTGGAGAAGCTGGAAGCGCCGACACGCATGCGTCTGGCCACGCAACTGGCCAACCACCGCGCCATCGACGCCTGCCCGTTCCTGCTCGACGAGGCATGTGCGATCCACCCGCTGCGCCCGATGGCCTGCCGCCACTTCAATGTGTTCGATCGGACCTGCGCCCCCGGGGAGGATGCCTTCCACACCCGCCCGGGTGAGGTGCTGCGTCCGGATCGCCAGCTCAAGCACGAGGCCTTGCGCGAGATGCTGCGACACCATGGCGTGCACGACGGGCGCGAACGGCGGCGTCAGGTCGAGACCGGCGAGGTGCACCGCTTGGCCCAGAGTCTGCGCGAGATACGCTGGGAGAACCTGGCGGCCCGCCTGTCCGCGGGCACTCAGGTCGGCGCGGCCGGCGAATCGTGACGCGACCGTCACCGCCCCCGTTCGCCCAGATAACGCAAGGCCGCGGCGACCAATGTACGCGCATCCTGTCCCGCCAGTTGCGGGAAGCGATCGCTGACCGCATGGATCGCCCAGTATTCCGCAGGCTGACCGTTGAGCCCGCCGCGCGCGACGAACGGTTCGACGCAGGCCACCACGTCACTGAAAATCCGACGCAGGTCCGGGCGGGTACGCCGCTCCTGGCTGCCGTCCACCGATTGCCGACCCGATTCGACCATGATGCCTTTCCTTTTCGATGATGCTGCGGTTTGCCCGACCCTTGGCCGGTTGCTACATTTCGGCAACATACCGGCGCATATTGAGCCGTCACGCTGAGCGCCTCACCGGAACCGACTCATGAGTACCAAGCATCAGAATCTGATCCGCCTGATATTCCATGATCCCATCAGCGCCAACATCCATTGGCGTGAAGTGGAATCCCTGCTGCACCACCTGGGCGCCACAGTCGAACCGATCGAGGGTGCTCGCTTCCGTGTGCGCCTCAACGGGGTGGAAGGCGTGCTGCACCATCCGCATCACAGCAACACGTTCAGCAAACAGGACATCAAGCATCTGCGCCAGTACCTCGCCTCGGCACGCGTCACGCCGTCGCTCTACGAAGCCGGCAACGGGCCCTGACGGCATGCGGGCAGACGCTCAGTTCCTCGGCATCGTCCTGTTCTGCCTGACGCTGGCGATGCCGGCGCCCGGCCTCGCCCAGAGCGCCGCACCCACGCAGGGGCGCGACTTCGCCGGTTGGCTCGAGGACTTCCGCGCCGATGCCCTGGCGCGCGGCATCTCCGCCGCGACGCTGGAGGCGGCGCTCGGCGGTGTCGAACCGCTCGCGCGAGTGCTGGAACTGGACCAGCGACAGCCGGAGTTCGTCGACACCTTTGTCGATTACCTGGAGCGTCGCGTCAACGCACGCCGCATTGCCCAGGGCCAGGAGAAGCTGCGCGAGCAACGGACGTTGCTCGACGAGGTGCAACGCATCTACGGCGTACCGCCGGCCATCCTGGTCGCATTCTGGGGCCTGGAGAGCAACTACGGCAGCTTCATGGGTGACCTGCCCACACCCGCGGCACTGGCCACGCTGGCCTGGGACACCCGGCGCTCGGCGTTTTTCCGCGGCGAGTTGCTCAATGCGCTGCGCATCATCGACCAGGGCCACATCGCCGCGGCCGACATGCGGGGTTCCTGGGCGGGCGCGATGGGGCAGATGCAGTTCATGCCTTCGACCTTCCTGGCCTATGCCGTGGACGGTGATGGTGACGGGCGCAAGGACATCTGGCGGTCGCTGCCCGACGCCTTCCATTCGGCCGGCAACTATCTGCGTCGCGCCGGCTGGCGCGCGGGCGAGCTTTGGGGTCGGGAAGTCCGCCTGCCGGCGGGTTTCGACTATGCCCAGGCGCGGCTGGACATCAAACGGCCGGTGCGCGCGTGGGCGGCGCGCGGCGTCACACTGCCCGACGGATCACCCCTGCCGGATTCCGACCAGCCCGGCGCCATACTGATGCCGCAGGGCCACACCGGACCGGCATTCCTGGTCTATCGCAATTTCGAAGTGATCATGGCGTGGAACCGATCGATCAACTATGCCTTGTCGGTCGGCCACCTGGCCGACCGCCTGCAAGGTCTGCCCGCCCTCAGCCGTGGCGCGGACCTGGACAACCGCCGGCTCAGCCGCGACCAGATCGCGCGCATCCAGGCCCTGCTGACCGAACGGGGTTTCGATGCCGGCGACGCGGATGGTGTACCGGGCCCGCGCACGCGCGCGGCGATCCGCGCCTATCAGGACGCATCGGGGTTGCCCGCCGACGGGCACGCGTCGCTGGCGCTGCATGATCGGCTGGTGCTTGAATCCGCCGGTGAACGCTGAGCGCGCTCCGGCTGCCATCCTTCGAGGCCGGGAGCCGAGCCGCCGATGAACCCCCTGTTCGCCCCCGTGCTGGAGCAGCTCGACCACATCGTGCTCGGCAAGCCGGCGCAGACCCGCCTGTGCCTGGCCTGTCTTCTGGCACGCGGCCATCTGCTGATCGAGGACGTGCCCGGGGTCGGCAAGACCACGCTGGCGCACGCGCTGGCGTGCGTGCTGGGCCTGGATTTCCACCGCATCCAGTTCACCAGCGATTTGCTGCCGGCCGACATCCTGGGGGCTGCGATCTATGACCGGGAAAGCGGCGGCTTCAGCTTCCACGCAGGCCCGATCTTTGCGCAGGTGATCCTGGCCGACGAGATCAATCGCGCCAGCCCGAAGGCGCAGAGCGCGCTGCTGGAGGCGATGGAAGAAGGCCAGGTATCCATCGAGGGCGAGACCCGCCCGCTGCCGGAGCCGTTCTTCGTCATCGCCACGCAGAACCCCAGTGATCAGGTCGGCACCTTTCCGCTGCCCGAATCCCAGCTCGACCGCTTTCTGCTGCGCATCCGCCTCGGCTATCCGGCGCGCTCGGCCGAACGCGCGCTGCTGCGCGGCGAGGATCGCCGGGACCTGTTGCGCGCGCTGCGGCCGGTGCTGGCGCCGGCGCAGTTCGTCGAGCAACAGCGGCGCGTGCGCGACGTGCATGTGGCCGATCCCCTGCTCGATTACGTGCAGGCGCTGATCGGCGCCAGCCGCGACGATGCCCGCTTCGCCGCCGGCCTGTCGCCCCGTGCCGGGCTCGGCCTGCTGCACGCGGCGCGCGCCTGGGCGCACCTGGCGGGACGCGATTTCACCCAGCCCGAGGACGTGCGCGCCGTG
Organism: uncultured Burkholderiales bacterium; assembly: GCA_937949525.1. Lineage (GTDB taxonomy): Bacteria > Pseudomonadota > Gammaproteobacteria > Burkholderiales > Thiobacillaceae > PFJX01. The sequence continues at coordinate 22,178 of CALEDT010000008.1, read as the reverse complement.
CTGCCAGCGCTCGTCACCCATCGCCTGTTCCCCGCCGTCGGGGTTTCGGCGGGTGATGACGACTGGGCGGCGCGCATCTTGCTGCAAGTACCCATTCCATGAGGAGCCGGCATGCCGTGCACGTGCGCTGACGACTGCGCGCTGAACGCCGTGCACGCGCGCCAGCGCGCCACGTTGCGCTGGGTACTGGCGATCAACGCCATCATGTTCCTGGTCATCGCCGCTGCCGCGCTGCATGGCGATTCCGCAGCGCTGCTGTCCGACAGCCTGGACAACCTGGGCGACGCCCTCACCTACGCACTCAGCCTGTATGTGGTGGCGCGGGGAACCGCGGCGAAGGCGCGCGTGGCGCTGTTCAAGGGTGCTTTGATCCTGCTCGCCGCCACGGTGGTGCTCGGCCACGTCGTCTACCGCATTTGGGTGCCGGGTGAGCCGCTGTTCGAGGTCATGGGGCTGTTCAGCGTGCTGGGCCTGATCGCCAATGGGGTATGCCTGGGCCTGCTATGGCGACATCGCCATGAGGACATCAACATGAGCTCGGTCTGGGAGTGCTCGCGCAACGACATCGCCGGCAACATCGCGGTATTTCTCGCCGCCGGGGGCGTATGGCTCACCGGCTCGGCCTGGCCCGATCTCGTCGTCGGCGGCGCGTTGGCGCTGTTGCTGATGCGTTCCGCCGGACGCGTGATCGGCGCGGCGCGCCGCGAACTGCGCGCCGCCGGTCTCGCGTCAACCGCGCCCGATCAGAGCGGCGGCGCTTGACGCGGCAGCCAGAGCAGGCGGCTGGCGCGCAGCAACAGCCACATCACCAGCAGCGGCAGCACCACGGTTTGCAGCAGGAACACCACTGCCAGGCGGATGCTGTGCTCGACCACATCCTCCGCCGCCTGCTTGAACTCCTCCAGTTTGCCGGCGACATCCCACCAGCGCGTCTTCTCCTTCAGCTCCACGGCGCCGAGCGCGCCCAACGAGGCGGCGGAACGTTCGATACCGCGCTGGCTGGTCTGGTACTCACCGGCCATGAAGGCGTGGTAGGCCAGATCACTACCCAGCGCCGCCACCGGCAGGATGAAGCGCACCAGCAGCAAGGCCACCAGCACCCGCGTCAACCAGTCCGGAGGCGCCCGCCCGCGCCAATACGGCACGATCCAGGCGAGTGCGGCCAGCGTCAACAATGCCGACATGACCCAGGACGCGCCCATCTTCATCAACAGCAGTTGCGCGCCGAAGGCGATGCTGGCGGCGAGCATCAGGTTGGAGAACCGCTCGATCAGGTCGTTGACCGGATCGAGTACCTGGCCGGGCGCCAGCTTGACCCCGACCACCACGCCGCCACTCACTTCCGTACCCGCCAGCACGGAAATGACCGCGTTGAGCGCGCGCGCCGTGGCGAAACTGATCAGGGCGCGTTTTAGTCCGTCCTCCGCCTGTGCGGCGGCATGGCGGTCCAACGGCCCCAGCCATGCCAGCGCGGTGGCGGCGGCCAGCAGCAGGATCAACGCCGCCCGGCGGGGCGTGGGAAACCCGCTCATCGTTCGCCTTCGCCGCTACGCCGGTAGCTGCCAACGGCTAGCCGGGGGTTACGCCCGGCAATGCGTCGCGACTCAGGCATCGACCGGCTTGCCCCACAGGTCGTGATCATCCGAGCGCGTGATGCGCACCCGGACGAAATCCCCCGGCCGCAGGTCGCTGCCGCGCGCGATGTGCACCACGCCATCGATCTCCGGCGCATCCGCCGGGCTGCGCGCCAACGCGCGCCCGCCACCGACCTCGTCGACCAGAACGGTCATCACGCTGCCGCGCCGGGCGCGCAGCTTGTCCGCACTGATCTCGGCCTGCACCTGCATGAAGCGCGCCAGACGATCCTGCTTGACGTCCTCGTCCACCGGGTCGGGCAAGGCATTGGCGGCAGCACCATCCACCGGCGAATAGGTGAAGCAGCCGACACGATCCAGACGCGCCGCGCGCAGGAAATCGAGCAATTCCTCGAAATCGTCCTCGGTCTCGCCGGGAAAGCCGACGATGAACGTGCTGCGCAGCACCAGATCGGGACAGATCCCGCGCCAGCGCTCGATGCGCCGCAGCGTGTTCTCGGCGTGCGCCGGACGCTTCATGGCCTTGAGCAGACGCGGGCTGGCATGCTGAAAGGGCACGTCCAGATAGGGCAGGATACGGCCCTCGGCCATCAGCGGGATGACCTCGTCGACGCTGGGATAGGGATAGACATAGTGCAGGCGCACCCACACGCCCAGACCACCCAGCTCACGCGCCAGCTCCAGCATGCGCGTCCTGACCGGGCGGCCGTGCCAGAAGCCAGTGCGATATTTCAGGTCCACGCCATAGGCGCTGGTGTCCTGCGATACGATCAGCAGTTCCTTGACGCCCGCGCCGACCAGCGCCTCGGCCTCGGACAGCACCTCGCCGACCGGCCGGGACACCAGGTCGCCGCGCATGGAGGGGATGATGCAGAAGGTACAGCGGTGGTTGCAGCCCTCGGATATCTTCAGCCAGGCGTAATGACGCGGCGTGAGCTTGAGCCCTCCGGGCGGAATCAGATCGGCGTAGGGGTCGTGCGGCTTGGGCAGATGCGCATGCACCGCCGCCATCACCTCGTCGGTGGCGTGCGGACCGGTCACCGCCAGCACCCGCGGATGCGCCGCGCTGACCAGCCCCTCGCGCGCGCCCAGGCAGCCGGTGACGATCACCTTACCGTTTTCGCGCAGCGCCTCGCCGATGGCATCCAGGCTTTCCGTCACCGCCGCGTCGATGAAGCCGCAGGTGTTCACCACCACCAGATCGGCTTCCCGATAGCTGGGGACGATCCGATAGCCTTCGGCGCGTAACTGGGTGAGGATGCGCTCACTGTCCACCGTCGCCTTCGGGCAACCCAGCGAGACGAAACCGACGCGCGGGACATCGCGCCGCGCCGCCGTCGAACCATTGCGAATCTCAGTGTTCATGCATCCACTCATGCGCAAGCGTGCCGGCCGCCCAGACCGTGAGGATGCCCAGGCAGATCAGCGCAAGCTGCTGGGCGGTCTGGCTCAGCGCGGCGCGTTTGTGCAGGCCGGGGATGAGATCGGCGACGGCGACGTAGATCATGCCGGCCGCGGCGATGGCGAGCATGTACGGCAGCAGGCTCTGCAACGGCGACAACAAGAAATAGCTCAGCAGCGCGCCGACGATCATCGCCGCGCTGCTGAGCAGATTCAACGCCAGCGCCTGCAAGCGGCTGTAGCCGGAGTGCAGCAGGATCAGAAAATCGCCGAGTTCCTGCGGCACTTCGTGCGCGGCGATGGCGAAGGCGGTGACCACGCCCAGCTTGACATCCACCAGGAAGGCCGCGGCGATCATGACACCGTCGACGAAGTTGTGCACCGTGTCACCCACGGTGATCATCAGGCCGGAGCGACCGTGGTCGTGATCGGTCCCGGCATGATGGGCGTGCGCGCCGAACGCCTCCGGCCCATGCGTCTCGCAGTGCGCGCTGTGGCAGTGGCGCCAGAGCACGAGCTTTTCCAGCAGGAAGAAGGCCAGGATGCCGCCCAGCAGCACCGAACCGACGGTTTGATCGCTGTCGGTCAGTTCCAGCGCGTGCGGCAGTATCTCCAGGAACACCGCACCCAGCAGCGCACCGATGGCATAGCTGATCATGACCGGCACCCACTCGGCGCGTAGGCGCAGCGCCAGGGCAGCAAGCAACACGGAGAGCAGGCCGCCGGCGGCGCTGGCGAGCAGGATGGCGGTGAGCAGATTCATGGGGATGGCGCGGCGGCAAGGATGCGGATTCTATCCTGATGCGGGTGCGTTCCCACGCCCCGCGCACGTTTGGCCGTAGGTCAAGCCTGACCACGTGCTGCGGCACGGAAGCCGGACGCGGTTGAACTTTGCTTGCGCGCGGCTGCCTATGATTGCGCCTCACGAACCGGAGAAGGAGGGATGATGCCGTTCGAATTGCGCAACGCGGGGATCGCCGCGTTGATCATGGCCCTGTTGAGCATCAGCCTGGCCGCCTGCGCGCGACATGAAACCGGCCCCGAGATCAGCGCGTCGGAAGCCTTTCAGCGCGTGCAGGCCGGCGAGCTCAAACTGGTCGACATCCGTCGCCCGGACGAGTGGCGCCAGACCGGCGTCGCCCAGGGCGCCATCCGGCTGGACATGCGCCAGCCGGGTGGTCCGCAGGGTTTCGCCGAGGCTCTGTTGCGTGAAGTCGGCGGCGATTGGGACACGCCCGTGGCCATCATCTGCCGCACCGGCAACCGCACCACCCAACTGCAACAGGCGCTGCGCGGGCTGGGCTTCACGCAAATTTACAACGTACGCGAAGGCATGGCCGGAAGTGCCGCCGGCCCCGGCTGGATACGCCTGGGGCTCCCCGTCGAGCCGTGCGCCCACTGTTGATCGCGGCCCGACGGTCGATCCGGCCCCGGTCGATCCGGCCCGTTGATCAATCCGGCTCGGCGAGCAGGGCCTCCAGGCGAGCGACGGCCTCGGGGTCGTCCCATTCGATGGAACCGAACAGTCCCAGACGCAACCTGCCACGCTTGTCGACCACATACGTGGTGGGGAACGCGAACACGTTCCACGGTTTCAGGGAGCGCGCTTCCTGATCGAGCAGTATCGGGAAGTTCACCGGCACCTGGGCCAGGAAGGCGCGAATCTCCTCCGGACTTTCACCCACGTTGACACCGAGGATGGTGAACGGTTGTCCCGCCAGCCGGTCCGCGAGGCGCGCCATGGACGGCATCTCCTTGCGGCACGGTGGGCACCACACCGCCCAGAAATTGACCAGCACCACGCGGCCGCGCATCTGATCCAGGTCGACCCGGCCGCCATCCAGTTGCGTCAGCAGCAGCGAGGGCGCCGGACGCGGCGTGACGTCACGCAACTGCGATGCCGCCGCATGCGCGGCAAGCAGGCTCAAGGCCAGCATGGCCAGCCAGTGTTTCACATGTTTCATGCTTGCATCCTCAGGTGTCGGGGTTGGAGATCATGGTCGTTGCCCGGACTCCAACAGCGCATGCAGACCGCGTAGCGTGATGTCGCCCAGTTCGCGCGCTACGGCAAGCTCGCGCTCGTTGATGTCGGCACGCCGGTAGAAGCCGTCGCGCAATCCCGGCAGAAGCTCGACGCGGACCCGGCTGCCGGCAGCCTGCAGATGGGATTGCAAGCGCTCTCGCCACCAGAAGCCTGCGGACGAGGTCGGTTGCAGGATGACGATGTCGCCGCGGCTCTGGTGCACGATCGGGTCGTAACTCGGTTCCTCACCGGGCACCAGTTCCTGATACAACAGCGGAAACATCAGCACGGTCCCGGCCAGTCTGTCGCCGGCCTCGGCGCCATGCCGCAACCGCCACTGCATGGCCGCGCGCAACGCGATGGCCGCCGCGCGGCCCGGCGCCACCAGCACGATGCGACGGCCCGGGTACTGCCTGTGCGCCGCATCGAGCAGGTCGCCGAGGTCGCGGTCGGGCACGAGCGCCCAGCTACTGGGCAACAAGGGAAGAAAATAGGGCGCCAGCAGGTCGACCACCCAGGTCTCGACACCCCGCGCCGCCATGTCCGCCGCCGCCCGGTGTTCCTCCTCGACCCGACCGAACTGGCCGGTGAACCACAACGCCAGCACGTCGCCATCGGCGGCATGGCGGGACACCCCGAACTCGGTCCCGGATGGCAGCACGATGCGCTGGGTTACGCCCTCGGCACGCACGCCACCGCTGACGAACCAGGCCAGCGCCGCCAGCAGATACCACCAGAAAGCCACGGGGCGCGAACGGTACGGGGCACGAAAAATCGACGACGAGGAGCGATGCGGTTGCATAGCGGCCAACTGTACCGCATGCGCGCCGCGACGCGCCTGGTACGTCTCTCCCGGCGGCGGTGGTGCGCCTGTCCGTCGCCGGGTGAGTGTGATGCCCCGATGGTCCGAACGCCGCGCCGCGCATGGGACGACGGCTTCAACGGATTGAAAGATCAGGCTATGCTGATAACGTACGTGCTCCCTCCCGGGACCAGGCAGTGAAGCGGCGTTCCGCGACGTCATTGCCCCGACGGGGAGCGCGTCGTGGCGAGCAATACCATGGGCGTGGACATTCGCGCGCCAGGGTCGAGGTGATCGCCGTCTTCTCAGGAGGTAGTCATGGAACCGGCAAGCGTTTCACCCCAGTTCAATCCGGTCGCCGCGTATGCGGATCAGCAGCAGGCCGGCGTGGCCGCCCGGCGCGCGGAAGAAGATGCGCGCCAGACGCGTGCGACGCGTGAAGTCGTGGCCGAAGTCGGCGACCGCGTCACCCTCAGTGACGGTGCCCGGCGCGACGCCGCCGCCAACAGCGCAACGACGCGGACCACGTCCGAGGCGAACGGCGCCGACGTGCGCGAACAGCGCTTGCGCGCGGACGCGGTACAGCGGCGCGAAGCGGAGCAGCCCGAACAGACGCCGCGTTCGGTCACGCGCGCCATCGAGGCGTACAGTCAGACCAACGCCCTGAACTGATCCGGCGGACGGACACCATGGAAGTCACCGGCGTCGCGGTCGTGCTTCCGGCCACGACCTATGGCGAGGCTCGCGTCACACCCGCGCAGGCGCGTGTCCCCGAGGACGCGGCATCGCCCCGTGCGCGCAACGACGCCGCGTCCGAGCGCGCCGCTCTGCCGCCAGCGGAGGCGCGCGAAACCAATGTCGTCGAAGCGCTCGAAGCCGCGCGAGAGGCGCGCGAGGAACGCGAACGATTGGTCAATGCCACCGCCGGTGGCAGCTTTCGCTTCGAGATGGAAGGCAGGACGCGGGTCATGAAGGTGCTGGACAGCCGCGACGTGCTGATCTATCAGGTGCCGCCGCAGGGCGCGCTGGAGCTGATCGAAGCACGCGACCAGGAACCGCCATCACAGATCCGCACCAGCGTCTGACGCTGCGCGCCGCCGCGCCTGTCGCGGGCATAGAATGGCGGCATGAACGACTTCTCAACCCATCCTTACGACCGGCTCACCCCGGACGTCGTTCTGGATGCGATCGAGTCAATCGGGCTGCGCCTCGATGGCCGCCTGCTCGCGCTCAACAGCTACGAGAACCGTGTCTATCAAATCGGCGTCGAGGACGAAGCCCCGGTGGTGGCGAAGTTCTATCGTCCGGAGCGCTGGAGCGACGCGGCCATCCTGGAGGAACACGGGTTCACGCTGGAGCTCGCCGCGCGCGAGATCCCGGTGGGCGCGCCGCTGTCATTCGACCGGGACAGCACGCTGCACCGGCACCGGGGCTTCCGCTTCGCGGTCTATGCCCGCCTGTGCGGACGCATGGCCGAGTTCGCTGGCGAACTCAACCTGACCTGGATGGGACGCTACCTCGGCCGCATGCATGCCCTCGGCGCGACGCGCGCCTATGTCGCGCGCCCCTCTCTGGACATCGCCACCTTCGGTGACGCCTCGCGCGACTTTCTGCGTGCCGGCGCATGGCTGCCGGGCACACTGCGCGCGGCCTGGGAAAGCACCGTCGATGCCGCCCTGGAACTGGCGCGTGCCTGTTTCCAGCGCGCGGGGCCGGTGGAACACCTGCGCCTGCACGGCGACTGTCACGCCGGCAACGTGCTGTGGAACGATGCCGGGCCGCTGTTCGTGGATTTCGATGACAGCCGCATGGGGCCGGCGGTGCAGGATCTGTGGATGCTGCTGTCCGGCGACCGCGACGGCATGCGCCTGCAACTGGAGCACGTGCTGGCCGGCTATCGCCTGTTCCGCCCGTTCGATGTGCGCGAATTGCACCTGATCGAGGCCCTGCGCACGCTTCGGCTGATCCATCATAGTGCCTGGTTGGCGCGGCGCTGGGACGATCCGGCTTTTCCCGCCGCCTTCCCTTGGTTCGGCACCGAGCATTATTGGCAAGAGCGGATCCTGGAACTGCGCGAGCAGATCGCGCTGATGCAGGAAGAACCTCCATGGCCGCAATGAACCTGGCGCACGTCGCGCCGGAGCACGCGCATGTGCGGCATTGCCGGTGAACTGCGTCTGGACGGTGACCACCCCGACCTCGACGGCTTGCGCCGCATGGTCGCGCGCCTGGCCCGGCGCGGGCCGGATGGCGATGGCTTGCATGTGGACGGTGCGCTCGCGTTGGGCCACCGACGCCTGGCCATCATCGACCTCAGCGACCACTCGCGCCAGCCGATGGTGGATGCGGAATCCGGTCTGGCGCTGGTGTTCAACGGCACCATCTACAACTACCCGCAACTGCGCGGCGAACTAAAGGCGCGCGGCCACCGTTTCCATTCCGACGGCGATACCGAGGTGATCCTGCGCGCCTACGCGGAATGGGGCGACGCCTGCGTCGAACGCCTGCACGGCGCCTTCGCGTTCGCGCTGTGGGATCGCGTCGCCGGCAACCTGCTGCTGGCACGCGACCGCCTGGGCATCAAGCCGTTGTACTACAGCCTGGACGAGGCACGCCTGCGTTTTGCCTCCACGCCGGCCGCGCTGCTGGCTGGCGGCACGGTCGACACCAGCATCGATCCGGTCGGCCTGCACCACCACCTGACCCTGCACGCCGTCGTGCCGGCGCCGCACACGATACTGGCTGGCGTGCGCAAGCTTGCGCCGGCGACGGTGATGAACATCGACACCCAGGCGCGTGTCCGCTCGCGCATCTACTGGCGTCTGCGCGCGCGTCGTCCGGCCAGGGCGATGAGCGAGGACGAGTGGGCCACGGCCATCCACGACGCCCTGTGCGCGGCCGTACGCAAGCGGCAGATGATCGCCGACGTCAAGGTCGGCGTGTTGCTGTCCGGTGGGCTGGACTCCAGCCTGCTGGTGGCGCTGCTGGCGGAACAGGGCGTCGACGATCTGATGACGTTTTCGGTCGGTTTCGACGACCAGCCCGAGGAACGCGGCGACGAGTTCGAGTATTCCGATGCCGTCGCCGAGCATTACGCCACCCGCCATCATCAGTTCCACATCGCCAACGCGCAGGTGCTGGCGCGCCTGCCGGAAGCGGTGGACGAGATGGCCGAACCCATGGTCAGCCAGGACGCGATCGCGTTCTACCTGCTTGCCGAGCAGGTGGCGCGCAACGTCAAGGTGGTGCAGACCGGACAGGGCGCGGACGAGGTATTCGCCGGCTACTACTGGTACCCGCGCATGCATACCGATACCGCCGGTTCGCCGCTGGAACGCTTCCGCCGCCATTATTTCGATCGCGATCACGATGAATACCTGGAGGCCGTGACGGCGCCCTACCACGGCATCGATCATGCCGCGTTCACCGTCGCCGCGCGCCTGACCGAGCCGGATGCGGACGAGTTCATCGACCAGGTGCTGCGCATGGACACGACCATGTTGATCACCGACGACCCGGTCAAGCGGGTCGACAACATGACCATGGCGTGGGGCCTGGAGGCGCGCGTGCCCTTCCTCGATCACGAACTGGTGGAACTGGCCGCGACCATGCCGGCGGGACTCAAACTGGCCTCCGGCGGCAAGCACATCCTGAAACGCATCGCGCGCGGCAAGCTGCCGGACGCGGTGATCGATCGGCGCAAGGGTTACTTTCCCATGCCGGCGCTGAAGTACGTGCGCGGCGAATTCCTCGATTTCATGCGCGACGTGCTCGATAGCCGCGCCTGCCGTGAACGCGGCCTGTTCCAGCGTGCTTACGTCGACAAGCTGCTGGCGGCACCCGACCGGCACCTGACGCGCATCCAGGGCAGCAAGCTATGGCATCTGGCACTGCTCGAGTTCTGGTTGAAGCGGCACGTCGACACCGCCGGGTGATGCACGCGCGCCGGGCTCAACCCGCTTCTTCCGACGACACCTTGCCGCCCAAGGCCAGCACCCCGGCGCGCAGGCGCGAGAACGCCGGCTCGACCGCCCCGCGTTCCCCCTTGACGCCCAGGTCGATGTGGTAATGAAACGGCCGCGCCGGATCGATGCGCGGCAGACTGTAGACATGCACAGCGGGAAACTCCCGTTCCACCGCATCCATCAGCGGCGTCAGCGTGCCCTCGTTGAGCCCCTCGACGATCATGCCGCGCTCGGCTTCCCCCGCCCCGCCGCACCGCTCGGGATAGAGCGTGTCCAGCACCCACTCGATCATCGGCCAGGCCATCACCGGAAAGCCCGGCACGAAATGGTGGCGTCGCAGCGTGAATCCGGGAATGCGGTTGTACGGGTTGGGAATCAGGCTGGCACTGTCCGGCAGCTCGCCCATGCGCAGCCGTTCGGGTGTCAGCGGCTGGCCGATCTCGGCCATGTGCGCGGCGATCAGCGCGCGCGCTTCGGGGTGCAGGCGCAGCGGCACCCCGAGCGCGGCGGCGGCGGCCTGACGCGTGTGATCATCCGGCGTGGCGCCGATGCCGCCGCAACTGAACACGATGTCCTCGCCAGCGAAGGTCTGGCGCAGCTCCCGCGTCAGCCGCGCGCGGTCGTCGCCGAGATAGCGCACCCACGCCAGCCGCAGCGCGCGCGCCGCGAGCAGCTCGCGTACCCGCGCGAAATGCTTGTCCTCGCGCTTGCCGGACAATATCTCGTCGCCGATGATGATGAGGCCGAACGACATGTGCAGGTATGATCGACGGGTTTCCTGACCCGATTATTGCGGTGATCCAAGGAACATTGCACGCATGAGCGAACGACTCCAATGCTGGCGCTGCGGCGCCGATCTGCGCGACGTGCCGCAACCGTTCGGCCGGCGTGCCACCTGCATCGCCTGCCGGGCGGAACTGCACGTCTGCCGCATGTGCCGCCATTTCGATACCGGCAAGGCCAAGCAGTGCCGCGAACGGGCGGCGGACGAGGTCGGCGACAAGACGCGCGCCAACTTCTGTGACTGGTTCCAGCCGCGTATCGGCACGCCGGTGCCCGGGAAACCGCCGGTGAGCGACGCGCGCGCGGCGCTCGACAAGCTGTTCGGGGACTGATCGCGGCCGGATGCCCTCGTCCGATCATCGGGACAGGGCCGGACCGGGCGTGGCCACCTTTGCGGTGGCGCGCCGCGGCGTGTGATCAATCCGCCGGCGGAATGCGCACCTCGCGCTCGCCGTAGCGTCCCTGGTCGGCGCGGATGTGGCACGCGCCGCAATTGGCCTTGCTGCCGATCTTCTTGCGCCGCCAGAAGTGGTTGGGCACCTCGTCATGCATGAAGCGGAAGAAGGCGGTTTCCGAGATGCGCTGCGGCGCCGCGTTGGCCGGTATGGAGGCGGCGATGCGACGCATGCGTTGCGATGCCTGCGGATTGTCCGCCGCCAGCAGTTCGAGATCCTTGAGGATGGCCAGGCGCTCCGGTTCCGGCAGGCTCACGTCCTCGCCGAAATGGTCGGCCAACTCGTTCATCATCCGGCGCCACGAACGCGCCGGCAGGAAACCCGGTGCGTAGGCGGTGTGGCAGCCGCCGCATTCCGCCGCGTACAGTCTGCCGGAAGGCATGGGGAACACGGCATCGTCACTGGCCGGTGCCTGCGCTATCCAGAACAGCGTGCCCGCCACGCCCAGCGTCAGCAGCGCCAAGTTCTTCCAGTTGATGCCGCTGCCCGTCCGTTCCATCGTCGGTCTCATCGTATGGAGATCATGTAAGCCGTGAAGTCCGCCTTCTCCTGCACGGTGCATTCACGCCCGAGCACGTCGTTGCAGTTGCGCTTGAACCACTTCTCCACCTTGGCCGCATCGGTGAATCGGTCCCGCTGCGCCACCGGGGCCAGCGGGTCTATGCCCTTGTGCGTGCGCACGTGCTGGCCGGCGGCCTTGGGGTTGTCGGTGTGGCAGGCGGTACACGATTCCGCCGTGCGCCCACCGGTGAATTTGCCGCGATACAGCCGTTCGCCGCGTGCCGCGGAAGCGCTTCCGGCCTGGGCGACATAGGCGTCGAGTATCGTGCGCGGGTCGTTTGCGCGCGCCATGTCCACCGAGACCAAAGCCATCAACGGCAACACCAGGGCGAGGCGCACCACCCCAGCGGCGCGCCGGCTCATCGATCGTTCGAACGCTCGCATCTCATGCTTCCTGATCGTTGTCCTTGCCGGGCGATGGTGCCGCCACCGGCCGATATTGATACCCGCTCACCATGGCCTGAGCCAGCGGGATGCCATGACGCCACTCGTGCAGCACCAAGGCCGCCAGGTGCAGCACGACGAAGCCGAGGATGAACTCCTCGATCCAGTCATGCGGCGTCTTGAACAGCCACTTGAGCTCCACGGCATGTGCGAACCAGGGCGCGAGCGGACCCGCGCCCTGCTCCACCGCCACCAGCAGCAGCCCGCTGATCGCCATCAGTGCCAGCATCAGATACAACAGCACATAGGCCAGACTGGCCACCGGCTGATGCCCCCAGCCGGACGGCGCGGCGAACCAGGCGCGCGCCCTCACCGCCGCCACCCACGCCCGCCACTGCCAAAACGCGGACAGCCGGGCGTGCGTCGGCCCGTTGATGCCCCACAACACCCGCGCCACCAGCCCCACCAGCAGCGCGTAGCCGACCCAGACGTGAAAGCGCCAGAGGAAGATGGCCTCTGGCGTGTACTGCAACCACTTCGCCAACTGCGCACCGAGCAACAGCAGGACGATGGCCAATGCGTTCCAGCCATGGATGATCCTGAGGACCGGGTCGTAAACCTTGGCCCGGGTGAGGATCATCTGCGCCATGGCGTAACGCCTTAACGGGCCGCGATCTTGTCGTCGTCGTCGTCACCCTTGATGGTGATCAGCGGCGAGCTGAACACCGGCTTGCCGAGCGACTGGTAGTAGGCGGAGATGTCCTCGATATCCTTTTCGTTCCACAGCAGCACCGCGGCATTCATCATCGGGTGCACGATCTTCAGGTTCTTGTACTTCATGGTCTTCACCGTCAGCTTGTCGGCGTTGCGGCCGGCCAGTTGCAGCGTGTAGAAGATGCCGGGGAACACATCGTTGCCGTGGCAGGCGACGCAACCGATGGACTTCTCCTTGCCGGCCGCGGCGTTGCCGGCGAAGGCAGGCAGAGTGGCGACGGCGAGCGCAGCAGCGAGCGCGATGGACAGGGTTTTCATGGTTTCTCCTAAGTGGGTAAGTGTACAAGACAAACTGCGACAAAAATCGGGTTCGATAATGTTCGAATTTACTAATATTGTCAATCGCGACAATGGCCGTGCGCACGTCGTCCGTGCATCCCCGTCGCAGTTGCAACACGTCTTTGTCCGCGCGACGAGACCATACCGGTACCATACCGGCGCGACGGTTGCCATTGGATTGCCGCGTTGCCCCGTTCCCCGCAATGACGAGGGAAGATCGTCATCGCCAGAGTCGCACGGCCATGACGCGCCCATTGAAGTTACTACGCTGCGACCGGGTTCAGAACTCGCTACAGACCGCCCAGACACACATACTTGGTTTCCAGGTATGCCTCGATCCCTTCGCTGCCGCCCTCGCGGCCGATGCCGGACTGCTTGACGCCGCCGAACGGCGCCACCTCGGTGGAAATCACGCCGGCGTTGACGCCGACCAGGCCGTACTCCAGCGCCTCGGCCACCCGCCATACCCGCGCCATGTCGCGCGCGTAACAATAGGCGGCGAGGCCGTACTCGCTGTCGTTGGCGAGGCGGATGGCTTCGTCCTCGCCGTCGAAACGGATCACCGGCGCCACCGGGCCGAAGGTCTCCTCCCGGCACACCCGCATGTCAGGGCGCACGTCGGCCAGCACGGTGGGCTGGAAGAAATTGCCGCCGAGCGGGTGACGCGCGCCGCCACAGGCGATACGGGCGCCGCGCGCCACCGCCTCGGCGATGTGCGCCTCCACCTGGCTGACCGCGCCGGCATCGATCAACGGCCCCACCTCGATCCCCGGTTGCAGTCCATCGCCCACCTTGAGCGCCGACACTGCCCGCGCCAGCCGCTCGACGAAGGCATCATGGATGCCGGCCTGCGCCATCAGCCGGTTGGCGCACACGCAGGTCTGCCCGGCATTGCGGTACTTGGATGCGAGCGCACCGGCGACGGCGGCATCGAGGTCGGCATCGTCGAACACGATGAACGGTGCGTTGCCGCCCAGTTCCAGCGATACGCTCTTCACCGTGTCGGCGCAGGCCGCCATGAGTCGGCGGCCGGTGACGGTGGAACCCGTGAACGACAGCTTGCGTATTCGCGTATCCGCGCACAGTTGCGCGCCGATGCGCGCGGCATCGCCCGTGACCAGATTCAGCACCCCGGGCGGCAGGCCGGCGCGTTGCGCCAGATGCGCCAGCGCCAGCGCGGTGAACGGCGTCTTCGACGACGGCTTGGCCACCACCGTGCAACCCGCGGCCAATGCCGCGCCGGCCTTGCGCGTGAGCATGGCGGCGGGAAAGTTCCACGGCGTGATCAAAGCGGCCACGCCGATCGGCTGTTTCAGCGTGACGATGCGCCGCTCCGGCCAGGGCGAAGGGATCACCTGCCCCATAACACGCCGGCCCTCCTCGGCAAACCAGGCGAGGAAACCGGCCGCATAGCTCACCTCGCCACGCGCCTCCGCCAGCGGCTTGCCTTGCTCGCAGGTGATCACCGCGGCCAGCTCGTCGGCATGCGCCAGCACCAGGTCATGCCAGCGCCGCAGCAGGGCACCGCGTTCGTGCGCGGGCACGGCCCGCCAGTCCGGCAAGGCGCGCGCGGCGGCGGCGATCGCGGCATCGACGTCGGCGGCGTCGAGATCCGGCACCAAGCCAAGGCGCGCGCCATCGGCCGGATTGTGCACCGCCAGCGTCGCGCCGCTGCTGGCGACGCGCCATGCGCCGTCGATCAATACCCGCGGCTGCCACCAATCGGCTGCAAGGGCCTCCTTCATTCGGCTTCTCCCAGCACGGCGAGGCTGTCGGCAGCGATCTCGCGCACCGAGGCGTCGTCGTCCTCGAGCGCCGCGTTCAGCCACGCCCGCGCCGACGGGTCGCGGCTCAGACCCAGGTAGTGGCAGGCATCGGCGCGCACGCGCGCATCCGCGTGCCGGGCCAGCTCCCCCAGCGCCGGCACCAGCGCGCGCAGCGCCGCACTGCCGGCGTGTTCCTCGAAAGCCACGCCGGCACCCAGGCGCACGTTGATACGGGCCTTTGCATTGGCGACGATGGGCAACAGCGCGCACAGGCGTGCCGGATCTTCCACCAACAGCGCCTGCACCTGCGCCAGATCACCCGTTTTCAGCAGATCGTGCAGGGCATCCGCCATGCCCTCGTTGCCGCGCGCGCGCCGGGCCCAGATTTCCAGTTCGCCGCTGCCGCGCGCGCCGGTCAACACGAACGGCCCCAGTCGCACCCAGGGCACCGAACGCACGCCCTGGTCGGCGGCCGCATCGGCATGATGGTCCAGATTCACCGCCTCCAGGCGCCCGATCACCCCGCGCTTGAGCAGGTCGGCAAGGCCGGCCAGCACGCCGGCGCAGTGCGGGCAAGCAGAGCTCAGGAACATCAGGGCATCCGGCGCGACAGAGGAAGACATGACATGAAAGGACGGTGCAGGGCAATGCGGCTTAGTGTACTTTTCGCACGCCGGATCACGCCAACGGGCGTGCCGAGTGGTATCCCGCCTGGCGGAGGGGGACCAGGACCACGTTTGACATCAACCACCAAGGAATCCCGACGATGCCCGACATCGACCTGTTCACGCCGCTCCAGCTCGGCGCCCTCGGCCTGCCCAACCGCCTGGTGATGGCGCCGCTCACGCGCAACCGCGCCAGCCGCGCGGGTGTGCCCGGCCCGTTGCAGGCCGAGTATTACCGTCAGCGCGCCACGGCCGGCCTGATCATCAGCGAAGCCACCTGCATCTCGCCCCAGGCCGTGGGTTATCCGTTCACGCCGGGCATCTGGAGCGCCGAGCAGGTCGAAGGCTGGCGCATGGTGACCGATGCCGTTCATGCCGACGGCGGACGCATGGTCTGTCAGCTCTGG
This sequence comes from uncultured Burkholderiales bacterium, assembly GCA_937949525.1. Classification (GTDB taxonomy): domain Bacteria; phylum Pseudomonadota; class Gammaproteobacteria; order Burkholderiales; family Thiobacillaceae; genus PFJX01. The sequence continues at coordinate 6,318 of CALEDT010000008.1, read as the reverse complement.
CACGTCGGCCGGGTATCGCACCCCGATCTGCAGCCGCATGGCGCGCTGCCGGTGGCGCCCTCGCCCATCGCCCCGACCGGCGAAGCCTACACCTACGAGGGACCCAAACCCTTCGTCACGCCGCGCGCGCTGAGCGTCGACGAATTTCCCGGCCTGATCGCGGATTACCGGCGGGCGGCGGAGAACGCCATGGCCGCCGGGTTCGATGGGGTCGAAGTCCACGCCGCCAACGGTTATCTGCTCGACGAGTTCCTGCGCGACGGCAGCAACCGGCGTGACGACGCCTATGGCGGCAGCATCGACGCCCGCGCCCGCCTGTTGCTGGAAGTGCTGGATGCGGTCTGCGCCGCAATCGGCAGCGCACGCGTCGGCGTGCGCCTGTCACCGGTGCAGCCGTTCAACGACATGCGCGACAGCGACCCGCGCGCCACGTTCACGCGCGTCGTACAGTTGCTCGATGGTTACGGTCTGGCCTGGCTGCATGTCACGGAAATGGGACGCGAATCGCCGGGCGCGGCCGGGCCGTTCTTCGAACCGCTGGAACTGCGCCGCTACTGGCGCGGCGTGTACATGGCCAACGCCGGCTACGACAAGGCGCGCGCCAACGCCGTGCTGGCCGCCGGCCAGGCCGACCTGATCGCCTTCGGCGTACCCTTCCTGGCCAATCCCGATCTGCCCGAACGGCTGCGTCGCGATGCCCCGCTCAACGCCCCCGACTTCGCCACGTTCTACGGCGGCGACGCGCGCGGCTATACCGATTATCCGTTTCTCGAAGCACGCTGAAACCCATGCGCTACAGCATCCACCCGGTCACGCCCTACCAGCAGAACTGCACGCTGCTGTGGTGCGAGCGCACCGGCCGCGCGGCGCTGGTCGACCCCGGTGGCGAGGTCGAACGCCTGCTCGCCGCGGTCACGCAGGCCGGTGTCGCGCTCGATCTGGTCCTGCTCACGCACGGCCATCTCGACCATGTCGGCGGCGCGCTGGAACTCTCCCGTAGCCTGAACGTGCCGATCGTCGGACCGCAGCGCGAGGACGCCTTCTGGCTGCAACTGCTGCCCACCCAGGCGCAGATGTTCGGCTTTCCACCCACCGAAGCGTTCACGCCCGACCGCTGGCTGCAAGACGGCGACCGCGTGATGGTCGGCGACGTCGCCCTCGACGTGCTGCACTGCCCCGGCCACACCCCCGGGCACGTGGTGTTCCACGATGCCGCCAGCCGCATCGCCCTGGTCGGCGACGTGCTGTTTCAAGGCAGCATCGGCCGTACCGACTTTCCGCGTGGCGACCACCGGGCACTGCTCGCGGCCATTCGGGACAAGTTGTTTCCACTCGGTGACGACGTCGCCTTCGTCCCCGGCCACGGTCCGATGAGCACGTTCGGCGCCGAACGGCGCGACAACCCTTACGTCGGCGACAACGCGTGAAGCCGCGTCAGTTCGTCGAGCAGGCCGGCGGCGGCGTCCTCCACCATGTCCAGCACCTGCTGGAAACCCTGCCGACCGCCGTAATAGGGGTCTGGCACCTCCAGATTGGGAAAGCGGCGGCTGAACGACAGGAACAGGCGCAGCTTGTGCTGATGCTCGGCGGGACAGCGTCGCCGGAGCGACGCCAGATTGTCCCTGTCCATGGCCAGCACCAGATCGAAGTCGGCGAAATCGGCCGCGCTCACCTGACGCGCACGCAGCTCGTCCAGATCATAGCCGCGGTGGCTGGCCGCCTCGCGCGCGCGCGCATCCGGCGGCCGACCGACGTGGTAGTCGTGCGTGCCCGCGGAATCGATGCGGATATGCCGCTCCAGGCCGGCGGCGCGCACCCGCGCGCGGAACACACCCTCGGCCGTGGGCGAGCGGCAGATGTTGCCCATGCAGACGAACAAGACACTGACCTTGAATTGGGCACTCATCGTGATTTCAGGCATCCATGCGAAACAAAATCTTGGCACATTACCAATGACAGCCCTTGACCACAATCGACCGGCGATGTCTCGCTATCGTCCATCGCCACGTCGGACATTCGGGCAGCCTCATCCTTTCGCCGGCCTGGTGGTCCTGCCGGGTTTTGACCTGCACCGCCGGGACCGCCGCCAGAACGGCGCCGCGCGCACCGCGGCGGCACTGGCGCAGCGCAGGGATCGGGGTTGACGGCGCGCGTCCGCCGTGGATTGGCTGCCACTGGCCTTGCTGTGCGCGCTCAGCCTGGCGCTGGCCGACGCCATGACCAAGAAACTGCTGCCCGGCTACGCCGCCGCCGAGCTGGTGCTGGTGCGCATCGGCATCACCGGCGTGCTGCTGCTGCCCATGGTGGCGTGGCATCCGCCGCCCGCCGTGCCGCCGGCCTTCTGGGGCTGGGTCGGGCTGGCGCTGCCGCTGGAGCTGCTGGCGATGTTGCTCTACGTGGTGGCGATACGCGACAGCCCATTGGCGCTGACCCTGCCCTATCTCGCCTTCACCCCGGTGTTCACCGTGGTCACCAGCTCGCTATTGCTCGGCGAACAGGTGTCGTCCCGCGGTCTGGCCGGCATCGTGCTGGTATGCGTGGGCGCCTATGTACTCAACCTGGAATCTGCGCGCCTGCGCGCACCGCACACCTGGCTGGCGCCGCTGCGCGCCATCGCGCGGGAACGCGGCTCGCGCCTGATGCTGGCGGTGGCAGCCATCTACAGCGTGACCGCGGTACTGGGCAAGGGCGCCTTGCACTACATGCCGGCGTTGCAGTTCGGCCCGCTGTATTTCGTCCTGCTCGGCGCGTTCACCATCGTGGTGTTCGCCTGGCGCGAACCCACGGCGGTGCGCGCGCTGTGGCGTCCGGATTGGCGCCACGGGGTGGTCGCCGGCCTGATGGCGGCGATGGTGATCACGCACTTCCTGGCCATCGAGCGGGTTCAGGTCGCCTACATGATCTCGGTGAAGCGCACCAGCATCCTCATCGGCATCCTGCTGGGCGCCTGGCTGTTCGCGGAAACCCGCCTGGCGCGCCATCTGTCCGCGGCCGCGATGATGGTGGCCGGCGTGGCGCTGATCGTGTCGTGACGCGTGGCGCTCACCAGGCCGGTTGCGCCATGCACTGCCTCGCCCCGCTCAAGCATCCGGCTCGTCAACGCCGAACAGTTCGCGTTTGAGCGCGCGCATGCGGTCACGCAGTTCCGCGGCCCGCTCGAACTCCAGGTTCTGCGCGGCGGCGAGCATGTCCTTTTCCAGACGCTTGATCTCGCGCGTCATCTCCTTCTCGCTCATGCTCTGATAACGTGCCCGCGTCTGCGCCATTTCCATGGCCTGCTGCGCGGCCTCCACGTCATACACACCGTCGATGATGTCCTTGATGCGCTTGGACACCCCCCTGGGCACGATGCCGTGCGCGACATTGAACGCCAGTTGCTTGGCGCGGCGGCGCTCGGTTTCGTCGATGGCGCGGCGCATCGAATCGGTGATGGTGTCGGCATACAGGATCGCCGTGCCGTTGAGGTGGCGCGCGGCGCGCCCCATGGTCTGGATCAGCGAGCGTTCGGAGCGCAGGAACCCTTCCTTGTCCGCATCCAGAATGGCCACCAGCGACACCTCCGGGATGTCCAGACCCTCGCGCAACAGATTGATGCCGATCAGCACGTCGAAAACCCCCAGGCGCAGGTCGCGGATGATCTCCACACGCTCGACCGTATCGATGTCGGAGTGCAGATAACGCACCTTGATGCCATGGTCGGCCAGATACTCGGTGAGCTGCTCGGCCATGCGCTTGGTCAGCGTCGTCACCATCACCCGTTCGCCGCGCGCGGTACGCACGTTGATGGCCGACATCAGGTCATCCACCTGCGTGGCCACGGGCCGTACCTCGATCACCGGATCGACCAGGCCGGTGGGCCGCACCACCTGTTCCACCACGCGCTGCTGATGCTTGACCTCGTAGGATCCGGGCGTGGCGGACACGAACACGGTCTGGCGCATCACACGTTCGAACTCATCGAAGCGCAACGGGCGGTTGTCCAGCGCCGACGGCAGGCGGAAACCGTACTCCACCAGATTCTCCTTGCGCGCCCGGTCGCCCTTGAACATACCGCCGATCTGCGGCACCGTGACATGCGATTCATCGATGAACATCAACGCGTTGGGCGGCAGATAGTCGATCAGGGTCGGGGGCGGCGCGCCCGGCCTTCGCCCGGACAAATGGCGGGAGTAGTTCTCGATGCCCTTGCAGAAGCCCAGCTCGGACAGCATCTCCAGATCGAAGCGCGTGCGCTGCTCGATGCGCTGCGCCTCCACCAGTTTGTTGCGAGCGTGGAAGTAGTCCAGACGTTCGGCCAGCTCCAGTTTGATGTTCTCCACCGCGGTCAGCACGGTTTCGCGCGGCGTCACGTAGTGGCTGGACGGATACACGGTGAAGCGCGGCGCGCGGTGATGCACCTGGCCGGTGAGCGGATCGAACACGCTGATGCTCTCCACCTCGTCGTCGAACAGCGACACGCGCACCGCGGTTTCCGCGTGTTCCGCCGGGAAGATGTCGATCACGTCGCCACGCACACGGAATACGCCGCGCTTGAACTCCAACTCGTTGCGCTGATACTGCATCTCGGCCAGTCGGCGGATGATGTCGCGCTGGCCGATGCGCTCACCCTGGCGCAGGTGCAGGATCATGCCGTGGTAATCCACCGGATCGCCGATACCGTAGATGGCCGACACGGTGGCGACGATCACGCAATCCTCCCGCTCCAGCAGCGCCTTGGTGGCGGACAGGCGCATCTGCTCGATGTGCTCGTTGACGCTGGAATCCTTCTCGATGAACAGGTCGCGCGCCGGCACATAGGCCTCCGGCTGGTAGTAGTCGTAGTAGGAGACGAAGTACTCCACGGCGTTGTCCGGGAAGAACTCCCGGAACTCAGAGTAGAGCTGGGCGGCAAGGGTCTTGTTCGGCGCCATGACGAAGGCCGGCCGCCCCAGGCGGGCGATGACGTTGGCCATGGTGAAGGTCTTGCCCGAGCCGGTCACCCCCAGCAGGGTCTGGCAGCGCATGCCCCGCCGTATGCCGTCCACCAGCCGTTCTATCGCCTCCGGCTGGTCGCCGGCCGGGGGGAAGGGCTGGTTCAGGCCAAAGGGGCTATGGGGGAAGGTGACAGCCACGTTAAAATCACGCACGCAAAAACATTGCATGATACCCCGCGCATGCCGCGCGCCACGACCACAAAAGGCAGTCACCTTGGAACTCTCCGCCCGCGTCCGCAACATCAAGCCCTCCCCGACCCTGGCCGTCACCGCGCGCGCCGCCCAGCTCAAGGCCGAGGGCCGCGACATCATCAGCCTGGGCGTGGGCGAACCCGACTTCGACACCCCTGATCACATCAAGGCGGCGGCCATTGCCGCCATCCAACGCGGTTTCACCAAATACACCGCGGTCGGCGGCACGCCCAGCCTCAAGCAGGCGGTGGTTGCCAAGTTCAAGCGGGAAAACGGACTCGAATACACACCTAAACAGGTATTGGTCTCCTGCGGCGGCAAGCAGAGCTTCTACAACCTGGTGCAGGCGGTCATCAACCCGGGTGACGAGGTCATCATCCCCGCACCCTACTGGGTGTCCTACCCGGACATCGTGCTGTTGGCCGATGGCCGGCCGGTCATCGTCGAGGCCGGTATCGAGCAGGGTTTTCGCATCACGCCGGCACAGCTTGAAGCGGCCATCACCCCGCGCACACGCATGCTGGTCATCAACAGCCCGTCCAACCCCACCGGCGCGGTCTACACCCGCGAGGAACTTGCCGCCCTGGGGGAGGTGTTGCGCCGCCATCCGCAGGTGCTCATCGTCACCGATGACATGTACGAGCACATCCTGCTCGGCGACATCCCCTTCAGCAACATCCTCAACGCCTGCCCCGACCTCCATGACCGCACCATGGTCCTCAACGGTGTGTCCAAGGCCTATGCCATGACTGGTTGGCGCATCGGCTATGCCGCCGGGCCGGCGGACATCATCGCCGCCATGGAGAACATCCAGTCGCAGAGCACCTCCAACCCGACCTCCATCTCCCAGGTCGCGGCCGAGGCGGCCCTCAACGGCGACCAGGGCTGTATCCGCCCGATGGTGCAGGCCTTCCGCGAGCGTCATCGCTATGTGGTCGACAGCCTCAATGCCCTCCCGGGTGTGCGTTGTGCCGAAAGCGGCGGCGCCTTCTACGCCTTCCCCGACATGCGTCAGGCGATCGGCCGTCTGCATGACGCCGGCAGGCTCAAGGCGGCCACCGATCTGGCCCTCACCGAATATCTGCTGGAGCATGGTGTGGCTGCCGTGCCCGGCTCCGCCTTCGGCGCCGAGGGCTATCTGCGGCTGTCCTTC
>CALEDT010000007.1 GCA_937949525.1 uncultured Burkholderiales bacterium | reverse complement strand
AGCTGCGCCTGACCATCCCCGAAGCCTACCGGGTGCACAAGGCCGTGATCGAATGGGGCGCGCGTTACAGCGAAGACCGCATTCCCGAGCAGGCGGTGGGCGTCGACCCGCTCACGGCCCGGCTGATGCGCTGGGTCATGGTCCGTTGGGAACGTGTCGCCTTTCTTAACACCTGGCTGCTGGGCACGCTGGCGCCGCGGTTGCAACTCGACCTGCTGCCGGGCTTGCGGTGCGCCGCGCACGTGGCATTGTGCGCACCGCAAGCTCCGTGCGCAGTGGATGACTTCATCGCCGCCGGCCGCGCCATGCAGCGCTTCTGGCTGACGGCCACGGCCTACGGGCTGTTCATGCAACCCGAGATGACGCCGGTGATCTTCTGCCGGTATCACCGCGCCGGCCGCGCGTTCACGCAAGTGGCAGCGGCGCGCGCCGCGGTTGCGCGCCTGGACGACACCATGGCCGAACTGCTGCACACCGCGCCGCGCGACCAAGTGTTCTTCATGGGACGCCTGGGCACCGGGCCGGCACCGCGTGCGCGTTCCACGCGGCTGCCGGTGGCGCGGCTGATGTGGGCCGGCGACGCGAACACTGCGCCCGATTCGGCACACCGCGACTGAAACGCCCGCCCGGGCAGCGGCCTGGACATCGCGGCGCTGTCGGTATTTTTTACACGGACGTCGTACGGGGCCACTAGAGGTCGATCGAAAACTGCGCATCTCATTGTTTTTATAAGTTACGACCGCAGCGAACAGAACATGGCACAACCCTTGCTTTATGCTTGTCACGCTGCTTTGCTCGGAAGTGTCATACCAGGGCATGGGAGCATGGCACTGTAAACACCACCCCTCGACAGGAGAAACAACATGTCTCAGATGAAGAAAACCGCCCTGGCGCTGGCCGCGAGCGCTTCCCTGGCCCTGCTGGCTGCGCAGCCCGCACAGGCCTACGTGATGGCCAGCGCTATGGTCAACATGTCCAACTTCTTGATCAAGAAGGCAGACGGAACCATTATGGACGCTGGTGACTTCGACTTCCTGACGTTCACCACTTCGGCTGACTACGCCGTCGACCTGACTGGCTTCGGCAACGTCGGCGGCAGCGGTTCCAGTTTCACCTCCAGCATCGACTTTCCACCTTTGTGCTTGGGTGCTGCCTGCAACCCCATCCTGCCGGACAATAGCTTCCCGAAGCTGTTCGCGCCGCCGGTCACCGGTAACTATGTCGCTGCCGACCAATTGGAAACCGGCGCGCCGATCACCGGCCTGTCCGGCTTTGGCGGCTTGGGTGCACATGTGGCCAACGGTTCGTATGCCGGACTGGACGTGGGTACTGTATTCGCCTCGGCCGACTCCAACAACAACCTGAATGCCAGCTTCATCTTCAAGCTGAACCAGGCCGGTGGAGTGAGCTTCTCCTTCGACGTCGATGCCTTCCTGCAGGTGGCGGTGAGCGCCTTCCCGGATGAGCGTTTCCCGGCGTTCGCCACGGCCAGCTACCAGATGGACTTCTCCCTCACCAACCTGAGTGCCGGCGGCATTGCCGTGTGGAACTATGCGCCCGACCTGTTTGGTGACGGCATTAAGACGTTGAGCCTGAATGCGCCGCTGCCGTTCAATGTCCAGAACGTGCGCAACACCTGCTTCGACGGCGTGAACATCCCGACGCTGTTCAGTAACGCGGTGTGCAACAAGTCCTTCACCGGCGCTACCCCCGGTCTGAACAACACCGACCTGTACCAACTGTCGGCACGTATTCAGACCAACGTCGATGCGCTACGCGTGTCCGAGCCGGGCATGCTGGGTCTGCTGGGCCTGGGTCTGGTGGGTCTGGGTCTCGCCCGCCGCCTGCGCCGTCAGGCCTGACACAGGCTGTCGCCCCGCACAGCGGGGCGCTGAATGCCCAGCAAGGGGAGGGGGCTCGCCCCCTCCCTTTTTTCATGGCTCGACCGTTGCCGCCTTAGCCATGGACATCGGCGCTCGCTTGGGCTAAGTTGGCGCGCAATGCCATCCACCGCCGAGGTCGCGCGCATGCCCAGCCTGCCCGTCATCAAGCAACTCCTGCGTGAAACCTTCGCGTCCAAATCGGCGTTCCGCGTACCGGAACCTGACCTGATCATGGAAGACGCCGCTCAGGTGGCCTCGTTCCACGAGGCGGGGCGTGAGGATGGCGTGATGGCCCCGGTCTACCTGTTCCATGCCATGCATGTCAGCGAGGTGGTTCGGCCGGGTGACACGGTGCTGGATCTGGGCTGTGGCCCCGCCAACCAACTGGGCCTGGTGGCCCGCCTCAATCCCGAGGTCGATTTCGTCGGTGTCGATCTGTCCGACGAGATGCTGGCCATGGCCGCGCGCAATCTGGCGCAACGCCACATCGCCAATGTCACTACGCGGCGCGGCGACATCACCAAACTCGATATGTTCGCCGATGCCAGTGTCGACGCCGTGATGTCTACCGTGGTGCTGCACCACCTGCCCGACGAGGCCGCCCTGCTGCGCTGCTTCGCGGAAATCCGCCGGGTGTTGAAACCCGGGGGCGGTCTCTATCTGGTCGATTTCGGCCACCTGAAGACCGAAGCGGCCATCCGCTATTTCGCCTATCAATACGAGGACCGACAACCGGCGCTGTTCACGGTCGATTACCTGAACTCGCTGCGTGCCGCATTCGAATTGTCCACCTGGCGCGAGGGTTGGCGGCAGCATCTGCGTGACCTCGGCACGCTGCGCAGCACCTTCGGCGTGCCCTACATGGTGACCGTCAAGAGCGCACCGCGGGTGTCACTGAGCGCCGAAACGCGGGCGCGCCTGCGTGCGGTGCGGGATGCGATGCCGGCCTACCACCGCACGGATTTCAAGGATCTGGTGACTTTCTTCCGTCTGGGCGGGCTACGCTCGCCCGACCTGGACCGCTGACCGGCCGGCAGCCGTACTGCCGGTGGCTAACCGGCCACCTTGCTGACCACATAGCGGTACTTGCCGGAACGCTCGGGCGGTATCTCCGCCACGCGCTCGACCCGCACGGTCACGTCCGCGCCCAGGCGTGCCTTGGCGCCGGCCTCGATGCCGGCGAGGCAGGCGGCATCGAAATCGGCGTCGGTGACCAGCAGGATGCGCGTCAGATCCAGGCTCTCCTGCACGATCTTGAACTGGCGCACGCCCGGCAGGTCGCGCACGATGTAGATCAGCGCCAGGCCGTGCATCACCGTACCGTCGCGCGCCACCAGAAAATCCGTGCTGCGTCCCTCGATCTCGCGCAGCAGCGGCAGCGTGCGGCCGCAGACGCAGGCGCCGTCGTCGAGCACGCCGATGTCGCCGGTGCGGTAGCGGATGAACGGGAAGTCACGCGTGGCCAGGTGGGTGACGACGATCTCGCCGCGCTCGCCGACGGGCAGTGGCTTGCCCTGGCCGTCGACGATCTCGACGATGATGTCCTCGTGCGTCAGGTGCATGCCGCCGGCCGGACACTGGTGCGCGATGAAGCCGGCGTCGCGGCCGCCGTAGCCGTTGGCCACCGGGCAGCCGAACACGTTTTCGATCAGTTCGCGCTGGTGCGGATACAGCCGCTCGGAGGTGACGAAGGCGACGCGGATACCCAGATCGTCGAGCGCGATGCCGCGCTCGCGCGCATGCGTGGCGATGTGCGCGAATGCGGACGGGTAGCCGAACAGCATGCGCGGCCTGCGCACGCGCATGTGCGCGATGAAGCCGTCGACCTTGGCCGGCGACATCTCGAACGCCGGCAACAGCACGGTGCGCATGATGCGGTCGCGCCACTGGCGCATGCGATCCTGCGCGCCCAGTTCGATCGGCGAGCCCCAGAGCACGATCTCCGGGTCGCCGACGTCCACGCCCCACCAGCGCGTGGCGCGCCATTTCGCCGCGACATCGTGGCTCACCCGTTCATTGCCGATGTAGAAGATCAGCGGCTCGCCGCTGGAGCCGCCGGTGTTGAAACGTGCCAGGCCGCGCGCCTGCGCCGATTTCAGGGCATCGGCGTGCGCGCGGATGGTGGCCTTGTCGAGCAACGGCAGACGGGCGAGGTCGTCGAGCCCGATGTCGCCGCCGGCATCGAAACCGATGCGCGCGAACAGTTCGCGGTAATACGGCACGTAGGCGCCGGCGTGGCGCAGGAGCGCGCGCAGCCGTTCGACACGCAGTTCTTCCAGGCGCGCACGCGGCCAGTACTGGCTTTGTTCCATTGCGCGGCGCACGCGCACGGTGTCGTGGCCCTTGAGCTTTTCCTGCAGTGGAAACAGCAGGCCGGAAACCAGGCGGGTGTACAGACTCATGGCGTGCTCCACGGCGGCAGTCCGGCGCGCAGTCGGCGGAACAGGGCGACCAGTTCGGCCACACGCCCGCTCCAGTCGTTGGCACGGGCATAAGCGATGATGGCGTCGCGATCCCAATCGCGCGCCAGCGCGCGTGCCAGCGCATCGGTGAGTGCGCGCGCGTCGTCGAACGGCACGATCTCGCCGTAGCGCGCATCGCACACCACCTCGCGGTTGCCGCCGACGTCGCTGGCCACCACCGGCAGGCCGCAGGCCATGGCCTCCAGGATGACGTTGGCCCAGCCTTCGTTGCGCGTGGACAGCACGAACACGTCGGCGGCCGACAGCGGCCACTTCAGTTCGTCCGGGGCCATGGGGCCGAGGAAATGCACGCGTGTGTCCAGCCCCAGCGCGCGCGTCTGCGCGCGCAACTGCGCGCTGATGTCGCCCTCCGGGCTGGCGCCGCCGACCACCAGGTAGTGCAGTTCCGGCTGGTCGCGCAGCAGTTGCGGCAGACAGGCGATGACGCGGTGGAAACCCTTGCGCTCGACCAGCCCGCCCACCGTGATCAGCACCCGCGCCTGCGCCGGCAGGCCGAAGCGGGCGCGAGCCTGAGCGCGTTCGACCGGTTGGAAACGGTCGCTGTCGACACCGTTGCCGACCACGCGCGCACGCGCCGGATCCAGGCCGAGGCCGAGCGCCAGACGGCGCAGCGAATCCGACACCGTGATCACGGCATCGGCGCGCGCGCACACTTCCGCCAGCCGCCGGGCCAGCGCCGGGCGGCGGCTCTGCGGCACTTCCGAGCCGCGCAGCGTGACCGCCACCGGCAGGCCCAGCCAGCGCCCCAGGCGCACGGCGGCATGACCGTCGGGATAGGCGAAGTGGGCGTCGATGACGTTGTAGCCGGCGCGCTTCAGCCGCCGCAACGTCGCGTAACTGCCCAACGCCATGAACAGGCTGTCGTAGCGGCGCAGCACGCCGGGCGGCGAGAAGAAACGCGGAAACCAGACGTCGATGTCGCCCTGGCGTTCATGGCGCGCGCAGGGCGGCCGGTAACCGGGCCGCAGCCGGCGGATCAGCCCCTGACCGGGAAACCACGGCCGCGGCGACACCACCACCAGCGGCAGTTCGCGCGCGACGCGGAACATGCGCTCGCGGATGAACACGCCGGCCTGAGGCTGCGCGGCATGGGGAAACAGGCTGGAGAACACCACCAGGCGTGGTGTGTCGCTCATGCCAGCGTCCTGCCCAAGGCGCGTCCGTAGATGGCCTTGTGCCGTTCGATGCTGCGCGTCCAGTTGCGCTCGCGCTCGACGAAGGCGCGGCCGGCGGCACGCAGCGCCGCGCCGCCGTCGGCGCGCGCCAGCGTGGCCAGGGCCTTGGCGGCGAGGTCTTCGACGTCGCCGGCGCGAAACAGCGTACCGGTGACGCCGTCTTCGATCAGCTCCCGATGGCCGCCGACGTCGGAGGCGATCAGCAGATGGCCCTGCGCCATTGCCTCCAGCGGCTTCAGCGGCGTCACCAGGTCGGTCAGGCGCATGCGGTGGCGCGGGTAGGCGAGCAGGTCGACCACGCTGTAGTAGCGCCCGACCTCGGCATGCGGCACGCGACCGACGAACTTCACTTGGCCGGTGAGGCCCAGCGCGGCGGCGCTCGCCTTCAACGCCGCCTCCTGCGGCCCGCCGCCGACCAGCAGCAGCCGGATGTCCGGCGCCTGCGCCAGCATGCGCGGCAAGGCTTGGATCAACAGATCCAGGCCCTCATAGGCATAGAACGAGCCGAGGAAGCCGATCACGCGGCAACCGGCCAGCCCCAGGCTGGCCTTGAGCGCCTGATCGGCACCCGGGCTGACGCTGAAATGCTCGATGTCCACCGCGTTCGGCACCACGCTGATCTTGTCGCCGGCGATGCCGCGCGCGATCAGGTCGCCGCGCAAGCCTTCGCAGATGGTGATGACCTGATCGGCGCGCCGCACCGCGCGCGTCTCCAGCGCGCGCGTGAGCCGGTAACGCGGACCGCCTTCCGATTGGGTACCGTGGTCCACCGCCGCGTCCTCCCAGAACGCGCGGATCTCGTACACCACCGGCAGGCCCAGACGCGCGCCGACGCGGATCGCCGGCCAAGCGTTGAGCACCGGCGAATGCGCGTGCAGCAGGTCGGGCCGGATGCGCAGCGCCAGTTCATGCAGACGCCGTTCGGTCGCCTGCATCACCGCCCACTGGTTCAATACCGGCAGGCGGGCGAGCACACCGCGCGGCGGCCGGGTGCGGTAGAAGTGCAGGCCGTCGGCGTCCTCTTCGTCCAGCGCGCAGTCGCGCTGCTTGGGGCTGGTCAGATGCCAGGTCTGCCAGCCCAGGCGGTGCTGCGCGCGCACGATGTTGGCGCTGCGGAAGGTATAGCCGGAATGCAGCGGCAGCGAGTGGTCGAATACGTGCAGGATGCGCAGGCTCATGGCGCGGACGGGTTATTGGTCGTGGTTGCGCAGAAAGGCTTCGAACATCAGCAGGGCCCACAGCGAGGCGCTGTAATCGCGGATGCCGCGCGCGTGTTCGTCGACCATGCGCGCCAGGAAGGCCATGTCGAACAGGCCGGTATCGGCCATGCGTTGCGACCCCAGCGCCGTGGCCAGCCGCTGCCGCAACGGACCGCGGAACCACTCGGCCAGCGGAATGGAAAAGCCCATCTTGCGGCGGTACATGATGTCGTGCGGCAGATAGGGTTCCAGCGCCCGTTTCAGCAGAAACTTGCCTTCGCCGCCGCGTAGTTTGAAGTCGGTGGGCAGGCCGGAGACCCATTCCATCAGCCGGTGGTCGAGGAAGGGTACGCGCACTTCCAGCGCGTGCGCCATGCTGGCGCGGTCCACCTTGGTCAGGATGTCACCGACCAGATAGGTCTTCATGTCCAGGTACTGCACCTGGGCGATGGTGTCGCGCGCGGGATTGCGCGCATGGTGCCGGCGCATCACCTCCACCGCGCGGTAACCGTGCAGATGGCGGCGAAAGGCGGGACTGAACACGCGCGCGCGCAGGTCGTCGCCCATCACCGACACGCCATGGAAATAGCCCTCCACGGTGTCGCGCGCCATGGCCTGGAAGGTGGTCTTGGCGCGCAGCACGCGCGGCGCCCAGTCGGCCTTGGGATAGACGCGGCCGAGCAAACCGAACAGCGGCTTGCGCACCCGGTAGGGCAGCAGGCGGCGCATGTTTTCCTCGTAGCCGTGCCAGCGATAGCGCCGGTAACCGGCGAAGTTCTCGTCGCCGCCGTCGCCCGACAAGGCCACGGTGACGTCGCGCCGCGCCAGTTGGCAGACACGGTAGGTGGGCATGGCGGAGGAGTCGGCGTAGGGCTCGTCGTAGAGGTGCGCGAGCTGGTCGACCAGGCTGAAATCCTCGGCCGCCACGGTGTTGACGTGGTGGTCGGTGCGGTAGCGCTCGGCCACCGCGCGCGCGTAGTCGGATTCGTCATAGCGCGGATCGTCGAACGCGATCGAGCAGGTCTTGACCGGCTGGTCGCTCAAGCCCGCCATCATCGCCACCACGGCGGAGGAATCGACGCCGCCGGACAGGAAGGCGCCGAGCGGCACCTCCGCCACCATGCGGATTTTCACCGCCTCGCGCAGGCGCGCGATCAATTCGTCCTCGGCCGCCTCCAACCTCATCGGCGCCAGCGGCTGGAACGGCACGTCCCAGTACTCGCGCGGCTGGCCCACCGGTTTGCCGCGCTCGATCAGCAGCCGGTGGCCGGGCGGCATCTTCAGCGCGCCGGCATAGATGGTGCGCGGCTCCGGCACGTAGCCGTAGGCGAAATATTCCTCCACCGCGGGTTCGGCGATGGTGCGGCGAAAGCCCGGCCAGGCCGTCAGCGTCTTCAGTTCGGAGCCGAACACCAGGAAGCCGTCGTCGGTGATCGCGTAATGCAGCGGCTTGACGCCCAGGCGGTCGCGCGCCATGAACAGCGTTTCGCGCCTACGGTCCCACAGCGCGAACGCGAACATGCCGCGGAAGTGGTGCACGCAGTCCTCGCCCCACTGCTCCCAGGCATGCACGATGGTCTCGGTGTCCGAGCGGGTGCGGAAGGTGTGGCCGAGCGCGCTGAGTTCGGGAATCAGATCGACGAAGTTGTAGATTTCACCGTTGAACACCACCCAGACGCTCCCGTCCTCGTTGCACAGCGGCTGCTGGCCGGCAGCGATGTCGATGATGGACAGGCGGCGGTGTCCCAGCCCCAAGCCCGGTTCCAGGTGCAGTCCGGCCTCGTCCGGGCCGCGGTGCGACTGCATGTCGTTGATGCGCGCCAGCACGTCACGCTCGATGGGACGCCGTTCGCGCAGGTCGAAAACACCGGTGATGCCGCACATGCTGGTTCTTCCCGTTCAGGATGAGCTCATGAGTTCGTCGTACACACCCTGATAGGCCGCCGTGGCGCGGTCCCAGTCGAAATCCGCCTCGACGCGCGCGCGGCCGGCCGCGCCCTCGCGTCGCCGGCGCTCGCCATCGTCGACGTAGCCGGCCAGCGTGGCCGCCAGGGTATCCGGGTCGCGCGGGTCCAGCAACGTGCCGTTCTCGCCCGGCCGCACCAGCTCCGGGTTGCCACCGACCCGGGTGGCGATCACCGGCAGCGCGCTGGCCATGGCCTCCAGGATGGTGTTGGAGATGCCCTCGCCCAGCGAATTGAGCACGAACAGATCGAACGCACGCAGCCATTCCGCAGTGTCGTGCCGGTCGCCCGGCAGCCAGGCGCGAGCAGCCAGACCGGCGGCATCGAGCATGGCCTGGCAGCGTTGCCGGGTCGGGCCGTCGCCGACCAGGATCAGGCGCAGGCCGTCGGCTCCGGGGTGGGTCCGGTTGAGAAGGATGAAGGCTTGCACCAGGCCCGGGTAATCCTTGACCTCGGCCATGCGCCCGACACTGCCGATGATGCAGGTGGCGCCGGCGAAGAAGTCGGGCCGGCCCAGATCGGGACGCTGCGCGCCGCGCGGGTGGAAACGTGTGGCGTCGACGCCGTTGTAGATCTGCCGCACGCGCTCGGCACGGGCGCCGACCGTGCCGCCCAGCCAGTCGGCCAGATCGCGACTGACCGCGACGTACCGGTGGACCAGCGGTCGCGCGGCCTTGCGCAACAGGTTGTAACGGCGGTTGCGCCCCTCCAGATCGAACACGTCGCGGCCGTGTTCGCCATGCACGCGCCGGCGCACCCCGGCGAACGCGCCGACGAACTGGGCTTCCAGCGTGCTCAGATTGCGCGTGTGCAGGATGTCGGGGCGCAACCGGCGCAGCAGGCGATACAGGCGCGCATGCCAGCGCACGTCATGCCCCGGCCGGCGCTCCAGGTCCAGGAACTCGATGTCGCGGCGCTGGATGCGGCGGCGGAACTCGCCATGGCCGGCGAGACAGATCACCACATGGCGGTAGGCTCGCGCCGGCATGCGGTTGAACAGGTTGACCATGCCGTTCTCCATGCCGCCGGTGCCGAAATGGTGCACCACGTGCGCGACCAGGGGCGGCTCGGCGTTCATGGACGGTCCGCTCAGGGCTCGTTGGCGCGGTCCAGCGCGGCATCCAGCGCCGGCTTGTGCGCGTCGAGGAAGGCGCGCAACGTCGCCTCGGCTTCGGCCTGATCGCCGGCGTAGGGCGCGGCGACGATCACCGCCGCGGCCTCGTCGCCACGCCCCAGCAGCGCCGACCACGCCAGTTCCAGCTTGGCGCGGTAGGGGCTGATGCCGTCGCGCCCCTGGATGCGGTGCCATTGCCAGACCAGCAGGCGCTGTAGCTCCGCCGGTGCATCGAGACGATGGCTGGCCAACGGCAGCATGTGGCCGGCCACCTCGTGGCGGGTCACGGTACGACCGAAATCGCGCCACACCGGATGCCGTTCCGGCACCATGTAGTTCTGGCTGTTGATCAGCTCGGCGTCGTGACGCTGTGCACCATACCAGGCGACGTACAGGCTGACGGTCGGGCCCGCGTCCGAACGGTAGTGGCCGATCAGCATCTGGTCCATGCCACGCCAATGCGGCTGCCAACTGGTGGGCGCATCCATGACACGGGCCCAGCCCGGCGCGGGGTCCGGCAGCGCCAGCCCGGGCACATGCACGGTCTTGTCCGACAGGTGCAGTGCGTAGGCGGCCGGCAACGCCACAAGCGCCAACACGGCGGCCACCGGTCGCCAGTCCGGGCGGGGCGGCGGCGCGGGTGGCGGTGCCGCGGGCTCGTCATGATCCTCGCGCCACAGCAACCCGACCCAGAACATCAGCAGCATGACGATGCCGAACCAGACCCAGCCGTAAATGAAATGGTCGACGCCCAGCGCCAGCTTCATGTCGGAATAGTGCGCGATCAGCACGATCATGGTGGCGCGGGCGCCGTTGGCCAGGATCGGCACCACCACGGCGGCAATGGTGAAGGCGACGCGCTTCCACGGGCTGCGATAAGTCAGGTAGGCATACAGCAGACCGAGCGTGAGCGAAGCGATCAGATAGCGCAGGCCGGAACAGGCCTCCACCACACTCCAGTCACCGGTGGGCAGGGAAAAGAACGTGCCCTCGCGATACACCGGTATGCCGATCAGCTTGACCGCAGCGACGGTGAAATCGGCGGTGAAGTTGATCAACGGCGGAATCAGCGCCTCGCCGTTGGGCACCATCAGCAACAGGAAACCCAGAGGAAAAGCGGCGGCGCGCAGCATGGCCAGGCCGAACAGCAACCAGACCGAGGCGATCCAGATACCCACCAAGGCATATTGCTCCACTACCAGCACCCCACCGACGCGTGCCGCCAGCCAGCCCAGCAGCAGCAGCACGATCGCAGCCGAGGCGCGCCAGTCGGGTGCCGTCGGCACGGCGGCCAGACGGTGGCGCATGCGCCACACCAGCCACAGTGAAATCGGCAGGATGACAGAGCCGTGCGCGAAGGTTTCCGAACGTTCCCAGATCTGCACCATGGACAGCAGCGTGGGATGCAGCAGTGCGGCGCTCGCTGCCCAGACCAGGGCCAGCACCGACACGGCCGGATACCAGGTGGAACGGTTCATCATGGGATCGAACCCTCGAGCAAGGTATCGACGCGCGCCAGATTGTCATCCCAGGCGAAGTCGCGCAGCACACGCGCGCGCGCGGCCGCGCCCAGGTCGTCGCGACCGGCTGCCGCCGACACCGCGGCGACGAAGTCGTCTGCGGTGTCGGCCAGCAGCACCTCTTCGCCCACGCGCGCGCCGATGCCTTCCAGTGCCTGCGACGTGGCCACCACGGGACGCGCCATGGCCATGCCCTCCAGCACCTTGTTCTGGATGCCGCGCGCGATGCGCAACGGCGCCACCACCACGCGCGCATGCGCCAGGTAAGGGCGCACGTCCTCGACCCGGCCGGTGACCTGTACGCCGTCGCGTCGCGCCAACGCCAGCACTTCGGCACCCGGCCGGCCGCCGACGATGGCGAAGCGCAGCGCCGGCCGTTGCCGGCGCAGACGCGGCAGCACCTGTTCGGCGAACCAGGTCACGGCATCGACATTGGGCCAGTAATCCATCATGCCGGTGAACGCCACCACCTCTTCACCGGCGCCATAGGGGTTGGCCAGCGCATGCGCCGGCGAAAAATACTCGGCATCGACACCGTTGTGGAAATAGCCGACCTTGTGCGCGCTTTCGGGCGCCAGGCGGCGGAAATCGTCCGCCTCCGCCGCCGAGACGAACAGGCTGGCATCGAATTCGGCCGCCACCGCGCGTTCCCAAGCGAGCAGTTTCTCGCCCTCGCGCCGATACAGCCAAGACATCGGCCAGCGCTTGGTCGGCGCATACTGGCGCCACTTGTCGGAATCGATGTCGACGAAGTCCATCACCCGCCGGGCGCCGCGCGCGTGCATGACGAAGCGCGCCATGGCCGACGAATAAGCCAGTACGCGTCGCGTGCCGTCGGCCAGGCACCGGTCCACCCATGCCTGCAAGCCGGCGTGACGGTAGTAGGGCAGGGTCAAGGCCTCGCCACGCCACAGACCGTGCAGCGCGCGCAGACGGGCGCGTCGGGGACGCAGGTCGACCAGGTGCGTGGCGGCACACACGGATGCCAGCGTGTCGGCATGGCGCCAGTCGGCCGGGTCGTCGACGAAGGCGCCCAGATGCACGCGATAGCGGCGCGCCAAGTGGCGCAACAGGTGCCAGGCGCGGATCTTGTCGCCCTTGTCCGGCGGGTAGGGGATACGATGGGCGAGGAACAGCAGGCCGGGGCGTTCACCGCCCCGATCGTCATCGTGCGCACAGGCGGCCGGCACGCTCACCCCAACTGACGGATCAGATGCGGGCCCAGGGCATTGGCCAACGCCAGCGGCATGCGCCGCCAAGCCTGGATGAACAGGCGGTACTTGGGGTTGCTGGGGTTGTGCTCCGGCACCGCCCGGGCGCGCACCAGATGGTAGCCATAGTGCAGCGGTTGCGGCTCGAAGCCCCAGTTGCGCTTGAAGTCGTATGAGCCGGTGCCGACCTTGCTGCGGCCGAAGTCGAACAGGCGGTAGCCACGCTCCACCGCCCTGCGCATGACCTCCCAGTACATGAAGTCGCTGCCCGCGACTTCGCGCGCGGCCGGCGTGATGCCGGCGAAATAGGGCCAAACCTCGTCACGGAAATAGAAGTTCATCACGCAACACACCAGTTGCCCGTCCAGGCTGGCGGTGACGATGTCGACGTCGTCGCCGAAAGCTTCCAGCACCCGTTCGAAATAGCGGCGCGGAAAGACCGGCGTGCCCAGGCGATGCCAGCTCTGGCAGTAGGCCGGGTAGAAACGCGCGAGATCGCGGTCGACCTCGCTGTTCAGGCCCGCCTTGATGCCCTTGCGCACCATGGCGCGCTGCTTGCGCGGTATGGCCTGCATGTTGGCTTCCACTTCCGCCGACAGCGGCTTGCGGA
Source organism: uncultured Burkholderiales bacterium (assembly GCA_937949525.1). Classification (GTDB taxonomy): domain Bacteria; phylum Pseudomonadota; class Gammaproteobacteria; order Burkholderiales; family Thiobacillaceae; genus PFJX01. Next base: position 41,775 of record CALEDT010000007.1, on the reverse strand, counting down.
AGGTCGCGTACAGATCCGTGCCCGGCCAGTCGGCGTGCGCACGGCGATCGCGGTCGCGGTACTCCAGGTGGCCGACGCCCAATTCGTTCGCCAGTGCCTGCGCGGCGCGGTCGAGCGCGTCGCGCGCCGCGTCGTCGTCGGCGACGATGCCGCCGTAGACACTGAACGGCATGGAGATCAGGGTGTGGCCGAACAGACGGCTGCGTATCTCACCCAGCGGCAGCACGCCGACGATCTGCCCCGCCCGCTCGGCCAGCAGATAGTGGCAAGGCTGGCGCATGCCCTGCTCGATCACCCGCCGCCAGCCGTAACGATGGAAGAAGGTGCCGCCGGCGGCGCCGAATACGTAGGCGTCCCAGGCGGCGGCATCGGCCGCGGCGGCGTGGCGAACGGAGACGGTCATGAATCGAGTAACGTGGCGTGTATCCGGTCGGCGCGATCCCAGCGAAAATCGGCGCACAGTCTCGCCAGCTTGGCTTCCATATGTTGCAGATTGACGTAATGGCGCAGACGGCTCTTCATCGGCGCGCCCGGCACACGCGGTTGCGCCGGGTCGATCTCCCACGGATGGAAATAGAACATCGCCGGCCGGCCCTCCTCGCGCAGGAAACGCACCAACAGCCAACGCGACGCGGCGTAGGGCAAAAGGCGGAAATAGCCGCCGCCCGCCGCCGGCAGGTTGCGCCCGCGCCAGCGCACCGTGGTGGGTGGCATCTCCAGCAGTTGCGGACAGGCACTGGGGCGGTAGGGATGGCGCGGCGCCTCCGGCATGCCGTAATGGTCATGGGCGATGGGGTAGATGCTCGAACTGTAGCGGTGCCCGGTCTCGGCCAGCACGTCGAGCGCCCACAGATTGTCCCGGCCGATGGAAAAACTCGGCGCGCGGTAGCCCACGACGGCAACCCCGGCGAGGTCTTCCAGTACGCCTTTGGCGCGCGCGACATCGGCATGGAATTCGGTGCGGCTCAACACATTGGCGCGTTGGTGACCGTAGCCGTGGCTGGCCAATTCGTGGCCGGCGGCGACGATGGCGCGCACCACGCCCGGGTGGCGCTCGGCGATCCAGCCCAGCGTGAAGAACGTGGCCTTGACCCGATGCCGTTCGAACAGCGCGAGAATGCGCTCGATGTTGGCTTCGACCCGGCATGGCCACTTGGGCCAGTCGGCAGGCGCGATGGTGTGCTCGAAGGCGCCGACCTGGAAATAATCCTCCACGTCGACGCTCATCACGCTGGCCGGCAGCGGCTCAGGCATGGGCCTCCCCGCTCACGCTACGCGAAACGCGCTGCCTGGTCGTCATTCCGACTCCCGACCGGCGGTCACGGTGTACAGCACTTTGCGCACCAGTGGAATCAGGCGGTTCAACGAACGCTCTATCGCGGCCAGGCGCAGCTCGATTTCCTCGGGAACGGCCAGCATTGCGCCGGATACGGCAGCCGGCGCCACGCGCGCGGACGCCAGCGGCTGCACACCCGCCATGCCGGTCGGCGCCTGATGATGCACTTCCTGCCGCATGTCGCTGATCACTTCCTGCACGGCCGCGGAATCGAGCTGGGTTCGTTCTTCCAGGAAACCGAACAGCAGCAGACGATCGCACAGGGTGTTGATGCGGCGCGGCACGCCGCCGGAAAACTGATGGATGAGGTCGAAGGCATCCTCGGAGAAGCTGGGGTTGCCCTGCCAGCCCGCGGTGTTGAGGCGATGCACGATGTACTGGATGGTCTCCGCCCGGTCCAGCGGGCCGAGATGATAGGAGGCGATCACGCGCTGGCGCAGTTGCAGCATTTCCGGACTCTGCAGGGTATCGCGGAACTCCGGCTGGCCGAGCAGAAAACTCTGCAGCAGCGGCTTGTCGCCCTCGTGGAAATTGGACAGCATGCGCAGCTCTTCGACTGCGCGCGGGTCGAGGTTTTGCGCCTCGTCGACGATCAGCAGCGGCCGCCGGTTCTGGCGCACGGCCAGGCGCAGGTAGTCCTCCAGGCTCTTGAGCAGCGCGGACTTGGTCAAGCCCTCCGCCTGCAGTCCGAACGAGGCGGCGACGCTGCGCAGCGTGTCGTCGGCGTCGAGCTGCGTGCTCACCAGTTGACCGATCAGATAGCTGCCGTTCTCCAGCTTCTTCAGCAGACTCTTGACCAGCAGGGTCTTGCCGGCACCGACGTCGCCGGTGATGACGATGAAGCCCTCGCCCAGCGACAAGCCGTATTCGAGATAGGCGAAGGCACGCTTGTGTCCCTTGCTGGCGAAGAAGAAGCGCGGGTCGGGATTGAGCTGGAACGGCTTGTCGCGCAGCTGGTAGTAGTTTTCGTACATCGTCAAAAGCTCATGTTGACACGGGCGGCGATGGAGTTCTCGGCGTAATCACCGCCCGCCGCTTTGGATTCGCGCTCCTGCCGGCGCAGCTCGACACTGCCGCTCACCTTGGGCTGGAACTGGCGGGTGGCGGTCAACGTCAGGTTCCACAGGTCATCTTCCCGCTGCACGCCGCCACTGCCATATTCGTGACGCGAAAGTCCCCCCGACAACACGAGATTGGTGCGCGGCACCGGGCGCAGGCTCCATGATGCCTGTACGCCCCGCGTGGTTTCGTCGGTACCGCCGAGCTGAAACTCACGCCGGTTGTCGTAGAGGCTCAGCGTCCAGGTGTTGCGGCGCAGCGAGTAGCTGACCGCACCGACCAGGCTCTTGGAGACGTAGGTGTCGTTGCCCTGTACCAGGGTTCCCGTGCCGCCGACCTGCACGCAATCCGCCGGCTGCAAGCCGACCGGGTGCTGCTGTAAGGACACGGTGCCGTCCGCCCCGAGGCACAGATAGAAGCCGGTCAGGTTCAGATACTGGCGCTGCGAAGTGGTCAGATCGTCCTGATAGCGCAGGCTCCAGTTGCTATGCCGGGTACGATGCGCCAGGCTCAGATTGTTGCTACGCCCATAAGCGCGGCGCGTGGTCGAGGCATTCAGCGTGGTGCGCAGGGTCGGACGCAGCATCGTCTTGGCACTGATGAAATTGCCCGCCTCGGAATAGTTGAACAGGACGTCGACCGCGAAGCGGCGGCCCGGCTGATAGTAGGCACCCAGGCCATAGTAGGTATGCTCGGCCGTGTTCGGCCCGACCCCGGAGAAATCGTGCTCCTCCTTGCCGGCCTGGGCGACCAGGCCGTAACGCGGGGTCAGCGCGTAGCGCGCACTGGCGGTGAAGCGGGTATCCGAACTGTTGGCGGTATCGTCGTTGTCGGTCTCGGTGTGGTTGACGTCCAGCGACCAGGACAGCGGCCACTGCGCCGTACCGCTGGTCGCCCTGAGCTGGTAGCGGGTGCTGTTGGCATTGCTGACCGCAGCATCCTGGGTCAACACCCCGTCCAGCGTCAGTCTCGCTTCGAGCGAAGCGACCGAACCGAAACGGTGCTTGAGGTAAGGCGACAGCGAGTAGGACGCAACCCGGCTGGTGTTGCCGAGGCCGACGGCGTCGCCGACACCCACACCGCCGCTGAGCGTGTTGACCTCGTTCGACACCCGCGCGCTGGCGTCGATGAAGAAACGGTCCTCGATCAGTTCCGCGATCAGGCGTCCGTTGAGCCGATGACGCGCCTGCTTGCTCGCCTGCTCATCGGCGTAGTAGAGGCCCTGCAGGCCGTAATCCAGATTTGCCTTCAGGCGTCCACCCTGGCGTGCGAGCGTGAAGCCCGGTGTCAGCTCGGTGATCCATTCGCTGCGTTCCGCCCCTTTGACGTCCAGATTGACATTGTCGGAATAGCGCTGTGACAGCGTCAGCCCCGGGGAAAAACGCCAATCCCCGGCCACCGATGCCAAGGGATACGCCAGGCCCAGCAGCAGCAGTGCTCGGCTACTGCGGTTTCTTCTGCTCGCCATACCCGCCATACCCACCGTAGCCGTAACCGTAGCCGTAGCCGTAATAGTCGCCGCCGATCGAACGCGCCGGCGCCTTGTTGAGCAGCAGTCCGACGTGTTCGCAATCCCCGATATGCGCGAGCGCATCGCGGATCGCTTCCTGCGGCGTACGCTCCGCTTCCACCACGAACACGATCTGTCCCATGTAAGTGGCGAGCACGGAGGCCTCGCTGGTGGCGAGCAGCGGCGGGCAATCGAAAATGATGATGCGGTCGTGATAACGCGTGGCGATGTCGCGCACGAAGTTGCGCATGGCCGAACTGGCCAGCAGTTCGGTGGCATGGGTGAAACTCTGACCGGCAGGCAATACGGTCAGTTTGGCGATGTCGGTCTTGATCAACACGTCGGGCAATTGCAGCGACGGATCGCGCAGCACGTCCAGCAAACCTTTGTCGGCACGCAGGCCGAGATAGCGCATGATCGACGATTTGGCGACGTCGGCGTCGATCAGCAACACGGTGTTCTCCAGTTCGGTCGCCATGCTGATGGCCAGATTGATGGCGGTGAAGGACTTGCCCTCGCCCGGCAGCGAACTGGTCACCATGATCAGGTTGCCGTTCTCGATCGGCGCCGCGTTGCCGTGGCCGAAAGCGTTGACCAGCAATGGACGCTTGATCAGCCGGTACTCCTCGGCCAGCTTGCTGCGGCCGGCGTCGGGGGTGAGCGCGCCCATCTGGCGCAGTCGATCCAGGTCGACCATTCCCTGCTGGCTGCCGATGATGGTTGCCGGCCCATCCTCATCGAGCATACTCGGCGCCGCCGGCGCCCGCCGCTGAGTGCGTGAACCCAGCTCGAACGAGGCTTCGGCACGTTCGATGGCCGCCTCGATCAGGCGCCCTTCCTCGCGATCGGCCACCCCCTGGGGGACCGGGGGCGGCGTCTGCGCCGGTTTGCCGAGTTTGCCCGCGGCGCGTTCGATGATGCTCATGGCGTTCGTCCTTTCCTACGCTGCCGGGGACAACACGAGGTAGTAGATCAACTGCACCAGATAAGCGCCGAGCAACGCCAGCGTAGCGCCGGCGAACAACAGGTTGAGCCGGCGCGCACGACGCCGTTCGCGGTCGGTGTCGATACGCGTGACCATGCCGAGCAGCGGATAATCGGTCAGTTCGCGCAACTGCCGCCGGCTCTCCACGGTCGGGCGCAGTTGCGTCAGCAGGAACGCCAAGGCGAAACCCGCGCCCAGACCGCCCAACGGCACGGCCGTCACCAGCAGCGGCCGGTTGGGCCATACCGGCTCCTTGGGCACGCGCGGCGGATCGATGACACGGAAATCGACCGTGTCCGTCTTGCTCTCGACCTCCCCGGAAATCGCCGCGGTCTCACGCCGCTTCAGGAATTCCGCATAGTTGGCCTTGTAGACATCGTAGTCACGCATCATCTGCGTGTATTCGGCTTCGAGCTGCGGAATGCGGTCGATGGACTGGAACAGTTCTGCACGCCTTGCCTGCAACTGGGCGAGACGGGCACGCAGCGAGGCGAGATTGGCGTCCGACTCGGCGATGGCGATGGACAACTGCTGATAGATCGGGTTCTGCGCCTTGAGCGTCTCCTGCGGCCGTGCGCGCGCGGCTTCCTCCTCCTGCCGCTTCTGTTCCTGCAAGCGCTCGATCAACTGCGTGACGCGCTGCATCTCCGGGTGGCGGTCGGTATAACGCAAACGCAGGTTGTCGAGCTGGGTCTGCAACGCGGCGATGCGGGCATCGATCGCACTGGTGTTGACCGTGACCGGCGCCGGGCCGGTCAGCGTCTCCTCCTGATCTTCCAGTTGCTGGCGCAACTGGCGCTTGCGGTTGTCGAGCTCGTCGATCTGCATGCGCGTCTGTTCGATCGCCAGGTCGGTCTCGCTCAGACGGGTGTAGAACGCGCCGCCCTGGCCGGGCATGTTGCCGACGTTGCGGCGCTTGAACTCCTCCAGCTCGCGCTCCTTTTCGTGCAGCTTGGCCTCGTAGGCCTTGAGCTGGTCGTCGATGAATTTCTGGCTTTGCGACAGGTCGCGGCGTGCGGTACCCAGGCTGCTCTCGGTGAAGATGGTGAGCAGCGCCTGCACCACGCGACGCGCCAGATCCGGATTGGAATGCTCGAACCCTATGGTGTAGAGGTTCTCCCGGTCGGTACCGCTGAGCGAGATGCGCTTGGTCAGTTCGTTGTACAGGTCTTCCTGTTGCTGCGGTGTCTTCGCGCGCAGGTCGAGGTCGGTCATGCGCGCGACCTTCTCGATGTTGGGACGGCTGACCAGCGTGCGCGTCATCATCGACACCTGTTGCGCCAGGTTGGGCTGCACCGCCAGGCCGGACAGCAGCGGCTGCAGCAGCGACTGCGTGTCGACGTAGACCCGTGCGCTGGCGCGGTACTGGTTCTCCAGCTTGTAGACCCAGGCCCAACCCACGGCCGCGACACCCCACGCCACCAGCAGCACCATCAGACGCCGGCGCCAGACGGCGCGCAGGATGGTGAGTACCTGTTCCAACGACTCGTTCATTCCGGCTTCTCCATGTGGACGGAACGCTGCCGCCCGCCCATGACCATCAGAACCAGCTTTCCGGAATGATCAGCACGTCGCCCGGGCGCATGTCGACATTGGCCGAGATGTCGCCGTCCTTGATCAGATCCTCCAGGCGCACACCGAACTGCTGCGGCTTGCCGTCGATCACACGCAGGATGCTGGCGCGGTTGCCGGCGGCGAAATCGGTGATGCCGCCGACCGCGATCATGACGTCGACCAGCGACATGTGTTCCCGGTAGTTCAGCGCCTGCGGCTTGGCCGCCTGACCCAGCACCCTGATCTGCTGGCTGTAGGGACCGACGCCGCCGCCGACGATGACCGTGACGATGGGGTCCTGGATGTAGCGCGCCAGGATCTTTTCGATGTCGCGCGCGAGCTGCGTCGGCGTCTTGCCACTGGCCTGCAGATCCTCGACCAGATTCATGGTCATCTTGCCGTCGGGCCGGATGGGGAAGCTGCCGGACACCTCGGGGTTGCCCCAGACGAACACGTTGACCGTATCGCCCGGCCCGAGCAGGTAGTGCCAGTCGGCGGCCTCCGCCACCTTGGCGGGCGCGGGCGGATAGACCGGCCCGCTGGCGCAACCCGCCAGCAGGCCCGCCAAGATAGCGGGCAACAGATAGCTCTTCATTGCGAATTCCCCCACTACAGGTCAGTTTGAGCGCGGTGGATTATGCCACACGGGCGTTGACGGCATTTTTCCCACAAGCTTGAGGCCATGGGCACGACACCTGCGCGCACGGGCAGCGCACCCGCCCGGTGCTCAATCGAGCCAGCGTACCAGGTAGTAGAGGCGAAAGCCTTCGGAGGAGCGCGACGGACCGGAAGCGATGGCGGCGAAATAGCCCTGTTCCGGGCACGCAGCGGCACACGCATCGGCTTCGCTGGCGTGCACCGTGACACAGCCCTCGGGGAAGCGCCGGCGGGCGCGCCCCTTGGGACTGTAGATCACCACCGGGCCGGTGCGAACGACGCCCGACTCGGTATCGGTGATCAGACCGGGGATGGCTTCCGCCATCAGTTCAGCTTGTCCGACGGCGCGACGAAACGCAGCGGCTGCGCCGCCGGCGTCTCGTCCGCATAGTGCGGGCGCTCATTGCGCGCCAGCCCCAGTGCCTGCGCCAGCTCGGCTTCGCGCGCGGCGATCAGGCCCAGACACATGCGAATGTTCTCGACCGTTTCCGCCGTGAACGGGCTGGGCATGCCATCCCGCGGCGCGGCGTCGCGCACGATGGACGTCAGCGTCTTGCGCATGGCGCGCATGATCTGCTGTTCCTTGCTCAGTTCGGTTTCGTTGCTCATGATGCACTCCGGACGTGCTGTGGCCGGACATTGTCAGCGCGCGCCACGTGCGGGGTCAACCGCGGTTGTGCCAGGGTTTATCGTGACGCACGCGCGGCGTAACATGGCGTAACATCATGCGCGCTCAAGCAGAACACCGGGCGCGCCGATATCCGGGAGGCCCGATGAGAACCCAGCACATGCGCCCATCCAGTCTTTCCGTTTCCCTGTTCTGCGCGCTCGCCCTCGCCGGATGCGCCAGCTCCGGCGACCCGCGCGACCCGCGCGACCCGTTGGAGCCGATGAACCGCGCGGTCCACGTGTTCAACGAGGAGTTGGACCGCGTCCTGCTCAAGCCGGTGGCGCAGGGTTATCAGACCGTGGTGCCCGGCTTCGCGCGCACCAGCGTGCGCAACTTCTTCGCCAACCTGAACGACGTCACCGTGCTCGCCAACGACATCCTGCAACTCAAGCTGGAACGGGGCAGCCGCGACTTCATGCGCCTGGCGATCAACAGCAGCCTGGGCCTGTTCGGCCTGCTCGATGTCGCCTCGGAGATGGGACTGCAGAAGCAGAACGAGGACTTCGGCCAGACCCTGGGGCGCTGGGGCGTCGGTCCCGGCCCCTACCTGGTATTGCCGTTGCTCGGCCCGAGCAGCGTGCGCGACGGCATCGGCTATTACGTCGACGCGGAGTACACGGACCTGGTGCGTCGTCATGACGACGTGCCGGTGCGCAACGCCGCCACGGCGCTGCGCGTGGTCAGCCGGCGCGCCGACCTGCTCGAGGCGGTGCGCGCGATCGAAGCGGCGGCGATCGACCCCTACGAATTCACACGTGAGTTGTACCTGGAGCGGCGCCGGACCCTGGTGTATGACGGCAATCCGCCGCGCGACGAGGAATGAGCAAGGCATTCACGCGTGAAGCCGAGGCCGACCAGGACGAACCAGCCGTCGCGCCCACTTCCGCAGCCGGCCCGAACTACATGACGCCGGCCGGCCACGCGCGTCTGCGCGCCGAACTGGCTCACCTGGTGCGGCAGGAGCGGCCGGCCGTGGTCAACGTGGTGGCCTGGGCGGCGGGCAACGGTGATCGTTCGGAGAACGGCGACTACATCTACGGCAAGAAGCGCCTGCGCGAGATCGACCGGCGCATCCGTTTTCTGACCAAACGGCTGGAACAGGCCGTGGTGGTCGACCCCGCCGCGCGCGAGGCGACCGACAGGGTGTACTTCGGCGCGACGGTCACGGTGTCGGACGAACACGGCAATGACGCGCGGTACAGCATCGTCGGCATCGACGAGGCCGATGCCGCGCGCGGTCGCATCTCCTGGATTTCACCGCTGGCGCGCTGCCTGCTCGGTGCGCACGAGGGCGATTGCGTGCGCTGCCCGACACCGAACGGCACGCGCGAGCTGGAAGTGGTCGCGGTGGAGTATTTGGCGCTCGACTGAGCATCCGCCTGCAGTGCGCCGGCGCCGGTTCGGCACGCCTGGGTCGGACACGGTCACGTCATGGCGGTTTGACGTTAATATGCCCCACCCGCAACGCACGGAGCCGCGCCATGACCGCCATTCGCATCCTGCTCGTCGACGATCATCCTTTGTTGCGTCTGGGCCTGCGGCGTGCGCTCGAGGGCGAGCCCTCGTTCGCCATCGCCGGCGAGTGCGTCGACCTCGCCAGCGCCCGCGCCTGGCTGGGGCAGGGCGGCCAGGCCGATGTGGCCATCCTGGATCGCGGCATGCCGGACGGTGACGGCCTGGAGATCGCGCCGCTGTTGAAAGCTGCCGGTATGAAGGTGATCGTGCTGACCGTGGAAGACGACGATCAGGAGATCCGCGCCGCGGTCGATGCCGGGGTCGACGGCTATCTGCTGAAGTCCGCGGATACCGAGCAGATCGTGCATGCCATCGGCATCGTGCTGCAGGATGCCGGCGCCTTCCCGCCCGCCGTGGTGCAGAAGCTCACCCGCGGCGGTGGCGAGGATCCGCTCGCCAAGCTGTCGGCGCGCGAACTGGAGATCGCCGAATACGTCGCCCAGGGACTCAGCAACAAGGTGATCGGCGCCAAGATCAATCTGTCCGACAACACCGTGCGCAATCATCTGGCCAACATCATGCAGAAACTGGGGTTCCACAATCGCGTGCAGGTGGCAACCCTGGTATTGCAGCACCTGCGCCGCAACCGCCGCGCCGGCTGACCCGTCCGCGCCACCGCTGCCGGTGGCGGCGGACTGATGGCGTATACTGCCGCGGCTCGCAATCACCCCTGTGCGTCCCGTGGAATTACTGCAGATCGCTTTTCTCGCCCTGGTGCAGGGCATCACCGAATTCCTGCCCATCTCGAGCTCCGCGCACCTGATCCTGGTGCCGGTGATCACCGGCTGGGAGGACCAAGGTCTGGCGTTCGACGTCGCCGTGCACGGCGGTACGCTGCTCGCCGTGCTGCTGTATTTCCGCCACGAGGTGGGACGCATGACCGTAGCCACGTTCGGGTCGTTGCGCGGCGACTGGACACCGGATGCCAAACTGGCCTGGGCGGTGGTGCTGGGTACGCTGCCGGTGGTGGTGGCCGGCCTGCTGCTCAAGGGTTACGTCGAAGGCCCGCTGCGCGCGCCCTTGGTGATCGCCACCACGACCATCGTGTTCGGCCTGCTGTTGTGGTGGGCGGATGTCCACGGCCGTCGCGCGCGCGACGAGTACACGGTGAGCTGGCGCGACGCCGTGCTGGTCGGTCTGGCACAGGCCATCGCGCTGATTCCCGGTGTCTCGCGTTCCGGCATCACCATCACCGCGGGGCTGCTGCTCGGACTGACGCGCGAAGGTGCGGCGCGCTTCTCCTTCCTGCTGTCCATCCCGACGCTGCTGGCCTCGACCGTACTGGTGACGCGCGACCTGCTGCAGGCCGCCGAACCGGTCGACTGGAGCGCGTTGGCGATCGGCTTCGCACTGGCGGCGGTCAGCGCCTACCTGTGCATTCACTACTTCATCCGTCTGCTGTCACGCACCGGCATGCTGCCCTACGTGATCTACCGGCTGGTGCTCGGCGCGGTGCTGTTCTACCTGTTCTGGTGACGCTCACCCCGGTAGCCGGCGGTTAGGCCGGCGCCGGCGCCGGCACCCCGCTCAGGCGCACGATCTCGGCCAGCAGTTCGTCTTCCTGATACGGCTTGCCCATGTAGGTGTCGACGCCCAGCTCCAGCGCGTGGCCACGATGTTTTTCGGCCGTGCGCGAGGTGATCATGATGATCGGCAGCTTCGGTGCCACTCTGCCCAGTCGCACGTGGCGCGCCACTTCGAAGCCATCCATGCGCGGCATCTCGATGTCCAGCAGCATGACCGCGGGCACTTCCCGTTCCAGCAGTTCCAGCGCCTCGACGCCGTCGCGCGCGGTGACGACGCGGTAGCCCTCGCGCTGCAGGAAACGGCTGGTGATCTTGCGCACCGTGAGCGAGTCGTCCACCACCATGATCAACGGCGCCTGTTCGCCGCTGGCCACTTCCTCGGTCACCGGCACGCGCGGCGCCCGCTCGGCCAGTTGGAACGGGTTGAGGATCAGGGCGACACGGCCGTCACCGAGCACCGTGGCACCCGTTACGCCGACGATGCGCGCGAGCTGCGGGCCGATGTTCTTGACCACGGCCTCATGGTTGCCCTCCAGATGGTCGACACGCAGCGCCAGGCGTTGGTCGCCCGCGCGCAACAGCAGAATGGTGCGCAGCGGGCCCTCGCCGGGGCGGGGCTCGCGCCCGACCAGTTCGGCCAGCGTGCGCAGCGGAAACACCTCGTCGTCGAACGTCATGTGTCCGAGTTCGTGCGCCGCATGAGCCTGTTCCGGCGTGACTTCGCGCACCAGCACGACCAGGTTGGCCGCCAGCGCCCATACCTGGCCGCCGGCGTCGACCAGCACCACCTGGGTCAAGGCCAGGGTCAGCGGCAGGCGGATGACGAAGCGGGTACCCTGTCCCGGCGTGGATTCCAGACGCACCCGACCGCCGATGCCGGCGATCTCGTTGCGCACGACGTCCAGGCCGATGCCGCGACCGGCGATCTCCGTGACCGTATCGGATGTGGTGAAGCCGGAGCGGAACAGGAAGGCATGCAGCGCCTCGGCGTCCGGCGCATCGGTGTCGGCGAGCCAGCCGAGCGCGCATGCACGCGCGCGCACCGCCGCGTAGTCGATGCCGGCGCCGTCGTCGCTCAGCGTCAGAACGATTTCGTTGGCTTCACGGGTGGCGACCAGGCGGATCTCGCCATACTCCGGCTTGCCGGCGGCCAGCCGCCGTTCCGGCGGCTCGATGCCGTGGGCAACCGCGTTGCGCACCAGATGCTCCAAGGGCGCGGCGATGCGATCGAGTACGCCCCGATCCAGCTCGGTCTGCGCGCCGTCCAACTCCAACTGCGCCTTGCGTCCGGTCTCCTTGGCGGCCTGACGAGCGACGCGATGCAGCCGCTCCGCCAGCGTGCCCAGCGGCAGCATGCGCAGGCGCATCAGTTCCTGTTGCAGTGTGCGCGCCATGCGGCCCTGATGGATCAGCGCCCCGTCCGCCTCGTTGAGGCCCTGCAGCAGGTTTTCCTGGGCGGTGGAGACGTCGTTGACACTTTCCGCCATCAGGCGCGTCAACTCCTGCAGGCGCGTGAAGCGGTCGAACTCGAGCGGGTCGAACTGGCTCTCCTCCATGCGCGCCAGGCGCGAGTGCATCTGCGTCTCCGCCTGGATCTCCAACTCGCGCAACTGGTTGCGCAGTCGGTCGACGTTGGTGGAGAGCTCCTGCGCGGTCTGCTTGTAGGCGGACAGCACGTTCTCGATGCGTGAGCGGGCGATCGAGACCTCGCCGGCTTCGTTGAGCAGCGTATCCAGGATGTCGGATTTCACCCGCAGCGTACTGCGGGTGCGTGGCGGTGGCTGCACCACCGCGGCGAGCGGGCGGCGACCGGCCTCCGTCCGCGACGCCGCGACGGGCGCAGTGGGTTCCGGCGTGAAGTCGGCGGCCGCCGCGAGGCCCACGGACCCGGGCGGCGACGCACCGGCGGCGGACCCGGCGTCAGCGGACGGTCCCCGTTCACCGCCGCCGGTCCTGAGGTGATCGATCACATCGGCGATGTGGTCGTAAGCGGCTTCCATCGCGTCCAGGAAATCGTCGTCGGCGACGCCTCCGGGCAGCTCGATGACCCGTGTCTCCAGTGCGTGCACCGATTCGCCCAGCGTCATCGCCCCGGCCATGCGCGACGAGCCCTTCAGGGTGTGCAACGCACGCTTGATGGCATCGCGCGCACCGACATCGGCGGGCGCCGCGCGCCAGGCGCGCAGCGATTCGCCGATACGCGGCAGGAGTTCCGCCGCCTCTTCCAGAAAGATCGGCAGCAGCTCCGGGTCGAATTCGTCGACCGCCGGCGGCAGGGCGACCGGCGCCGGCGGCGCCTCATCGGTATGCGCCACGGTGTATTCGCGTGTCGCCTCGGCAGCGACGTGCTGATCGACATCGGACCCGGCAGGACCGGCCGCGCTGGCGTCCTTGGCATCGTCGGCGTGGCCGGCAGACGGCGTTGCGGCCTGCTCTGCTCCGCATTCGCCGCCGGCGACGGGCTGCGGCAAGGTACTGGCGAAGTCGGGGGGTGCCACCGGGAAACGATGCGCCAGGATGCCCTGCACCAGGCTGGCGAGCTGCTCCACGGCGGCCACCACGGCGTCGGCCTCGTCCGCGCCCAGCGCACGGGTCTTGTCCGGCCAGGTCGACGCCCACTGTTCCAGCGTGCCGGCACTGTCGGAAAGCGGCATGAAACCGGTGGTGCGGGCAATGCCGGCGAGGGTGTGTGCCGCGCGCAGGAATGCCTCCCAGGCGGAAACGCGCTGGCCGAGGGCCATGTCGGCCAGCGCAGCGCGCAGCTCGTTCAGGCGCTGCGCGGCTTCGGCGCTGAAAATCGCGAACAGCTCGGCTGGCAACACATGCCCCTCGATATCCACGCCATCGGCGGCGACGTTCGGGGTGGCCTCCGGCTCGCCGGCGTCCGCTGCCGCCGGGACGCCGGCTTCAGCTTTTGGGGGCGGCGGCTCCGCCGCGCCCTCGCCGCGCAAGGCGCGCGCGCGCGCCACCAGCGCGGCGGATTCGACGCGCGCACGGCCCTGCTCCTCGAGTTCGCCCACCCAGATCTGGAAGGCATTGCCCGCATCCTCGAGGAAGGCCAGCATGGCCGCGTCCGGCGCGCGTTCGTCGCGCAGCCAGAGGTTCAGTGTCTGTTCGATTTCCCAGGCGGGTTCCGCCAGCTCAGCCAAGCCGACCATGCGGCCGCTGCCCTTGAGTGTGTGGAAGCCACGGCGCACGGTGGTGAAGGCATCCTGGTCGTAAGGGCTGACCTGCAGGCGCGCGACCTGGATGGCGATTTCACCCAATACCTGATGGGCTTCCTCGATATAGGTATCGAGCAGTTCACGGTCCACCGCCTCGTCCGTACTGGCCGCCAGCCGCACCGCCTGCGCACTCGGTGCCGGCGTCGCCACGTCGGCGGCGCCGGCGAGGGCCTCGCGTACCTCGGCGGCCGGCGCCTCCTCGTTGAGCGCGCGCAGTGCCGCGTCGGCACGACCGCGCAGGTCACGATCGCCGATCAGATCGGCATCACGTGCCAATTGCGCCAGATCGCTGCGCAGCGCCACGCGCGCCGAGGCATCGCCGCCATCCTGTTGCGCGAGCTGCGTCGCGCTGTCGAGGATGCGTTCGGTCTCCTCGCGCACCTGGCTCTCGACCGTCTCTTCCTCGCCCGCACGCACCTCCGGCCGCGCCAGCAGCGCGAGCATGACGCGATGGTCGTCGCGGCCGTAACGCAGGCCGTCCATGTACAGGCTCAAGGTGGACAGCGCCTCGGCGACCCAATCGAGATTCTCCGGCGCGATGTAGGCATCCGCCTGGTTGAAATGCTCGATGCGCTGCGCCGCCTCGCGCGCCAGATTGGCGGCAACATCGAGTTGCAGGATGTTCAGGGCGCCCAGCACCTGCTTCATCAGGCCCGGCACCAACGGCAGACCCGCGCGTTCGGCGGCATTGCGGAAGAACCTGTCGAGGATCTCCTCGACCTGGTTGAGGTTGGCCTGGATCTCGTGCGTGACCTGGGCAACCACCAGTTTTTCCTGAGCGGCCCGCGAGATGTCGTCCAGCATCTCCACCACCGGGATGCGCGACCGGTCGAAGGCGGGATCGATCGCCGCCTGCAGGCGCATGGCCTGTGCCTCGGACTGGCGCGTGAACTGCTCGTCCAGCGCCAGATAGTGCTCGGCGGCATTCTGTGCCAGCAGCAAGGCCGTGGCCATCTCCAGTTGCAGCGCCTCGTTGCCCGTGGCGTCGCCGGCGCCGGGCAGCCGCTTGGCCACCGCCTGAACGATGCGCGCCAGCGTGCGCATGGCCTCGTTGGGCAGGCGCGCGGCCGATTCGTACAGCGCCAGCGCCTCGCGCTGGAACGGCTCCAGGCTGTCGGTACGGCCGGAGCAGTAGCGGATCCAGTGGTCCTTGGCCAGGCCGACGTGCTCCTTCAACAGCCCCAGTTGCTGGCGCTGCTCCGCGCTCCAGTCGGCGGCGACCGCCTCCGGCAGGTAGCGGCGCAACTGGAACAGTTCGCGTGCGCGGGCGGCACGGCCGTCCGCACCGTCGTCACGCGCGACGAAGTACAACACATCACGGAACAGACGATCGGCGAGTTGGCGCGAGCCCTCCATCAGCCGGCGCATCTGCAGGTCGACCCGGCCACATAGCCGCTTGACCCAGAAATCGACCGGCACACCGCCCCGCCGCACCGCTTCGATCAGACCGGCCGCACTCCACCAGAACGTGTACTGCGCGCCGGTGGGCGCGACCGCTTCGACGTCGCGCACCGCCTGCTCCATGCGCGCCAGACCGGTGGCCGCATCCTTGTTCTGCAGGAACAGCAACAAGCCGCGCTGATAGCGCAGGCGGGCGGCATGGATGGCCTCGCGGCGCGCATCCTCGTCCAGCGCCGGCTCCGGCGCTTCACGCGGCACGCGCCGACTGGTATCGGGGTAGAACAGCTCGCTCGGCGCGGGCGGCTCGCCACCGCGCCGGGTCACGACCTCGTTGAGGATCGGCGCCAGGCGGATCTCCGCATGCGTACCACCCGACATCAGGCCGTCCAGATAAGCCTTGAGCTCGGCAATGGCGCGCAACACCACCTCCGCCGAGGCCGGCGTACGCGTCTCCGCGCGCGCCGCCATGTCGTCCAGCAATCGCTCGGTTTCCGCGCACACCTGCGATACGCCGCGCAGATCGACGATCTGCAACGCACCATGCACCTGGTGCAGGTGCGCCGCCGCGGCCTTGAGCGGATTGAGATCCTCGCCGTTCCAGTCGGCGAGCGCCGCGCGCGCCGCCTCCAGCGCATTGTCCAACTCCGCCTTGACCCAGGTGAGGGGGCCCAGATCGAATTCCGTATCGTCACTCATGGCCACTCCAAAGCAGGCTAAGAGACGCTGCGCCAGCGCCGGCGTCCGCCGCCAACACGGCGAGGTTTTGCGTCACGGCGCGCGCGCTCACAACTTGAAGCCGGAGACCGATACCTTGAGCTCGTCCGACAGCACCGCCAGTTCGCCGACGCTGCGGGCGCTGCGCCGCGCGCCTTCGGATGCCTGCTCGGTGATGCGCAGAATCGCGCGCATGTTGCCGGCGATGCGCTCGGCGGTATCCGCCTGCGCCACGGTGGCATCGGAGATGCTCTGGATCAGACGGGCCAGCTCCTCCGACACGCTCTCGATCTCCGCCAGCGAGTGTCCGGCGGCATCCGAACGCGCCGTTCCTTCCACCACACCCTGGGTGGAAATCTCCATGGCGTTGACCGCATCCTGCGTGTCGGTCTGAATGGTCTTGACGATGGCGCCGATGCGTCGGGTCGCCTGCGCGGAGCGCTCGGCCAGGCGTTGGACCTCCTCGGCCACCACGGTGAAGCCGCGCCCCGCCTCGCCGGCGGCGGCGGCTTGGATGGCGGCATTGAGCGCGAGCACATTGGTCTGCTCGGTGATATCGGCGATCAGATCGACGATGCCGCCGATTTCCTGCGACGACTCGCCCAGGCGCTTGATGCGCTTGGACGTATCCTGGATCTGATCGCGAATGGCATTCATGCCGGCGATGGCGGCGCGCACGGAATCGCCGCCCTTGCGCGCGGTCGCCAGCGAACGTTCCGCGACCTCGGCGGATTCCACCGCGCTGCGCGACACCTGCGCGATGGAGCCGGACATCTGGCTGACCGCGTCCGTGGCTTCCTCGATCTGGCGCGCCTGCTCCTCGGCGGCGGCGAGCAGTGCGTCGGACACGGCGCGCGCGTCGGTGGTGGCGGTGGTCACCTGTTCCGCCGCGCGGTTGATGCCCTGCACCAGGTTGCGCAGCTCCTCGATGGCGTAGTTGACCGAGTCGGCGATGGCGCCGGTGATGTCCTCGGTCACCGTCGCCTGCACGGTCAGGTCGCCCTCGGCCAGGTCGCCCATCTCGTTCAACAGGCGCAGGATGGCGTCCTGGTTGCGGCGGTTCTCCTGCGCCGCCTCCTCCGCGCGCGCGCGCGCTTCCG
The DNA here is from genome assembly GCA_937949525.1 of uncultured Burkholderiales bacterium. Classification (GTDB taxonomy): domain Bacteria; phylum Pseudomonadota; class Gammaproteobacteria; order Burkholderiales; family Thiobacillaceae; genus PFJX01. Next base: position 24,524 of record CALEDT010000007.1, on the reverse strand, counting down.
CGACGTTGGCCGACCCCAGGGCCACCAGCGCCACCAAGGCCACCAGCGCGAACAGCACCGCCAGCACCAGCGGCACGCGCGTGCCCAGCGCTTGATAGCGCTGGGTCAACGCCTGGGTCATGGTCAGCAACTGTTCGGACTCGTCGAAGATCTCGCGCGCCGCGCGCTTCGCCTCGACCAGCAACGGCATGTTGCCGAGGATGCCGCGGGTCTGCTCCTCGAAGCGCGTGAACACCTCCTCCAGTTCCAGCAGTTTTTCGCGCGCGTCGGCATCGCGCACCGGCTGCAGGCCGATGCCGGGATTGCCGTCGCGCATCCAGGTCAGCACCTCGCGGAAAGTCTCGGTATCCTGGCCCAACTGGTAGGCCGTCTCGGGGTCGATGCGGTCGGACGCCATCAGCGCGTTGGCGTTCTTGGCCATGCGCTGGGTCCACAATGCCTGCTGGTTGGCGAACGCCGACTGGCGGCGGGCGTCCGCCGGCAGCAGCGCGGCGAGTTGTTCGGTCAGGTCGAGCAGTTCGCTGTTGCGCTGGTTGATCTCGGCCAACGCCCGCGCCAGGCTGACCAGCATGTCCTGTTGCTGGACCAGGGTCTCGATGTGCTTGCGCGAAACCTCCCAGCGTGCCTGCAGCGCATCCAGATCCGCGCGCAGATGCGCGGGCGAGGCAGGAACACCGCCGCCGCCGTTGATCAGTTGGTCGAGGCCCTCGGCGAACTGGCGGCGGCTCTCGTCGAGCTGCGCGAACGCGGGCCGGTTGCCCAGCACCGCCTGCTGAGCGGTCTTGGTGTAACGTTGCGACAGCATCTGCAGGCGGGTGGAAATCTCGATGTAGGCGGCGCGGTTGCCGACCTGGATGCCGTTCCACACCATGCTCACACCGGCCAGCAGCAGCATCACCACCAGAACGACGACCAGTGCGCGCGCGCGCCGCGAAGGCGGAAGCGTGCGCAACAGCGGCAAGGCACCGGGATCGAGCGATGCCCAGCGCCGCCAGCCGGCCCCGTCACCGGCCCGCATGGCCCCCGCCAGGCGCGCAAAGATGCCACCGCCCGCTTGCGTCATGTCACTCACTTCATGCTCCCCTTCAGTTCATCCGTGCGCACTGCACGCTGTGCTTCATACTCCGGCCTCCAGAAATTCGGGCGCGGTCACCAGGGTTTCCACATCCAGTTCCGTCCAGATCTGCCCGGTCGAGTCGCGCCAGTGCCCGCTCTGCCACACTGGCGCCGGCCCGTCCACCGGTTCCTCGGCGAGGTCGGCGATGGCGCGCAGGCCCAGCGCGCGTTCGATGCGCAGCGCGGCATTGATGCCGAAACGCGGGTGCGCCAGCAGCAGACGACTCTCGCCGCGCGCCATGGGCTCGGCCAGACCGAGGTAAGCGGCCAGATCGACGCAGCCGTACAGCGCGCCACGCACGCTGGCCACCCCAGCGAACCATGGCTTGGCCCACGGCGCCTCCGCCAGGTCCGGCACCGTCACCACCTCGTTGATCTGATCCAGCCGCACCAGCCAAGCTCGCCCGCCGGCGGTAAAGCCCAGCTTGGACGTAGCGCCGCCGCCCGCCTGTGCATCGCGCAGGCGGGCGGCCAGACGCGCCTGGAAATCGCGCAGGCTCTCGCCGCTCTGCTCGTTCATCCGCCCAGTGCCCGAATCTTGGCGACCAGGTCCTCAACCGCCACGGGTTTGACCAGGTAATCGACCGCGCCCTGGCGCAAGCCCCAGACACGATCGGTTTCCTGGCCCTTGGTGGTGCACATGATCACCGGAATACCCTGGGTCTCGGGATTGCGCGTGAGCTGGCGCGTGGCCTGGAAACCGTTGAGCCCGGGCATCACCACATCCATGAGGATCAGATCGGGCCGCTCGCCTTTGGCCATGGCCACACCCTGTTCACCGCTTTCGGCGGTGAGCACGTCGTAACCCTGCGTGCGCAGCAGGTCGGTGAGGAAGAAACGTTCGGTCGGCGAGTCGTCGACCACCAGTATCTTGCGTATGGGCATGATGCGTGCGTTCGCTCCGTGAGTCAGCCGCGCTTGCGCCGGTGACGTCGCACCGCGTCCAGCAGCGTATCCTTGGTGAAGGGTTTGGTCAGGTATTCGTCGGAGCCGACCAGACGACCGCGCGCCCGGTCGAACAGTCCGTCCTTGCTCGACAGCATGATCACCGGCGTGTCACGCAGGCGCGGGTTCTTCTTGATCAGCGCGCAGGTCTGGTAACCGTCCAGGCGGGGCATCATGATGTCGACGAAGATGACCTCGGGATGGTGGTCGGCGATCTTCGCCAACGCGTCGAAGCCGTCTTCGGCCAGGATCACCTCGCAGCCGGTCTTCACCAGGAAAATCTCGGCGCTGCGGCGGATGGTGTTGCTGTCGTCGATCACCATCACCTTGGTACCGGTCAAGTCATCGGCTTCTTCCACATGTCCTCCTGAAAATCGGCTGCGCGCGTCATGAACCGCGCTGCACTGGGTAGCCCGCGCCGCGCCAGGCCGGAAGGCCGGTACGGAACCAGTGCACTTTCGTGTAGCCACGCTTGATCAGATAGCGCGACGCCTTGTAGCTATACCAGCATTCCGCGCCGTTGCACTGCAGAATGATGGGTGCGTTCTTGTCGGCCGGCAACTTGGCGATGTCGAACTGGTCGACGCTGTCGTCGTAGTCGATTTCCTTGGCGCTGTTCATGTGATAGGTGACGTTGATGGCGCCGGGGATGTGCGCTTCGCGATAGTGCGTCTGCGGCCGCACGTCGTACAGTTTGGCGCCTTGCTCGAGCAGCTTCCTGACCTGCTCGGCGGTGACGATGGTGCCGCCCGGCAGCACCTCCGGCGTGTAGAAGCCGCGCGTGGAGACGAACTCGAAATCGGCGTGGTCGGCGGGAATGAAGGTGCCGATGCCGGCACGCGCCAGTCGCCCCTCCAGGGTCTTGTCCAAGCGCGTGAAGGCCACGCGCACGCGCGTCCGGGTGGCTTCGTCCAGCTGGTCATTGACCGCGACACCCGCCGCCGGCACGTCGTGCAGGGTGCCCACCACGGCGATGTCCTTGTTGCGCCGCAGCCAGTCGCGCGCCGCGCTCTCCTTCACGGCGATCAGCTCGGCCTGGCCGATTTCCATGGCATAGAGCACGGCGTCGTAGCGATTGAGGTATTGCACCTGGCGGAAATGGCTGCTGGGCGACAGGCCGCGTGCGTTCATCTCGCCGTTGAACAGATAGCTGACCAGGGATTCGCGGTGCGGCAGCACCACCCGCAGGCCACGCGCGGTGTCGAGGTCGCCGGGCGCCTTGTCCTTGCGCGCCAGGAGCTGCACCCGCGCCTGCTCCTCGGTCCTGGCCACCGGGGTGTAGCCGTGACGCGCGGCGACGCCGATCAACTGCCCCGGCGCCAGCACCAGATCGAACGACGCGGTACGGATGCGCTCGCCCACGCGCTCGGCATTCTGCGACATGACCAGACGCACCGGCCTGCCCACTTCCTGCTCCAGGTATCTGGCCAGATCGCGGAACAACGCCTGGTTGACCACGTGATTGTGTTCCTGGTCGTAATCCAGCGTCACATTCAGCACCAGCGCCTCGCGCGCCTGGGCGCCCCAGGAAAACAGGCAGAACAACAATACCAAGACTGTGCGCATGTCGGGTCTCCTCAAAGTTCCGTTGGCCTCGGATCCCGAACAGCAAGACGCGCAGTGTCGCGCCCCGGCCTGAGCGAAACGCGCACGCGACCGCCGCTTCGGCCACCGTGGTCCATCACCGCTTCCCCTTGATTGACACATCCCTGCTGCCTGCCCAGCCCCACCGCGGCTGAAAGCGCATGGCAGTCCGCGCGCATTGTTTCACGCCCGCGCGCTCGGCGCCATAACGCCGGAAACGCGGCGGGCTTTAGACGTCCGGTGTTCATCCTCCCAACCGTTCGAAATCCTCCTTGCGCGCGCCGCATTCCGGACACGACCAGTTGACCGGCACGTCTTCCCAAGGGGTTCCGGGCGGGATGCCGTCTTCCGGCCGTCCCTTGGCCTCCTCGTACAGAAAACCGCACACCACGCACATCCAGGCCTCTCCAGCCACGCTGCCTCCGGGTCACGTTGCGCCGATGTAATAATATGCCGATTCCGACGCCGCGACGTCACCCCCCCGCCAAGACCCCCGCCAAGACCCCCGCCATGTCCGCACAGCCTTCCCGCCACCCGTCCCCCCCGGCCGTGCTGGTGTTCTCCGGCACCGATCCCACCGGCGGCGCCGGCATGCAGGCAGACGTGCTGACGCTGGCGAGCCTGGGTTGCCACGCATTGAGCGTGGTCACCGCGATCACCGTGCAGGACACCATCGGCGTGGACGATTTCCTGCCGATCGACGCCGAATGGATCGCCGACCAGGCGCGCGGGGTTCTGGAGGACATGCCGGTGGCGGCGATCAAGCTGGGCATGCTCGGCAGCGTCGAGGCGGTCACGGCGATCGCCGAGGTGGTGGCCGACTATCCCGACATTCCGCTGGTGCTGGACCCGGTGCTCGCCTCCGGTCGGGGCGACGCCCTGGCCAACGAGGAATTGATCGCGGCGCTGCGCGACCTGCTGCTGCCGCAGACCACGGTGCTGACGCCGAACAGCATCGAGGCCCGCCGTCTGGCCGAGGAGGTCGACACCGAGGGCGATGACCCGGCGCTGACCGAATGCGCACGCCGCCTGCTCGATCTGGGCTGCGAATACGTGTTGATCACCGGCGCGCACGAACAAGGCGCGCGCGTCGCCAACACCTTGTACAACAGCCGCGGCGTGGTGCATCGCCTGCAGTGGGACCGGCTGCCCGGCAGCTACCATGGCTCGGGCTGCACCCTGGCCGCGGCGCTGGCCGGATTCCTGGCCTTGGGCCAGGAAGTCGCCGAAGCCGCGCGCGAGGCGCAGGACTACACCTACCAGGCACTGGTCCACGCGTATCGCCCGGGCATGGGCCAGTACATTCCCGATCGGCTGTACTGGATCCGCGGCGACGATGACGGCGACGCGTCATGATCCGCCGCGGCCTGTACGCGGTGACGCCGGACTGGGACGACACCCGGCGCCTGCTCGACGTCACTGCGCGCATCCTGGAGGCCGGCTGCCGCGTGCTGCAGTACCGTCACAAGCGTGCCGACGCGACGCTGCGCAGCGCGCAGGCCATGGCCTTGAGGACGCTGACGCGGCGTCATGACGCCCTGCTGATCATCAACGACGAGATCGATCTGGCGCTGGCCGTTGAGGCCGACGGCGTCCATCTCGGCGCCGATGATGGCGACCTCGCCCAGGCGCGGGCACGGCTCGATGCGCTCCGGCCCGGCCATGGGCAGGCGCAGGCCATGCCCGGTAGAATCCTCGGCGCCACCTGCTATCAAAGCATCGAGCGTGCGCGCGCGGCGGCAGCGGCCGGCGCCGACTACCTGGCCTTCGGCAGTTTCTTCGCGTCGTCCAGCAAGCCCGGCGCACGGCGCGCGCAACCCGCGCTGCTCGGGGCGGCGAGGGCGGCGACCGGCCTGCCGCTGTGTGCCATCGGCGGCATCACCCCGGCGCGCGCGCCGGCGCTGATCGAGGCCGGTGCCGACCTGCTGGCGGTGATCTCCGCGCTCTACGACAGCGACGATGCCTACCGGGCGGCGCGCCGATTCATGCAATTTTTCGAGGAAACCGCATGACCTCCCGCAACGACGAGCTGTTCGAACTCTCCCGCAACTACATCCCCGGCGGTGTCAACTCGCCGGTGCGCGCCTTCCGCTCGGTCGGCGGCACGCCGCGCTTCTTCACCAAGGGCGTGGGCAGCCGCGTCTGGGATGCCGACGGCAAGCAGTATCTCGATTACGTCGGTTCCTGGGGGCCGCTGATCCTGGGCCATGCCGACGCCGACGTGGTGCGGGCGGTGTGCGATACGGCGGCGTTGGGTCTGTCGTTCGGCGCGCCGACCGAGCTGGAACTGCACATGGCCCGGCACTTGGTCGAACGGATGCCCAGCCTGGAGAAGGTGCGCCTGGTATCGTCCGGCACGGAGGCGACCATGAGCGCCATCCGCCTCGCGCGCGGTTTCACCGGCCGCGCCACCCTGGTCAAGTTCGAGGGCTGCTACCACGGTCACGCTGACAGCCTGCTGGTCAAGGCCGGCTCCGGCCTGCTCACCTTCGGCCAACCCAGTTCCGCCGGCGTGCCGGCCGACTGCTCCGGCCACACGCTGGTGCTGGACTACAACGACATCGATCAGGTGGAACGCCTGTTCGCCGAGAAAGGCGACGAGATCGCCTGCGTCATCGTCGAGCCCGTGGCCGGCAACATGAACCTGATCAAGCCGCGCCCCGGCTTTCTGGAGGCGCTGCGCGCGCTGTGCACCCGCCACGGCGCCGTGCTGATCTTCGACGAAGTGATGACCGGCTTCCGCGTCGGCCTCGGCGGCGTTCAGGGCCTGTACGGCATCCGCCCGGACCTGACCACGCTCGGCAAGGTGATCGGCGGCGGCCTGCCGGTGGGCGCCTTCGGCGGCCGCGCCGACATCATGGAACGGCTGGCGCCGCTCGGCCCGGTTTATCAGGCCGGCACCCTGTCCGGCAATCCGGTGGCGGTCGCGGCCGGCCTGAAGACGCTGGAGAAGATCGCCGTACCGGGCTTCTTCGATGCGCTCACCGCCAGAACCCGCCGCTTGGTCGACGGCTTCAACGCTGCCGCGCGCGATGCCGGCGTGCTCGCCTGCGCCGACTCGGTGGGCGGCATGTTCGGCGTCTATTTCCGCGCCACGCCGCCCGGCAGTTATGCCGAAGTGATGGCCAGCGACAAGGACGCGTTCAATCGCTTCTACCATCGGATGCTGCTGGAAGGCGTCTATCTGGCGCCGTCGGCGTTCGAAGCCGGCTTCGTCTCGGCCGCGCACAGCGACGCCGACATCGACGCCACCGTTGCCGCGGCGGCACGCTGTCTGGACAGACTGGCGGCGTGAGGCGGTGATGCACGAAACGCTGGCGCCGGAGGACCGTTTCCGCTTGGAGGTGCTGTTTTCGCAGGAGCTGAAGGCCGTGCGCCTGGATGAGGCGAGCATGACCCTGCACGCGCTGACCGCGCGCGGCGAGGCCAGCATTGCGCTGACGCCCAACTGCCGCGCTGAGAAGTACCTGCGTCTGGTGCGCGAACAACTGTCCGGCTATGCGCTCGGCTCACCGGGCGGCTATCCGGTGTATCTGACCCGCTGGACCCGGCACGGCCAGGTGGAGGGGCTCAACCTCGGCAAGCTGCTGCTCACCGGCGAACCCGAGGCGGTGCTGGCCGTGGTGCATTCGCCGGCGCTCACGGACGAACTGGCGCGCTATGCCTGGTGGGCCATGCCGACCATCGAGAATGCCCGCCTGATGCTGCGCCGCGCGGCGGTGGCGCGCGGCGCCATGGGGCCGGTGCTGGGCGATTTCCTGGTGGAGCACCTGCCTTTCCTGCAGGACGATCACGTCGCCATCATGGACACCGTGGCGGTGTTGATCCATTCCGGCGCGGTCGATTCGACCCGTCTGGACACGGTGTGGAAGCGCGGCAAGCGGGCCAACAGTCACTATGTCGCGTTTCTGGAGCTCGCTGCCGGCGCGCTGCCGCAACCGCTGGCAGCGCATGCGGAGCACGCCGCCGTCCGTGCGGCCCTGGCCGAGGCGCTCGCCGCCGGGCACGGCGCGGCGCTTGCCTTGGAGCGCGCGCTGTCGGCGCAGGGCCAGACCTTTCTCGCCGCCGCACAGGACATTCTGGAACGGCCGGAGACACAGGAAGTGGTGACGCGCGTGCTCAACGCCATCGGCCGCTACTTTTCCGGCGACTCACCCTGGCGTGACGCTCCGGTGTGCGACACCTGCCAGCCCTGGGCGGCACACCTGCAAGCGGTCGCGCGCCTGGCCGCCTGCGACGAAGCCGGCGTCAAGCCGATCTTCGCGCGTTCCACGGCGATCGGCTCGCTGATGCGCCGCAAGATCCAACCGGTGGTCGCACCGTTGCTGGCGGACATCCGGCTGCTGCGCGGTTGATACGGTCCTCAATCACGCGGCCGGACCGCGCGCCGCACCACCCGGCCGACCATCCTGCCTGGGCGCGGCCGCTTAGGGAGCGGGGGGCGCCTGACGCGGCTGCATCAGCATCTGCAGGAACCATGCGGGATCGAGCGGCGCTTCGGTGGGTTGAGCCGTCGGCGCCGTCGCAGCGGGTGCGGCTGGCGCCGGCTGCGACGCGACGGGCGGCGCAGAGGCCGTCGGCACCGCCGCAGGCGTTGCCGGCGCCATCATCAGGAATGGCCACAGCGGCGGCACGCCGCCCCCGGAGGGTGACGGCGCTTGTGCCGGCGCAGGCGGTTGCGTCGGCGCCGCCGGCGTGGCGGGCTGCGCCGCTTCACGCGGCTGGGCCAGCCAGGGCCAGCTCGCCTGCCCGCCCGCGGCGCCGGGCATCGACGTACCGACATTCGCAGCGCCGGCCGGCGTCGGCCATGTCGGCGCCGCGGACTGGGGCGGTGCGCTGGCGGCAGGCATGCCCCATGGCCAGGTTTGCGGCCGAACTTGGGGCGCCATCGCTGGGCGAGGCTGCGGCGCCGGTGCGGCGAAACCGAACATAGGCGGCTGCGGCTGCGGCTGCGGCAGCATGGCGGCGAGCGGGTGCTGAGGCGCCTGCGGCTGCGTCGCCCAGGGCAGGCTCGGCACCGTGGGAACGGACGGCGAGAACGCCGGCGCCGCGAACGGCGTGGGCAGACTCTGGCGCAGATAAGGATTGCCGGCGAACGGACCGCCCATGTAGGGGTTGGTCATCTGGTTCAGGTACTGGTGCGACATCCGGTTCGGCGACATCAGCCCCGGCGCCACTGCCGGCGCCAGCAGCGGCGCGACGGTACCCAACGCACCGAGCGTGGCCAGCCCCAGTTGCGGGTTGGCCAGCAGCGGATTGGCCAGCGCACCGAGCGGATTGGCCGGCCCGGCACCATAGCCACCGTAGGGGTTGTAGCCACCCGCATAGGGATTGAACAGGTTGGCGGGATTGAACGCCACTTGCGCTTGCGCGGAAGTCGCGAGTGCGGCGACCAACAATGGCAGGATACGTTTCATGCCTGTCTCCGGAGTGAAGCGTGGCGTGCCCCGACCAGCGCGTCGCCACGCGGACTGGCGCGCCCCCGGCGCGCCGGGAACGGACCGATCAGATGTCGCCGGCGGCGGCGGCCCGCATGATCTCGTCCATCTTGTCGCGGATGTCCTTGGCGTACTGCGCCAGCTCGCTGGGCACGCCCATCTTGCCGGAGATGGAATCCAGCCAGGCGACGTCCCAGTCCAGCGTCAACACCCAGATGTTCTTGTCGGCGTCCTCCATGATGGCGATGCGGCACGGCAGGTAGACGATGGCTTCCGGCGCGTACTGCAGCACGGCGCGACCGGCGGCGATGTCGCAGTAATGGTAGACCTCCATGCGCGGCGCGGTCATGTCGCCCAGCACCGCCTGGATGTCCTTCCACATCGGGCTTTCGCCCACCTTCTTGAAGTTCAGCTTGTTGGCGCGCAGCTCCATGGATTCCTTGACCTCGTCGAACGACAGGCCCGGCGCCGCCTTGTACTTGGTCGCCATCAGGTTCATGACGTCCTTCACGTCCATGCGCGCGATCAGGTTCATCATCGGCATCATCTGCTTCAGCAAGGCTTCCTTTTCCGCCGGCGGCACGATACGCGACATCTCGTAGGGGCGCGTGCCACGTCCGGCCGGCGTCACCGGCAGCGTCATCGGGCCGGCGGATATCGGTACGTGGCGCAGGTACGGATTGGCGACGGGCGCCTGCTGCGCCTGCACCGGCAGGGCGAGCGTCAGGGCGAGGGCGGCGATCAGCGTGGGCTTCATCAGTGTCTTCCTTCCATAACGTGAGACTCGAACCTCAGATCCCTTCCCCGCACACGAGGGAGGATCGGGGAGAGAACAACGGCCTTGGCGTATCGACGTTGCATGTCAGGGGCGGCGAGGCGCCATGTCCGTTGGGTGAACAGCGCCGGTGGGCGCTGGTGATCAATCCGGGGCGACCGTGGTCAGCCCCAGCATTTTCCAGTCCTGCATACCGCCACGATACCACTTGAGCTTGTGCGCCGGATAACCCAGCGCCAGGAGCTGCCTGATATTGGTGGGGGACTGGCCGCACCACGGGCCGTTGCAGTAGAACACCAGGGTGCGGGCGTTCTCGAAGTTCCACAGCCCGTGCTGGCGTACGGCGCCGAAGCGCAGCATCAGGATCTCGGCGATCCTTTCCGGGTCGCTGTGCGCCGGATGCAGATCCTGCCAGGGCAACAGGGCTGCACCCGGTATCACGCCGGAGCGCCGCGGCCAGTCGCCGTCGCGCGAGTCGATCACCAACACGCCGGCATCCCGCCCGACGCGCGCGAGATAGCGCAGCAGTTCCAGCTCGCCGATGGTCTCGACGCCCGGCGCAAGCTGCATGGGCTGCACGCAAAACGGCGGGCAGGGACGCGAGGTCAGGGAAAAATCCGGATCGAGCATGTTGTCGGTATCCGGATGACGCTCGACCATCACGGCGACACCGTTGTGCAACACCTCGACGCGCGCCAGATCGTGGGTGATGTTGACGGTCGTGTCCGCCGTGACCGGCTGGCAATGAAACCACAGCGCGGCCAGTGCCGCGCAACGCGCATGCTTCATGTCTCCTCCGGGTGCGCCCGTGATGTCGGGCATTTTCACCACGGTGGGGCCATTGCGGCAAGCAATGGCCATGGCGATCACAGGGTCAGTCGAGATACTCGAAAATCTTTACGACCTTGTTCACACCGGAGGTGCGCGCCGCCACCTCGGCCGCGGCGGCGCCCTCCTCGCGCCGCACCAGGCCCATCAGGAAAACGGTGCCGGAATCGGTGACCACCTTGACGTGGTTGGCGCCGAAGCGTTTGTCATCGAGAAAGCGCGCCTTCACGCGCGTCGACACCAGCGCGTCCGAACTGCGCGTGGCCAGGCTGTTGGTCGGGCCGATGCTCATCTCATTGAACACTTCACGCACCTGCTCGCCCGCGCGCACCAGCGCCTCGACCCGGCTGCGCGTGTCCTCATCCGGTGCCTGGCCGGTGATGACCACGCGCCGGTTGAAACTGGTGACGTTGGCCCGCGTGTTCTGACCGAACTGCTCGCGGATGCGTGCCGCAAGCTTGAACTCGATCTCCTCGTCCAGCAGGTAGGTCGCGGTACTGCGCCGGTCGTCGGCGATCATCAGGCCGGCGCCGACGCCGGTGGCGACCACCGGCACACAGCCGCTCAATGGTGCGACGGTCAGCGCCAACAACAGGCCGATGGCGAGGTTCTTCATGCGTAGGACTCCTGCAAGTGATGACTGGGCCGCGGCGTTGCGCGGCGGGCCGCCGGACGACGGATCGCGATCATCGGCGGATTATACCCGGCCCGTTCGACCCGACCCTCAGGCCTCGAACGCGGCGCGCAACCATTCCACCCGACCGGATTGCAGCAGCACCACATCGAAGCGGCACGGCGCATCGATGCCCTCGGCGGCCAGGTAGTGACGCGCCGCCAGCACCACGCGCTGGCGCTTGGCCGCGGTGATACTGGCCGCGGCGCCGCCGAACGCCGCGCTGGCGCGCGCGCGCACCTCGACGAACACCAGCGTCGCGCCCTCGCGCATCACCAGGTCGATCTCCCCGCCGCGGCAGCGATGGTTGCGCGCCAGCGTGACGAGGCCGCGGGCACTCAGGTACGCCTCGGCGATGTCCTCGGCACGTTGCCCCGCGCGCAGATGCGGCGCCGTCATGACCCCTCGCGTTCGCGCAGGTAATGCTTCACCACGGTGTTCTGGCGGCGCGACACGGGCAAGCGCTCCGGCCAGTCGCGCAGCACGGCCAGCCAGTGCCCGTCACCCTCGTCGGCCTGCCGTTGGAAGCCGGCCAGATGACGGCGCGCGACCAGACAATTGCGATGGATGCGCAGGAAATCGTGCGCGAACTCCTGCTCCAGACGCACCAGCGATTCGTCCAGCAGATATTCGCGCTCGCGCGTGCGCGCGGTGACGTAACGCAGTTCCGCACGCAGATAGAGCACGTCATGCACCGGCACGCGCCAGACACGGCCACGCTCCTGCACGCAGAAACTGGTGCGCACCGGCGCCAGCGCCTCGGCGTCGGCGCGCGCCAGCGGCCGGATGCGCGCCAGGGCTTCGCGCAGACGGGCGAGCCGTACCGGCTTCAGCAGGTAATCCAGCGCGCGCAGTTCGAACGCGTGCACGGCGTGCTCGTCGTGCGCGGTGACGAACAACACGGCGGGCGCGGCCGGCAGCGCGGCGATGTGACGCGCGGTCTCCAGCCCGTCCATGCCGGGCATCTGGATGTCCAGCAGGATGGCATCCGCCGGCGTGTCGGCCGCGCGCGCCAGCGCGCTCTCGCCGTCGGACGCCTGCGCCACCACCTCCACCGCCGGGTCGCCGGCGAGATCGTCCAGCAGGCTGGCCAGGCGTGCGCGCGCCAGCGGTTCGTCATCGGCCAGGATCAGCCGCAGCGGCCGGGTCATGGCGCCGCCTCGCCGCGGCGCAGCGGCATGACCATCTGCACCACGAATTCCTCGCCGACCCTGCGTGCGCTGAGCCGGGCCTCGGCATCGAAATGCAGCGCCAAACGTTCGCGGATGTTGCCCAGCGCCATGCCGTTGCCGCGCCGCGCGCCACCCTCGGCGGCGCACACCGGATTGCGCACGACGATGCCCAGGCTGTCGCCGCGCACGAAGATGTCCACGCCGATACGACCGCCGGCGGGCCTGGGTTCGATGCCGTGGATCACCGCGTTCTCCAGCAGCGGTTGCAGTACCAGCGCCGGCACCAGCGCGTCGCCCGGGGCGCCATCGACGCGCCAGTCGACGGCCAGGCGCTCGCCCAGGCGCAGCGCCTCGAGTTCGATGTAGGCGCGCGCCAATTCCAGTTCGCGCGCCAGCGGCGACAACCTGCGGTTGTCGGCCATCAACGCACGGTACAGCTCGGCCAGGTTCTCCAGCGCGGTTTCCGCCCGGCGCGGCTGGCTGCGCATCAAGGACAGCACGCTGTTGAGGCTGTTGAACAGGAAATGCGGGCGGATGCGCGCCTGCAGCGCCTGCAAACGCGCATCCGCGAGCGCCGGCGACAGACGCCAGTTGCGCCAGTCGAGCCAGACGAGGATGGCGCCCGCGGCGCCGGCGGCCAGCAGGGCGGCGCGCATGGCATCCCCCTGCACGGGCGCCAACAGCACCAGCCATAGTGCGGCGCAGCCGGCGGCGGTGGCGACACGCACCGCCTCGGCCCAGACGCGCGGCAGGGCCGCAAGCCGCGGCGACAGCGTGAACCAGGCCAGCAGGGTGGCGAGCAGCGGCGGCTGGAGATAGGCGGCGCCGGTCAGGAACACCGCCCCGACGTCGGACACCGACTGCGCCCGCAACAACGCGGCCATCAGGCCCAGCGCCTGCGCGGCCAGCGCGACACGCAGCAAGACGCCGAGATTGCGAAAATCCGGCGGGGTGATGGCGCACTCCTTGTTCATGATCCCCGATAATCGCCGTTTTCAAATCACGCCCTGTCCACACGCTACCACGTCATGAGCCAAGCCGAAACCGCCCCCGCGCCGCCGTCGACCTGGTCCGGCCGCTTCACCGAACCCGTGGCCCAACGGGTCCAGCGCTACACCGCATCGATCCCGTTCGACTGGCGCCTGGCGCCTTACGACATCCGCGGCTCGCTGGCGCACGCCGCGATGCTGCAACGCATCGGCGTGCTGTCAGCCGACGACCTCGACGCCATCCGCCGCGGCCTGGGCGAGATCCAGGCGGAATTCGAGGCGGGAGCGTTCGCCTGGAACCTGGAAGATGAAGACGTGCACTTCACCATCGAGCGCGCGCTGACACGGCGCATCGGTGACGCCGGCAAGCGCCTGCACACCGGCCGCTCGCGCAACGACCAGGTGGCCACCGACGTGCGCCTGTGGCTGCGCGACGCCATCGACGCCATCCTGGCCACGCTCGCGGACGCGCGCGGCGCGCTGATCGATCTGGCGGAAACGCACGCCGACACCGTGATGCCCGGCTTTACCCATCTGCAGGCGGCCCAGCCGGTCACCTTCGGCCATCACCTGCTGGCCTGGCAGGAGATGCTGGCGCGCGACGCCGAGCGCCTGGCCGACTGCCGCCGCCGCGTCAACCGCCTGCCGCTGGGCGCGGCGGCGCTGGCCGGCACCAGTTACCCGATCGACCGCGCGTTCGTCGCGCGCGAACTGGGTTTCGACGAGGTCTGCGAAAACTCGCTGGACGCGGTATCGGACCGCGACTTCGCCATCGAATTCCTCGCCGCCGGAGCGCTGATCATGACCCATCTGTCGCGCATGGCGGAAGAACTGGTGCTGTGGATGACGCCCCGCTTCGGCTTCATCGATCTGCCGGACCGGTTCTGCACCGGCTCCAGCATCATGCCGCAGAAGAAAAACCCGGACGTGCCGGAACTGATCCGCGGCAAGACCGGGCGCATGAATGGCCATCTGGTCGCCTTGCTGACGCTGATGAAGGGCCAGCCGCTGGCCTACAACAAGGACAACCAGGAGGACAAGGAGCCGCTGTTCGACGCGGTCGACACGCTGCTCGACAGCCTGGCCATCTTCGCCGAACTGGTGCCGGGCATCCGGGTGCGCGCCGAACGCATGCGCGAGGCGGCGGTGGAGGGCCATGCCACCGCCACCGACTTGGCCGATTACCTGGTGAAGAAAGGCTTGCCGTTCCGCGAGGCGCACGAAGCCGTGGCCCGTGCCGTGCGCGCCGCCGAGGAGGCCGGCGTCGATCTGGCCGGTCTGCCGCTGGCGCAATTGCGCGTGTTCAGCACACGGATCGAGGACGACGTCTACGCCGTACTGACGCTGGAAGGCTCGCTCGCCGCGCGCGACCACATCGGCGGCACCGCCCCGCGCCAGGTGCGCGCCGCGGCCGCGCGGGCACGGCAGCGGCTGGCCGCGCGCGGCGTCTGAGCATCCCGTCGTGCCGGCGCCTCAGGCCGCCGGCGCACCGTAGATCTGTGCCAGCAGCAGGCGCAGCGCATCGTGCCGATCGTGCAGGTCGCGCGCCAACTGGGTGGCGATGACGAACTGGAAGCGGCAGCCGATCTCCGAATCCGGCTGATACAGCAGCAAAAAGGCGGAGAACGGCAGGCTCGCCACCCTCACCGGGCCGCTGGCGACGCAACTGGCCACCGCCGGCTTACCCTCGGACAACGAGGGCAGGCCGAAGAATTCGCCCGGTTTCAGCGTTTTCAGCGTGTAATAGCGCCCGGTATTGCCATAGTGGGTGACATTGACCTTGCCGTCGAGCAGCAGGAACAGCTCCTGATTGAGCCGATCCTGATAGATGAACACGTGCTGGTCGTCGTACTCGTCCACACGCATCGCGGCGGCGACGTGCTCGATGTCCGTATCCGACAGGTACTGGAAGCCGGGCAGTCCGCGCAGGAAATGCTTCAGGATCATGAGCGCGCCCCCAGCAGACTCTTGATGAAATCGACCACGCCGTGCGGCTTGCGCCGCAATTCTTCCATCGGCACGCTGAGATCGCCCAACAGCAGCAGCTCGCCGTGCGGATCGATCACCGGATTGTTGGCGGTGGCGTTGAGGCGGCGGATCAACATCTTCACGAACGCATGGGTCAGACGGCACACCGCCACCGCGTCCTCGGCCAGCAGTGCGTCGAAATCGTCGTACGACAAGCGTGCCAGCAACGTGTCCTCGCTGGCGCTGACGGTGCTGGAGGCACGGCGCACACCGCTGAAATAGCCGAGTTCGCCGCACCAGTTACCGGGCAGCAGTTCGCCCAGTTGCAGCGTGTGGCCGGACAGCTCGATGGCCAGATGCAGACGCCCGCGCAGAACCAGATAGAACCCGTCGATCGGCTGCTGGTCCTGCACCAGCACTTCGCCTTTGCTCACCTCGCGCAGCGTGATGCGATCCAGCAGCGGCTTGACATGATCGGCGCCGAGCTGATCGACCAGCTCGGGCAGATACTCAAACAGAACATGCTCATCCATGATTCATCCGTCCTGCCCCCAGTGTGGATCAGTCGGTCGCCGCCGGGGCAAGCACCACGGCCAGGCCGGACTGGCTGGATACCAGTCGCGACAATGCGGCGAACAGTTCCTCGCCGCCACGGGTGTCGCGCCAGCCGGTGCCATCCCAACGGTAATGGAAACCGCCGCTCTTCGCCGCCACCCACAGCTCCTGCGCCGCCGTCTGCTTGTTGACGACGATGACCGAGCCGTCCTCGAATTCGATTTCCAGCACGCCGCCGGCGGTCAGGGCACAGTCGAAGCCGGCGTCCACCGACTCCACCGCGTGTTCGATGCGGCGCAGGGTATCGTCGGCCAGCCGGCTGAATTCGCTTTCGGTCATGTCGCGCTCCACGCTGATAGAATGGCCCGAGCATTCTAACGGCGTTGGCCGGCGGGCGGCCGCGCAAACGCGCCATCGCCGGCCCCGACGACTCTTCGGCGGGCTTGCCGTGCAGCGCCCGCTTCGCACGCCCCCCGCGCACCGTTTCACGTCCAAGGTTGCTCATGCGTCTGATACTGCTGATCTGCACCGTCCTGCTGCTTGCCGGCTGCGGCAAGAAGGGCGCGCTCTACCTGCCCGATCCGCCCCCCCCGGTGTCCAGCCAGCCGGAGGCGCGATGAACGCCTGCACCCGGCGCGACGGCGCGCTGTATGTCGAGGACGTGGCGCTTGCGGACATCGCCGCCGCCCACGGCACCCCCTGCTACGTCTATTCGCGCGCGGCATTGGAGGCGGCCTACCGAGCCTACGACGCCGCCCTGGCCGGACAACCGCACCTGATCTGCTATGCCGTCAAGGCCAACCCCAGCCTGGCCATCCTCGACCTGTTCGCGCGCCTGGGCGCCGGCTTCGACATCGTCTCCGGCGGCGAGCTGGCGCGGGTGCTGGCAGCCGGCGGCGATGCGCGCAAAGTGGTGTTCTCCGGCGTCGGCAAGAGCGCGGCGGAAATGCGCGCCGCGCTCGAAGCAGGCATCCATTGCTTCAACGTCGAGTCCCGAGCCGAACTGCACCGCCTCGACCGCGTGGCGGCGGCCATGGGCGCCGTCGCGCCGGTCAGCCTGCGCGTCAATCCGGATGTCGACGCGCGCACCCACCCGTACATCTCCACCGGGCTCAAGGACAACAAGTTCGGCATCGCCCACGACGAAGCACGCGCGGTCTATCGTGAAGCAGCCGCCATGGCGCATGTGCGCGTGGTCGGTATCGACTGCCACATCGGCTCCCAGCTCACCGACACCGCGCCCTTCGCCGCGGCGCTGGAGCGCCTGCTGGAGCTGGTCGGCCAGTTGAACGCGGATGGCATCGAGCTCAGCCACATCGACGTCGGCGGCGGCGTCGGCATTCGCTACCGCGACGAGACGCCACCCGCCGTGGAGGACTATGCACGGGCACTGCTGCAACGTCTGCATGGCCGGCGCGAGTCCCTGATCGTCGAGCCCGGCCGTTCCCTGGTCGGCAATGCCGGCTGGCTGCTGACGCGCGTGGAATACCTCAAGCACGGCACGCACAGGGACTTCGCCATCGTCGACGCAGCCATGAACGACCTGATGCGGCCGGCCCTCTATGACGCCTGGCACGACATCCTGCCGGTGCACGCACGCACCGGCACGCCACGCAGCTACACGGTGGTCGGCCCGGTGTGCGAGAGCGGCGACTTCCTCGGCCACGACCGGGCGCTGGCACTGGAACAGGGCGACCTGCTCGCGGTGTGCTCCGCCGGGGCCTACGGCATGAGCATGAGTTCCAACTACAACAGCCGCCCACGCGCCGCCGAGGTCATGGTCGATGGCGATCGCGCCCATCTGATCCGCGCGCGCGAACGTATCGAGGCCTTGTACGCGCAGGAATCCACGCTGCCCTGACGGGGCCGTCGGCGGCTGGCATGATCCCTCACCGGCAGACGAAATCCCGACACCCCTGTCGACCGCATGCCGGGCGTGCCATGCCAACAAAATCGCGATCAACGAGAAGGCTTTGTTTTCATTGGCCGTGCGATGGCGACGGTGGTTCACGCACCACTGGCACGCATCCTGCTTTCCATCACTGCGCACGATCAACGCAAGCTAGGGAGCAGGACATGAAGCACAGCGAGATCAAGGCAGTGAACGTCAATCTGGCAGCGAGCACCAACGGCACCGACCAAGTGGTATTGACCTTGTGTGATGGCTGCGACGTGCAGCTCGCGCTGACGCCGGCGCAGGCGCGCCTGCTGGCCACGGAACTGATCACTGCGGTCAACCGTGCGGAAGTCAAGGGGACGCTGAAGACATCCCCAAACCTTTGGCGCCGTCCGGGGGAGTCCCGGCCCCGTCTGGCCACGGTCGGTTGAAACGGCGCCAACCCTCGGACCCGCCCCTCACACGGTCCAACGGAACACCCGACATCGTCGAATGATCGTCTCCTTGAGCGTGGTAACATGCGCCGGCCGACTTCGGGTCGGCTTTTTTTTGCCTGAACACAGGGGAATGCCATGGCCGTGCTGGAGCTCAACGAGCAGAATTTCGAGGACACCATCCTCAACAACGATTTCGTCGTGATCGACTTCTGGGCGCCGTGGTGCGGCCCGTGCCGCGGTTTCGCGCCGGTCTATGAGGCAGCCGCGGAAAAACACGAAGGCATTGTGTTCGCCAAGGTCAATACCGAAGAGCAGCAGGGGCTGGCGGCCCATTTCCAGATCCGTTCCATTCCGACACTGATGATCTTCCGCGAGAAGGTCATCATCTACGCCCAGCCCGGCGCCATGCCGGCGAGCGCGTTCGACGACCTGATCGAGCGCGCGCGCGCGGTCGACATGGCACAGGTGCATGCCGAGATCGCCGCCGAATCCGGCAAGGCAACCGGCTGACCGTTCACCACCCGGGCGTCGGGACGCCCGGCGTTCACACTTGGCCGAGCAGGTACGCGGCGGCGGCCTCGGCACCGGGCACCGGTATGCGCCGCGCCGGCGATGCCGCCCACAACGCCCGCAGATGTTCAGCCAGCGACGGCGAGGCCAGTGTTTCCTCATCGATCGGGCAAGCCGGCACGTGGCGCCGCAGCCAACCTGCCAGGTGCGGCGTTTCCGGCCAGTCCGGCCGGTCCAGATACGCGACCGGCACGCCGTGCGCCACCGCCTCGACGAAACCGCCGTAGCCGACCTTGGTGACCAGCGCATCGCACGACGCCAGCAGGTCGAGAAACGACAGGCCGAACTCGGCGAACGCGCGCTGATCGACACGCCCAGGCTCCGCCTGCGGCACCAGCCAGCGCACGCCGTCGATGCGCGCCAGTGACGCGCGGTAGCCGATGCCACCGAAACCGGCCAACACCAGGCGTTCATCCGGCGCCAAATCGAGCCGACGCGCGATCTCGGCGCGCCGCTCGTGCCCCAACGCGGCGATGGGCGGGATCTCCCGGGCGATGCCCAGCCACGGCATGGGCATCGCCGGTTGCGGACGCAGGAACACATCCGCCGCACCGTAAGCCGCCGCCATCTGCGCCAACGCCGCATCCATGTCCGGCAGCCCGGCGAGATAGGCCGCGGCGATGTCGTGCCAGTTCAGCGAACACAGGCCGATCGCCCGGATGTCGGCGCGTCGCGCACCGGCCAGCGGCAGATAGGCCGCATCCGCCAGCACCGTGTCGAAACCTTGCGCGCGCAGCCAGGCGGCGGTTTCCGCCACGCGCCCGTCCCAGTCCGCATGGAACCGGCGATAGGCCGCGTGACTGGCCGCGCGATCGACGCGCATCGCATCGAGCATGACCAGGCCGACGTCGGCGGCCTGCCGACGATGCGTGAACGGCAGCGCGATCCGGCGCCTCAACGCTGCCGAATCCAGCCCGGACCAGATGGTGAGTTCCAGATCCGGGCAGCGCGCAGCCAGCGCATGCAACACCGGCGCCACCTGGGCGAGATGGCCCAGTCCGTGGTGGCTGATGGCCGCCAGCAGCCTCACGACGCCCCGCGCGCCAGCAAATCGCGCGCCAGCGGCAGCGTCACCGGCCGCTTGTGGCTCAGGGAATGCTGGTCGAGCAGGTCGACCATGGCCAACAGATGCGGCAGGTCACGCCGCCCATGGGTCAGCAGGTAGCGCGCAACCTCGTCCGGCAGCGGCAGGCCGCGCGCCTGGGCACGGGCATGCAGGGCCGCGAGCCGGTCCTGTTCGCTCAATGCGCGCACGCGAAACACCAGGCCCTGGGCCAGGCGCGTGGCGAGATCGGCGCGCAGCACCAGACGGGTGGGCGGCGCGCCGCCGCACACCAGCAGGCGGCCGGCGCCTTCTCGCGCCGCGTTGATCAGGGTGAACAGACGGCGTTGCGCGCCGTCGTCCAGCCTTTCCACGTCATCCACCGCCAGGCAGCCCGGCACGGCCTCGCCGGCGGGCAGCCCGTTGCTGGCAGCGGTGAAGCGTACCCAGGCGTGCAACAGATGGCTCTTACCCACGCCCGCGTCGCCCCACAGATACAGCAGGGGCTCGGGCATGGCACCGGCGGCATGCGCGCGCACGGCCGCGAGCACCTCGCCGTTATCCCCGGCAAGGAAATTGTCGAAGGACGGAACCGCGTCCGGGCGAATGTCCAGGATCAATTGCCGCATGGCGCCAAGTCTACCAGCGCGCCCGGCGCGGCTTGACACCGTGCCACCCCGCTACTACAACCGAGCTACCGATCCCCCACGCGCATGATGAACGCCCCCCTCCCCGACATCGTCATCCCCCCGCCCCACCCGGTGCGTGATGTACCGCCGGTCATCGAGGAAACACTGGCGCCGGACGAGCGCGAACACTTGCGCGAGCGGATCAAACACCTGCTGCGGGAACGCGATGCGGTGCTGGTGGCGCATTACTACACGCACGCGGAGTTGCAGAAGCTGGCCGAGGAAACCGGCGGCTGCGTGTCGGATTCGCTGGAGATGGCGCGCTTCGGCCACGCCGCCCGGCAGCACACCCTGGTCGTCGCCGGCGTGCGCTTCATGGGTGAGACGGCCAAGATCCTCAACCCGGAAAAACGCGTGCTGATGCCGGACCTGCACGCCGAGTGCTCGCTCGACCTGTCCTGCCCGGCCGACGAGTTCACCCGCTTTTGCGACGCGCACCCGGATCGTACCGTGGTGGTGTATGCCAACACTTCGGCCGCGGTGAAAGCGCGTGCCGACTGGGTGGTCACTTCCAGCATCGCCGTCCGGGTGGCCGCCCACCTGCACGCGCGCGGCGAAAAGATGATCTGGGCGCCGGACCGCTATCTCGGCGACTACGTGCGCCGCAGCACCGGCGCCGACATGCTGTTGTGGCAGGGTTCCTGCGTGGTGCACGAGCGCTTCAAGGCGGACGGCATCCGCGCGCTGAAACAGCGGCATCCCGATGCCGCCGTGCTGGTGCATCCGGAATCCTCCGCCGAGGTCATCGCGCTGGCCGACGTGGTCGGCTCGACCACGCAATTGATCCGCGCCGCCGCCGACCTGCCCAACCCGGTGCTGATCGTCGCCACCGACAACGGCATCTTCCACAAGATGCAACTGGCCGCGCCCGGCAAGATGCTGCTGGAAGCCCCCACCGGCGGCACCGGCGCCACCTGCGTCTCGTGCGCGCACTGTCCCTGGATGGCCATGAACGGCCTGCGCGCCCTGGCGCATGTACTGGAAACCGGCGCCAACGAGATACACGTCGATGCGCAACTGGGCCGGCGCGCCGTGGTGCCGATCAACCGCATGCTGCAATTCGCCGGGCAGGCCGGCATCAGCGTCGCCGGCATGAGCGGCGACTGAACCGCAAGGGGGTGACGTACCTCACAGCGAGCCACATGCCACGGCATTACATTGTCCGCCGACCCGAGGAGAACGCCGTGAGCTTCA
Organism: uncultured Burkholderiales bacterium; assembly: GCA_937949525.1. Lineage (GTDB taxonomy): Bacteria > Pseudomonadota > Gammaproteobacteria > Burkholderiales > Thiobacillaceae > PFJX01. Next base: position 2,652 of record CALEDT010000007.1, on the reverse strand, counting down.
TTCAGGAATTCAAACAGTTCGCCATGCGTGGCAACGTCGTCGATCTCGCCGTCGCGGTAGTCATCGGCGGCGCCTTCGGCAAGATCGTCGATTCGCTGGTCAAGGATGTGGTCATGCCGCCCATCGGCGCGCTGCTCGGCGGCGTCGACTTCAAGCATCTGTACATCGACCTGTCCGGCGCCGGCCACCAAACCCTGGAAGCCGCGGAAAAGGCCGGCGCGCCGCTGATCAAATACGGCGCCTTCATCAACAGCCTGGTCGACTTCCTGATCATCGCCTTGGCCATCTTCGTCGCGGTCAAGGCCATCAACACACTCAAGCGCAAGGAAGATGCGCCGCCGCCCGCGCCCGCCGCACCGCCCGAAGACATCCTGCTGTTACGCGAAATCCGCGACAGCCTGAAGAAGTGACACCGGCCATCGCGCCGCCGCCGGCCAAGGAGCCCGCCATGACCCCGCTCGCCATCCTGCGCGCCGCGCTGCTCACCGTCGCCATCGCCAGCCCGCTGGCCATGGCGCAGGCAACCCCCTACTACAACCCGGCCAACCCGGCGAGCCATACCGGCCTCACCACCGGCCACGAGCTGTTCCGCACCATCGGCTGCCCCGGACGCGGCATCCTCGACACGCCCTGCCCGGCGCCCGTGGCGGCACAACCGGCGGCGCGTCCGTCGCCGGCGCCTGCACCCAAACCCGACAGCGACGGCGTGATCGACCGGCTCGACCAGTGTCCGGACACCCCGCGCGGCGCCAGGGTGGACGCGCGTGGCTGCGAGCTGGACAGCGACGGCGACGGCGTGATCGACCGACTCGACCAGTGTCCGGACACCCCGCCCGGCGCCAGGGTGGACGCGCGCGGCTGCGAACTGGACAGCGACGGCGACGGCGTGGTCGACCGGCTCGACCGCTGCCCCAACACACCCGCCGGCACCGCGGTCGACGAGCATGGCTGTCCCAAACCGGTGATCATCGAACTGCGCGGCGTCCACTTCGACAACGACATGGCCGTGCTGCGCCCGGACGCCCGTGTGATCCTGGACATCGCGGTCACCACGCTGCGGCAGAACCCCGGCATCCGCGTGGAAATCGCCGGACACACCGACGGCGTCGGTACCGACGCGCACAACCTCGACCTGTCGCAGCGCCGCGCCCAGGCGGTGCTGGACGATTTCGTCGCGCGCGGCATCGCCGCCGACCGCTTGAGCGCCCGCGGTTACGGCAAGAGCGAACCCATCGCCGACAACGACACGGCCGAGGGGCGCGCCGCCAACCGGCGGGTGGAATTGCGCGTGCGCCCGTAAAGCAACGGGCGCGACGCGCTGGCAGGGCCAGGCCCGTCGTTGTCCAACCGCGGCGCGGTGCCGGGCGCCAACTCGGCACCGCGCCCGGTCAGCGCGCCAGCGCGAAAGAATCTCGTGCCTCCGGTCGAAAGGGATGGCCCGCTCGCCGTCGTCGAAACGCAACGGCTGACCGCCGTGGACCACCGATCTGCCGCGCAAAGGCCGAATCCACGCCGAAAACCGGTTCAGTGCCGTCTCGAAGCCGGCGTGCCAGGCAGCCGCCGCCTTGATTTCCATGCCCAACCTGTCGCCCGGGAGCGGATCGCGGGAGATCGGTTCGGCTTTCTCGATATCCAGCAGCCAGGCGAGCTGGCCCGGTTCCAGGAAGCGGTATCCTTGGTGATTCGATCACCGCCTTGCCGAAGTTTTCAGTATGCGTCCGGCACCCCCGCCTCGACGGCGAGAACGGACTCCGGCAGAGGGCGCACCGTGCAACGGCAGCGGTTCGTCGATCCGGCCCTACGGCAAAGCGGCGTGGCTGGACGCTTCCGTTGGGAGGATCAACACACCCGCCCCGCGCGTTGCACTCCCATAGGACCAACATAATGACCAATCGGAGGGATGGATGAGCACCGTTACACTGGCAGAAGCCAAAACCCATCTCAGCCATCTTCTTGACCAGGTCGAAGCGAGCGAGGAAGTGGTCATCACCCGTCGCGGTGTTCCAATCGCCCGTATCACGCCGGTCGAGAAGCCCAGGCACACCATCCAATCCCTTGCCGAGTTTCGCCGTCGCAGGCCCCGCTGGCGCAAATCCAGCGCCGAGCTGCTGCGCGAGATGCGCGACGAGGGGCATTGATGCTGTACTTCGACACCAGCTTCCTGGCCCCGCTCATCCTCGAAGAAGCCGCCAGCGCCAAAATCGAGGTTCCCCTGATTTTTCGTCTTCCAGCGGTTGGAGTTCATGCTGCCCGTTTTCCCATCCGTCGAGCCGCGAGCCGGACGCAACGAGACGCCGGCCACCCCCTGTCATCCCTGGCGCGCAACGTCACCCGATGTGCCGAAAAACGTCACCCCGGCTTCTGGTCATGCCTGCACCGCATTGGTTTTATTGGATTCATTGGGCTGGCACGAAGCTCGCTTCAGCGTGCGTGCGGCCCACCGGGCGCGGCTTCCACAACCTCACAGGAGATCGAACATGATGCAACGTATCCAGGTCCGCCCGGCTCAGGGTGGTTTCACGCTGATCGAACTGTTGATCGTCATCGCCATCATCGGCATTCTGGCGGCGATCGCGGTGCCCAGTTATCAAAGCTATCGCGATCGTGCCCGCTTCGCCGAAGTGATCCAGGCGGCCAGCGGCCTGAAGGCGG
>CALEDT010000006.1 GCA_937949525.1 uncultured Burkholderiales bacterium | reverse complement strand
CACTAGGAGCGATCGGCTCCACAGAAAACTTCCAAGGCATGATTTCCTGAATCCCTAAGTACTTAAACGCTTCTACATAAGTAAAACTCGAAAAATTCTTTTTCTTAACCCGCGTGGCCATCGTGCTTTGCTCCTTTAGCTTTTTTACTATTTACTTGAAAAAATTCCCATCGAACAAATAATCTGTACTCCTTCTCGCCGTTCCTCTGGGTTAATCACACACAGAGCATCGCGTTCCCGCAGAAAGGTCACCAGTTTTGCCAACTGCTCATCGCTGATGCCTGCTTCGAGTTCTCGATGGATAAGCCGCTCGACAGCCGGAACTAGCTTCTCGCTTGACAGACTTCCCAACCTTGGCCAGTGAGTAAAGACAATGCCAACCCAATATCTACACAGCCGACGGTAGATTTTGACCGTTTCACCCAGCAGAACTTGCTGCTGGGAAGTCGGGTTCAGCACCCACTTGTCGGTGCGGATAATTTGGGCGGCTTTCTTTGTGTCCATAGATATATTTTTTTTAGGGAACCTCTATAAATTACGGATAAGCGGTCGCAGGGGCGTAGCCCCCGCTGTGGTTCTCCACAAACTCGGTATTCCAGCGAGATGATTTTCTGCTGGCTCCAATAAATAGAGGTACCCTTTAGATATATTTTATAGAAGCCCATAGAAGCCCAGCTTATGGCGGATAAACTCAGGTCTTTCTCCCACAGTGTTGCCCTCATCAAGTGCATACTGTTTTCGTCACCCAATACCGGCACCCTGTCATTACTGAGGGGATAGAGGCTGATATGGCAATATGACTTTATTTGTGAACAGATATGCCGGAGAACCAAGGACGGGGGCTGCTCCCCTGCGACCGCCATTCTAAACTCAGGTAGGATTGCTATAGTATAGCACTTGGTCAGCAATGCAACTAGACAAGCTAAGACGAGGCAGACACAGCGTTACGAGGATTGTGATTCATTTGGTATTCACAACAAAGTATCGCCGCAAGATTCTGGAACCCCATCATCTGGAGCGGATGAGAGAGGTTTGCTTGAAGGTGGGAAGGAAGATGGGTTTCACCGTCTTGGAGCTGAATGGGGCTTGAGCAGTTCGGTTGAAATATCACCAGAACTCTGCAATAGTCTCCAATTATGGAAAGGTTTGCAAGCATAGGTGAAGCTGCTTCGGCGTTAGGCGTGTCAATCACGACCCTAGTCGAAGAGGCACAGGCATGATCATCGCCCACAAGATTGCGCTAGACCCGAACAACGTGTAGGCGACCTACTTCGCCAGAGCAGCGGGCACAGCCCGTTTTGCTTACAACTGGGCACTGGCGGAGTGGAAGCGGCAGTATGAAGCGTGGAAGCAGGACAGCCGTCTGCCCAAGCCTTCACAGGCCGCCTTGCGTCGGAAGCCACACAAGGCGCTGCTGGACCGGCTGCGCCGACTCGCGTGCAGTCTGAGCCGCAAGCAAAAAGGTTCGGCCAACCGCAAGAAGGCCAAGACCAAGCTCGCGCGGCTTCATGCTCGTATTGCCAATATCCGGGCCGATGCCTTGCACAAGCTCACGTCCGATCTCACGCGCCGGGTCCACACCATCGGCATCGAGGACTTGAACGTGCGCGGCATGCTGAAGAACCGGCATCTGTCGCGATCCATTGCCGACATGGGCTTCTTCGAGTTCCGGCGGCAACTGGAATACAAGGCGGCCATGCGTGGCGGGCAGGTGGTGGTTGCAGAGCGCTTCTTCGCCAGCAGCAAGACCTGTTCGGCGTGTGGGCACATCGAACCCTTGCCGCTGTCGGTGCGTGAGTGGGCGTGCCCCGCCTGTGGCGTGATTCACGACCGCGACGTGAATGCGGCAATCAATTTGAAGAATCTGGCGGTGAGTTCCACCGTCATGCGCCAGCCCTGCGCAGCAGGGTTTGGATGCGATGCCTGTGGAGAGGAAGGCTCTGGCCGTTGCCTTGTGGCAGCGGTGAAACCGGCCTCGGTGAAGCAGGAAGCAAGCGGCAGATTTAGCAAGTAATGGTTAGATTTGCATAGGTATTGCAGAACGGAAGCCAAGCGCCCGGATGGCGAGGCATTCTGCTTGTGAAATACAAACAAGCAAACTACCCTTTAACTAAACGCATAACTCAAGTAGAATCTCTGCCATGAGGGTCTCAAAAGAGGAGCTCGTCGCCGTCCTCGCCCAGTTCAATCCCTGGTGGCGGGGCGAGCCCATTGCGGACTTGCCCACATGGCGGCGTGCCGCCTTCCGCGAGCTGCACACCTGGCTGACCGTGCCGCCCGCGCCCCGGGCGGTGATGCTCTCCGGCGCGCGGCAGATCGGCAAGACCACGCTGATGCTGCAGGCCGCGCAGGCGCTGCTGGCCGCCGGCGTACCCGCGGCCAACATCCTCTACGCCACCTTCGACCACCCGATTTTGAAGCTCGCCGGCATCGACGCCGTGCTCGACGCCTGGCGCGAGCGCGAGCCGCGCGCCGAGGGGCCGGAATACCTGTTGCTCGACGAAGCCCAGTTCATCCGGGACTGGGGCACCTGGGTCAAGCACCAGGTCGATTTCCGCAAGGACCGGCGCATCGCTTTCACCGGCTCGGCCATGCCGTTGGTGGAGGCCGCCCCCGAATCCGGCGTCGGCCGCTGGCACACGATCCGGCTGACCACGCTGTCGTTCTACGAGTACCTGCAGATCAAGCGCCTGCAACTGCCCGAGCTGCCCAAACTGCGCAGCCTGCGCGACCTGTTCGACTGGGCGCCGGTAGACTTCTACCGCGCCACCGAGCTGGGGCGGGACTACGTGGGCCACTTCCACGAATACCTGCTGCGCGGTGGCTTTCCGCAGACCGCGCAGGTCGACAGTATCACGCAGGCGCAGCGCCTGCTGCGCGAGGACATCATCGACAAGGTGCTCAAGCGCGACATGACCGCGCTCTTTGGCGTGCGCCGCGTGCTGGACCTGGAACACACCTTCCTCTACCTGTGCCTGCACGATGGCGGCCTGCTGGACATGGTGGATCTGTGCAGCAACCTGGAGGTCAAGCGCCCCACGGCGCAGCACTTCATCGAACTGCTGGAGGCCGCCCACCTGATCTACCGCCTCGCGCCCTACGGCTACGGCAAGGACGTGCTGCGCGCGCGGTTCAAGATTTATCTGGCCGATGCCGCCATCGCGCCGGCTGTGATGCTCAAGGGCAAGGCCATTCTGGAGGATGCCGCCGCGCTGGGCGTGGCCACCGAGACGGCCGTGTTCAAGCACCTGTTCGCCCGCTATTACGCGCAGAACGTGCGCTTCTCCTACTGGCGCGGCAAGCGCGAGCACGAGGTCGATCTCGTCGCCGAAGTGGGCGGCGAACTGATCCCCTTCGAGGTCAAGTACCGCGCCCAGCACACCGGTGCACGCGAGCTCAAGGGCCTGATCGAGCTGTGCCAAGCCAAGCGCATCGCGCGCGGCTATGTGGTCACCAAAGCGCTGGACGACTTCGGGCCGATGCAGGGCCTGCCACTGGCCGACGATGCCGATGCCCCGACGCGCATCATGCGCATCCCGGCGTCGCTGCTGTGTTACTGGATGGGGGCGGCGGAGCTTCCGGGAGATACGCAGTGAAGCTGGCTGCGCGGGAGCTGGCGAGATCAAGCCCACGTTCACCGAGCTTTGCGATACCCAGATCAGCAAGTATCGGCATGGCCGTGTGTTGTTGGCGGCCCATGTCATCACGTTGTTCCGCGTCGACGGGGACTGGGCGAGGCGACACCTGTTGCCACTTTTCGACTGGCAGCGCTCGGAAGCCGAAGCACGTGCAGCGTGGGAAGGCTTCCTGTGGTCACCGCGGCTGTACCGTCCGCTGATGGAAATGCTCAAGCCCGCCTTCATCGACACCGTGCGCCACTATGCGGCATTGGGTAAGCACGACGGGCAGTATGCATCGCTTTTGACATTCGCCGCCCTCGATCCGGGTGATACCTTCACCACTACCGAACTGGCGGCCGCCACTCGCGCACTGCCGCCGGATGGTTTGCACGAGGCAGCACAGGCATTGGTGAGAGCGCTGGAGGGCGCGGGCGATCAACGGGCCGACTACTGGAGCAACCGGGTCACCCCGTATCTGCATTTCATCTGGCCCAAGACGCGAGACAACGTTTCACCTGCCATCGCCGAAAGCCTCGGCCGCCTTTGCGTGGCGGCACAGGATGCGTTCCCCGAGGCCTTGACGCTGCTCCGCGCCTGGCTGCAACCACCGGCCCACCCGGACTATCTGGTGCATCGGCTACACGAGGCAGGTCTCTGCGGCAAGTTTCCGGAACAGGCACTGGACTTCCTGAGTCTGGTGATAGGGGATCAAACCCAATGGCCGCCCAGTGATCTCGGCGCCTGCCTGGAAGCGATCCGGACTGCGGCGCCAGCGTTAGAAGCGGACCGCCGCTTTGAGCAGTTGGTGGCGTATTGGCGCCAGCGTGGACGATGACGAGTTCCAATCAGTTGCAAATTCACGCAGCAACACGTGCCAGTGCTCATACGCTCGGGAGGTCGGTCAGCACGTGGTCAACCGTCCGCCCGGATAGCGTGATCCTGGAAACGGAATGGGTGCTGCGCGCCGCCTACGAACTCGACGCGGAGACGGTGTGCGCCGCGTTCCGACGGGTGTTCGGCCTGAGCAACGTCAGTCTCGCCAGCGCCCAGCGCGTCGCCCAGGCGCTCGCCTGGCATGAAGCCGGTCTCGACTTCGCCGATGCGTTCCAACTCGCACTGAGTCAGGGTCACCCGACGCTCAAGACGTTCGACGGCCAGTTCATCAAGCGCGCGAAATCGCTCGGCGCGTGCCGCGTGGAAAAACCCTGAGCCTCGCTCAACGTCGCACGTCCACCCGATAGCGCCCGGTCATGCCGCTGGCGAGCATGTTCGCCGCCGCCTCGACGCATTCCCCCAGACCGATTTCCCGCGTGATGCCGGTCAGATCGCCGGCGGTGAGCCGCGCCGCCAGCAGGTCCCAGGCCGCGCGCCGGCGGCCGATGTCGGCGTACACCGAGTCGATGCCGTACAGCGTGACACCGCGCAGGATGAAGGGCGCCACCGTCGCCGGGAAATCCATGCCCATGGCCAGGCCGCAGGCCGCCACCGCGCCGTTGCGCCGTACCCGCGCGCAGGCGTTGGCCAGCGCATGGCCGCCCAAGGTATCGACGACGCCGGCGTAGGTTTCCTTTTGCAGCGGTTTGCCGGGTGTAGCCAACTCGGCGCGCGCCAGCACCTCGGCCGCGCCCAGCCGGCGCAGGTAGTCGGCGGCGTCGGCCTTGCCGCTGACCGCAACCACCTCGAAGCCGGCGCGCGCCAGCAACATCAGGGCGATGGAACCGACGCCGCCGGTCGCGCCGGTGACCAGCAGCGGACCGTCGGCCGGCATCAGGCCGTGCCGTTCCAATGCCTGCACGCACATCGCCGCGGTGTAGCCGGCGGTGCCGATGGCGGCGGCGTCGCGCGGGGTCAGCGGCGGCGGCAGTTTGACCAGCCAGTCGCCGGGTGCGCGGGTCTTCTCGGCCAGCCCGCCCCAGCGCGTCTCGCCCAGGCCCCAGCCGTTCAGCACCACGGCGTCGCCCGGCCGGAAATCGGCGTGCGTCGAGGCGGTCACGGTGCCGGCGGCGTCGATGCCGGCGATCATCGGCCAGACGCGCACGATGGGGCTGGCATTGCCCAGCGCCAGCGCGTCCTTGTAGTTGAGCGTGGAATCGTCGACGCGCAGTTCGACGTCGCCCTCGGGCAGATCGGTGTCGTCCAGGGTCTCGACGCGCGCGGAAAACTCCGGTTGGTTGCGCAGCAGCAGGGCGCGATAGCTCATGTCTTGGCCTCCTTGTCGCCATTCAGTCCGGTGATCGCCGCGCGCATGCGCCACACCATCCAGATCCCCGGCACCGCCGCCACCACCGAGAACAGGAAGAACGCCGGCCAGCCGATGGCTTCCGACAGCACCCCGGACAGCGGGCTGACATAGATGCGGCCGACCGCCGCCAGCGCCGACAACAGCGCGTAGTGGGTGGCGGTGAAACGGTGGTTGCACAGGCTCATCAGCAGCGCGACGAAAGCCGCCGTGCCCATGCCGCCGGTGATGTTCTCGAAGGCGATCACGCTCATCAGCAGGGTGTCGATGTGCTGCGGCGCGTCGAGCGCGACGAAACCGAGATCGAACGGCGGCAGCGTGAAGCCGCCCCAGGCCCCCTTGCCGAGCACCGCCAGCACGTAGAAGCCGAAGTTGGACAGCAGTTGCAGCACGCCGAATACCAGCAGCGCCTGGTACAGGCTGATGCGCAGCATGATGGCGCCGGCGGCGAGCGCGCCGAAGATGGTCAGCCAGATACCGATGATCTTGTTGACGATGCCCACTTCCGCCTGCGTGAACGCCAGGCCCTTGATCAGGAACGGCGTGGTCAGCACGCCGGCGAAGGCATCACCCAGCTTGTACAGCACGATCAGCAGCAGGAAGGCGATGGCGCCGGGCTGCGCCAGGAAACTGTCGAGCGAACGGTTGAGCGTCTCGAAGCCGGCGCGCCGAGCCGACCAGTAGCCCAGCGGCAGGGCGGCGGCGATGCTGGCCATGATGAACAGCAACTGGATCCACTTGTTGGCGTCATCCGGGTCCAGCCCCAGGCCGATCAGCAGCCAGCGCGCGGCGAAGGCGCCGACCAGCACGCCGGCGAGCATGGCGAAGAAGCCCAGCAGTTCCCGCCCTGGGTCGGAGGCGAGCGGCTTCAACGCGCTGCTGACGCGCGGCAGGGTCAGCAGCGACACGCCGGCGGCGACCAGGAAAATCAGCGCCATGACCTGGTAGACCTGACTCCAACTACCCCATTGTTCCGCCCAGATCAGGCTGATGCCACCGGACAGGATCATCGCCACGCGATAGCCGAATACCGACATCGATGCGCCCAGACCGCGCTCGCGCGCTTCCAGCACGTCGGTGCGGTAGGCGTCCACCACCACGTCCTGCGATGCCGACAGGAAGGCCACCAGCACCGCCGCCGCCGCGAACGGCAGCGGCGCGGCGGCCGGCGACAGACCGGACATCAGGTAGAGCATGGCCGCCAGCGCCAGTTGTGTGAGCACCAGCCAGCCGCGCCGCCGGCCGAGGAAAGGCGGCTCGAAGCGGTCCATCAGCGGCGCCCACAGGAACTTGAAGGTATACGGAATGCCGACCAGCCCGAGGAAACCGATGGTGGCGATGTCCACGCCGTCCACCGTCAGCCAGGCCTGCATGGCCTGGCCGGTCAGCGCCAGCGGCAGGCCGGAAGCGAATCCCAGGAACAACACGGCGGCGATGCGGTGCGCAGAGGCGAGCGAAGCGGGCATGGGCGATGGTGTCGGCGGAATGCCGCGACGATGGGCGTGCGGCGGTGGGCGAAGACGCGATGTTCCCACATGCGCGCATCGCCGGCACCGGTCGGTGAGCACGGCCACCACGCGCCGGTTCGCCCCCGCGGCAGCCGTTGTCGGCAATCCAGGCAGCGTATGAGACCCCGCTTATAATGCGCGCCCGTATCCCCACCCGCCGCCTTGCGCACCGCCATGTTCAGTCATTCCGCCTCCACTGCCGTCAATCTGGCGCTCAACCTGTTGTTGCTGTTCTCGCTGATCACCTGGGCGCTGATCTTCGCCAAGGGTTGGCTGCAATGGCAGTTGCGTCAGCAGAACGACGCGTTCACCCGGGCGTTCTGGCAGGCCAGCGATCTGACCGCCGCCGAACGTTCGGCGCAGAACGCGCGCGGCACACTGGCGGAACTGGCGCGCCACGGCTTCGCCACGCTGCGCCAGCTCGACCAGCGCGCCAACCTGGCCGCCGCCGGCGACCGCCAGATGGTCATGGAGCGCGGCCTGTCGCAACAGGTGCGCAAATCCCAGCACAAGCTGGAATCCGGACTGATGCTGCTGGCCAGCATCGGCAGCACGGCGCCGTTCGTCGGTCTGTTCGGCACCGTCTGGGGCATCATGAACGCCATGGAGGGCATCGCCCAAACCGGCGCCGCCGGGCTGGAAGTGGTGGCCGGACCGGTGGGCGAGGCGCTGCTGGCCACGGCGCTGGGCATCGCCGCCGCCATTCCGGCGGTGCTGGCCTACAACTACGGCGTGCGCGTGACGCGGCTGTCGGTGGCGGAGATGGAGCGCTTCGCGCACGATTTCATGGCCCTGGCCTGCCACGCCGACGCGCAGGGGCGCTGACATGGCGCTGCGCGATGCATCCGGCCTGAGCGGTGGCGACGGCGATTTCCAGAGCATGAGCGAGATCAACGTCACGCCGCTGGTGGACGTGATGCTGGTGCTGCTGATCATCTTCATGGTGACCGCGCCGTTCATGCTGCAATCGGTCAAGGTCAGGCTGCCGGAAACCGGACCGGTGGCACCCCTCACCCCCGGCCAGACGCTGGTGGTGAGCGTACAGGCCGACGGCGCCACCAGCCTGGGGCGCGAGGCCATCACGCTGGAGGCGCTGGAGGCGCGTCTCAAGGCCGAGGTGGCGCGCGAAACCGAACTTGCCGTGCAACTGCGCGCCGATGCCGGCGTGCCCTACGGCCGCATCACCGAAGTGATGGCGGCGATCAGTCGCGCCGGCGTCGGCCGGCTGGGCTTCGTCACCGCCGCCGCGCCGCGCGGCCCGGGCCGGCAGTGACGCTGCCGCGCCGGCTCGGCACCGCGCTGGCGCGGGTGGAGCCGCGCCATTGGGCCGGCCTGGGCGCCAGCGTGCTGTTGCATCTGCTGGTGGCGCTGGGCTGGCGCCCGTCGCCGCCGCCCGAACCCCGGATCATCCGCTTCGAAATCGACCTGCAGCCGCCGGTGGCGGACAGCCCGCCACCCGAGCGCACCGCCGCGGCGCCGCAAGCCGTGCGCAAACCGGCGGCCAAGGCCAAACCGAAAGCCGCGACACGTCACCGGGCGCGCGAAGCGCACACGCTGGATGCCGAATGGCGCGGCGAAACCGCGCCGGTCGCCCGTCTACCCGAGGTGGCGCTGCCGGACGCGCAGGCGCTGGGCGTCGCCGCCGCCGCCATGCCGCGCGCGGTGTACGAACGCGGCGACGGCGCGCCCGCCACGGCCAGCGAGGCACCCCTCATCGCCGTGGCCACCCAGGGCGCCGCGCCCAGCGCAGCCAACCTCGCCGCGCAAGCCGCGACGGCGCGCGAGGCCGCGACCTTGCCGACTCAGGCGCCGGCAGCCGACGCGCGCATCACGCCCGCGCCGGACACCATGGGGCGCGCGCAACCCAGTCTGGCAGCCGAACCGGCCGGCAACGCGCTGGCCGCGCGCGCAGGCATACCGACCACGGAGCTCAGCGCCAGCGCGGATGCGGCGACGACATCCACGCCCCAGGGCATCGCCAGCGGCGCGCAGTTCGCCAGTGCGGAGACGACGCTGGCCCCTGCCGACGGCTCCGCGCCGATGCGGCAGGCATGGCTCACGGCCGCGGCGCAGGCGGAGACGCGTCTGGAGCCCGCCGCCGCGGCCGCCGGTGCGCGCAGCGCCGCCGGTGATGGGGCAGCACGCGCGCAGGCCGGCGTGCCCGACACCGACGCCGGCCCACGCGCGCACGCGGAGAACGCGCCAGCCTCGCCGCAACGCGCCGCCGGTGGCGCCACCCGGGCGTTGCCGTCTGCCACCGGTCTCATGGCCGGTCCGGCCGACGGCCGTCAGACCGCCGGTTCCGGGCTCGACACCGCCGCGCTCGATGCAGGCGGCGGCGCGCGCACCGCGGCATCACCGGCGACGACCGGCATCCGTCATGACGGCCGCACGTCATCGGCTCTGGCCAGCGGCGGCAGGCCCGGCGACCGCGTGGAGTGGCTGGGCGATACCGGCGCCGGCACCGCAGTTGCGCCTTCACCGGCGCGCACGGCCGGCGTGGCCGGCGCCGTTGAGCAGGCGGCACGTGCCGGCGCGGTCGGCAGCGGCGCCGTGGCCGCTGCGCCGATATTGGCACGGGCCGACGGCGACACCCCCGTGCCGCCGGGCGGGCGTGGTGACACCGCGCGTGGTGCGACGGCGGCATTGTCGGCCGGCACCAGCATGGCGGTGGGGCGCAGCACCGTGTCGTTGCCGACCGGCCTGGTACGCGCCGGCGATGGCGGCACCGCGTCCGGCCTCGCCCTACCACAGGCGCGTGCGGCCGCCGCCGCCCATGGCGGCGGCGTCAGTCTGGCCCTGGCGCCGGGCGAACCGGGCGGCAGTCCGGACACGGCGGTGGCCTTGCCGGCCTTGCTGGCGACGCCCAATGCCCCGTCCGGTGGACGTGCCGCCACGTCCGCGCCGGCACGTGCGCTGGCCGGCGGCGCCGTCGACGGCACGTCGCGCAGCCTGGCCGGCACGACGGGAGCCGCATCCGGCGGAGCCTGGGTCGGCGATTCGTCCGTGGGAGGTGGCGCGCGCGCATCCGGCGGTAGCGTGAGCGTTGCCACCGGCTCCGGCGCCGCCGAGGCTCCGGTGGTGCTGAGCGCGGCCCACGCCGTGACGGTACAGGTCATGCGTCCGGACAGCGGGATCGAACGTCTGGACGTGCTCGCGCCGGCGTCGTTCTGCCCGCTGCCCGGCTTTTTCCCGGACAACCGCCCGGTCGCGAGCGCGCCTGCGGACGACAGCCTGCCCGGCTATGGCGACAACAACCCGAACTTCCACTACCCGCTGCGCGCTTGGGCGTTCAACCACGAAGGCCGCGTCACGCTGCGCGTGGAAGTGTTGCGCGACGGTCGGCCGGGGCAGATCCTGCTGAAACAGAGCAGCGGCTCCGGCATCCTCGACCAGGACGCGCGCGAACAGATCGCACGCTGGCGCTTCGTTCCGGCGCGTCGCGCCGGCCAGGCGGTGACCGCCTGGATCGACGTGCCGGTGGTCTATCGCCTGAGGGACGCCCGTTGATGGCCGACACCCTGCCGACACCCCCGCTCAGACCCGCGACCGGCCCGTCCGCGGGTCATGGACCCGGATCGACGAATCTTTGAGGAGATCATTCATGTCACCACGCCTTCCGCTGCTGTTGCTCGCCCTGCATCTGCCCCCGGTCATGGCCGCCGGGCCGGTGCTGCCCGATCCGTTGCAGGCCATGCAGATGGCCATCCGCTATTACCAGATGGCCGCCAACGCCGGCGATGCGGAGGCGCAGACCAAGATGGGCTGGCTGTTCGAACAGGGGATCGGCGTCGGCCGCGACTTCGCCGAGGCGGCCCGCTGGTACGAACGCGCCGCGCGCCAGAACGAGCCGGTCGGGCTGTACAACCTCGGCCTGATGATGCTCAGGGGCCAGGGCATGGCCGCCGATCCCGAACAGGCCGCGCGTCTGGTGACCAGCGCCGCCGAACTGAATCTGGCCGCCGCGCAGGCCCAGCTCGCGCGCATGTACGAGCACGGCATCGGCGTACCGGTCGACCCGGCCCAGGCCGCGCGCTGGTTGAAGAGCGCCGCCGAACTGGGCGACGTGCCGGCGCAGAACAACCTCGGCATCAAATACGCCTACGGCCAGGGCGTGGCGCAGGACTATGCCGAGGCGGTCCAATGGTTCACCCGCGCGGCCGAGGCGGGCAATGCCGAAGCGCAGGGCAATCTCGGCCTGATCCTGCGCGACGGCCTGGGCGGCGTGCCGCGCGACCCGGCCGGCGCGGCCCACTGGATCGCGCTGGCGGCCAATCAGGGCCATGTGCCTTCGCAGGCGCGGCTGGGATGGATGCTGGAGCGCGGCGACGGCGTGCCGCGCAACCTGACCGAAGCGGCACGCTGGTTCGCGCGCGCCGCCGAAGGTGGCGATGCCGCCAGCGCCACCCATCTCGGCTGGCTGCACGAGACCGGCGCGCTCGGCCCGGCGGACCTGCACGCCGCGCGTACCTGGTACGAGCGCGCCGCAGCGACCGGCGACGCGGCAGCGCACAACAACCTCGGCCGCCTGTACCGCGAGGGGCTGGGTGTCGCCGTCGATCTCGACGCGGCCCGCCGCCACTTCCTGCTGGCGGCGGAGCGCAACGAAGCGCTGGCCTGGTACAACCTCGGGCTGATGGCCGAACAGGGCCAGGGCATGGCGCGCAACGAAGGCGAAGCGATGGACTGGTATCGCAAGGCGGCGCAGGCCGGTCAGGTGCCGGCGCAGAGCCGCTTGGGCTGGCTGCTGCACAAGGCCGGTGCGCACGAGGAGGCCATGCAGTGGCTGACCCGTGCGGCGGAGGCCGGCGACGTCGCCGCGCAGAACAATCTGGGCGTGATCCTGGAGCAGGGTGCCGGTGTGCCGCGCGACCCGGCGGCGGCGGCGCGCTGGTACCGGCGGGCGGCGGAAGCCGGTGACATGGTAGCGCAGCACAATCTGGGCGTGCTCTACCGCGATGGCATCGGCGTCGAAGCCGATCTGGCCCAGGCGCTGGCCTGGCTGCACAAGTCCGCGGAACAGGGCTATGCGCGCGCGCAGCTCAATCTGGGCCAGATCTACGAGCGTCTGGCCGGCGACGCCAAGCCATGACCATGGGCCTGGCCATGTGGCGGGGCGCGGTCAAACCCGTCCAACTGGCGCAGCAGTTCGCCCAGCAGCGCCTCGCCGGCGGCGTCGGGCGTCAGCGCAATGCCCAGATCGCGCAACTGCGTCACCGCCATGCCGGGGTAGCCGCAGGGGTTGATGGCGGCAAACGGCGTCAGGTCCATGTCGACGTTGAGACTGAGCCCGTGATAGGTGCAACCGCCTTTCACGCGCAGGCCCAGCGCCGCGACCTTGGCGCCATCGACATAGACGCCCGGCGCGCCGGCCAGCCGTGACGCACCGACCTGGTGCATGTGCAGCAGTTCGATCACCGCCTGCTCCATACGACGCACCAGTTCGCGCACGCCATAGCCGCGCCGGCGCAGATCGAGCAACAGGTACAGCACCACCTGGCCCGGGCCGTGATAGGTGATCTGCCCACCGCGGTCGCTCTGCACCAGCGCGATGCCGGTGTCACGCAAGCGGTGTTCCGGCTTGCCGGCCATGCCCAGCGTGTACACCGGCGGATGCTCCAGCAGCCAGATCTGGTCGGTGCTGTCGGCAGCGCGTGCCGCGGTGTAGGCGCGCATGGCCTGCCATGCCTCGGCATAGTCGACCCGCCCGAGGCGTCTGACCATCGGTGAATTCATGTTGCCTTGTCGCCGCCGCGCGCCACCATGACGCGGTCGCGCCCAGCGTGCTTGGCGGCATACAGCGCGCGGTCGGCGCGCGCCAGCATGGCGTCGACATCGGCATCGCCGGCATCGCGTGCCGCCACACCGACGCTGAGCGTGACGTGGAAACGCAGGCCCTCCTCGCCGAAGGTTGCGCGGCGCGCGGCCTCGACGATGCGCTCGCCCAGCAGCAGCGCGTCTTGCAGCCCGGTATTGGGCGCCACTACGCAGAACTCCTCACCGCCGAACCGGAACACCACGTCATCCTTGCGGCAGACGCGCTGCACCACGCGCGCCATCTGGGTCAGCACCCGATCACCGATGTCGTGTCCGCGCAGGTCGTTGACCTGCTTGAAGTGGTCGATGTCCAGCATCAGCACCGCCAGCGGTGTGGCGCTGTGCGTGGCGAACGACCATTCCTGCGCCAGACGGTCCAGACCATAGCGACGGTTGTACAGCCGCGTAAGCGGGTCGGTCAGCGCCTGGCGCAACAGCCGGCGGTTGTCGCGCGCCCATTCACCCGAACTGCGGATGGCCGATTCGCGCTCGGCGCGCACGGCGCCCTGCAACGCCAGTACGCGCTGCGCGGTGTTGAGGCGCGCCAGCAACGAAGCATCCGTGTAGTCCAGCAACAGGTAATCCGCGGCGCCAGCCAGCATCAGCCGCGCGACTTCGGCCTCGGCGGCGCGCGGGATCAGCGCCAGACAGTACGCCTGACGCGCACCGTCGGCGGCGCGCAACTCGCGCAGCATGCGTGCCGATGATTCGCCGCTGTCCGGCAGCTCCACCATCATCAGATCGATCTGGTTGTCGGCCAGCAGGCGCAGACCGGCGGCATGATCCGTCGCGCGCAGGCACACCAGGCCACGCGCGCCGAGCGTGGTGGCCAGACGCCGCATCAATGACGGCTCCCGGATCACCAAGGCGACCCGCATCGGCACGATGACCAGCGCAGTGGGCGCGCCGTCCTGGGCAACGGGCGGCGAATCGCTGAGCAGCGCCTTGATGTCGCTGATCTCGCGCGTCGGCAGACGCAGTTCGCGCCCCCAGTCATGCCATTGCTCCACCACCTGCTGCACCAGCGGCGGCACCTCATGGTCTTCCAGGCCGATGCGTGCCGCGGCGTGGTACAGCGACGGCACGCGCTCCCAGCGCCGGGTGTCGTCCAGGTTGAGCAGATCGCCCACACGCGCGGCGAAATGCAGCGCCGCGGTCAGCGCCTGAGCGCGCGAGCCGGCGTCGAACGGTGCGTCGGCGGGGGCCTCGTGATAGCGCACCGCCTCGTGGAAGATCTCCGGCAGACCCCAATCGCGCAGCAGCGCCGCCGACAACTCGGCGTGATCGATACCGAGTTCGTTCGTTTCCGCCGCGCGCAGCTCGCCATCGCTCAGGTTGCGGCGTAACAGCGCGTCGTACTCCACCGGAAACACCGTGGCCAGCGCCAATCGGCCGACGCCGGACAACAGGCCGCAGGTGAAACTCTCCTCGGGCGGGCACTGCGCCTGCGCCGCAACACGCTGCGCGGCGATACCGGTGGCCAGTGACGCCGTCCAGTAGCCCAGATAATCGAACGCGGCGCAGGCGCCGGCGCGATAGTGATCGATCAGGGAAAAGCTCAGCGCGATCTGGCGCACGCGGAACAGGCCCAAAAACACGATGGCGTGCGGCAGCGAGGCGATGTGGCGCAGGCTGCCGCCATGCACGGCGTTGGCGTAGCGCAGGATGCGTCCGGCCATGGCCGGATCGGTCTGCACCAGATGCGTCAGCGTGTGGAGGTTGGCATCGCTGCGTTGCGTCAGCTCCAGCACGGCCAGCGCAACGCCTTGGGGCGACGGCAACAGGCCGCCCGCCTTGAGGGCTTCGAAGCGGCTGCGGGCCTGATCGATCATCGGATCTATGCGCTCCCTGCCGCGCCGCCGAAACGCGGCGCTTCGCGCAATTATCGCCAAGCGCCCGATGGCGGTCACCTGCCGTTCGTACCGCCGCTTCGCCCGACCGCACGTCTCCGGCTCGGCCCGACATCTTGCCGGTGAAGGGCTCAGAGTACGATGCGCACCTGCGGATGCGCGGTCAAGTCGCGATAGAGCGCGTCCAGTTGCGCGCGTGACGTGGCCCGGATGGTACAGGTCACCGACAGGTAGGCGCCGCCGGCGGAAGCGCGCATCTCCACCGTTTCCGCGGAGAAATCGGGCGCGTGGCGGGTGACGATGGCGACCACGCTGGCGGCGAAATCGTCGGTGCGCGCACCCATGATCTTGATCGGGAAATCGCACGGGTAGCGCAGCAGGCTTTCATCCGGGCTCATGCCGCGCCTCCACCGCGCATGACTTCGTGTTTGAACGTCTGGTACAGCGCATGCAGCCGCCGATACACCGGTCCGGGCTCGCCACGACCGACGGACTGGCCGTCCAGACGGGTCACGGCGAGGATCTCCTTGGTCGAGGAGGTGAGCCAGATCTCGTCCGCGCTGCGCAACTCGGGCTCGCTGATGGCGCGGTACGCGCAGGCCATGCCGTGCGCGCCGGCGAGCTCCAGAACGACATCGTGGGTCACGCCGGGCAGGATCTGCGTCGACGGCGGCGGCGCCAGGATGACGCCGTCGATGACCACCAACACGCTGCTGGCCGAGCCCTCGGTCAGCCAGCCGTCGCGCAACAAGATGGTCTCTGCGCAGCCGGCATCCACCGACAACTGACGCAGCAGCACGTTGGGCAGCAGCGCGATGGTCTTCAGATCGCAACGCGCCCAGCGCGTGTCCGCCGCCGTGATCGCGGCGACGCCGTGCGCCACTGCCTGTGGCGACGGCAGCGGCAACGGCAACGGCATGATCAGCACGGTGGGATGAACCTGTTGCGGGAAGGCGTGGTCGCGCGGGCCCGGGCCGCGTGTGACCTGGATGTAGACCCCCAGATCGTCCCACGCGGCAGCCGCGATGATGGCGTCGATCGCCTCGCGCCAGCGCGTCGCATCGAGCGGATCGGCCAGACGGATGCCTTCCAGGCTGGCGCGCAGCCGCGTGAGGTGGCCGTCGAGCCGGAACGGCCGCCGGTCGTACACCGGGACGACTTCGTAGACGCCGTCGCCGAACAGGAAACCGCGATCCAGCACCGGCACCCGCGCCTGTTCGATCGGCAGGTATTGACCATCGAGATAGACGGTGGTCATGCGTCCTCGACCGTAACGATAGCGTCAGCGGAACAACAGCAGCAAGTTGTCCCAGCCGCGGCCGAAGATGCCGGCCACGGCCACGCCTTCCAACGCCTGCAACGGATACTCGCCGACCGGCTGGCCGTCGACGCTCAGGCGCAGCGTGGCCAGGTTCTGGCCGCGGCGAACCGGCGCCAGCAGCGGCTGCTGGCTGACCACCTGCGCCTGGATGCGCTGCGCCGTGCCGCGCGGCAGCGTGACATACAGATCGCGCGCGAAGCCGACCTTGACGTTGCCCGACTTGCCCTTGTACAGACGCAGGTTGCTGACCACGTGATTGGCCGGGTACAGACGCACGGTCTCGAAAAACTGGAAGCCGTAGTTGAGCAGCTTCTGACTTTCCATGGCGCGGCCGACGTCCGACTGCGCGCCCAATACCACCGACAGCAAACGGCGTTGATCGCGCTTGGCGGACGAAATCAGACAGTAGCCGGCACTCCGGGTGTGGCCGGTCTTGACGCCGTCGACGCTGGGATCGATGAACAGCAGACGGTTGCGGTTGGGCTGGCGGATGCCGTTGTAGGTGAACTCGCGCATGGAGTACAGCTTGTAGTGTTCCGGGAAATCGCGGATCAGCGCGCGTACCAGCAGCGTCAGGTCACGCGCGGTGGTGTACAAGCCGGGGTCGGGCAGGCCGGTGGAATTGGTGTAGTGGGTGTTGGTCATGCCGAGGCGCTTGGCCATGGCGTTCATCATCGCCGCGAAGCCTTCCTCGGAACCGGCGATGGCTTCCGCCAACACGATGCAGGCATCATTGCCGGACTGCACGATCACACCCTTGAGCAACTCATCGACGCGCACCGGCTTGCGCGGGTCCAGGAACATGCGCGAGCCCTCCGCCCGCCACGCCTTTTCCGACACCGGCAGTGTCTGATCCGGACGCAGACGCCCTTCCTTCAGCGCGGTGAAGGCGAGATAGGCAGTCATCAGCTTGGTCAGCGAAGCCGGCTCGACGCGCGCGTCGGCATCCTTTTCCGCCAGCGTCGTGCCGCTGTCGACATCGATCAGCAACCACGCGCGCGCGTCGATATTGGGTGGCGGTGGCACCGGCAGCGCGGCGCTCGCCGACGATACGGCGGCCAGCAACGACACGAACAATCCAAACACGAACTTCCTGAACACACAGCCTCCGGATCGGGGAAAGTAAGAGCATGGGAACGAGCGCGCCGTCGCTCACGCCGGCCGCACCGGAATGACTGTGCCGCCGGCGCGGGGTTCCGTCAGCGCAGCACGCGGAACGGCCGCACGCCGAAATCGCGCTGATAGGCGAGCGCGACGCGTTCCGCCTGCGCGGCATCGACGAACGGCCCGACCTGTACCTTGAACATACCGGCGTCGTTCCAAGGGGCTACCGCCGGCACCTCGGCACCGTAGTGCGACCGGACGCGCGTGGACAGCGCCTCGGCGGCCTCGGCACGCGACAGCGCAGCGATCTGCAGGTACAGCGCCGGAACCGCCGGTGCGGGCGGCGCCGATGCAGCCGCCAGACGTACCTTGAACGCACGCACGCCGAAATCGTCGCGCAGACGAGCGGCGGCACGGTCGGCATCGGCCTCGCTGGCGAACGGCCCGGCCTGGATTCGGTACAAGCCGTCCTGTTCGAGCCGCATCACGGCGGGAAAGTCGCGCGACAAATTGACCTTGACGCGGTCGAGCAGCCGTTCCGCCAGCACGGGACTGGAGAACGCGCCCAATTGCAGGAACAGGCCGCCGGCCGGCGCGTCGTTGCGCGCCGGCGTGACCGGCGCATCGGCCGCGGACGGCGCGCGTACCGCCACCGCTTCGTTCGGCAACGGCGTCTCCGGCGCAGCCAGCGCGTTGAACGTGGTCGGCGCATCGTCGGCGGCCACGGCCTCCACCTCGACCAGGGTCGGGCCCTTCAGGATATCGAGCTGATAAGCGGCGGTGTAGGACAGATCGATGATGCGGTCGGGATGGAACGGACCGCGATCGTTCAGGCGAACCACCACACTGCGACCGTTATCCAGGTTGGTGACGCGCGCATAGCTCGGCAGCGGTAGGGTCGGATGTGCGGCGGTCATCGCATACATGTCGTACGGCTCGCCGATCGAGGTGGGCCGGCCGTGGAACTTGCGCCCGTACCAGGAGGCGAGACCACGCGCGCGATAGCCGCGCGCATCGGTGAGCGGCTCGAAATCGCGCCCGCGCACGCGGTAGGGATTGTTGGCGAAACGGTGCAGGGGCTCCCAACGCGGCACCGCATCCGGGATGCTGGCCAGATTGGCCGGCGGATTGGTGCCGGGGCCGTCGTCCTTGTAGTAACCGCCGCCGCGGAACGGCGGAATGACGGTGGCGCTGTATTCGCCCTCCTTGGGCGCTTCCGCGGTCTTCGGCGCCAGGCTGCTACAGCCGGCGAGCAGCCCCCCGGCCAGCGACAACGCCAGCACGCTGGGCGCCAGACGCGGGCGCATGGGCATCGAGGCCGCACCGGCTGTGGAAGGAAGGCGGCTGCTGGTCATGGCGAACCCGCTCCTACATGAGAAACCGCTACAAGTGTAACGCGTATCTTCTATGTTTTAACGAGCTTTTTGTGGGAAGCAAGGCTCATCACGATGCCGAAGCCCAACAATACCGTCACCAGCGACGTGCCACCGTAGCTGACCAGCGGCAGCGGCACGCCGACCACCGGCAGGATGCCGGACACCATGCCCATGTTGACGAACAGGTAGGTGAAGAAGGTCAGCACGATGGCCCCCGCCAGCAGACGGCCGAACAGCGAGGTGGCGCCGGACGCGAGCCACAACCCGCGCCAGACGATGGCGCCGTAGAGCAGCAACAGGAACAGATTGCCGATCAGGCCGAATTCCTCGGAATACACCGCGAAGATGAAGTCGGTGCTGCGTTCCGGCAGGAAATCGAGATGCGTCTGCGTGCCGGCCATCCAACCCTTGCCGGCGACCCCGCCGGAGCCCACGGCGATGGTGGACTGGATGATGTGATAGCCGGCACCCAGCGGGTCGGAGGTCGGATCGACCAGCGTCATCACACGCTGGCGCTGATAATCCTGCAGCAGATAGGTCCAGGCCAGCGGCAACGACGCGCCGGCGGCGACGGCGAAGCCAACGATCACCTTCCACGGCAGGCCGCCGAGGAACAGCACGAAGAAACCGGAAGCGGCGATCAACAACGTGGTGCCCAGATCGGGCTGCCTGGCGATGAAAGCGAGCGGTATCGCCAGCAGCGCGAACGCCACCAGGAAGTTGCGCCAGTTCAGGGTCTCCTGCTTGTACTGCAGGTACCAGGCCAGCATCATCGGCACCGCCAGCCGCATCAGCTCGGACGGCTGCACCCGCATGAAGCCGAGATCCAGCCAGCGGCGCGAGCCGTTGACCACGATGCCGAACAGGGCCACCGCCAGCAGCAACAGGATACCGAGCACATAGGCCGGCAGCGCGAACTGCATCAGCCGTTGCGGCGGCACGTGCGAGATCAGCAGCATCGCGGCCAGGGCGGTGCCGATGTTGACGACGTGCGTGACTGCGCGGGTCGTGTTCTCCCCGGACGCGCTGTAGACCACCGCGACGCTGATCGCCAGCAATGCCAGCAGCAGCCCGGTGAGCGGCCCGTCGAGGTGCGCCACGGTGCGCAACATCAGGCGTCGGATCATCGTTGCGTCTCCCCTTCGGGCGCGGTGGCGGCTGCCGCCGCCGACTCCGCCGCAGCCGCCGGCTCGTCGTGGTCGGGTTCGTCTTCCGCGCGCACACCGGGTGTGGGCTCCTCCGGCGCGTACACACCGGGCAGTTTGCCCAAGAGCCAGTAGTCGATCACCTTGCGCGCGATGGGCGCGGCGGTACCGCTGCCGCTGCCGCCGTTTTCGACCATGACGGCGACCACGATGCGCGGATCCTCGACCGGCGCGAAGCCGACGAACAGGGCATGGTCACGGTGGCGCGCGGCGATGCGGCTCTCGTCGTAGCGCGCCCCCTGCCTGATGCCGATGACCTGGGCGGTGCCGGTCTTGCCGGCGAAGCTATAGGGCGCGCCCGCGCCGGCGCGCGCCGCAGTGCCCCCCGGCTGCATCACTTCGACCATGGCCTGCTTGATCACGCGCAGATGCTCGGAGGACAACGGAATACGGCCCAGTTCACGCGGCGCCGCGTAGGCCAGCCGACCGCTCACCGGCTCGCGCCAGGCGCGGATCATCTGCGGCTGGTAGCGCACGCCGTCGTTGGCCAGCGCCATGGTGGCCACAGCCAGTTGCAGGGGCGTGGCCAGCATGTAGCCTTGTCCGATACCGGCGATGACCGTTTCGCCCGCATACCAGGGCTGATTGAAGCGCGCCCGTTTCCATTCCGGCGTCGGCATCAGTCCCGCCAGTTCTCCATCCAGGTCGATACCCGTGCGCACACCGAAACCGAAACGTCCAAGAAACTCGGCCATGCGTTCGATACCCATCTGGTGGGCCAGGATGTAATAGTAGGTATCACACGACTGGGCGATGGATTTCTTAAGGTCGACGATGCCGTGGCCTTCCTTCTTCCAGTCGCGATACCGGTGCGTGCTGCCCGGCAACGAGAAGTAGCCGGGATCGACGATGGTGTCGCCGGGCCGGCGCAGGCCCAGTTCCAGTCCGGCCAGGCCCATGAACTGCTTGATCGTGGAACCGGGCGGATAGACCCCGCGCAGGGCACGGTTGACCAGCGGCCGGTCAGGGGATTCGTTCAACTCCCGCCAGGTCGGCACGTCGATGCCATCGACGAACAGGTTGGGATCGAAGCCCGGCTTGGACACCAGCGCCAGCACACCGCCGTTGCGCGGATCCAGCGCCACCAGGGCGCCGCGATAGTCGCCGAACACCTTCTCGGCGATCTGCTGCAATTCGCTGTCGAGATGCAGATAGATGTTGTAACCCGGCACCGGCGCCTTGCGCGACAGCAGGCGCACCGCGCGGCCGCCGGAGTCGGTCTCCACCTTCTCGAAGCCGGTGCGGCCATGCAGCCAGCGTTCGTAACGCGCCTCGATGCCCAGCTTGCCGATATGGTCGGTGCCGCGATAGTTGGCGAACAGGCCGTCCTCGCGCAGTTGTTCCTGATCCTTCTGGTTGATCCGGCCGATGTAACCGACCACGTGCGCGAAGCTGTCGGCGAACGGGTAATGGCGGAACTGGCGCGCCTTCACCTCGACCCCGGGAAAGCGATAACGGTTGACCGCGAAGCGGGCCGCTTCCTCCTCGCTCAATTGGTTGCGGATCGGGATGCTCTCGAAATCGCGCCGCTCGGCCAGCAGCTTGCGGAAGCGGCGCAGGTCGCCGGGCGAGATGGCGACGATCTCCGCCAGGCCGGCGAGCGTGTCCTCCAGCCGCTCGACCTGGTCGGGCACGATCTCCAGCGTGTACGCGGAGTAGTTGTGCGCCAACACGACGTTGCGCCGATCGTAGATCACGCCGCGCGGCGGCGGCGCCGGCACCAATGCGATGCGATTGCTTTCGGCCAGCGCGTGGTAATGGTCGAACTGCACCACCTGCAACCAGAAGAAGCGCGCGAACAGACCGGCCAGCGCCAGCCCGGCGCAGATGCCCGCCACCTGCAGACGCCGGCGGTAGCGTTGGAACTCCTGTTCCGGATTGATCAGGCGTGGCGCGCTCATCCGCTGCGTCACGCACGCGCCATCGCGGTGCTCATGCGCGCCGTTCCGGTGCCGGCGGCGCGGCATGCGCGCCCAGGCGCTCCATGGCCCAGGATAGCGGCCACCACAATGCCGCGCCGAGCAGCCCCGCGGCTAGCCACCGCCAGTCGGCCTCACCCCGGCCGATCATCATGCCCAATGCCAGCACCAGGGCCTCCTTGCCCACCAGCACCGGCGCGATCTGGGGTGTTTGCAACAGCGGGGAGAAATTGGCGAGCCGGCGCCGCACCAGCAATACGGCGAAGGTAGCGGCGCAATAAGCCAGGGCATTCAGTCCCAGCAGCAGCCCCTGCGCGACATCGGTCACCAGACCCAGCACGAAGGCGGCACCGAGGCCGGCCTGGCGCGGCGCATGGATGTTCCAGTAAAGCAGCAGCAGCAGCGTGAAATCGGGCAGCAGCCAGCGCCAGTCATGGTCCCAGGGCAACAGCGTGAACGCCAGCGCCAGCGCCAGACTGAGGTAGACACGCGTGCGCGTCGGCGGCTTGCGCAGCTCGGCGCCCTGCGGCAGCAGTGGACTCTCCGGGATCAACGGCGTCCCCCGGCGGCCGCCGGAGCGGCTTCGGTCGCGGCGGGTGTTTCCGCCACGGGCTTGAGCACCGCGACATGACGGTAGCGCCCAACACCACCGATCGGCGCGCAATACGCGCTGGCGAACGGACTGGCGCGCGGGGGCTCGGTCTTGACCACGCGCGCCACCGGGATGCCGGCCGGGTAAACGCCGTCGATGCCCGAGGTGTACAGCCAGTCGCCTTCCGCCAGGTCGGCATGCATGTCGAGAAACCGGACCATCAGCAGGTTGTCCGAACCCATGCCGGACACGATGATGCGCAGACCATTGCGCAGGTTCTGCACCGGCGCGCCCTGATCGCGGTCGGTGATCAGCGTGACTTCCGCGCTCCAGGGATAAACGCGGGTGACCTGCCCCACCAGGCCGGCCGCGTCGACCACCGGCCAGCCCGCGCGCACCCCCTGGACGTGGCCGCGATTGATCACCACCCGGCGTGCGAACGGATCCGGTACGGTGGCGACGATTTCCCCCAATAGCGGCGTCACCCCCGGCCACGCCGGCAACTGGTGCAGCTCGCGCAGGCGCTCGTTCTCGGCGGCGAGCGCGACGCGGTCGAGCGCCGCGAGTGCGATGCGGTCACGCTCCCGGCGCAGGCGTTCGTTCTCCACCACCAGATCGCCATGCGCGACGAAGAAGGCGCCGACGCCGCGCATCCACTCCAGCGGCCAGGCCAGGGCAAGCTGCAGCGGGTGCAGCAGCGCGTTGACGCCGGCGCGCACCCCGCCCAGCGCGATGTAGCGTGCGTCCAGCGCCAGCAGGAACAGACACACCAGCACGTACACGGCAAAACGCGCCGGCAGACCCATCTCGCGAACGAACAGGGGCGCTTGCGGAACTCGGGACATGGGATGCGGGCGCTGGTCGGTTGGGCTGCGTCGTGACCACGCCGGCCGGGTAATGCGCCGTTTCGACCGGTCTCAAGGCCAGGGCGCCGACCGTGGGGTCAGTCGTAGGTGAACACCGTTGACAGACGATCCATTTCCTCCAGCGCGCGCCCGGAACCGCGCACGACGCAGGACAACGGATCCTCGGCGACGATCACCGGCAGGCCGGTCTCCTCCATCAGCAGGCGGTCGAGATCGCGCAGCAGCGCGCCGCCACCGGTCAGCACCATGCCCTTCTCAGCGATGTCCGCACCCAGTTCCGGCGGCGTCTGCTCCAACGCCGACTTGACCGACGAGACGATGGTATTGAGCGGCTCGGTAAGCGCTTCCAGGATCTCGTTGCTGGTGATGGTGAAACTGCGCGGGATGCCTTCTGCCAGATTGCGGCCCTTCACGTCCATCTCGCGCACCTCGGAGCCGGGGAAGGCCGAACCCATCTCCTTCTTGATCTGCTCCGCGGTGGCCTCGCCGATCAGCATGCCGTAGTTGCGCCGGATGTAGTTGATGATGGCCTCGTCGAACTTGTCGCCACCCACCCGTGACGACGTGGAGTACACCATGCCGCCCAGCGAGATCACGCCGACCTCGGTGGTGCCACCACCGATGTCCACCACCATGGAACCGGTCGCCTCGGCCACCGGCATGCCGGCACCGATGGCCGCGGCCATCGGCTCCTCGATCAGGAACACCTGCCGCGCCCCGGCGCCGATGGCCGATTCGCGGATGGCGCGCCGCTCCACCTGGGTCGCGCCGGACGGCACGCAGATGATGATGCGCGGACTGGGATGGAACAGGCGCGTGTCATGCACTTTCTTGATGAAGAACTTCAACATCTGTTCGGTGATGTTGAAGTCGGCGATGACGCCGTCCTTCATCGGCCGGATGGCCTGGATATTGCCGGGCGTGCGCCCCAGCATCATCTTCGCTTCCAGGCCCACCGCCTGGATGGTCTTCTTGCCGGTCGTGCCCTCCTGGCGGATGGCCACCACCGACGGTTCGTTCAGCACGATGCCGCGGCCGCGAACGTAGATCAGGGTATTGGCGGTCCCCAGGTCGATGGCGAGATCGGTGGAGAAATAGCCGCGTAACAATCCAAACATGAAGGGGGTCCCGAGGGTCGGAAAAATAGCGGCGTATGATAACCTACGGCGCTTGTATCGAATAAGGTCCGTGGTGGTCTCATGTCGCTGTCGATCGACGATGTAGCGCGCATCGCCAAGCTCGCCCGCATCCGTGTGGATGCCGACGAGGCGTCCGCCTATCAGGCCCAGTTGAACGGCATTCTCGGCTTGATCGAGCAGATGCAGGCGGTCGACACCGCCGGGATCGAGCCCATGTCGCATGCGCGCGACGTCCATCAACGCCTGCGCGCAGACGAAGTGAGCGAACCCGACCGTCGCGCCGCGTTCCAAGCGGTCGCGCCCATGGTCGAGGACGGTCTCTATCTGGTGCCCAAAGTAATCGAATGAGCCGGTAGCGCCAACCGGCGCGCGCGCAGTACGCCCCCCCCCACGCAGCCACGAGCCGCTTCACTCCCCATGACGACGCTCACCGAACTCGCCGCCCTGCTTGCCACGGGCAAAACCTCCAGTGTCGAACTGTGTCAGGATTATCTGGCGCGCATCGCCGCATGGAATCCGACGCTGAACGCCTTCATCACCGTGGATGCCGAGCGCACGCTGAGCGAAGCCCGTGCCGCCGATGCGCTGCGCGCGCAGGGACGGGGCGGAGCGCTCACCGGCGTACCCATCGCCCACAAGGACATTTTCTGTGCCGAGGGCTGGCGCACCACCTGCGGCTCGAGGATGCTGGCCAACTTCACCGCGCCCTACGACGCATCCGTGATCGAGCGTTGCAAGGCGGCGGGCATGCCCTGTCTGGGCAAGACCAACATGGATGAGTTCGCCATGGGGTCGAGCAACGAGACTTCGTTCTTCGGTCCGGTGCGCAACCCCTGGGACGTCGAGCGCGTACCCGGGGGGTCATCCGGCGGCAGCGCGGCGGCGGTGGCGGCGCGCATGGCGCCGGCCGCCACCGGCACCGACACCGGTGGCTCCATCCGCCAGCCGGCGGCGCTGACCGGCATCACCGGACTGAAGCCGAGTTACGGCGTGGTGTCGCGCTACGGCATGATCGCGTTCGCTTCCTCGCTCGATCAGGGCGGGCCGATGGCGCCGGGCGCCGAGGATTGCGCGCTGCTGCTGAACGTGATGGCCGGATTCGACGCGCGCGACTCGACCAGCCTGGAACGCGCGCCGGAAGACTACACCCGCGACCTGGCGCGGCCGCTGACCGGGGTGCGCATCGGCCTGCCGCGCGAGTTCTTCGGCGCCGGTCTGTCCGCGGATACCGCGCGGGCGGTACTGGCCGCCGTCGAAGAACTGCGCCGGCAGGGTGCGGAAACCGTCGATGTGAGCCTGCCCAACTCCGGGTTGTCGGTCGCCGCCTACTACGTGCTGGCGCCGGCGGAAGCCTCCAGCAACCTGTCGCGTTACGACGGTGTGCGCTACGGCCATCGCGCCGCGGAATACCGCGATCTTACCGACCTGTACGAGCGCACCCGTGCCGAAGGCTTCGGCACCGAGGTCAAGCGACGCATCATGATCGGCACCTATGTGCTGTCGCATGGCTATTACGACGCCTATTACTTGCAGGCACAGAAACTGCGCCGCCTGATCGCGCGCGATTTCGAACAGGCGTTCCGGCAATGCGACGTGATCCTCGGTCCCACCGCGCCCGCCACCGCGTTCCGGCTGGGCGAGAAGACCGCCGACCCGGTGGCGATGTACCTGTCCGACATCTACACCATCGCCGTCAACCTCGCCGGCCTGCCCGGCCTATCGCTGCCCTGCGGCTTCGACACCGCCGGACTGCCGATCGGCCTGCAGTTGATCGGCGACTATTTCACCGAGGCGCGCCTGCTCAATGTCGCGCACCAGTACCAATGCATCACCGACTGGCACCGGCGCCTACCCGCCGGCATGAGTTGATCAGTTCATGCAAGGAGACCGACATGTCTGAGCCCCTCCAGCATCGATTCGATGACCAGCAACTCAAGACCATCATCGATCAGGCCATGATTTACATGTGCGCCTGCCCGGCCCAGGTGGCGGAACAGATCCGGCGCCTGCGCTCGCTTTACGCCTACCAGCGCGATTGCATCACCGGCGGGCCGATATCGTGCGCAGTGCACGAGGCCATCGCCGCCGCCGCCGCGCGCGCGCACGCCGAGATGGAGGCGTGCCTGGATTCGGTACTGGACATGGAAGGCTGGGACCGCGCCACGCTGACCATGCCGGAAGGACTGCGTCGGTTGCGTGACGCGCAGATCGACGGAGCGGCACAACCATGAACGGCGCGCGCTGGGAAACCGTGATCGGTCTGGAGGTGCATGCGCAGCTTTCGACGCGCAGCAAGATCTTCTCCGGCGCGGCCACCGCGTTCGGGGCGGCACCCAACACCCAGGCGTGCGCGGTCGATTTGGCCCTGCCCGGTGTGCTGCCGGTGCTCAACCGGGGGGCGGTGGAACGCGCAATCCGCTTCGCGCTGGCGATCGGCGCGCGCATCAACCGCATCAACGTGTTCGATCGCAAGAATTACTTCTACCCGGATCTGCCCAAGGGCTACCAGATCAGCCAGTTCGCGCTGCCCATCGTCGAAGCCGGCGCGCTGACCATCGGTGTCGACGACGGCGAGAAAGTCATCCGCATCACCCGCGCGCACCTGGAAGAAGATGCCGGCAAGTCGCTGCACGAGGACTACCATGGCATGACCGGCATCGATCTGAACCGCGCCGGCACGCCGCTGCTGGAGATCGTCTCCGAGCCGGATATGCGCTCGGCGAAGGAGGCGGTGGCCTATGCCCGTGCGTTGCACACCTTGGTGACCTGGATCGGCATCTGTGACGGCAACATGCAGGAGGGCAGTTTCCGCGTCGATGCCAACGTCTCGGTGCGGCCGGTGGGGCAGCGTGAATTCGGCACGCGGCGCGAGATCAAGAACCTGAATTCCTTCCGCTTCCTGGAGCAAGCCATCGACTACGAGGCACGCTGGCAGATTGAACGCATCGAGGATGGCCATGCCATCGAACAGGCGACCGTGCTGTTCGACCCGGACAGCGGCGAGACGCGCATGATGCGCAGCAAGGAGGAGGCGCACGACTACCGCTATTTTCCCGATCCCGACCTGCTGCCGGTGAAGCTGGACGAGGACTGGATCGAGCAACTGCGCTCCGCCCTGCCGGAACTGCCGGCGCAGAAGCGCGCCCGCTACCAGGCCGATCTGGGCCTGTCGGCCTATGACGCCGGCGCGCTCACCGCGTCACGCGCCACCGCCGAGTATTTCGAAGCGCTGCTGGCCGCGCTGCCGCAAGC
Organism: uncultured Burkholderiales bacterium; assembly: GCA_937949525.1. Classification (GTDB taxonomy): domain Bacteria; phylum Pseudomonadota; class Gammaproteobacteria; order Burkholderiales; family Thiobacillaceae; genus PFJX01. The sequence goes on along the minus strand of CALEDT010000006.1, from coordinate 51,456 downwards.
CGATGCCAAGCTGGCGGCCAACTGGGTGATGGGTGACCTGTCCGCGGCCTTGAACAAGGTGGAACGCGACATCGCCGACAGTCCGGTCGCGCCGGCGGCACTGGCCTCGCTGCTCGGCCGGGTGCAGGACGGCACGCTGTCCGGCAAGCTGGCCAAACAGGTGTTCGAAGCGATGTGGGCGGGCGAAGGCGACGCCGACACCATCATCGCCGCGCGTGGTCTGCGACAACTGTCGGACAGCGGCGCCATCGAGGCGCTCATCGACGAGGTGATGGCGGCCAACGCCAAGTCGGTGGAGGAATTCCGCGCCGGCAAGGAGAAGGCATTCAATGCCCTGGTCGGTCAGGTCATGAAGGCCAGCAAGGGCAAGGCCAACCCGGCGCAGGTCAATGCGCTGCTGCGGCGCAAGCTGACGGGTATGGACTAATGGCCAGTCGGGCCGAGTGGCACCTCGGCCCAGCGTTTTCCCGGCTCAACGCATCTGCGCCTTGAGCTCGCGGAAACGCGCCTTGTCGGCGTCGAAGCGCTGCCGCACCTGTTCCATGGCCTGCTCGCGCTGGCGGATCAGTTCGCCGGTGCGCGCCAGTTCGGCCCGTGCCTCCTCACGCATCTGTGTGAATGCCGCCGGCGCCGGCTTGCCGGCACGTTCGTACGGTGCGATCTGGGCATCGCTGTAGGCCAGCTTCTCCGCCGCGGAAGCCAGACGGGCCTTCAAGCTGCGCAGCCGCAGGGCTTCCAGTTCCATGGCGCGATCGCGCACCAGGTCGATCTCCTGTTCGCTGACATAGGTGGTCAGCAGCGCGCGATCATGGCGCTGCTGCTGTTCCGCACGACGCAGGGCTTCCTCCTGACGTGCCTGCGCTTCCTCGCGTGCCTGGCGATCAGCCGGCGTCAGGCGCGCGCGTTCGGTCTCGCGCAGCACCCGCCCCTGCCGGTCCAGTTCGCTGTGGCCGCGTCCGGCCTGCTGTCCGGGCATGACGTCACCGTAGTGCACGCGCCCATGCTCGTCGACCCAGCGGTAGGTGGTGGCCTGACCCCAGGCTGGAAGGCCCGCCAGCCCTATCAGCAGCAGCGTAGCCGACGTCAGGCTGCGGCGCGTGACATCAAGGCGTGCCATACACTTCGCGATAGGCCTGGATCGCCGCCAACGTATCGCCCTGGCCGGGCCGGGCGGCGAGATAATCGACCAGATCGTCCAGGTCGACGATGGCGATGACCGGCAGATCGAATGCGCGCGCCACCTCCTGTGTCGCCGACAAGGCACCCTGGCCGCGTTCCATCCGGTCCAGCGCAATGGCCACGCCGCACGGGGTGGCGCCGGCGGCGCGGATCAGTTCGACCGACTCGCGCACCGAGGTGCCGGCGGAGATGACATCATCGACGATCAGCACCCGCCCGGCCAGCGGCGCGCCGACGATGGCGCCGCCCTCGCCATGATCCTTGATCTCCTTGCGGTTGTAGCTGAACGGCACGGCGCGTCCGTCGACGGCAAAGGCGATGGCCACCGCCGCGGCCAGCGGAATGCCCTTGTACGCCGGGCCGAACAGACCGTCGAACACTAGATCCGAGGCGGTGATCGCCTTGGCGTAGAATTCACCCAGCCGTTTCAACGCCACGCCATCGTTGAACAACCCGGCGTTGAAGAAGTAGGGGCTCAGCCGCCCCGCCTTGGTCCTGAATTCGCCGAACAGCAACACCCGATGCTCGATCGCGAGTTCGAGGAAAGCCTGCTTGAAATCGTCCACCGCCACCGCTCCAAACGAGACATGCGTGTCATTAGTTTGAATCTTAACGGAATCCGTTCCGCCACCGACAAAGGCTTCTTCTCCTGGCTACGCCATCAGCATGCCGACCTCGTCTGCGTGCAGGAACTGAAAGCGCAGGCCACCGACCTGACCCTGGAAATGCTCAATCCGCCGGGATTCTTCGGTTACTTCCATTACGCCGAGAAAAAGGGCTACAGCGGGGTGGGCCTATATAGCCGACGCCAGCCGGACGCGATCATCGAAGGCATCGGCATTCCGGAAATCGACGCCGAGGGACGTTACCTGGAGGCCTGCTTCGACATGCTGTCGGTGGTTTCCGTCTATCTGCCCTCGGGCTCCAGCGGCGAACACCGTCAGGCCGCGAAATTCGAGTTCATGCGCCGCTTCCGACCGCGACTGGAACGGCTCGCCGCCGGCGGGCGCGAGGTGATCCTGTGCGGCGACTGGAACATCGCGCACCGCGAGGTCGACCTGAAGAACTGGAAATCCAACCAGAAGAATTCCGGCTTCTTGCCCGAGGAACGCGCCTGGCTGGACGAGGTATTCACCCACCTGGGCTGGGTGGACGTCTATCGCCGGCTGCACCCCGACACCACGGGGGAGGGCTATACCTGGTGGTCCAACCGCGGCCAAGCCTGGGCCAAGAACGTTGGCTGGCGGATCGACTACCAGATCGCCACACCGGGCATCGCCGCGCGCGCCCGATCGGCCACGGTGTACAAGGAAACACGCTTCAGCGACCACGCGCCGCTGACCGTCGAGTACGACTGGACGCTGTGAACACGGCTATCGCCGCCGGCCGATTCGGTCTATCTTTGCCGCCGTCGATCGCACGCCTGTTCTTTCAGCCGCCGCTTGGACTCTCCCTTCGCGTTGCTCGTCGCCGCATCCCTCTGCGCCGGTCTGCTGGCGGGCTGGGTCATGCACCGCTCGGATTTCTGCGTCACCGCCATGTTTCGCGATCCGTTTCTGTTCGGCGACACGTTTTTATTACGCATGCTGCTGCTGCTGGTGGTGGCGAGCATGGCGCTGTTCGAGGCGGCGCGCGCGCTCGGCCTGCTGTCGCCCTACCCGTTTCCGCTGCTGGGGCCACCGTCGCTGGCCAGCGTCGCCGGCGGCTTCGTGTTCGGCGTCGGCATGGTGCTCGCCGGCGGCTGCGTGGTCGGCACGCTGTACAAGCTCGGCGCCGGCAGCCTCGCCGCCGGCGTCGCCTTCCTCGGCATGCTGGCGGGCTCGGCGCTGTACGCGGAAGGCCATGCCGAATGGACGGCGGTGACCCGCGCGACGCGCCTGCACGACGAGGCGCTGACCGTGGCGCAATGGCTGGGCGTGCCGCCGGCCATGCTGATCCTGCCGCTTGCCGGGCTCGGCGCGGCGCTGCTGTACCGCTGGTTCCGCGCCGGACGCATGACGCGGCCATCGCACGCGCTGGGTCACATCCAACCCTGGCGCGCGGCCCTGATCCTCGCTGGTGTCGGCCTGTTCTCCTGGCTGCTGGTGGGCATGCCGCTGGGCATCACTACCGCCTACGCCAAGCTTGGCGCCCAGGTCGAATCCTGGTTCTGGCCGCAGCACGTCGCCGCCCTCGCCTTTTTTTCCGCGCAACCGCTGGCCTACCAGCCGCCGTTCGTCGATCAGGTGGTACGCGGCGGCCCCGGTCCGGCGCTCGACGCCGTGGCGGCGATCCAGTATCCGCTGATCGTCGGCATCCTGCTCGGCGCGCTGGCGTCCGCGCTGTGCCTTGGCGAGTTCCGCCCGCGCTGGCGTGTGCCGCGTCGCCAACTGCTGTCGGCGCTGCTCGGCGGCCTGCTGCTGGGGCTTGGCGCGCGCATGGTGCCGGGCTGCAACATCTGGCATCTTTGGGGCGGTCTGCCCATCCTCGCCCTGCAAAGCCTGCTGTTCCTGCTTGGGCTGGTGCCCGGCGCCTGGCTTGGCAGCCGCTTGTTGACCCGCTTCGTGATTCGCCGATGACCCACGACCCGCGCATCATCCCGCTCGACATCCAGGGCCAGATCTGCCCGTCCTGCCTGTTGCTGACACTCAAGCTGCTGAATGAAAGCGGCGCCCAGGTGCGCGCGGGCACGGCTGTGCTGGAAGTGCTGACCGACGACCGCCAGGCCACCACCACCATCCCGGATGCCGTCGCCAAGATGGGCTACCGTTGCGAGGTGACCCGCGACGCCGGCCTCTATCGCCTGCGCATCGATGCCCGCTGACCTGCCGCCGCCGGCCGACCGCGCACGCCAGCAGGCCGCGATCGGCTACATCCGCGCCAAGGTCGACCAGTTGCTGGGGCTGATGGGCACGCTGCCGTTGCGCGCCGAGGAACTGGACGACGACACCCTGATCGAGCTCGATCCGATCGGCATCGTCGCCGACTCATTCGCCCAGATCCTGACCCATCTGGAGGAGACCAACCACGACCTGGCGCTGGCGCGCAAGCAGATCCGCGCCATTTTCGACGCGCTGGAAGCGGCGGTGATCGTGGTCAATCCGGACGACACCGTGGCAGACTGCAATCGCCTGGCGCTGACATGGTTCTTCCCCGACGAAGGCTGCGCGTCGCTGAACGGACGCCGCTTCATGGAAATCTGCTCGCACGGCGCATCCCTGCGCGCGCTCGGCGGCGACGGCGGCCGCGAATACGATTTCCAGTTCGGCGGTCGTCACTATCACGCCATCATGTCGGAAATCCTCGACGCGGACGGGCGCCGCGAGAAGATCGTCTATCTGTTCTTCGATCTCACCCGGCAGAAGGCGGCGGAGGCCAATCTGCACCTGTACGCACAGGTGTTCGACCATACCGGCGAGGGCATCCTGATCACCGACGCCGACAACCGCATCGTCGAGGTCAACGCCGCCTTCAGCCGCATCACCGGCTACGACGCCGCGTCGTTGCTCGGGCGGGATCCCAAGCTGCTGCAATCCGGCCTGCACGAGCCGGCGTTCTACGATGCCATGTGGCGCGAACTGAACGAGAACGACTTCTGGAAGGGCGAGATCTATGACCGCACGCGGGACGGCTCCGTCATCCCGCTGCTACAGTCGATCACCGTGGTGCGCGACGAGGGCGGGCGAAAGACCCATCACATCGCCATCATCACCGACATCACGCATCTCAAGGAAACCCAGTCGCGCCTCGATTTCCTCGCCCACCACGACGTTCTCACCGGCCTGCCCAACCGCCTGCTGTTCTCCGACCGCCTGGAACAGGCGCTGATCCGCGCCAAGCGCGATTGCTCGATGTTCGGCCTGCTGTTCATCGACCTCGACCGCTTCAAGTACATCAACGACAGCCTCGGCCATCACATCGGCGATCTGGTGCTGGTGGAGGTGGCGCGTCGCCTGCAGGCGCTGGTGCGGCGCAGCGACACGGTGGGACGCCTGGGTGGCGACGAGTTCGTCGTACTGATGGAACAGGTGGCGCGCCACGAGGACATCCCCTTGCTCGCCGGCAAGATCGTGACAGCGCTGCGTCTGCCCTTCGTCATCGAGGGCCAGGAACTGCACCTGGGATGCAGCATCGGCATCACCCTGTTCCCGGAGGACGGCCTCGACGCGGTCAACCTGCTGAAGAACGCCGATGCCGCCATGTACCGCGCCAAGGAATCCGGCCGCGACGGCTACGTCCGCTTCAGCCTGGACCTGTCCGACAGCGTCGACGAGAAACTGAGCCTGGAGAACGCCCTGCGCGGCGCCGTGCGGCGTGAGGAATTCACCCTGCATTACCAACCCATCGTCGATCTCGAACGCGGTCGGGTCATCGCCGCCGAGGCGCTGATCCGCTGGCCCGGCGCGCCGGTCGGCATCGAGGGACCGGCACGCTTCATTCCGCTGGTGGAGGAAACCCGCCTGATCGTGCCGATCGGCACATGGGTGCTGCGTGAGGCGCTGCGCGTCTTTCGTGACTGGCGCGCCGCAGGACTGGAACTGGACTACATCTCCGTCAACATTTCCGCCGCGCAGCTCGCGCACGTCGATTTCGCACCTGGCATCGCCGCCCTGCTCGACGAGTTCGCCATCGACGGTACGCATCTGCAACTGGAGCTGACGGAAAACGTGCTCATGCGCGACATCACGATCTGCCGGCCACCGCTGCTGCGCCTGCGCGAACGCGGCGTGCGCATCGCCATCGACGATTTCGGCACCGGCTACTCCTCGCTGGCCTATCTCAAGCAACTGCCCATCGACAACCTCAAGATCGACCGCTCCTTCGTGCATGACATCCCGGGCGACCCCAGCGACGCCGCCATCGCCGCCGCGATCATCGGCCTGGCGCACACGCTGGGCCTGGAGGCCATCGCCGAAGGCATCGAAACCGCGGCGCAGGAAGCCTTCCTGCTTGGCGTCGGCTGTCATCGCATGCAGGGGTTCCGCTACGCGCGGGCGCTGCCCTCGGACGCGTTCGCAAGCTACTGCGCGAACTTTCCGACGTCGATCTGACGCGGACGCGCGCCGCGCTGCGATAAAATGCCGGCTCTTCCGAATCGAGTGGAGTCTTCATCATGTCCATGGCCGACCGCGACGGGGTCATCTGGTACGACGGCAAGCTGGTCGACTGGCGCAGTGCCACCACGCACGTGCTGACCCACACGCTGCATTACGGCATGGGCGTGTTCGAAGGCGTGCGCGCCTACGAGACGCCGGCGGGGCCGGCCATCTTCCGCCTGCGCGAGCATACCGACCGGCTGTTTCGCTCGGCCCACATCCTGGGCATGAAGCTGCCCTACGACAAGGACACCCTGAACCGGGCGCAACTGGACGTGGTGCGCGCCAACGGCCTGAAGAGCGGCTATTTGCGGCCGATGGCGTTCTACGGCGCCGAGGCCATGGGCATCTCCGCCAAGGCCCTGTCGGTGCACGTGATCGTCGCCGCCTGGCCCTGGGGCGCCTATCTCGGCCAGGAGGCGCTGGAACACGGTATCCGCGTGAAAACGTCGTCGTTCACCCGCCATCACGTCAATATCACCATGTGCAAGGCCAAGGCCAACGGTAACTACATGAACTCCATCCTGGCTCACCGCGAGGCGGAAACCGACGGCTATCAGGAAGCGCTGCTGCTGGACGTCGACGGCTTCGTCGCCGAGGGCTCCGGCGAGAACATTTTCATCGTGCGCGACGGCAGGCTGTATACGCCGGATCTGACCTCGGCGCTCGAAGGTATCACGCGCGACACCATCATGCACCTCGCCGCCGAACAGGGTATTGCGGTGATCGAGAAGCGCATCACGCGCGACGAGGTTTACTGCGCCGACGAGGCGTTCTTCACCGGCACCGCGGCGGAAGTGACACCGATCCGCGAGCTGGACAACCGCGCCATCGGCAGCGGCGACCGGGGCCCGATCACCGCGCGGCTGCAGGCCCTGTATTTCGATTGCGTGCAGGGCCGTTCCGAGGCTCACGCCTCTTGGCTGGCGCACGTGTGAGGAGCCGCCGATGAACGAAGTGCACAGCAAACAGCGTCACATCGAGGTGACGGCGGCCGACCTGCCGCTGCATTGCCCGATGCCCGGCGACCAGGTCTGGTGCTCGCACCCGCGCGTGTTCCTGCCCATCGAGCAACATGGGGAAGCACTGTGCCCCTATTGCGGCACGCTGTACCGGCTCAAGGACTGGCGCGGCGGCGGCCGCTCAGCACACTGACCCCGTCCACCGACCAACCTAGCGAAGGGAACGACCGTGACCAAACGATTCATCGCTCTGCTCGCCGCCGGCATCGCCGGCACGACGCTGGCGCAGGGCCCGCAGGCTCCGCGCATGACCCCGGAACAGGCACAACAGGCCATGATGCAGCAACAGATGCTGCAGATGCAGTTGATGTCGGTGATGTTCGATCTGCGCAAGTCGCGTCACGGCTTCGACGAGACGGTGAACCGCATCCGCGACGGCGCCGCCCGGCGCGGCTGGCAGATCGGCGAGATCAAGGACGTGCAGAGCGCCATGCGCGAAGCCGGCGCCAAGGACGCCAAACGCATGAAGGTCATCTCGCTGTGCCCGGCCGGCGCCAACGACCGGGTGAGCAAGGCCGGCGACGGTAAAGCGCCGCCGCTGCCCTGCCGGGTCACGGTATTCGAAGGCAAGGATGGCGCGGTACACCTGGTGCGCATGAACGTGTCCAATGTCGCCCGCGCCATGCAGGGCGATCTGGCCAGGACGCTGGCGGAGATCGGTGCCGAGGAGGATGCACTGTACAAGGACATCGTCGAATAGGCGCATAGGCGCAGCGGTGTCCCGCTCCCGCTTCATCGGCGCGGGACCGGGACGGCCGCTTCTCAGGCCGTGCGTGAATAGCGCGGCTGTTGATCCTGCGCCGCCTGGCGCAGGTAGGCGTCGAAACACATGGCGATGTTGCGCAGGAACAGGCGGCCGAGTTCGGTGACGACGATGCGCCCCGGTTCCAGACGCACCAGCCCATCCGCTTCGAGCGGCGGTAGGTCGGCCATGGCGTCGGCGAAATGGCGGTCGAATTCGATGCCCCATTCGCGGCCGAAAGCCTGGGTGTCGAGCTCCAGATCGCACATCACGCGCGTGATCACCTCGCGCCGCAGACGGTCCTCCTGCGTCACGCGCAGGCCGCGTTCCACCGGCAGATGGTCGGCACCGACCAGTTCCTGGTAGCGCTTCAGGTTTTTTTCGTTCTGCATGTAGACATCCGCGGTCTGGCTGATGCTGGATGCGCCGAACGCGTAGATGTCGCAGTCCTTGTGCGTGGTGTAGCCCTGGAAGTTGCGCCACAGCGTCTTGTCGCGCTGGGCGCGCACCATCTCATCCTGCGGCCGAGCGTAATGGTCCATGCCAATGTTGACGTAGCCGGCGGCGGCCAGACGCTCGTGGATCAGTTGTTGCAGCTCCAGACGCGTGGCGAAGCTGGGCAGATCCGCCTCGCGGATCAGCTTCTGGTGCTTCTTCATCCACGGCACGTGGGCATAGCCGAAGATGGCGAAACGATCCGGCCCCCAGGCCAGCACACGGTCCAGCGTTCGGGCGAAGCTGTCCGGATTCTGGTGCGGCAGGCCGACGATCAGATCCATGTTGATGCTGTGAAAACCCAGCTCGCGCGCCCAGTCGTAGACCTGGCGGATCATCGCCTCCGGTTGCACGCGATTGACCGCATGCTGCACGCGCTCGTCGAGATCCTGCACACCCAGCGACAGCCGGTTGAAACCGGATTCACGCAAGGCCAGCAGATGCTCGCGCGTGAGCTCGCGCGGATCGGCCTCGCAGCCCATCTCGGCATCCTCGGCGATGGTGAAGCGCGAGCGCATGGCGTCCATCAACCGACGGATGTCGCCCGGCCGCAGATAGGTCGGTGTGCCGCCGCCCCAATGCAACTGGCGTACTCGCCGGCGCGGGTCGGTCAGGCGGGCGACGCGGGTCATCTCGTGCTCGATGAAGCCGAGATAGGTTTCGGCCTTGTCATACTCGTGCGTCGCCACCATGTTGCAGCCGCAGTAGTAGCACAACGTATCGCAGAACGGGATGTGCGCATACAGTGACAGACCGCGTTCCGGCTGTTGCGAGTCCTGCAGTTCCCGCAGCCAGTCCGCCTCGGTGAAGCCGGTATGGAAGTAGGGCGCCGTCGGATAGGAGGTGTAACGCGGCCCCGGCTTGCTGTACTTCTCCAGGAGGGCGGTGAATTCGGACATGTTCGGGCGATCGAGGAAGGCTGTCAGGCATTGTAGGTTTGCGCGGAAACACGGAGCAAGGACAGGACATGACCGGCATCAAGTTGGATCACCCCGAGGCCGCCGAACAGGCGTTCTACCAGGCCTTCGCCGACGCCGACGCAGCGGCCATGCGGCAAATCTGGGATGAGGGCGCCGATGTCATGTGCGCCCACCCCATGGGCGCCGCGATCCGCGGGGTCGAACCCATCCTGCACGGCTTCGCGCAGATCTTCAGCGCCGGCCCCCGCCTGCGCTTCGCGATCGAGCGCGTCAGTCTGAGCATCTCGGCGGAACTGGCGGTCAGCGTGGTGTACGAGCACATCCACAGCGGCACGACGGCCAAGGCCCACCCACGCATCCTCGCCACCAACGTGTTCCGCCGCCGCGCCGATGGCTGGCACCTGCTGCTGCACCACGCCGCGCCGGCGGTGCTGGGCGACGCCGTGGAGGTGCCGACGCAGGGCATGCTGCATTGACGTTGCGCATACCGGCCGACGGCTGCGTTGCTCCGCGGCACACACGTGAAGGTGTTTTTCGGCGGTTCACCGGGCGCCGACGTTATCGTCGCGCACGGGTGGGTCTGCCGGTCGGAGCGTGGGCGGTGCGCCGGAGCGGTATCCGGCAGCAAAATTGTTCTGCGGGGGGTGCTTTTTTTGCCCCGTTGATATATCTTTCGTATTAATTTTTGAGTGATTCCAAATCGTCTGCCGACACCGGCCAAGGTTGCCTGCATGATGGCACATGATTTGCTGGATCCAGTCGGGCTGGGCAGCCTCGACGCGTGACGCGGCATGCAGGGACGTGCAGCGTGACGTAACGAACCTCCCTGACCGCCGCAATGGCGGTTTTTGCGCGGCATCGGTTTCCGATGCCGCTTTTTTTTGCCCGCTGTGCCGGCCGTCCGCGCGGCGCCCTGTGACCGGGGATTTGGCGATAATGCACCGCCATCGTCCACGGCCCCCCCATGGAACCGCTGCCCCCGCACATCTTCAAGGCCTACGACATCCGCGGCATCGTCGGCGAGTCGTTGACCGCCGCGCATGTCGAGCGCATCGGACGCGCGTTGTCCGCAACGGCGCAGGCACTCGGCCAGCGCCGGATCGTGCTTGGCCGCGACGGCCGGCCGAGCAGCCCGGATCTGGCGCTGGCGCTGGCGCGCGGCCTGCGGGCCGGCGGCATGGACGTCATCGATCTGGGTGCGGTCACCACACCGATGGCCTATTTCGCGGCACATCATCTGGACTGCGGCAATGCCGCCATGGTCACCGGCTCGCACAATCCGCCGGCGTACAACGGCATCAAGTTGATGCTGGCCGGCGAGACGCTGGCCGGTGCGGCGATCCAGGCGCTGCGCGCACGCGCCGAGGCTGACGCGCCGCCTGCGGACAGCGGTCGGTTGTGCGCCCTGGACATCGCCGCCGCCTACCACCAGCGCATCCTCGACGACGTGCGCCTGGCGCGACCGCTCGACATCGTCATCGACGCCGGCAACGGCATCGCCGGCGCGCATGCGCCCGCACTGTTGCGCGCCCTGGGCTGTCGTGTCGAGGCGATGTACTGCGAGGTGGACGGCCGCTTCCCGCATCATCACCCGGACCCGTCGGTGCCCGACAATCTGGCCGACCTGCGCACGCGGGTGAGCACGCGCGGCGCCGACCTGGGGCTGGCCTTCGACGGCGACGGCGACCGCTTGGGCGTGGTCGCCCGCGACGGCACCATCATCCAGGCGGACCGCGTGCTGATGCTGTTGGCCGATGACGTGCTGGCGCGCGCGCGTGGAGCGACCGTCATCTATGACGTGAAGTCGACACGCCTGCTACGCGACTGGATCCTGGCGCGCGGCGGTGTGCCGCTGTTGTGGACGGCCGGCCATTCGCGGATCAAGGCCAGGATGCGCGAGACCGGCGCCGCCCTGGCCGGCGAGCTGAGCGGCCACCTGTTCTTCGCCGAACGCTGGTACGGTTTCGACGACGGCTTGTACGCCGCAGCGCGCCTGCTCGAATATCTCGCGCGCCAGCCCGACCTGAATGCCTGCTTGCGCGCCCTGCCGGACAGCATCAACACGCCGGAGCTGTTGGTGCCGATGGCTGAGGGCGAGGCACAGCGGCTGATCGAACGCCTGCGCGAGGGCGTGTGCTTCACCGGCGCGCGCGAAATCATCGAACTGGACGGCCTGCGCGTCGAGTATGCCGACGGCTTCGGCCTGCTGCGCGCATCCAACACCACGCCGGCGCTGTCGCTGCGTTTCGAGGGCGACGACGCGGCCGCGCTGCGCCGCATCCAGGACGACTTCCGCGCACTGCTTTACGCCGCCGCGCCGACGCTGCGCCTGCCATTCTGATCCGCGGCGGGCGGCTTTTGCCGCGCCGGCGAAGCGGCTATCATCGCCGTCCCCCCCTCGTACGCCACCAGCATGTCCGCTCCCCTCGTCGGTCTGATCATGGGCAGCGTGAGCGATTGGGACACCCTGCGCCACGCCGCCGACCTGCTCACGCAACTGGGCATTCCGTTCGAAAAACGCGTGGTGTCCGCGCATCGCACGCCCGATCTGCTGTTCGCCTATGCCGCCGGCGCCGCCGAACGCGGCCTGCGCTGCATCATCGCCGGCGCCGGCGGCGCCGCGCACCTGCCGGGCATGACCGCGGCCAAGACGCATCTGCCGGTATTGGGCGTGCCGGTGGCCTCGCGCCACCTCAAGGGCATCGACTCACTGCTGTCCATCGTGCAGATGCCCAAGGGCATCCCGACCGCCACCTTCGCCATCGGCGAAGCCGGCGCCGCCAACGCGGCGCTGTTCGCCGCCGCCCTGCTGGCGCACGAGTTCCCCGCCATCGGCGCGGCACTGATCGAATTTCGCCGGCGCCAGACCGAGGCGGTACTGGCCATGGACCTGGATGATGGCGGCTGACCGCCCGGCGTCCGAACCGCTGTTGCCCGGCGCGACCCTGGGCGTGCTCGGCGGCGGCCAGCTCGGACGCATGTTCACCCTGGCGGCCAAGGTCATGGGGTATCGCGTGGTGGTGCTCGACCCCGACCCGCACAGCCCGGCCGGCGCCGTGGCCGACGTGCATCTCAAGGCACCTTACACCGATGCCGTGGCGCTGCTGCGCATGGGCGAGCTATGTCAGGCCATCACCACGGAGTTCGAGAACGTGCCGGCCGCGGCGCTGCACACCCTGGCCCGGCGCTGCCGCGTCGCGCCCGCGCCGGAGATCCTGGCGGTGGCGCAGGACCGCTTGCTGGAGAAGACGCGTGCCGTCGAACTGGGCTGCGCCACCGCGCCGTTCGCCAACATCGACGACGAGGGCGATCTGGTGGGCGCATGGAGCCGGATCGGCAGCCCGGCGCTGCTCAAGACCCGCCGCATGGGCTACGACGGCAAGGGGCAGGCGCAGGTCGACGACCTCGACGATCTGGTCGCCGCCTACACCGCCCTGGGCGGCGTGCCCTGCCTGCTCGAAGCACGGCTCGTCCTGGCCTGCGAACTGTCGGTGGTGCTCTCGCGCAACGTTCATGACCAGATCGCCAGCTTCCCGCCTGCGGAGAACCAGCATCGCAACGGCATCCTCGATGTCAGCATCGTGCCCGCGCGCGTGCCGGACACCGTCATCGACCAGGCGCGTGCCATGGCGGCAGGGCTGGCGCGCGGGCTCGATTACGTCGGCGTCATGGCGGTGGAGTTCTTCGTGCTGGCCGACGGCCGCCTGGTGTTCAACGAAATGGCGCCGCGCCCGCACAACAGCGGCCACTACACGCTCGACGCCTGCGCCAGCGACCAGTTCCAGCAACAGGTGCGCGCGTTGTGCGGGCTGCCACCCGCGGATACGCGCCTGTTGACGCCGGTGGTGATGGTCAATCTGCTGGGCGAGGTGTGGCAGCCGCAACCCGCCTGGGACAGACTGCTCGCCCATCCGGGCGTGCAACTGCACCTGTACGGCAAGGCGGAAGCGCGTCCGGGGCGCAAGATGGGCCACTACAACTGCCTCGCACCCAGCCTCGACGCGGCGCTGGCACTGGCGGAGCGCACGCGCGCCGAGCTGGGCATCGCCGACGCCTGAGCCCGCCCGGGTCGGTGCACCCGGTCCGGCGCCGATCAATCGTACTCGGCGCGCTCCAGCGTCAGCACCATGGCCGTGCCCTTGTGGTCGACGGTGCGGATGCGCACCGGCAGCCAGTGCAATGCCGGCGCCAGCCAGACGTCCAGTGTGCCTTCACCGGCGCGGCTGCCACGCAGATGCAGGCTGTCGCCCTGCTGCGCTACCCCCGGCGCATGGCCGACCACCTCGAAGGCGTATTCGCGCAGGCGGCGCCCGTCGGTCACCGCCATGCGCCACGGCGCCTCGTCGCCGCGCAGCGTCAGCGCCAGATGAAACGGGAAATTCAGCAGATCCTGCGCGAGCTCCGGCAACTGCGCGTCGCCCCCGGGCAAATAGAGGCGCCCCGCCTGCCAGTCGAACCGGGCCTGCTGCACGCGCCCCTTGCCGCGGCCCAGGGTGTAGTGCTCGGGCACCAGGCCATGGGCGGTGATGCGTCCTTCGCTGCGTTGCGTGGCACTGCTGCGCACCAGCAAGGCGGTCACGCCGCTGGCCGCGGTGACGCTTTCCAGCACGTAGTGGTCGGCGGACGCATGCCAGGTGATCAGCGTATAGCCGAGCGTGAATCCGCCTTCGCCGGTCTGCAACGCATAACGCAGGGTGACGCGGTGGGGCAGCTCGCGCAGCGCCAGCGAACCCGCCGGCATGGCAGCCGCCGGGGGCTCGGCTTCCACCGCGTGCATGGTCGGTTCCTGCACCGCCGCATGGTCCGCAGGAGCCGGCTCGGGCTGCGTGCCAGCGTCATCGACATGCCCGGCTTCCGGCTCGCGCACCTCGGGTGGTCGCGGCGCGGGCGTGGCGCGCGGCGCGACCGGCGCGCCAGCGGGCCGCGGTGCCGCCACCGGTGCGGGCTGCGGCTGCCGCGCCTGCACCAGACGCGCTTCGATGGGATGATCGGGCTGCGGCAACGGCGTCGCCGGCCCGATGGGCGTTCCCATACCGGCCAGGACGATCAGGTGTACGAACACGGAAAACCCGAGGGCGACGGCGAAGGCACGCTCGCGCGCAGACACCGGTGGATCAGCCCAAGGGCGCCACCAGCGCGGCATCCTCGTCGATGTCCTCGTCCAGGCGCACGGCCACGCGGCCGTCATCGCGCAGGCTGACCCGCTCCTGCGCAAACCAGCGCAGCACGGTCGGGAACAGACGATGCTCCTGACGCAGCACCCGCGCCGCCAGCGCCTCCGCGTCGTCGCCGGCCCGCACCGGCACGGCGGCCTGGGCGATGATCGGCCCGGCATCGACTTCCGCCGTGACGAAATGCACCGTACAGCCGTGCACGCGCACGCCGGCTGCAAGCGCGCGGGCGTGTGTGTTCAGGCCCGGAAACGCGGGCAGCAATGCCGGATGGATGTTGATCATGCGGCCGTGATAACGGCGCACGAAGTCTGCGGTCAGCACGCGCATGAACCCGGCCAGCACCACCAGGTCGGGCGCATGCGCGTCGATGGCCTGCGCCAGCGCGCCGTCGTAGGCGGCACGATCGGCATACGCCTGGTGCGCCAGCACCTGCGTCGGCACGCCATGGGCGGCGGCGATCGCCAGCCCACCGGCATCCGCACGGTTGCTGATGACCGCGGCAAAGGTCACCGGCAGATCGGCCTGCAGCAGCGCGCGCAGGTTGCTGCCGCGCCCGGAGATCAGGACGACGACACGCATCACACGATCACGCACGCGTCCTGGTCGGCTGCGCGCGCGCGGATCTCGCCCAGGCGGTACACCGTCTCGCCCTGCCGCTCGAGAAATTGCCGGGCCGCATCGGCATCGCCCGCTTCCACCACCAGCACCATGCCGATGCCGCAATTGAAGGTGCGATACATCTCGGCCAGTTCGACGTTGCCCTGCGCGCGCAGCCATTGAAACACCGGCGGCCAGCGCCACGCATCGGCGCCGATCACCGCCTGCGTGCCGGCCGGCAACACGCGCGGCACGTTGCCGGTGATGCCGCCGCCGGTGATGTGCGCCAGGCCCTTGACGCGGGTCTCGCGCATCAAGGCCAACAAAGGCTGGACGTAGATGCGCGTGGGTTCCAGCAGGGTGTCGCCCAAGCTGCGGCCGTGGAACGGCGCCGCCAGATCGGCGCCGGCCCGCTCGACGATCTTGCGGATCAGCGAGTAGCCGTTGGAATGCGGCCCGCTCGAAGCCAGACCGAGCACGGCATCACCGGCGTGGATGTCGCGCCCGGTGATCAGCGCCGACTTTTCCGCGACACCGACGGCGAAACCGGCCAGGTCGTACTCGCCGGGGGGATACATGCCGGGCATCTCCGCGGTCTCGCCGCCGATCAACGCGCATCCGGCCAGTTCGCAGCCGCGTGCGATGCCGGCCACCACCTGCTCGGCGACATCGACGTCGAGCCGACCGCAGGCAAAATAATCCAGGAAGAACAGCGGTTCGGCGCCCTGTACCAGGATGTCGTTGACGCTCATGGCCACCAGATCCTGGCCGATGGTGTCGTGCCGGTTCATCTGGAAGGCCAGCTTGAGCTTGGTGCCGACGCCATCCGTGCCGGAAATCAGCACCGGTTCGCGATACTGCCGCGGCAGTTCCATCAACGCGCCGAAACCGCCGATGCCGGCCAGCACTTCCGGCCGCAACGTGCGACGGGCAAGCGGCTTGATGCGTTCGACCAGGGAATCGCCGGCATCGATGTCGACACCGGCGTCGCGATAGGACAGGGAGGAGGAAACGGTCACGGCGGCGCCATCAGGAGTGCGGGGGAAGGGTGCTATTCTAGCCGACATGGCAAACGCGCCCGAGTTCAAACACTGGCTGCCGCACCTCGTCGCCACCGCCATCGGCGCCTGGGTGCTGTACCTGCTCACCCCCATCCTCGCGCCCTTCCTCACCGCCGCCGCGCTCGCCTACCTGTGCGATCCGCTGGTCGACCGCCTGCAGGGCCGGCGCATCAACCGCACGCTGGCCACGCTGCTGGTGCTGTTCGGCCTGCTCGCGCTGTTCGTGCTGCTGGTCCTGATTTTGGCGCCGCTGTTGCAGGCCCAGATGCGTCTGCTGATGCAACAGCTGCCGCGCCTGGTGGAGTGGGGCACCGGCACCGTACTGCCCTGGCTGTCGGCCCGCTTCGACATCGACCTGCAACGCGATCAGGCGCAGATCCTCGACTGGTTCAAGGCACACCTCGGCGAGTTGTCGGGGCTCGCGCGTCATCTGCCGGCGCTGACCGACGGCGGCCTGGCCGTGCTCGCCTTCCTCGCCAACCTGGTGCTGGTGCCGGTGGTGCTGTTCTATCTGCTGCGCGACTGGAAGGACGTGCTGACGCGCGCGGCCGGCTGGATCCCTGATGCGCTGCGTCAGCGCGCGCTCACCCTGGCGCGCGAAATCGACGCGGTGCTGGCGCAGTTCGTGCGCGGCCAGATCATGGTGATCGCGGTCATGAGTCTGTTCTACAGCATCGGCCTGTGGCTGGTCGGGCTCGACTACGCGCTGGCGGTCGGGCTGATTTCCGGCATTCTGGTGTTCGTGCCCTACCTCGGCGCCATCGTCGGCGTGCTGCTCGGCACGCTGGCGGCCTGGACGCAGTTCGGCGACTTCACCGGGCTGATGCTGGTGTGGGCGGTGTTCGCCGTCGGCCAAACCCTGGAGAGTCTGTGGATCACGCCCTGGCTGGTGGGCGACCGCGTCGGCCTGCATCCGGTGGCGGTGATCTTCGCGCTGATGGCCTTCGGCCAACTGTTCGGTTTCGTCGGCGTACTGCTGGCGATTCCCGCCGCCGCCGCGACGCTGGTGGCGTTACGCCACCTGCGCGCTCAACTGGCGTGACGCCGCCGCGGTGGTTCAATCCTCGCGCCGGAATTCGCCCTCGATGACATCGTCGCCGGCACGGCGCGTCTGCGCTGCCGCGCCGCGCGCGGCCAGCGGCCGGGTACGGGTCGGCCACAGCAGCAGCAACAGCGCCAGCACGTCGCTGCCGGCACCGGGCAGCATCAGCAACACACCGGCGACGAAGCGCCGGCCAGTCGCCCACAGCACCCCGAACGGCTCGTGGCCGCGTCGTACCGACTCGGCCAGCTCGGGCATCAGGCCGACGCCGGCGCGACGGATCACCATGACGCCGGCGACGACACCGCCGATCAGCCACAGCAGCGTCCAGAACAGGCCGATGCGCTGGCCGATCTGGTAGATACCCACCAGTTCCAGGGCCAGAATGGCCACGGCTATAATCCCCGCGAACCCCAGTCTCATCAGCGCCTTCCGTGCCTTCCATGCAGATCGTCCTGACCACGCTGCCAGACGCCGACACCGCCGGCAAGCTGGCGCGGCAATTGGTCGAGGCGGGACTGGCGGCGTGCGTGAGCGTGCTCGCGCCGTGCCGCTCGGTATACCGTTGGCAAGACGGCATCCAGCAAGATGAGGAAGTTCCGTTGATCATCAAGACCACGCGGGAACGTTATGCCGCGCTGGAGGACCATATCCGCGCGCACCATCCCTACGAGCTGCCGGAAATCGTCGCGCTCGACGTCGCGCGCGCCCTGCCCGCCTATCTCGACTGGGTGGCGCGCTCCACCATACCGTCCGCTGCCGGCGACAGCCCGCGCGACGCCTGAACGGAGTCTGTCTGCCATGCGCCTGTTGCTCGCCCTGCTGCTGCTGTTTTCCGCCTTTGCGCATGCCGAGGACGATCTGCTGGAACCCGACAAGGCGTTCCGCTACTCCGCGCGTCTCATCGACAACGGCAACGTGGAAGCGCGCTTCCTGATCGCCAACGGCTATTACCTGTACAAGGACAAGATCAAATTCGCGGCCGACGGCGGCGTCCAGCTCGGCACGCCGGTGATGCCGGCGGGCAAGGTCAAGGATGACGAATTCTTCGGCCGCGTCGAGACCTATCGCGGCGACATCCGCGTGCGCATTCCGGTCACGCTGCCCGCCGGCAGCGGGGCGTTCAATCTGAAGGCGGACTTCCAAGGCTGCGCCGACATCGGCGTGTGCTACCCACCGCAGGACGGCACCGTCGCCATTCGCTACAGCGCCGTATCGACGCCGTCCCCGGCGACCGCGCCAACCGGCGCCGCACCCGCGCTGCAGGGCATGACCCAGCAGAACCCGGACGCGCTCGCCCGCTTGCGCAACCTGGCGGCGGAATTCGGCGGCGGCAACGAGCAACAGTTCCTGGCCCCGGAAGAGGCCTTCAAACTGGATCTGGTGCCCCGCCCGGACGGCCACCTGGAGGCACGCTTCAGCGCCGCCAAGGGCTATTACCTGTACCGTGACATGATCAAGTTCACGGTCACGGAACCGGCGGGGGTGAGCGTCGCCGGCCTGGATCTGCCGCCGGCGAAAGAGAAAGACGATCCCAACTTCGGCCGGATGGCGGTGTATTACGGTGACTTCACCGTGCTGGTGCGCATGGCTGGCCTGCCGGAGGGCGAGAGCCGCTTCAAGCTGGAGGCGACGCACCAGGGCTGCGCCGAAGAAGGCATCTGCTACCCGCCGCAGTACGAGGATTTCAGCGTGACCGTGATGCGCGTGGCCGGCGCCGGAGAACCCGAACCCGAGCTGACAACGCCAGCCGCGCCGATCGCCGCCGACTCCGAAACCGGGCGGGTCGAGGCCATCCTGGCCGGCGGCAACTACTGGATCGTGGTCATCAGCTTCTTCGGCTTCGGCCTGCTGCTGTCGCTCACGCCCTGCGTGTTCCCGATGATCCCCATCCTGTCCGGCATCATCGTCGGCCAGGGCCAGCACATCACCAAGACCAAGGGTTTCCTGCTGTCGCTGGCCTACGTGCTGGGCATGGCGCTCACTTACGCGCTGGCCGGCATCGCCGCCGGTCTGTCCGGCACGCTGATCTCCAACGCGCTGCAGAATCCCTGGGCGCTGGGCATCGGCGCGGCGATCTTCGTCGCCCTGGCCATGTCCATGTTCGGCTTCTACGAATTGCAGATGCCCAGCTTCCTGCAAAGCCGTTTCACCGAGGCCAGCAACCGCATCAAGGGCGGCCGTTTCGCCAGCGTGTTCGTCATGGGCGCGATCTCGGCGCTGATCGTCGGCCCCTGTGTCGCCGCACCGCTGGCCGGGGCGTTGCTGTACATCAGCCAGACCGGCGACGTGGTGCTGGGCGGGGTTTCGCTGTTCTCGCTGGCCCTGGGCATGGGCGTGCCGCTGCTGCTGGTGGGTGTGTCCGCCGGCGCGCTGCTGCCGCGCGCCGGCGGCTGGATGGACGGCATCAAACGCTTCTTCGGCGTCGCGCTGCTGGCGGTGGCGATCTGGCTGATCTCGCCGTTGCTGTCCGCGGTGGTGAACATGCTGTTGTGGGCGGCCCTGCTGATCATCTCCGCGATGTACCTGCATGCGCTGGAGCCGCTGCCGGTCAACGCCAAGGGCTTCACCCGCTTCTGGAAAGGCGTGGGCATCATCTCGCTGGTCGCCGGTATCGCGCTGCTGCTGGGCGCGATGGGCGGCAGCCGCGACCTGTTGCAACCGCTGACGGTATACCAGGGCGGCGGCACGGGCGTGGCGCAGCAGCAGACCAAGCTGCCGTTCCAGAACGTGCGTTCGGTGGCGGAACTGGACGCAGCCATCGCCAACGCCAGCGGCCGCTACGTGATGCTGGATTTCTATGCCGACTGGTGCGTGTCGTGCAAGGAAATGGAGCGCTTCACCTTCTCCGACCCACGCGTGCATGACCGCCTGCGCGACGTACTGTTGCTCAAGGCCGACGTCACCGCCAACCATGCCGACGACAAGGCGCTGCTGGCCCGCTTCAAACTGTTCGGACCGCCCGGCATCATCTTCTTCGACAAGCAGGGCAACGAGGTTCCGTTCAAGGTCATCGGTTACGAGCCGACCGAGAAATTCCTGGCCAGCCTGGACAAGGCCATCCCCTGAATGCAGCCGGGACGCGCAGTGGCATGGATGCGGCGCTGACCCCGCCCCGCCCGCTGCTCGCCGCCGCCGGTCGCGCAATCGGCGATTTCGCCATGATCCGCGACGGCGACCGCATCCTGCTGGGACTGTCCGGTGGCAAGGACAGCCTGTCGCTGCTGCATGTGCTGCTGCACCTGCGGCGGCGCGCGCCGGTGCGTTTCGACCTGGCCGCCTGCACCGTCGATCCGCAGTCGCCGGAGTACGATCCTTCGCCGCTGAAGCCTTACGTCGAACAGTTGGGCATTCCCTATTTTTACGAATCGCAGCCCATCGTCACCTCGGCTGCGGCACACATGCATGGCGACTCATTCTGCGCCTATTGTTCCCGCCTGCGCCGCGGCATCCTGTATCGCGTCGCGCGCGAGCGGGGCTACAACGTGCTGGCGCTGGCTCAACACCTCGACGACCTGGCCGAGAGCTTCCTGATGAGCGCCTTTTTCGGCGGCAAGCTGCGCACCATGCAGGCGCATTACCTCAACGACGCCGGCGACGTGCGCGTGATTCGGCCGCTGGTGTATGCGCGCGAGCGCCAGACCCGCGACTTCGCACGCAACGCCGGGCTGCCGGTGATCGCCGAGAACTGTCCGGCCTGCTTCGCCATGCCCATGCAGCGTTTCCGGATGAAGCAACTGCTGGCCGAACAGGAACGCCTGCACAACAAGCTGTTCGCCAGCCTCTTGACCGCCATGAAACCGCTGATGGCCCTGCAGGGCCCCATGCCAGCGGGAACCGCCGCCGTGCCATCGATGGCGCCTGCACGAACGGAGAACGCATGAGCACCTACGTGGTCGGTGACATCCAGGGATGTCACGAAGCCTTGCTCGCGCTGCTCGCTGCACTGGCGTTCGACCCGTCGCGCGACCGCCTTTGGATCACCGGCGACTTGGTGAACCGCGGCGAGGATTCGCTGGCCGTGCTGCGCTGGTGCATGCACCACGACGAGGCCGTGGTGGCGGTGCTGGGCAACCATGACTTGCATCTGCTGGCGGTAGCGGAGGGTTTCGTGCCGCCGCATCGCAAGGATACGCTGGACATGATCCTGGGCGCGCCCGACCGGGTGGCACTGCTGGAATGGTTGCGCCACCGGCCCATGCTGCATCGTCAGGGCGAATGGATGATGGTGCATGCCGGCCTGGCGCCGCAATGGAGCGCGGACGACGCCGCGGCTCGCGCCGGCGAACTGGAAGCGATGCTGCGCGGCCCCGGCTGGCGCGGTTTCCTGGCGCACATGTACGGCAACGAGCCCCGCCGCTGGGATGACGCGCTGCGTGGCCAGGAGCGGCTGCGCTACATCGCCAACGTCCTGACGCGCACGCGCTTCCTGCATGCCGACGGTAGCCTGGAGTTCCAGCACAAACTGGCGCCGGACACGGCGCCGCGCGAACTGATCGCGTGGTTCGATTTCCCCGGTCGGCGCGCGCGTGACGTGCGCATCCTGTTCGGCCATTGGTCCACGCTGGGACTGTTGGTGCGCGAGGACGTGGTGGCGCTGGATACCGGCTGCCTGTGGGGCGGCGCGCTGACCGCGTTCAGACTGGAAGACGAGCAGTGCTTCCAGGTTCGCTGCCCGGCGCGTCAAACCGTGCCCGGATAGCCGCCTCGGCGGCCTGCGCCAGCGCGCGCCGGGACAGACCGGCGGCATCGATCGGTGGCAGGAAACAGACCTCGCCGCGGATGCCGCCACGGCGGGCGATCTTCATCAGCGAGCTGCCCAGGCTGATGTCATCGTAATAGGCCGCGTCCGCGCAGGGCCGGCCATCGGCGTCCAGATAGCGGATGTGCACCGGCCAAACCTGGGCACCCGCATCCACCGCCGGCTGGAACAACGAGGGGTAAAACGGCAGCACATCGGTGCCATCCGACGTGGTGCCTTCAGGAAACAACGCCAGACAGTCACCCTGACGCAGGTGGTCGGCCATGACCTGGTTCACACGCATGGCATCGGCCTTGCGCTCCCGCACCAGGAACACCGTGCCGACCGCCTCGGCCAGCCAACCGATCAGCGGCCAGCCGCGTACCTCGGCCTTGGATACGAAGCGTGCCGGCAGCAGGCTGTGCAACAGATAGATGTCCAGCCAGGACACGTGATTGCTGGCGATCAGGATACCTTCGGAGCACGCCCGTGGCGGCTCGCCGCGCACGCTCACGTCGACGCGCAGGATGCGCAGCAACGCACCGGCCCAACGCGAGACCTGCGCCGCGCGCGCACTCCGATCAAGACGCGGAAAACGCGTCAATACGATCCAGGTACCGCGCGCCAGATGCAGCGCCAGGCGTACCACCCTCAAATAAGCGCCAAACACCGGTCGGGTTTCCCACGTGAACGAAACCGGCATTATCCGTCAAAGGGAAGGGGCCCACCGCCGGCGACGCCGACGTCGCCCGCGGACATTGCCCGGGCAGGTTCAGTTCGGCTTCAGGAAGTGGCGCGCATAGGCCGGATTGAGATTCTTCATCGGCAGCAGGATGGGCAGATCGGCGGTGTTGAAATCCGGATCCCAGGCCGGTTCGCCGCAGACATAGGCGCCCAGACGCAGATAGCCCTTGATCAGCGGCGGCAGCACCGGCGCGGCGGCACCCTCCAGCTTGTCCAGCGGCAGCGGACAACGCGGGAACACGCGCCATTCGATCGGCGCCAGGTGCTTCTCGCGCGCGGCGTGCCAGATCGCGGCGGCGTTGTGGCCGCCATCCGCCATGCCGATGCTGGCGCAGCCGATCAGGTATTCATGACCGCCGCGCAACATATATTCCGCCAGACCGGCCCACAACAGCGTGATGACTCCGCCGGCCCGGTGGTCGACATGCACGCACGACCGACCGAGCTCCACCATGCGGTCCCGCAGGTGCTGCAGGCGGGTCAGGTCGAACTCGCTCTCGGAATAGTAGCTGCCGAGACGCTTGGCATTGTCCGGCGACAGGATGCGGTAGGTGCCCACCACTTCGCCGGTGTCGCCGTCGCGTACCAGCAGGTGCTCGCAGTAGGCGTCGTACAGGTCGATGTCCAAGCCGGGCTCGGGGCTGTCTAGGCGGGCGCCCATTTCCTCCGCGAACACCTTCCAGCGCAGGCGCTGGGCTTCGCGCACTTCATCCTGATGGCGCGCGATGCCGGCCGTGTAGTGCTTGTGGGTACGGCCCTCCTGTTCCAGTCGTTGACGCAGCATGGCGTTTCCTTTCCTTTTCATGGTTATGGCAAAGGTAGGGAAGCGGCGTTGCGAACATGTTACGCCAACATGAAGAAATGGTTACGCGCGATTCGGCTTGACGCTCAACCGTTGTGCTCGCGCAGCAGCGCGTCGACCGCGTGCAGATCCTCGACCGCCAGACTGCCGGCCGCCGCTTTCAGTTGCAGCCCGTTGATCAACGTCTGATAGCGCGCCGCGGCCAGATCGCGGCGGGTGGTGAACAACTGCTGCTGTGCGTTGAGCACATCGACGCGGGTGCGCACACCCACTTCCAGGCCCAGCGTGGTCGAACGCAACTGCGCCTGACTGGAGACCAGGGCCTGTTCCAATGCGCGCACGCGCGCGTCGCCGGAGAGTACGCCGAGAAACGCCTGACGCGCCTCCAGCCGGGCCTGGCGACGCGCCTCATCCAGGTCGAACTGCGCCTTGTCACGCAGCGCCAGGCTCTCGCGCACGCGTGACTGCGTGGCACCGCCCTGATACAGCGGTAGCGCGAACTCGATGCCGACCATGCCGGAACGGGTGTTGCCAGTGACACCGCCGCCGATGGCGACATTGCGGTTATCGCTGTAGCTGGCGGTGAGATCCACGGTCGGGTGGTGCCCGCCACGCTGGCGCGCCACTTCGCGTTGGGCGATCTCCAGCGCGGTACGCTGCAACGCCACCGCCAGCCCATCCCGCTCCGCCTGGGTCACCCAGGCGTTCATGTCATTGGGTTGCGGCATCGGCAGTCGGGCCTGTTCATCCAGACGCGCCAACGCCGGTGCCTCGCGGTTGATCAGCTTTTCCAGGGCGCGACGGGCGACTTCCAGGTCATTGACCGCGGCGATCTCCTGCGCCGTGACCAGGTCGAAACGCGCCTGCGCCTCATGCGTGTCGGTGATGGTGGCCGTGCCGACATCGAAGCTCATGCGTGCCGCAGCGAGTTGCTCGGCGATGGCCTGCTTCTGCGCGCGCACCGTGGATAACGCATCCTCGGCCAGCAACACATCGAAGTAGGCCCTCGCCACACGCAGCATCAGTTCCTGCTCCGCCACGGCCAGTTCCTGCTCGGCGCGCAGACCGAGCAACTTGGCCTGTTCCCACGACTCCAGATGCTGGCGGCGGTAGATCGGCTGGGACAGCGACAGGCCGTAGCTGCGCGAGGTGTACTCGGCGTTGCTGGTGTCGTTGTGCCGTAGGTTGGCGGACAGGTTCAGGCTCGGTAGCAGGCCGGCCCGTCCCTGCGGCAGCTTCTCCTGCCCGGCGCGCCACGCCTCGCGCGCCGCCGCGTAGCGGGCGTCATGCGCCCGCGCCAGGGCATGGATCTCGCCGAGATTGGCGGCCCAGGTCAGCGGTGCCAGGGCGATGCCGGAAACGGTGAGCAGGACGAAGCAGAGCGGCACACGTGGATAGGCGGACATGGCGATGAAGTGTGTGTTCAGTACAACGGCATGGTGGGGTCGACCTGCTTCGCCCAGGCATCGACACCGCCGCTGAGATTGATGACCTGGTGGAAGCCGTTGTGTTCGAGAAAGCGGGCGGCGTGAAAACTGCGCACGCCGTGGTGGCAGATCACCACGATCTCCCGCCCCCGTTCCAATGCATCGAGGCGCGCCGGCAGTTCGCGCATGGGTACGAGGCTGGCGTCGGGCAGGCGACAGCGTTCGAACTCCCAGGGCTCGCGCACGTCCAGCAGGAAAGGCTTGGCGCGCGCCGGATCGTCCAGCCACTGCTTGAGTTCGGTCGGGGTGATCTGCCGCATGACGTGATCAGAACACGAAACGCTCGGGCTGCGGCGCGTTCACCAACGCCTTGACGCAGGTCTCGAACAAGTCCACGTGCCGGAACACCCCGGGTGCGACACAGGTGCTCAGGCGCGCCGACATCGCCGGCGCCTCGCCCACCAGCGCGAACAGGCGCCCGCCGGGGTTGAGCCGGCGCAGGTGGCGTTCGGGCGGCAGCGGCGTGGAACCGGTGAGCACGATCAGGTCGAACAGGCCGTCCTCGTTCCACTCCGCGGCCGCATCGCCATGCCGGGTCTGGATGTTGGTCAGGCCATGCGCACGGAACTTCTTTTCCGCCTCCTGGCGCAAGTCCTCGTGCACTTCCACGGTCACCACCAGCGAGGCTCGATGCGCCAGCAGCGCCGTCAGGTAGCCGCTGCCGGTACCCACTTCCAGCACGCGCTCGTGCTTGCCCGGGTTCAGCGCCTGCAAAGCGCGCGCCTCGATCTTGGGCGCCCACATGGCCTCGCCGTGGCCCAGCGGGATCTCCATGTCGACGAAAGCCAGCGAGCGGTACTGCGCCGGTACGTAATCCTCGCGCTTCACTTTGAACAACAGATCCAGCACCGCGGTATCCAGCACTTCCCACGGCCGGATCTGCTGTTCCACCATGTTGAAGCGCGCCTGTTCGTAATCCATCTGCCAGTCCCCCGTGGGTTGCCTATCATCGGACCAGGATTCTATCAGTCCGCCGCGCCCGGCCCTTGCGCCGCGCGCCAACGCGCGAGGTGAGCGACGGCGTCATCGAGGGTCGGGCAGAACGACACACCCGGCGGCGGACGCATGCGCCGGGTGATGCGCCCGCCGGCCCAGATTTCCCGAGCCGGCGGCAGTTCCGCACGCAAGGCCTGCAACTGCGGCACGATGCGCCGACGCGGGTAAGCCGGACTGAACGACAGCGCGATGATGTCGATGTCATGCCGGCGGGCTGCTTTCAAGACATCCGGCGCCGGCGTGCTGACACCCAGGTTGAGGCAACGCGCGCCGTGCAGGCCGCACAGCGCCTCCGCCATCAACAGGCCCAGGCCATGCAGCTCCTCCGGCAAGGTGGTCAGCAGCATGCGCGGGCGGTCACCGCGCGGCAACGCAGCGATGGCCTGGCGCAGGACACGCTGCGCCAGCTCGCTGAACAGGTGCTCGTCGTGCACACCCAACCTTCCTTCGGCCCAGGCATCACCCACGGCATCGGTCAGCGGTGCCATGGTGCCGGCGACGAACGTCGCCAGACCATCGGTCGAAAGGCACCGGTGCAACCAATCCTGCGCCGCCAGTGCATCCCCATCCAGCAGCAGGTCGAGAAACTCGATGTATCCGGGCCGGGCTGGCGCGGGTTTTTCGCGCTTTGCACCCGGATGGGTCAACGTGGACAGCGCGGACACCGGCAGCGGCACGACCTTGCCGGGGCGATATCCTTGATCGAGCAGGCGTTTGATCACGCGCAGGCGATCCAGGTCATCCGTGCTGTAGCTGCGGTCGCCGGCCGCATCGCGCTGAGGCGCCGGGAAGCCATAGCGCCGTTCCCACACGCGCAGGGTCTCACGGCTGATGCCCGTGCTGCGCTCGACGAAAGCAATGGAATAAGGGCCCGACATGGTCACCGGACGAAGCTCTGTGGACAGCGTCGAGTGTACTCCCTGAGTCGGCTGGTGCCGGCCGCTTTAGAATCAGGGTTTTTGTACGTCAGGAGCGGTATCGATGGCCTTGTTCCCGCGTCGGCGCGAGACGCGTCCACAGGTGCGCATCAGCGAGCGCGCCGGCGTGCGCTATCTGCATCTGGACGGGCCGGCGGTGCAGAGCGCCATGCGCATGCGCGCGCCGCTGACGCTGGAGCTCGAATACACGCGCGCGATGATGGCGTTCCTGCTGTTCCGGTCCGCGCCGCGCGACATCGCGCTGATCGGTCTGGGCGGCGGCTCGCTGGCCAAGTTCATCCACTATCACCTGGAGACGGCGCGCCTGACGGCGCTGGAAGTCCTGCCGGAGGTCGTGGCCGCCGCACGCGCCTATTTCCATCTGCCGGAAGACGACGAGCGCCTGCGCGTGCTCACCGGCGACGGCGCCGAATACGTGCGCACACACCCGGACAGCCTTGACGTACTGCTGGTCGACGGATACGACGCCAAACGTATCGTCGAGGATCTGGCCAGCGTGTCGTTCTATCGGGCCTGCCGAGACATGTTGCGGCCGGGTGGCGTCGCCGTGTTCAACCTGTGGGGCTCGGACGCCTGGTTCCCCCGTTACTTCGAGCGCATCGCCGACACCTTCGGCCACCACGTGCTGCAACTGCCTGCCGAAAAAAAGGGCAACATCATCGTCTTTGCGTTCCGCAAACCCTTGCCCGAGGTCGGTTTCGACGCGCTGGACGCGGTGGCCAGCGAATTGCAGGCGACCTGCGGCATCGAGGCCGCCGCGTTCATCGCACGGATGCGTGCCCTCAACCCGACTACGAACGACGGCTTTCTGATCTGATCGGACACCGCCCACACACGCATCGGTCATCGCTTTCCATCGCCCCGGAAGGGTGGGAAAATTGTGACCGATTCATTATCGACACCGAGGCGGCCATGATCGACAAAGACGGTTACCGGCCGAACGTGGGCATCGTCATCTGCAACGGGCGCAACCAGGTGTTCTGGGGCAAGCGCGTGCGTCAGAATTCCTGGCAGTTTCCGCAGGGCGGCATCCAGCATGGCGAGAGCCCGGAACAGGCCATGTATCGTGAACTGATGGAAGAAGTCGGCTTGGCGCCGGAACACGTGCGCATCCTCGGCCGCACCCGTGACTGGCTGCGCTACGAGGTGCCCCGAGATTGGGTACGGCGTGAATGGCGCGGCCATTATCGCGGCCAGAAGCAGATCTGGTTCCTGCTGCGACTGACCGGACGCGACTGTGACGTGCGCCTGCGCGCGTCCGACCATCCCGAGTTCGACGCCTGGCGCTGGAACGACTATTGGGCACCGGTGGAAGCCG
The DNA here is from genome assembly GCA_937949525.1 of uncultured Burkholderiales bacterium. Taxonomy (GTDB): domain Bacteria; phylum Pseudomonadota; class Gammaproteobacteria; order Burkholderiales; family Thiobacillaceae; genus PFJX01. The sequence goes on along the minus strand of CALEDT010000006.1, from coordinate 23,123 downwards.
TGGTCGAATTCAAACGCGAGGTGTATCGGCTGGCACTCGGCGAACTGGAGCGATTCCTGACGTCCGGCGCGCCGCACACACGCACCTGTCACCCCTACATGCTCGCCATGCGCGGGCATGGCGTCAGCAGACCCTGATCCGTGCGGCCGTTGCGCACTTTTTGGCGAGAACCAGCGTGAACAGAACCTACCAGACCATCCCGGCAGCCCCCCTGCAGAAGGGCGTCACCTTCCACAAACCGCGCCAGAATCTGCCCGAGCGGGTGACGCTGGGTGACCCGGCCATGCAGGTCATGACCGACTTCACCATCGTCACCGCCTATACGATCTTTCCGTTGGAGACCATCGAAGCGGCGCGCGCCAAGATGATCCATCGCGGCGTGCGCATGCTGCTGGTGGTGGACGACCAGAACCAGATCCTCGGCCTGATCACTGCCACCGACCTGACCGGCGAAAAACCCATGCAGGTGGTGCAGACCCAGGGCATCCGCCACCATGACGTGCTGGTCAAGGACATCATGACGCCGCGCGAACGCCTGGAAGTGTTGTGCATGGACGACCTGCAGTCCGCCTGTGTCGGCGACATCGTGCAGACCCTGAAGGCGCACGGGCGGCAGCACGCGCTGGCAGTGGAACGCACCCCCGATCGCGGTCAGATCCTGCGCGGCATGTTCTCCGTGTCGCAGATCAGCCGGCAACTCGGCATACCGGTCGAAACCACCGGCGTTGCCCACACGTTCGCCGAACTCGGCGCCGAGTTGAGCCGGTGACCGCAGGGGCAACGCGGCCAGCGATTCGGCGTCCGTTACCGTGCAACGCCGACCTGCCATGGCCATCGACCCGCCACCGCCCTGCCGCATCGGTGCCACGGACCCGACCCTGACCGGCTGGACACACGCGGAGCCGCTGTGGAAGCGCGCACCCAAGCGCGACGAGAACGGCCATCCCTACTGTGATTTCATGATGCTGGCCCCTGGCCTCAAGCATCGTCCGCCCGAGGAGATCGCGCGCATCGTCGAAGACGTGCGTCTCGTTCTGACCCGCTTCGAATCGCTCGTGGTGTTCGCGGACGTCAACCTCAAACTCAACATCCTGTGGGTCTCGCTGCATGCCCGACCCGGCGCATTCAGCCAGATCGTCGCCGCCCTGCGCTTGCGCATTCCCCTGTTCAAACTGGTTTCGCATCATCCGGAGCATTGGCGATGAGGTCAGCCGTCACGCACCCCGTCCGATCCGCGCCTACGCGGACCATTGCCCGCCTTTGCGCTGCGCTCTGCGTGTTGCCGCTCGCCGTCGCCCATGCCCAGCCGCCCGCCTCGCCCGCCGCCCCGCAGCCACTGTGGCTCGTCCCCTGGGCGGGGCCGGTGCAGCCCCCGGTGCTGCCGTTTCCAACGCCGTTCTGGCTCTGGCCGGTGCCATGGAGCATGCCGCTGGCGCCGGTGTGGCTGCCTCACGGACTGCCGACGCCGCAGCCCGCGCCCGCCGTGCCCTCCGGCGCCGGCACGCGCGCCGCCGAACCCGTGGCTCCAGCCGTCGTCGTGACGCCACCGCCGGCAACGGACACGGCGACCGGCGGCGACACCCCGGAAACCCGCGCCCCGTTGGCTGAAGCCCCGGCGGTCGATGTCCGCGCCGCCGAGATCGTCCCCGGTCATGCGGCCGACGCCGGCACCGTCACGCAGATCGACGGGCCACCGCAGGAGCCCGTGAAGGCCGAGACCGTGACGGCAGAGCCCGCTGCCATACCAACCCCGCCGGCCGCCGCGACCGCGACGGACATCGTGACCACCGGCGCGCCGGCGGCGGAGGGCGCTTTGCCGTCCACGTCGACACGCAAGGCCAAACCCGCGCCACGGCTCAAGCCCCTGCCGCCGCCCAAGACCCTGGGTAGCGGCACGCGCACCGACACGGCACGCCATGACGGCAAGGCGCGCAAGCTGTGCTGGCGTGACGGCAAGCTCGACGTCTGCCCGTGAGAGGCTTGCCGGCGCCACTGGCTGCGACGCGCAATATCCGAGTAAAATCGTCAAGTAAGCATCGCCCCGGATCTTGAAAAGGCCGTGCGCGTCGTTATCTGCATGGCGCGCGACTCCGGCCATCCGGCGCCGGCCATGCCGATCCCCTTTCCACAACCCTGAGGTCAAACCATGTCGGTCACCGTACAACACGTGCAGGACGCACTGAAAGCACTCATCGATCCCAACACGCGCAAGGATTTCATGTCCACCAAGTCCGCGCGCAACATCCAGGTGGCGGATGGCAAGGTCAGCCTGGACGTGGTGTTACCCTATCCGGCCAAGATGGTTCTGGGCGAGATCGGCAAACTGATCGAAAACGGCATCCGCGCGATCGACGGCGTCACCGACGTCCAGGTGAACGTCACCTGGAAGATCGTCGCCCACAGCGTGCAGAAGGGCGTCAAGCTGATCCCCGGCGTCAAGAACATCATTGCCGTCGCCTCCGGCAAGGGCGGCGTCGGCAAATCCACCACTGCCGTCAACCTGGCGCTGGCGCTGGCTGCCGAGGGCGCCAACGTCGGCATGCTGGACGCCGACATCTACGGCCCCTCCCAACCCACCATGCTGGGCATCCACGGCCGTCCGGAGTCACCTGACGGCCAGAATCTGGAACCCATGATCGGCCACGGCCTGCAGGCCATGTCCATCGGTTTCCTGATCGACGTGGAGACACCCATGGTCTGGCGTGGCCCCATGGTCACCCAGGCGCTGGAGCAACTGCTCAACAACACCAAGTGGAAGGATCTCGACTACCTGGTGGTGGACCTGCCGCCCGGCACCGGCGACATCCAGTTGACCCTGGCGCAACGCGTGCCGGTCACCGGCGCGGTGATCGTCACCACGCCACAGGACATCGCGCTGATCGACGCGCGCAAGGGCCTGAAGATGTTCGAGAAAGTGGGCGTGCCCATCCTCGGCGTGGTGGAGAACATGAGCCTGCACATCTGCTCCAACTGCGGCCATGAGGAGCGCATCTTCGGCGAGGGTGGCGGCGAGCGCATGTGCAAGGACTACGGCAACGAGTTCCTCGGCGCGCTGCCGCTGGACATCCGTATCCGCGAGGAAACCGACTCCGGCAAGCCCACCGTGGTGGCCGAACCGGAATCGCGCGTGGCCGAGATCTATCGCGCCATCGCCCGGCGCGTGGCGGTGAAGGTCGGCGACCTGGCGGTGGACCACTCCTCGAAGTTCCCCAGCATCGTCATCCAGAACACCTGACCGCACGCCGACGGCGGACCGCAGCGAGCGCCTGGCGCTTGCGCGGGTCCGCCTCGACACCTATCATACGGCGTATGACACACGTCGCCGAATCCCCTAAGCAGCGCCCCTACGCCGCATCACGGTCCGGCATGCGCGTCAACGCGCGTCTGGACGAGGCGACCCAGCGTGAACTCCAGCAACTGGCGCGAGACACCGGCCTGAGCGTGACCGAGGTCATCCGCGCCGCCATCCACCGCTACTATCTGCAGGAGGCCACGCAGGCACAAAGCGTGGCAGACAGCTTCGCCGACCTGATCGGCAGCGTCGACGGACCCGCGGACATGTCGGTCACCTACAAGCAGGCTTGCACGCAATCGCTGCGGGACAAGCACGCGTGATCATCGCCGATACCGGCTTCTGGGTTGCCCTGCTCAACCGCAACGATACGCACCACGCGCGCGCGCTGGCGGTCAGCCGGGAGCTGCGGGAGCGCCTGATCACCACCTGGCCGGTGCTGGTCGAAGCGGTACATCTGCTGACGCAACGGGGTCATCCGGACATTGCCCTGCGTTTCCTGGAGCGCTGCTTCTCCGGCGCAGTGGAGATCATGGACTTCGATGCCCAGTCACGCCCGCGCATCCTGGAACGGATGCGCCGCTACGCCGGCCTGCCCATGGATCTGGCGGATGCCTCGCTGGTGCTGCTGGCTGAACGCCTGGGTCATGGTCGGATACTGTCCACCGACCGGCGCGATTTCCAGACCTACCGGTGGAAACACCACCAACCCTTCGAGAACCTGCTGCTGGAAGCATGAAGCCATGAGCATCAAGTCCGACACCTGGATCCGCCGCATGGCAGCGCAACACGGCATGATCGAGCCGTTCGAGCCGGGCCAGGTGAAATCGGTCGCCGGCCACAAGATCGTCTCCTACGGCACCTCCAGCTACGGCTACGACGTGCGCTGCGCCGATGAATTCAAGCTGTTCACCGACATCAACACCACCATCGTCGATCCCAAGCACTTCGACCCGGCCAGCTTCGTCGAGGTCAAGGGCGATTCCTGCATCATCCCGCCCAACTCCTTCGCGCTGGCGCGCACCGTCGAGTATTTCCGCATCCCGCGCAACGTGCTGGTGGTCTGCCTGGGCAAATCGACCTACGCGCGCTGCGGCATCATCGTCAACGTCACGCCGCTGGAACCGGAGTGGGAAGGCCACGTCACGCTGGAGTTCTCCAACACCACGCCGCTGCCGGCGCGCATCTACGCCAACGAGGGGGTGGCGCAGATGCTGTTCTTCGAATCCGACGAGACCTGCCAAACCTCCTACCGCGACCGCGGCGGCAAGTATCAGGGGCAGACCGGCGTGACGCTGCCCAAGATTTAATACGCGCGTCGGATGGCGTCCCTATAATCCGCGCCTTTCATCCGCCCCAACGCGAGGAGAGGGCCATGCGCTTCCGCTTCCCGGTCGTCATCATCGACGAAGACTTCCGCTCCGAGAATGCATCCGGGCTGGGTATCCGCGCCCTGGCCAAGGCGCTGGAGGACGAAGGCATGGAGATCCTCGGCGTCACCAGCTACGGCGACCTGTCCTCGTTCGCGCAGCAGCAAAGCCGCGCCTCGGCCTTCATCCTGTCGGTGGACGATGAGCAGTTTGCCGGTGAGCAGGCGGAACCGACCATCGCCCAACTGCGTTCCTTCGTCGAGGAAATCCGCTTTCGCAACAGCGACATCCCCATCTTCCTGTACGGGGAGACGCGCACCAGCCGGCACATCCCCAACGACGTGCTGCGCGAACTGCACGGCTTCCTGCACATGTTCGAGGACACACCCGAGTTCATGGCGCGCTACATCGTGCGCGAAGCGCGCGCCTACCTGGACTCGCTGCCGCCGCCGTTCTTCCGCGCGCTGACCCACTATGCCGCCGACGGCTCCTACTCCTGGCACTGCCCCGGTCACTCCGGCGGCGTCGCCTTCCTGAAGAGCCCGGTGGGCCAGATGTTCCACCAGTTCTTCGGCGAGAACATGCTGCGCGCCGACGTGTGCAACGCGGTCGACGAACTCGGCCAGTTGCTCGACCACACCGGCCCGGTGGCCGCGTCGGAACGCAACGCCGCGCGCATCTTCAAGTGCGACCACCTGTTCTTCGTCACCAACGGCACCTCCACCTCGAACAAGATCGTCTGGCACTCCACCGTCGCGCCCAACGACATCGTCGTGGTCGACCGCAACTGCCACAAATCCATCCTGCACGCCATCATCATGACCGGCGCGATTCCCGTGTTCCTGATGCCCACGCGCAACCACTACGGCATCATCGGGCCGATACCGCGCGCCGAGTTCACCTGGGAGAACATCCAGAAGAAGATCGCCGCGCACCCCTTCGCCACCGACAAGAACGCCAAACCGCGCGTGCTCACCATCACCCAGTCCACCTACGACGGCATCCTCTACAACGTCGAGGAGATCAAGGCCGAACTGGACGGCCGCATCGACACGCTGCACTTCGACGAAGCCTGGCTGCCGCACGCCACCTTCCACGGCTTCTACCGCGGCATGCACGCGATCGGCGCGGACCGGCCGCGCTGCCGGGAATCCATGGTGTTCTCCACGCAGTCCACGCACAAACTGCTGGCCGGATTGAGCCAGGCCTCGCAAATCCTGGTGCAGGATTCCGAGACACGCAAACTGGACCGCGACGTGTTCAACGAAGCCTTCCTGATGCACACCTCCACCAGCCCGCAGTACGCCATCATCGCCAGTTGCGACGTCGCCGCCGCGATGATGGAGGAGCCCGGCGGCACCGCGTTGGTGGAGGAATCCATCGCCGAGGCCCTGGACTTCCGCCGCGCCATGCGCAAGGTCGGGGCGGAATGGGGTACCGACTGGTGGTTCAAGGTGTGGGGACCAGAGGAACTGGCCGAGGAAGGCATGGGCAGCCGCGAGGACTGGATGCTGCGCGCCGGCGAGCGCTGGCACGGCTTCGGCGACCTGGCCACCGGTTTCAACCTGCTCGACCCGATCAAGGCCACGGTCATCACGCCCGGCCTGGACGTGGACGGCGACTTCGCCGAATGGGGCATCCCCGCCGCCATCCTCACCAAATACCTGGCCGAGCACGGCGTCATCGTCGAGAAGACCGGGCTGTACTCGTTCTTCATCATGTTCACCATCGGCATCACCAAGGGCCGCTGGAACACCATGGTCACCGAGCTGCAGCAGTTCAAGGACGACTACGACCGCAACCAGCCGCTGTGGCGCATCATGCCCGAGTTCGTCGCCGCGCACCCGCGCTACGAACGCATCGGCCTGAAGGATCTGTGCACGCAGATCCACGAGGTCTACAAGCAGAACGACGTCGCCCGGCTCACCACCGAGATGTACCTGTCCGACATGGTGCCGGCGATGCGCCCCGCCGACGCCTTCGCGCGCATGGCGCACCGCGAGATCGAGCGCGTCGACATCGACAACCTTCAAGGGCGCATCACCTCCATCCTGCTCACACCCTACCCACCCGGCATCCCGCTGCTGATCCCCGGCGAGCGATTCAACGCCACCATCGTGCGCTACCTCAAGTTCACGCGCGAATTCAACGAGAAGTTCCCCGGCTTCGAAACCGACGTGCACGGCCTGGTCAAGGACCGGCAGAACGGCCACACGCGTTATTACGTCGATTGTGTGACCTGAAGTCGTCGGCGACGGGCCATCCCTTGCCATGTCCTCGCCAACCCCATAGAATCCAGCGTTTTTCCCGGACGTCTCCGATCCGATGGCGTCACGGTTTTTTCCATCCTTGCCATACCGCGAACGCACGTGGATGGCCTCAGCCCACAAGGAGCTTCAATGCGTCATTACGAGATCGTTTTCATCGTGCATCCCGACCAGAGCGAGCAGGTGCCGGCCATGGTCGAACGCTACAAGGCGCTGATCGCGGCCAAGAACGGCCGTATCCACCGTCTGGAAGACTGGGGCCGCCTGCAACTGGCCTATACCATCCAGAAGATGCACAAGGCCCACTACGTCCTGATGAACATCGAGTGCGACCAGGAAACCCTGGACGAACTGGAGCATGGCTTTCGCTTCAACGACGCCATCCTGCGCCACCTGACGCTGGTGCGCGATGAGGCGATCACCACGCCGTCGCCGATGATGAAGGGCGAGAAGGCACGCAACCTGCTGGCGCCGCAGGCGGGCGAGGCGGCGGCCGAAGCCGCCGCTTGAACCGCTTCGAGCTGACGGGCGAGCTGCTGGCCAGTACCGGCGCGCGTCGCACCCCTTCCGGTCTGCCGACCATGCGCCTGCACCTGCGTCATCGCTCCACCCAGACCGAAGCGGCGCGTGACCGCACGGTGGAACTGGAGATCGAACTGGTGGCGTTCGGCCCCGTCGCCGAAGCGCTCGCTGGCGCGGGTATCGGCAGCAGGCTGCGCCTGGCCGGTTTCATCGACCACAAGGGCGCGCGCGATCCCCGTCCCGAACTGCATGTAACCGAATTCGACATCCTGGCTCCGGCCGCGCCGGACCACATGAATTGAAGGAGTAATGGCCATGGCGTTCATCAAACGCAAACCCCGTCCCAAGAACCCCAACGGCGCGGCGCTGTTCCGCCGCCGCAAGTTCTGCCGCTTCACCGCCGAGAAGGTCAAGGAAGTGGACTACAAGGACGTCGAAGTCCTGAAGGACTTCATCAACGAACTGGGCAAGATCATCCCTGCCCGCATCACCGGCACCAAGGCCCGCTACCAGCGCCAGTTGTCCACCGCGATCGCCCGCGCGCGCTTCCTGGCCCTGTTGCCCTACACCGACAAGCACAACGGCTGAGCGGGAGACGGAATCATGGAAATCATCCTGATGGACAAGGTCGGCAACCTCGGCAACCTGGGCGACGTAGTCAAGGTGAAGGACGGCTACGCGCGCAACTTTCTGATCCCGCAGGGCATGGCCAAGCGCGCCACCAAGAGCAACATCGCCGCGTTCGAGGCGCGCAAGGCCGAGCTGGAAAAGATCGCCGCCGACAAACTGGCGGCCGCGCAGGCGCGTGCCGAGAAGCTGGCGGGTTACACCGTGCAGATTCGCCAGAAAGCCGGTGTCGGCGGCCGCCTGTTCGGCTCGGTGACCAACGCCGACATCGCCGAGGCGCTGATGGCCCAGGGCTTCGAGGTGGCCAAGGCGGAAATCCGCCTGCCGGAAGGCTCGTTCAAGGCCATCGGTGATTACCCCGTCACGCTGGCGCTGCATACCGACGTGACCACGGAAATCACCGTAGCCGTGCTGGGCGAGAGCTGATCGCGGGTTGTCGCCACCGCCGATCGAGGGCCGCCGATGCGGCCCTCGCTCATTTCGACGACGTGGCGTTTCGCGTTAAGCTTGTTTGGCAGCCCGCCTACGCCCTTACGGAAGCCCCGCCATGCAAGCCGCCGAATTCAACCCCGCCAGCCAGCCCACCACGCCCGCCGTGGTGCGCTCCAACCGACGCATCACCCCCGCCGACACGGCGGAAGTGCGGCAGATCGTGCTGCACGTCGATGCGCCGGCCAGCGCCTTTCCCGCCGCGCACAACGTCGGCGTGCGGGTACCCGGCCCGCATCCGTTCGGCAACCGCGCGCATCACCGCTACTACACCATTGCCGACGCGCGCGCGTGCGCCGACGGCGTCGAGCTGGAACTGCTGGTGCGCCGCTGCTTTTACGTGGACGAGGTATCGGGGGAGGAATACCCCGGCATCGCCTCCAACTTCCTGTGCGACGCGGCCGTGGGCGCCGCGGTCACGCTGACCGGCCCCTACCCGGGCGCTTTCCGCGTGCCGGACAACCCGTATGACAACCTGCTGATGCTCGGCACCGGCACGGGCATCGCCCCGTTCCGCGCCTTTCTGCGCCGCATCTACGAGCAACACGGCGAGTGGCATGGCAAGGTGCGTCTGTATTACGGTGCCCGCCACGGCACCGAACTGTTGTACATGAACGAGCTGAACGACGACCTGGCCAATTACTACGATCAGGCGACGTTTCGCGCCATCCGCGCGCTGTGCGCCAGCGCCTTCGACGACGAGGCGGACGCACTGCGCGACGGCCTGCGCGACCACGCCGCCGAGGTGTGGGATCTGATCTGTACGCCCACCACCCATGTCTACCTGGCCGGCATGCGCAAGATCGCCGACGCATTCGAAGCCAGCATGCGCGAGCTGGCCGGCGGCGAAGCCCAATGGCGGGCCATCCGGCGCGAGCTGGTCGAGCAGGGGCGCTGGTCGGAACTGACCTACATCTGACGCTGCGGCGCCGGGACACCCGCCGATCGCATCCCCAGCGGCTTACAATGCCGCGTTCGTCGTTTCACGTCGCCATGTCCCCGACACCGCCCCCCCCGTTCGACAGCGATCTCGCCGCGCTCAAGCTGCCACCGCATTCGGCGGAGGCCGAGCAATCCGTGCTGGGCGGGTTGATGCTGGAGAACGCCGCCTGGGAGCGGGTGGCGGATCTGATCAACGAACAGGATTTCTACCGCGCCGACCATCGCGCCATCTGGCGCCAGATCACCCGCCTGATCGAGGCCAACAAACCGGCCGACGTGGTCACCGTCGCGGAGGCACTGGAGTCCCACAACCAGCTCGACGAGGTGGGCGGTCTGGCCTACCTCGCCACACTGGCGCAGAACACGCCATCGGCCGCCAACATCCGGCGTTATGCCGAAATCGTGCGCGAACGCGCGGTGCTGCGCAAACTGGTCGAGGTCGGTGCGGAAATCTCCGAATCCGCGCTCAACCCCGCCGGCCGCGCCGCCGCCGACATCCTCGACCAGGCGGAAGCCAAGGTGTTCGAGATCAAGGAGGCCGGCGCCAAGACCACCCAGGGGTTCCGGCCGGTGCAGCCGTTGCTGATGGAAGTGGTCACGCGCATCGACGAGCTGTACAACCGCGACAATCCCAGCGAGGTCACCGGCGTGCCCACCGGTTTCACCGATCTCGACGCCAAGACCTCGGGCCTGCAGCCGGGCGACCTGATCATCGTCGCCGGCCGGCCCAGCATGGGCAAGACCGCGTTCAGCCTCAACATCGCGGAGAACGTCGCACTCGACGCCAACCTGGCAGTGGCGGTGTTCAGCATGGAGATGGGCGCCGCGCAACTGGTCATGCGCATGCTCGGTTCGGTCGGCCGGCTGGATCAGCACAAGCTGCGCACCGGACGCATCGCCGAAGACGACTGGTCGCGCCTGACCCATGCGCTCGGCCGCCTCAACGAAACGCCGTTCTTCATCGACGAATCGCCCGGCCTGACCGCCATGGAGGTGCGCGCGCGCGCGCGCCGGCTGGCGCGGCAGTGCAAGAACGAGCGCCCGCTCGGCCTGATCGTCATCGATTACCTGCAACTGATGTCGGGCAACGGCCAGGGCGAGAACCGCGCCACCGAGATTTCCGACATTTCGCGCTCGCTCAAGAGTCTGGCCAAGGAACTGCACGTGCCGGTCATCGCCCTGTCGCAGCTCAACCGCTCGCTGGAACAGCGGCCGAACAAGCGGCCGGTGATGTCGGATTTGCGCGAAAGCGGCGCCATCGAACAGGACGCGGACGTGATCCTGTTCATCTACCGCGACGAGGTCTACAACCCGGACAGCGCCGACAAGGGCACGGCCGAGATCATCATCGGCAAGCAGCGCAACGGCCCCATCGGCACCGTGCGCCTGACCTTCCTGGGCGAGTACACGCGCTTCGAGAGCTTCGCCCCCGGGGGCGTGAATTGAGCGTAACCGCATGGCCCGCCCGCTGATCGCGCGCATCGATCTGGCCGCGCTGGCGCACAACCTGGGCGTGGCGCGCCGCGCCGCGCCCGAGGTCAAGCTGTTCGCCGTGGTCAAGGCCAACGGCTACGGCCACGGTCTGGCCCGCGTGGCGCGGGCGTTGCGCAGCGCCGACGGCTTCGCGGTGCTCAGCATCGACGAGGCGGCGGCGCTGCGTGCGGCCGGTTTTACCCACCCGATCGCGCTGCTCGAAGGCTTTTTCAGCGTCGACGAGCTGGCCGACATCGCCCGCCTGCGCCTGCGGCCGGTGATCCATCGCGCCGACCAGGCCGACCTCCTGGCCAAGACCCGGCTGGCGCACCGTATCGACGTGCTGGTCAAGATCAATACCGGCATGAATCGCCTGGGCCTGCCGCCCAAGCGTCTGGCCGACGCGCTGGCCACGCTGCGCGCAGCGCCGCAGGTACGCGGCATCACGCTGATGACGCACTTCGCCGCCGCCGACGAAGCGGACGACGGCGGCGTGCGCCAACAACTCGCCTGCTTCCGTGCAGCCACGCTCGGACTGGATCTGCCCGTCAGCCTGGCCAACTCCGCGGCGCTGCTGCGCCATGCCGAGACGCACGGCGATTGGGCGCGCCCCGGCATCCTGCTGTACGGCGTGTCGCCATTCACCGGCGAAGACGGCGTGGACCTCGGCCTGCTGCCGGTGATGACGCTGGAGAGCCGGCTGATCGCCGTGCAGTTCGTGCGCAAGGGCGACGGCGTGGGCTATGGCCCGGCCTACCGTGCGGAACGCGACATGAACGTCGGCGTGGTCGCCTGCGGCTATGCCGACGGCTATCCACGCCATGCCGGCACCGGCACGCCCATCCTGGTCGATGGTCACCCGACCCGCACGCTGGGCCGCGTGTCCATGGACATGCTGGCGGTCGATCTGAGCACGGTGCCGGGTGCCCACGTCGGCAGCACGGTGACGCTGTGGGGCGTCGGCCTGCCGGTGGAACGCGTCGCTGCCGCCGCCGGCACCATCGCCTATGAACTGCTCACCGCGCTCGCGCCGCGCGTGCCGGTCGAGGAAACCTGACCTCGTTGCCACGTCCATCGCCATCATGTCCGACATCCTGAAGAAGATCCTCCTCACCAAGGCCGAGGAAATCGCCGCCGCGAAGAAGTCCGAACCGCTGGAAGCGCTGCGCGAGGCCGCCGCCTGGCTGCCGCCGCCGCGCGATTTCGTCGGCGCGCTGCGCGCGCGCATCGCCGCCGGCCGGCCGGCGGTGATCGCCGAGATCAAGAAAGCCAGCCCGAGCAAAGGCGTGATCCGTGCCGACTTCGACCCGGCCGACATCGCCGCGCGCTACGCCGCCGGCGGCGCGGCCTGCCTGTCGGTGCTGACCGATCGCGACTACTTCCAGGGCGCGCCCGAATACCTGCGCGCCGCGCGCGACGCCTGCGACCTGCCGGTGCTGCGCAAGGACTTCATGATCGACCCCTATCAGGTGTACGAGGCACGCGCCATGGGCGCCGACTGCATCCTGTTGATCGTCGCCGCGCTGGACCTGCCACGCATGCGCGAACTGGAGGCGATCGCGCTGGAACTGGGCATGGCCGTGCTGGTGGAAAGCCATGACGCGGCCGAACTGGAGCTGGCGCTGCAACTGCAAACGCCGCTGATCGGCATCAACAACCGCAACCTGCGCAGCTTCGTGACCAGCCTGGACACCACGCTGGACCTGCTGCCGCGCATCCGCGCCGCCGGCAGCGAGCGCCTGCCGGTGACCGAGAGCGGCATCCTGACGCCGGCCGACGTGGCGCGCCTGCGCGCGCACGGCGTCGATGCCTTTCTGGTAGGCGAAGCCTTCATGCGCGCCGACGATCCTGGCGCCGAACTGGCGCGCCTGTTCGCCGCGCCGGCCACGTCCGTCTGAGGCCGCCATGCAACGCGTCATCCGTCCGCTGCTGGCGCTGCTGCTGCTCGCTGCGATCGGCTGGGGGCTGTCGACCTGGCAACCGTGGCGCGCCCCCAGCAACCAGCCGCAGTACCGCCTGGGCGCCTTGGAACGCGGATCGCTGTCGGCCGCGGTATCGGCCAGCGGCACGCTCAACGCGCTGGTCACGGTACAGGTCGGCTCGCAGGTGTCCGGCCAGGTGCGCGAACTGCTGGTCGATTTCAACAGCGAGGTCCGGCGCGGCCAGATCATCGCCCGACTCGACCCGGAAACCTTCGAGACGCGGGTCGACCAGGCCGAAGCCGACCTCGCCGCCGCGCGCGGCGCCGCCGAAGTGGCGCGCGGCACGCTGACCACGCGCGAGGCGGAACTGGCCAAGGCCGAACTGGCGCTGGCCGACGCGCAGCGCAACCTGGCACGCAAGCAACGCCTGGTGGAACAGGGCTTCCTGTCGGTGGCGGAACTGGATGGCGCCCGTTTCGCCGCCGACAGTGCCGCCGAACAGGCGCGCCTGGCGCGCGCCGGCGTGGCCGTGGCGCAGGCGCAGATCGGCGCGGCGCAGGCGCAGGTGGCGCAGCGCCAGGCGGCGCTGCGGCAGGCGCGCGCCGAGCTGGGCCACACGGTGATCCGCTCGCCGGTGGATGGCGTGGTCATCAGCCGCAACGTCGATGTCGGCCAGACCGTGGCCGCGTCGCTGCAGGCGCCGGTGCTGTTCAGCATCGCCCAGGACCTGCGGCGCATGGAGATCAACGTCGCCGTGGACGAGGCCGACGTCGGCCGCGTGCGCACCGGCCAGAAGATGCGTTTCACCGTCGACGCCTTTCCCGGCCAGCGTTTCACCGGCCAGGTCACGCAGATCCGCAAGGCAGCGCAGGTCAACAACAACGTGGTCACCTACAGCGTCATGGCCATCGTCGACAACCCCGAACTGAAGCTGCTGCCCGGCATGACCGCCAACGCGCGCATCCTCACCGAGGAACGCGACAGCGTGCTGAAGCTGCCCAACGAGGCGCTGCGCTTCCGTCCGGTGCAGCCCGACGGCACACCGATCAAACTGGAAGTGCGCGGGCGCGAGGAGGGCCCCGGCATTCCCGGACGCGTCTGGATACTCAACAACGGCCAACCGGAAGCGGTGCCGGTCCGTCTGGGCGTGTCCGACGGCAAGCACACCGAGATGCTGCGCGGCGACCTCGCCGAAGGCGCCGAGATCATCCTCGGCCTGGCCGACGGCGCGAAAGCCGCGCCCACGCGCCCACCGCGCCCGTTCGGCACGGGCATGTGAGCAACGGCCGGAAAGCCGGAGCGCATCGCCGAACGCACTTGCCCCTTCAGCCATGCCATTGATCGAAGTCAGCAACCTCGCACGGCACTACCGCGTCGGCGACATCGTCGTGCCGGCGCTGCGCGGGGTGAGCGTGACCATCGAGCGCGGCGAATTCGTCGCGGTGATGGGGCCGTCGGGGTCGGGCAAGTCCACCTTCATGAATCTGCTCGGTTGCCTGGATACACCCAGCTCGGGCAGCTATCGTCTGGACGGGGAGGAGATCGGCGGGCTCGATGCCGATGCGCTGGCGCGCATCCGCAACCAGCGCATGGGTTTCGTGTTCCAGAACTTCAACCTGCTGGCGCGCGCCAGCGCGCGCGAGAACGTCGAACTGCCGTTGCTGTACGCGCGCGTGCCAGCCGCCGAGCGGCATCGGCGCGCACTGGCCAAGCTGGCGCTGGTCGGGCTGGCGGAACGCGCCCAGCACCGGCCCATGCAGCTCTCCGGTGGCCAGCAGCAGCGCGTGGCCATCGCCCGCGCGCTGGTCAACGAGCCGCCGCTGATCCTGGCCGATGAACCGACCGGCGCGCTCGACACCCACACCAGCGAGGAGCTGATGGCGCTGCTGCGCCGCCTCAACGAGGATGGCATCACGCTGGTGCTGGTCACGCACGAGCCGGACATCGCCGCCTGGGCCAAGCGTGTGTTGCTGTTCCGCGATGGCCAACTGGTCGAGGACCGCGCCGTGCCGGCGCGCGTCGGCGCGGCCATGCCGATGGCATGAACGCGCTCGACATCCTGCGTTCCGCGCTGCGCTCGCTGCGCGCCAACAAGCTGCGCAGCGCGCTCACCGCGCTGGGCATCATCATCGGCGTGGCGGCGGTCATCACCATGCTGGCGGTGGGCGAAGGCACGCGCCTGAAAGTGGCGGAACAACTGAACAGCCTGGGCTCCAACCTGATGGTGATCTGGCCGGGCACGGTCACCGCCAGCGGCGTGCGCCTGGGCGCCGGCAGCCGCAACACGCTCACCGAGCAGGACGCCGCCGCCATCGCCGAGGAGATCGCCGGCGTGCTGGCGGCGGCGCCGGCGCTGCGCGGCACCGGCCAGATCGTGCATGGCAACCTCAACTGGTCGTCGGTGATCTTCGGCGTGACGCCGGACTACGTGCTCGCGCGCGAATGGCGCATCGCGCGCGGCCGCGCGCTGGACGACAACGACCTGCGCAGTTCCGCCAAGGTCGCCGTGGTCGGCCAGACCGTCGCCGACATGTTGTTCGGCGGCACCGACCCCACAGGCCAGGTCATCCGCGTGCGCTTCGTGCCGTTCACCATCGTCGGCCTGCTGGAGAGCAAGGGCCAGAGCTACACCGGGCAGGATCAGGACGACATCGTGCTGATCCCGCTCACCACCGCGCGCGGCCGCGTGCTCGGCCAGGCACAGGGCCGGCAGCGCACGGTGGGTCAGATCAGCGTGAAGATGCGCGACGGCAGCGACATGGGCGCCGCCGAAGCCGAGGTGCGCGAGCTGCTGCGCCAGCGCCACCGGCTGCAACCGGACCAGGATGACGATTTCAACATCCGCAATCTGTCGGAGATCGTCGAGGCGGAACAGGAAGCCTCGCGCGTACTGTCCAGCCTGCTCGCGGCGGTGGCCTCGGTCTCGTTGCTGGTGGGCGGCATCGGCATCATGAACATCATGCTGGTCTCGGTCACCGAGCGCACGCGCGAGATCGGCATCCGCATGGCCCTTGGCGCGCCGCGCGCGGCCATCCGCCTCCAGTTCCTGCTCGAGGCCCTCATGCTCTCGCTCGTCGGCTGCGCGCTCGGAGTCCTCCTCGGCACGGGCCTCTCCCTGCTTGCCTCGCAGTTGCTGCCCTTCCCCACCATCATCTCGCCGGCCTCGGTGGTTGCCGCCTTCGCCATCTCGGCGGCCATCGGCATCTTCTTCGGCTGGTATCCCGCCACCCGCGCCGCCCGCCTCTCCCCCATCGAGGCCCTGCGCAGCTAGCCCCTGGCCCCGTCCGCCGCGCCGCCGTCCGCCGCGCCGCCCGCCTCCTTCCGGATGGCCGCCAGCCGGGCAAGCGCCGCCGCCCGCGCCGCGCCATGCTCGACGATCGGGTCGACAGGCTCCACGCTCCGGTACTCGGGGGCCCAGCGGCGGATGTAGCCCATCGCGTCGAACCGCTCGGCCTGCCCGACCGGCGCGAAGATCCGGTGGAAGGGCTGGGCATCCACCCCGCACCCCGTCACCCACTGCCAGCCCATCGCGTTGTTCGGAAGGTCCGCATCCGTGAGCGTGTCCCAGAACCAGCGCTCGCCAAGCCGCCAGTCGATCCCGAGATGCTTCACGAGGAAGCTCCCCACCACCATGCGCACCCGGTTGTGCATCCAGCCCGTCCGCCACAGCTGGCGCATCCCGGCATCGACCAGCGGATAGCCGGTCCGCCCCGCCTGCCAGGCCTCAAGCCACCCCCGGCCCGGCTCCCGCTCCACGTCGGTCCATGCCATCGCCGCGAACGCCTGCCGGTGCGGCACCTCCGCCGAGTCCGGGTGCTGGCGGATGAGCTCGTGGGCGAAGTCGCGCCACACCAGCTGCCGCTGCCAGGCCTCCGCGCCGTCGCGCCCCTCGACCGCGTGCCAGCAGGCGCGGGGCGAGATCTCGCCGAAGTGGAGATGGGCCGAAAGCCGCGAGGTCGCGTCCTCGGCAGGAAAGTCCCGCCGCGCCGCATAGGCCGAAACCTTGGGCAGGAACGCAGCGAGCGCGGCCCTGGCGCCCGCCTCGCCCGGCACGCCATCGAACCCGGCTGCCCAGCGCGGCGAAAAGCGCGGCACCCCCCGCCCCGCCAGCCCCCCGGGCACGGGGGCAAAGCGCATCGTCCCGGGGGCAGGGCAGGGCGCAGCCGGCGCGCCCTTCGCCACATGCGCCCGCCAGAAGGGCGTGAACACCCGGAACGGCCCGCCCGCCTTCGTCACCAGCGCACCGGCAGGGTGCAGCGTCGGCCAGCCGTGGAGCTTGAGAAGCCCGCCGAGCTTCGCCTCGATGGGCGCCCACCAGGGCTCGGTCTGGCGCGTCGCGTGGATGGCCCGCGCGCCGGTCTCGCGCGCCAGGCTCGCCAGCACGTCCGCCGCCCGCCCCTCCAGCACGAGGAGCCGCCCGCCCCGCGCCCTGAGGTCGGCATCGAGCGCGGCAAGGCTCCGCATCAGCCACCAGCGCGACGCGCCGCCCGGCGGCCGCACGCCGTCCGACACCTCGTCCCACACATAGACCGGCAGCACCTCGCCCGCCGCTGCCGCCGCACTGGCCGCCGGCTGGTCGGCGAGCCTGAGATCCTGCCGGAACCAGAGAATCTCGACCATCCGGCCGCCATGCCCGGCCCCCGGCCGCGCGGCAACGCCGGCGGCTTGCCGCGCCGGCACGGTCGCCCTAGGGCGCCGGCCCATGCCCGCCACCGCCTACGTCAACGGCCGCTACCTGCCGCTTGCCCACGCAGGCCTCCCGGTCGAGGACCGCGGCACCCAGTTTGCAGACGCCGTCTACGAGGTCGTCGCCATGTTCGCCGGCCGCCCGCTCGACTGGGCGGCGCACCGCTGGCGCCTCCGGCGCGGGCTTGCCGCCCTCTTCATCGAAGGGGCGCCGTCGGACGCCGCGCTCGACGCCATCGCGCAGACGCTCTGGCGCCGCTCGCACCTGGCCGACGGCCTCCTCTACATCCAGGTCAGCCGCGGCACCGCGCGGCGCGACCATGGCTTCCCGGCAGGGGTCCGGCCCAACCTCGTCATGACGGCGCGGCCCTTCGACTTCCGCCAGCGCCTCGCCCAGCAGCAGGAAGGCGTCGCCGTCGTCGCGCTTCCCGACCAGCGCTGGAAGCGCTGCGACCTCAAGACGACCGGGCTCCTCGGCGCCGTCCTCGGCAAGGCCGAGGCGCGCCGGCTCGGCGCCTTCGAGGCCATGTTCCACCTCGAGGATGGCACGGTGACCGAGGGCGCCTCCACCAACCTGTGGATGGTCGCCTCCTCGGGCACCCTCGTCACCCACCCGCTCTCCGCGCGCATCCTCCCCGGCATCATGCGCGAGACCGCGATGCGGCTTGCCCGCGCGGCCGGGATGGCGGTTGCCGAGCGCCCCTTCACGCTCGACGAGGCCCGCACCGCCCCCGAGCTCTTTTTGACCTCGACGACCGGGCCGCTCCTTCCCATCACCCGCCTCGACGGGGCCCCCGTCGGCACCGGCACGGCGCACGCGGGCCGGCCCGGCCCCGTGGCCACCCGCCTCGCCACCCTCCTCTGGTCCGAGATCGCCCGCCAGACCGGCTGGCGCCCCTGACCTCCGGCCCACCGCTTGCCTCCCACGCCACAACCAGCCAGTATCCATCGGCGAAGGCGACCTGCATGGAGGCATCACAGACAGCAGGACGATCCTCGCGACAACCCGGGCTTGCGCCCGGCCGCGACAACGCCGGGCGCGAGGCGTAGCCACCGTGGCCGTCTTTATCCTGGACGCCAATTCGCTGACAGCCGTCCAAGGCACCAGCTTCCGGGACGAGAACTTGCGTGAACGCAGGGATCTTCAGCGCCTCGTCAAGGGCAATATCGGCTGCCTCGAGGAAGGGCTGATGGTGCTGGCCGAGGAATATGGGAACTGGGTGGACAGCAGCCGCCGCATCGACCTTCTCTGCCTCGACCGCGACGCCAATCTGGTGGTTGTGGAGCTGAAACGCACCGGCGACGGCAGCCACATGGAACTGCAGGCCATCCGCTATGCCGCCATGGTGTCCTCCATGACCTTCGATCAGGCAGCGGACGCGCTGGCCCAGGACCGGGCGAGGCACGGGACTGGCCCGGCCGACCATGAGGCAGCGCGCCGTGCCATTCTCGAATTCCTAGGATGGAGCGAGCCGAGGGAAGAGGATTTCGCGACGGACGTCCGCATCATCCTTGTCGAGGAAGATTTCGGCAAGGAACTGACCACCTCGGTTCTCTGGCTTCGCGACCGCGACATCGACATCCGCTGCATCCGGATGAAGCCCTACCGGATCGAGGATGGGCGCCTCCTTGTCGACATCCAGCAGCTGATCCCCCTGCCCGAGGCTGCCGAATTCCAGACGCAAATCGGCGCCAAGCGCCAGGCAGAGCGCAAGGAACTGCGCGAGCGTGACCTGCTGCGTTACCAGTTTTGGGAAGGTCTGCTGGAACGGGCAAAGCAAAAGACCAGAATCCATGCCACGCGAACCCCAGGGTACAGCCCTTGGCTCTTGGGCGGTATCGGCCGCGCCGGAATGTCTATCGGCTACGGGATCAGAAAATTCGACAACAGCGTCTTTCTCTGGATCTCGAACAGCAAGCCGGCATTCGACGACCTCCTTGCCGAGAAGGACGCGATCGAGGCCGAGTTCGGCTCGGCCCTGAGCTGGATCGAGTCCGAAGGACAGCTCGGGCGGTCGATCGAGTTCCGGCAGCCAGGCGGCTACCGTTCCGACCGAGCGGAATGGCCCGCCATCCAGGACCGGATGATCGATGCCATTGTCCGGCTCGATACGGCGCTTCGTCCGCGCATCGCAAAAATCCCCCTCTGACGAAGGCGCCGCGGACCTAGAAGGAGCCTGCCGCGCCGTCATCATCGGCCACTGCGGCCCCCACATCCCCTTCCGCTAGCGCCCCAGCCCCTCCGCCAGCAGCAGGTTCGCGCGGGCCACCACCTCGTCGGCCCCCGGGTCCCCGTCGCCTGCCCACAGCACGTAGCGCAGTCCGAGGAACACGTTCATCCCCGCGACCGCCCAGGCCTCCACCTCGCCCACGCCGTCCCTGAGCTCGCCCGCCGCCGCGCCTGCCCGCAGCCGCTCGGCAATCCGCCCCACCGTCGTCTCGTAATGCGCCCGGTGCGCGTCGGGGGCCACGAACTCGGCCTCGTCGATGATCCGGTAGAGGAGGCGCTCCCTCGCCACCACCTCGAGAAAGGCGGCAAGCGCCGCCGCCTCGCGCGCGAGCGCCCCCTCCACCCCGGCAAGCCGCGGCGCCACCGCGTCGCGCACCCGCCCCGACATGTCGGCGACCACCGCGCGGAAGATCGCCTCCTTCGAATCGAACCAGGTGTAGAAGCTCCCCAGCGCCACCCCCGCCCGGCGGGTGATGTCGGTGATGCCGGTCGCGTGGAACCCCTTCTCGCCGAACTCGGCCGCCGCCGCGTCGATGAGCGCGGCCCGCGTCCGCTCCCCCCGCTTCGTGCGTGGCGCCCGCGCCACGGCCCCAGCCGGACCGTCCGCCCCGCCATCGCCCGCACCGCCCATACCCGCCTCCTCAGTTGAAATCCGATTCAACTTTCAGTAATCGCCTGGCCAACCGCCAATCAAGCCTCGGGGAGCCCCATGTCCACCCATGCCGCCCGCGCAACCCTCCGCGCCTCCACCCTCGCCTCCACCCTCCTCGCCAGCCTCGTCACCGGCCTCGCCCCCGCCCGCGCCCAGCAGGCCCCCGCCCCGGCCATCGCCGAGGGCGAGGCAACCGACATCGTCGTCACCGCCCGCCGCCGCGAGGAAAGCCTCGTCGACGTCCCCATCTCCCTCTCCGTCGTCGCCGGCGCCACCCTCGAGGCCCAGGGCGCCCCCGACATCACGGCCCTCCAGCGCCAGACCCCCAACCTCACCCTCGAGGTCGCCCGCGGCTCCAACTCCACGCTCATCGGCTTCATCCGCGGCGTCGGCCAGCAGGATCCGCTCTGGGGCTTCGAGCCCGGAGTCGGCCTCTATGTCGACGACGTCTACATCGCCCGGCCCCAGGGCGCCGTCCTCGACATCCTCGACATGGACCGGATCGAGGTGCTCCGCGGGCCCCAGGGCACGCTCTACGGCCGCAACACCATCGGCGGCGCCATCAAGTACGTCACCCGCCGCCTCGGCCGCGATCCCTCGCTCATGGTCCGCGGCCAGTTCGGCAGCTACGGCCAGGCCGACGCCGTCGTCCGCGCCTCCCTGCCGCTGGGCGAGACGCTCGCCGTCGGCGGCGCCGTCGGCTGGTACAACCGCAACGGCTTCGGCGAGAACCTGACGACCGGCGCCGCGCATTATGACAAGGACGTGCTTGCCTTCCGCGCTGCCGCCGAATGGACTCCGGGGGACCGCCTCTTCCTCCGCCTCGCCGGCGACCGCATGGTCGACACGAGCAATCCCCGCCACGGCCACCGCGAGATCGGCTTCGCCGGCAACCCCGTCTTCGCGCCGCTGCCGTCGAAGTATGACACCCGCGCCGGCCTCGGCGATGACAACAGGGTCACCACCTGGGGCGTCTCCGCCACGGCCGAGTTCACTGCCTCTGATGCGCTCACGCTCAAGTCCATCACCGCCTATCGCGGCAGCCGCACCGACACGCTCATCGATTTCGACAACACCCCCGGCCCGGTCCTCGACGTCCCCGCCTTCTACGAGGACTGGCAGTTCACCCAGGAAGTCCAGGCGCTCCTCAGCCTCGGCCGGCTCCAGGGCGTCGCCGGCGTCTTCTATCTTGAGGGCAATGCCGCCGGCGCCTTCGATACCGTCCTCGGCGGCGCCAACCTCACCATCCTGACGTCGGGCGATGTCGACACCCGCTCGATCGCCCTCTTCGGCGACCTCTCCTACGCCCTGACCGAAAGGCTCACCCTCTCCGCCGGCCTCCGGTGGACCGAGGACCGCAAGGAAGGCACCGTCTTCCGCCGCAACTTCACCGGCATTCGCTCGCCCCTCTTCGGCAATCCGGCCGCCATCCCCGGCTTGGTGCGCACCGACTACACCAACGACCGCACCGACGACCGCGTCACCCCCCGCATCAGCGCCACCTACGCGCTCACGCCCGAGGTCAACGTCTACGCAAGCTGGGGCAAGGGCTTCAAGTCAGGCGGCTTCGACATGCGCGGCGATGCCCTCTTCACCCCCACCACGGTCAACGGCTACGCCCCCGAGACCATCGGCACGGTCGAAGCCGGCCTCAAGGGCAGCTTCCTCGACCGGTCGCTCTTCGTCGCGCTCGCCGGCTTCCGCTCCAACTACCGCGACCAGCAGGTCACCATCCAGGTCCCCAACGCGCTCGGCGGAATCGCGAGCTTCGTCGACAATGCCGGCCAGCTCGTCATCTGGGGCTTCGAGGCGGAAGCCACCGCCCGCCTTCCCATGGGCGTCTCGGCGAACCTCGGCATCGGCTACACCCACGGGGACTACCGGGAGTTCCTCACCTTCATCTTCGGCGGCACGGCACCGGTCGACGTCTCCAATGAGCGCTTCCTCCAGAACACCCCGGCCTGGACGATCAACGCCGGCCTCACCTGGGAGGTCGCGCTCGCCCGCGGCACGCTCGCCGTCAACCCGATGCTCGCCTTCCGCGATTCCTACCAGCTCTTCGAGGTGAAGACTCCCCTCCTCGACGAGGACGGCTATGTCCTCGTCGACGTCAACATCAACTGGACGAGCGCCAACGACCGCTTCCGGCTCGGCTTCCATGCTAGGAACCTGACCGATGCGCGCTACCGCGTCGGCGGCTACAACTTCCCCGGCGCGCTCTTCGGCGATTCGGTGATCGGCTTCTACGGCCCGCCGCGCACCTTCACCGGCACGGTCGAGTGGCGCTACTAGGCCGCAGGCGGCTGCCCTCGGGCGAAGCCTGACCGGCGGAGCCGCCGCAGGCCGGGCCGAGCCCACCCCGCGACGCAGGCGCCGCGTGGACCCCGGGCCGAGCCCACCCCGCGACGCAGGCGTCGCGGGGGCCCCTGGCCGAGCCCACCCCGCGACGCAGGCGTCGCGGGGGCCCCTGGCCGAGCCCACCCCGCGACGCAGGCGTCGCGGGGGCCCCGGGCCGGCGGGTCCCCTTCGCGGGCCTGACCAGACCCACGACTCTCCCCGAAGCCACACGGGGTCAGGCCAAGACATTCTCCCCTTTCCGGGAGCCCCGGCGCCCCACTGTCGCCGGCCGCGCGCTCCCCGGGGGCCGCGCC
>CALEDT010000005.1 GCA_937949525.1 uncultured Burkholderiales bacterium | reverse complement strand
TCGTCACTCTTCAGAATTCACTGACTAGTGCAAGCATCAGGTTCCTCATCAGCTCAACTCACCCAAGTCCTCACCCAGGTAAGCCTTGCCCTCAACCCAATGCCCACACCTTAAGGCTGTAAGTAACTTGTTAAAGAACTGATTTTGTTGCGTTTTTCGCCTGCATCCGTTGTTGCAGCAGCGAAGACCGCCATTATAGGCACATCTTTTAGCCGGTCAAGCGTTTGTTTCAAAAATTTTTCGCTCTGGTAAAGATTTATTTATTTTTCAACGACTTGCTCAACGCACCAGAAGACGGGCGAAGCGACGCTTGCCCACTTGTGCGACGACACGGGCGCCGGGCGTCAGCAACAGCCCCTTGTCGGTCACCCGCTCGCCATCCAGACGGACGCCACCACCGGCGATCGCGCGCATCGCCTCGGAGGTGCTCGGCACGAGGCCGGCCTGCTTGAGCGCCAGCGTCAGCGCAAGCCCGCCGGCAGGCGCCGTGAGCGTGAGTTCCGGCATGTCGTCGGGCAGCACGCCGCCACGGAAGCGGGCTTCGAACTCCGCCAGCGCGCCGCGCGCCGCGGCTTCGCCGTGAAAACGCGCGACGATCTCCTGGGCGAAAGTGACTTTGATGTCCCGCGGATTGCGGCCTTCGTGGACCTCCTGACGCCAGCGTCGCACCTGAGACAGCGGCGCAAACGACAGCAGTTCGATGTAGCGCCACATCAGGGTATCGGAGATCGACATCAGCTTGCCGAACTGTTCACCCGGCGGTTCGGTGATGCCGACGTAGTTGCCCAGCGACTTGGACATCTTGTTGACGCCGTCCAGTCCTTCCAGCAGCGGCATGGTGAGAATGCACTGCGGCGGCTTGTGATGGTGTCGCTGCATTTCCCGGCCCATCAGCAGATTGAATTTCTGGTCGGTGCCACCGAGTTCCAGGTCGGCGTCCAACGCGACCGAGTCGTAGCCCTGGATCAGCGGATACAGGAACTCATGGATGGCGATCGGCTGCCCGCCGCCGTAACGTTTGGCAAAGTCATCGCGTTCGAGCATGCGCGCGACGGTATGCGTCGACGCCAGCCGGATCATGTCCGCCGCACTCATGCCCGCCATCCAACGCGAGTTGAACTCGACTTCGGTGCGGTCGCGGTCCAGGATCCTGAACACCTGCGCCTGGTAGGTGCGCGCATTGACCTCGACCTGCTCGGCGGTGAGTGGTGGACGCGTCGCGTTCTTGCCGGTCGGGTCGCCGATCATGCCGGTGAAGTCCCCGATCAGGAAGACCGCCTGGTGCCCCAAGTCCTGCAATTGCCGCATCTTGTTGAGCAGTACGGTGTGCCCAAGATGCAGATCCGGCGCGGTGGGATCAAAGCCGGCCTTGACGCGCAACGGCCGACCGGACTTCAGTTTCTCGATCAGTTCGGCTTCGACCAGCAGCTCGTCGCAACCACGTTTAATGATTTCGAGGGCATCTTCCAACGAGGACATGGGGTATCGCGGCAGGAAAGGCGGGGAATGGAGCGGGTGATGGGAATCGAACCCACGTCATCAGCTTGGGAAGCTGAGGTTCTGCCATTGAACTACACCCGCGCAGCGGACACCGCTGTAGAATCGTGGGCTCGCATGCTACTTGATTTCGCAGACGTCACAAAGTGATCACCCTTCGCGTCAACGGCCTCGACCACGATTTTCCCGCTTCCATCACGCTCGCCGCGCTGCTCGTCGAGCTGGAACTCGCCGACCGGCGCATTGCCGTGGAGCGCAACGGCGAGATCGTGCCACGGGGCCAGTATGGCGCAACCCAGCTCGCGCATGGCGATCAACTGGAGATCGTCGTGGCCGTGGGCGGAGGTTGACATGACGTGATGCCGCCGACCCCTATGGACCCTCTCGTCATCGCCGGAACGGCTTACGACTCCCGTCTGCTCGTGGGCACGGGCAAGTACCGTGATTTCGCCCAGACTCGCGAGGCCATCGATGCCTCAGGCGCGCGCATCGTCACCGTGGCCATCCGTCGCACCAATATCGGTCAGGATCCCAGCCAGCCCAGCCTGCTGGATGCGTTGCCGCCCTCCCGTTATACCTATCTGCCCAACACGGCGGGGTGTTACACGGCCGACGACGCGGTACGTACCCTGCGGCTGGCGCGTGAACTGCTCGATGGCCACGATCTGGTCAAACTCGAAGTGCTGGGCGATCCGCAGAGCCTCTACCCCAACGTGGTGGAAACCTTGAAAGCGGCCGAGGTGCTGGTGCGCGAAGGTTTCAAGGTCATGGTCTACACCAGCGATGACCCCATCGTCGCGCAACACCTGCAGGATCTGGGCTGTGTCGCGGTGATGCCGCTGGCCTCGCTGATCGGTTCCGGTATGGGCATCCTCAATCCCTGGAATCTGCAGATCATCATCGATCGTCTGGAAGTGCCGGTGATCGTCGATGCCGGCGTCGGCACCGCTTCGGACGCGGCCATTGCCATGGAACTGGGCTGCGATGCGGTACTGATGAACACAGCCATCGCCCAGGCGCGTGAGCCGGTACTGATGGCGCAGGCGATGAAACTCGCCGTGCAGGCCGGACGGGCGGCCTATCTGGCCGGCCGCATGCCGCGCAAGGTTTATCAGGCGAGTCCGTCTTCACCGACCAGCGGCCTGATCGGCGCATGACACGCCCGCCCGTGCCGGCGGGCGCACGGCAAGCCCATACTACCGAGGACACCGCGCCGCCGCGCCTGCACCGCCCCATCCGCTCCTTCGTCATGCGCGGCGGGCGCATGGGCAGCGGCCAGTTGCGTGCGCTGACGAGCCTTGGCCCACGCTTCATCATCCCCTACCACCCGACACCGCTGGACCTGAACGCCGCGTTCGCGCGCGCTGCCGCCAAAGTCGTGGAGATCGGCTTTGGCATGGGGGGCGCCACGGCGGATATCGCAGCGCGCCACCCGGACATCGACTATCTCGGCATCGAGGTGCACGTGCCCGGCGTCGGCAGCCTGCTCAAACGTATCGACGAACTTGGGCTCGACAATGTGCGCATCGTGCAACATGACGCCGTCGAGGTGTTGCGTGACATGATCGTGCCGGACAGCCTGGACGGCGTTCACGTGTTCTTTCCTGACCCCTGGCACAAGAAACGCCACCACAAGCGACGGCTGATCCAGCCGGCCTTCACCCACCTGCTCGCATCCCGGCTCAAACCGGGCGGCTATCTGCATCTCGCCACCGACTGGCGCGACTACGCCGAGCATATGTTGTCGGTGCTGGAGGCCGAAGCACTGCTCGTCAACAGCGTGCAAGGCTATGCACCACGCCCCGACGACCGACCGCTCACCCGTTTCGAGCAACGCGGCCTGCGGCTCGGCCACGGCGTGTGGGATCTGCGATTTCAACGCATCTGAACATCGTCGGCTTATCGCCAGCCAGCATGAGAATCCGACGGTTTCGGCCTGGCCGGCCCGCTTGTCGGCGGCGGCGCCCACCATCGCCCATGGCACGGGGTATGCCATGAGCCGGGCATGATCATGGTTGGGAGTGGATCATGTACGCCCGGTTGATCGAAAGCACTGGACATCGTCCATTGCTGCTGTTCGACGATGGAAGCACCGGCATCCCGGTCAATCTCGGTCTGTACTCGCGTCGGCAGTTTCTCGACCTTATCGGACGTCGTTTCGAGGTGGGCACCCGACTGTCCGCGCAGCATTACACGGTACGCTTGCCGGAACGGGCCGGACACGCCCACTGACCCGCCCCGTCGCTCCCGGCCTCGCCGCCGTGGCGGGGATGCCGTGCGCACCGACCTCCCCCGCGTCAGAGTTTCGCCGCTACAATCGCCGGGTTGCCCGTTTGACGGCCGTCTCCGGCCGTATCCGTCATGAACAGCAGTGAGATCCGCCGTCGTTTCCTCGACTTCTTCGCCGCCAAGGGTCATACCGTGGTGGCGTCGAGCCCGCTGATCCCGGGCAACGATCCGACCCTGCTGTTCACCAATTCCGGCATGGTGCAGTTCAAGGACGTCTTCCTCGGTCGTGAGCTTCGCCCCTATACCCGCGCGGCTTCGAGCCAGCGTTGCGTGCGCGCCGGAGGCAAGCACAACGACCTGGAAAACGTCGGCTACACGGCGCGTCACCACACGTTCTTCGAGATGCTGGGCAACTTCAGTTTCGGCGACTACTTCAAACAGAACGCCATCGAGTTCGCTTGGGAGTTCCTGACCGTGACGCTGAATATCCCGGCCGACCGGTTGTGGGTGACGGTCTACCAGGACGACGACGAGGCCTATGAAATCTGGGCCAACCGGATCGGTGTGCCGCGCGAACGCATCGCCCGCATCGGCGACAAGGGGGGCCAGCGCTATCACTCGGACAACTTCTGGGCCATGGGTGACACCGGCCCCTGCGGCCCCTGCACCGAGATCTTCTACGATCACGGCCCCGAGGTCGCTGGCGGCCCGCCGGGCACGCCGGAAGAGGACGGTGACCGCTACATCGAGATATGGAATCTGGTGTTCATGCAGTACAACCGCGACGAAACCGGTGTGCTGCATGCGCTGCCCAAACCATCCGTCGACACCGGCATGGGCCTGGAGCGCATCTCGGCGGTGATGCAGGGCGTGCACTCGAACTACGACATCGACCTGTTCCAGGCACTGATCCGTGCTGCGGCGCGCGAAACCGGGGCCGCCGATCTGCAGGACAATTCGCTCAAGGTCATCGCCGACCACATCCGCGCCTGCGCCTTCCTGGTGGTGGACGGTGTGATTCCCGGCAACGAGGGGCGCGGCTACGTGCTGCGTCGAGTCATCCGCCGCGCCATCCGCCACGGCTACAAATTGGGCCGCAAGACGCCTTTCTTCCACCGGCTGGTGGATGATCTCGCCCTGGTCATGGGCGAAGCCTATCCGGAACTGGTCGAGGCGCGCGAGCGCGTTACCGCAGTGCTCCTCCAGGAGGAGGAGCGCTTCGCCGAGACGCTGGAGCACGGCATGGGTGTGCTGGAGACGGCCATGGCGTCCGAGGACAAGATGCTCGACGGCGAGACCGTGTTCCGTCTGTACGACACCTTCGGCTTTCCGCTCGACCTCACCGCCGACATCGCGCGCGAACGCGGCATCACGGTCGACTTCGCCGGCTTCGCCGCGGCCATGGAGCGGCAGCGCGAACGGGCGCGCGCGGCTTCACGCTTTGCCATGGAGAAGGGACTGGACTTCACCGGCGAGAAGACCGAGTTCGTCGGCTACGACACGCTGGAACAGGAGGCGCGCATCGTCGCGCTGTACAAGGAGGGCACCGAGGTCAGCGAGATCATCGCCGGCGACGAGGCGGTGATCGTGCTGGATCGCACGCCGTTCTATGCGGAATCCGGTGGCCAGGTCGGCGACATCGGCGAAATCGCCTCGGGCCACGGTACGTTCCGCGTGGAAGACACTCAGAAAATCCAGGCCGACGTATTCGGCCACCGCGGACGGCTGCTCAATGGCCGGCTCAGCGTCGGCGAGGACGCCCATGCGCGGGTCGACGCCGCGACGCGCGCGCGCGCGGCGTACAACCACTCCGCCACCCACCTGCTGCACGCCGCCCTGCGGGTGGTTCTGGGCCCCCATGTCACCCAGAAGGGATCCCTGGTCAATGCCGAACGCACCCGCTTCGACTTCACCCATCCACAACCACTCAGTGCCGACGAGCTGCGGCGTATCGAGGAACTGGTCAATGCCGAAATCCGCCGCAACAGCCGCGTGGAGACGCGCCTGATGCGGCACCAGGATGCCATCCGTGCAGGCGCGATGGCGCTGTTCGGCGAGAAATACGGCGACGAGGTCCGTGTGGTCGGCATGGCCGACTTCTCCACCGAACTGTGCGGCGGCACCCATGTGCGCCGTACCGGCGACATCGGTCTGTTCAAGATCGTGGCCGAAGGCGGGGTAGCCGCAGGCATCCGCCGCATCGAGGCGGTCACCGGTCCCGCGGCCCTGGCCTTGACCCAGGAGCAGGAAGCCACCCTGCATGAAATCGCCGAACGGCTCAAGACCCAACCGGCCGAGGCCCTGGTGCGCATCCAACAGATACAGGATCAGGTACGCGCGCTGGAGAAGGAACTGGCGCGCTACAAGTCGCGCCTGGCCAGCGGCCAGGTCGACGAACTCCTGGCGCAAGCACGCCCGATGGGCGGTACGCGCGTACTCGCCAGCGCCATTGACGGCGCCGATGCTAAAGCTTTGCGTGACCTCGCCGATAAACTGCGGGATCGCCTGGGCTCCTGCATACTGGTGCTGGGCGGCGTCAGCGACGGCAAGGTCGCGCTGCTCGCCGCGGTGACGCCGGACCTGCACGCGCGCGTCAAGGCGGGCGAACTGGTGAACCATGTTGCCGGCCATGTCGGCGGCAAGGGGGGCGGCAGACCCGACCTCGCCCAGGCCGGCGGCACCCGCCCGGAATGCCTGCCCGAGGCGCTGCGCGCGGTGGATGCCTGGCTTGCAGGCAAGCTGGACTGACCAAGGAAGGGACGAACATGTTCGGGTTCTTCAAGCGCAAGAAAACCGAAGAAGATCCCCTGAGTGACCTGAAAACGGTCTCGCGCTGGATGCAGGAGTTGCCCGCCGGGGACATCTACACGGCGCAGGAGCAGGTGGTGCAAAGCCTGATCCAGTTCAACCACGCCGGCCTACCCATGTCCAAGGAGCGCCTGCAGGTGCTGATGCACCTGGATGAGCAGGCGCGCGAGATGCAGTACTCCCTGTGTCTGCAGTATCTGCGCAATCCGCGCATGTCCAAGGTGATCGAATCCCGCCTGTGGACGGCGATCCACGCGTTCTTCTGGGAGACGACGCGCGGCTACCACGCCTTTCTGATGGATTTCGTCGGCAACCCCGGCGGCAGCAAGATCCAGCCGTCCATTCCGCAGATCGCCGCGCGCGCGATTCGCGGTTTCGCCGATATCTTCAAGTGGCGCTACTTCCGCTACGAGAAGGTGGAAGGCAAGCTCTGGCAGCGGCTGCACAACATCTACCGCATCGCCGAATTCGACGGCTTTCATGGCGCCCGTCTCAAGGTCTACGCGCACGACACACGCGCCTCCAGTTGCACCGAGGAGTACCTGCAGGCACTGCTGCTGTCGCCGTTGGGCTCCGGCAGCCTGACGCCACGCCAGGTGGAGATGGTCGACCACTGGCTGGACCACTGGTGCGACCTGGCGCACATCGATGCAGTGTTCGATGCGGATCGGCACTTCTTTTTTGTCGATACCAGCGCGCCCCACGGACTCCGGCAGTGGCGCGCCGGCACGACCACCGAGGCCGGCTTCCGCTTCATCGACATCACGCGCTTGCAGGCCAGGTTCAACGATATTCGCGACGCGCTCAAGTCCGGCGCGCTGCCGGCCTCGCTGGGCCTGGGCGAGGATTTCCGCCTGCCGGATGGCTACGACCTGCTCGATCACCTCGCCAATGAGCTCAGTTCGGGCAGCGGACGCGAGCGGCGCACCAGCAGCCGCGCACCCACCGATGGGCGCTGCGAGGTGTTGCGCGACCTGGCCGGCATCTGCGGGCGCATCCAGATGGAAGACAATCTCGAGCACGGTCTCCAACCCGAGCAGGGCCTGACCCCCGAGGAGATACTCGACATCAAGCTGTACGGCTTCGTCACCGAGCGCACCAAATCGAACATCGCCCAGCGCAGCCAGGGGCTGCGCGACCTGAATGCCGAACAGTGGCCGTTGCATGACATCAGCGAGAGCGGCGTGGGCGTCATTCTCAAAGGCGAGGACAGCGAATGGGTGAAAGTGGGCAAGTTGCTGGCGCTGCGCTTGGATCCGGCCGAGAACTGGCTGGTCGGCGTCATCCGGCGCATCACGCGCCTGCCCGACGATACGCGCAAGATCGGCGTGCAGACACTGAACGCGAAACCCGCGGTGGCGCGCATCGAAGCCCATCAGGCGAGCCTCAGCATCAGCTACAGCGTGGACGACACCAGTTTCGACAACCAGCCCCCCAGTCATGCACTGGTGTTCCCGCAATTCGATGATGGCAGTTACATCATCATGGAAAGCGCGCGCTATGCCCATGGCAGGCAATACCGGCTCACCGAACGTACCGGCACGCGTCTGGTACGCCTTGAGAACGTGCGCGACAAGGGTGACGGCTGGCTGATGGCGAATTTCACCGTGATCGCCTGAGTGCCACCCGGCCGCGTGTGCGCACGCGGACGCAACCTGCTTAGACGGAGACGTGGCGTGAACATGGAAGCCAAACCCGCCCTGCTGATCGTCGACGACGATCCGCTGATCACCGACACCCTGCACTTCGTGCTGTCCAACGATTTCGAGGTGTACGTCGCGGAAACCCGGCAGCAGGTCAAGAGCCTTTTGACCCAGATCGATAGCGCGCCGCCGCTCGCCCTGGTCGACCTGGGCCTGCCACCCATGCAGCACAAGCCGGACGAAGGCTTCGCATTGATCAGCGATCTGTTGAACCACTCCAAGAACATCCGCATCCTGGTCTTGTCCGGCCAGAACGACGAAGCCAATGCACGCCATGCCCGAGCCCTCGGCGCCATCGATTTCATCGCCAAACCCGCGGAACCGGAACGCATCAAGCGCGCCCTGCTCTCCGCCCTGCGCTTCGATCCCGGTGCCATGGCGACACCGGAGCCGGTGTCCGGCCCGCGCGAAGGCGGCGAGATCATCGGCACCAGCTTCGCCGTCGACCGGCTGCGCAAACAGATCAAGCTGTACGCCGACGCGCCGTTCCCGGTGTTGATCGAGGGGGAATCCGGAAGCGGCAAGGAATTGGTGGCGAACAGTCTGCATCGCTGGTCCAAACGCAGCGGCAAGCCCTACCTCGCCCTCAACTGCGCCGCCATCTCGCCGACGCTGGTCGAACCCACGCTGTTCGGTTATGCCAAGGGTGCCTTCACCGGCGCAGTGCAAGCGCATTCGGGTTACTTCGAAGACGCGCGCGATGGCACGCTGTTCCTCGACGAGATCGGTGAACTGCCGCTGGAACTGCAAGCCAAACTGCTGCGCGTGCTGGAGAACGGCGAGTTCCAGCGCGTCGGCGAGACCATCAGCCGCTTCTCCAACGCACGCATCGTCGCTGCCACCAACCGCGATCTGCGGCGCGAGGTGCGTGAGGGCCGTTTCCGTGGCGACCTGTACCATCGGCTCTCGGTGTTCTCCGTGCACGTGCCGCCGCTGCGCGAACAGAACGAGGACAAGCTGGCACTGCTCGAGCACTTTCGTGCGCATTACGCGCGCGAAGTCGGAGTGCAGCCGTTCAATTTCCAGCCGGACGCCCAGCGACTATGGGAGGAATATCACTTTCCCGGCAACGTGCGCGAGTTGCGCAACATCGTCATCCGGCTGACCACCAAGTATGCCGGCCGCCCGGTGAATGCGCGTGAACTGGAGGATGAGTTCGACCTCGACGTGGTCAGCCCGAGCACCATTCCACTGCCCACCGACGCCCGCGCCTTGCAGGAGTACGCCAAGACCCATCTGCGCAGCATGCACAACTTCAATCTCGACCAGATCATGAAACAGTGGGAGAAGAGCTACGTCGAGGCGGCACTGGCCATGACCCACGGCAACCTTTCGCAAGCGGCGAAGATGCTCGGCGTCAACCGCACCACGCTGTACAGCCGCATGCAGACCTACCAGAACGACTGATCCCGCGCGCCCGGTCCGACCCAGCGCGAGCCTCATGGCGCACTTTCCCGAACCACCGAAACTCGGCGAGTGGCTTGCCTCGCGTGGCCTGATCAGCCTGGATCAACTGCGCATCGCCCTGATGGAGCAGGCCACCAGCGGCCTGCCGCTGGGCCGGCAACTGATCGATCTCGGCTTCATCACCGATGCGGTGTTGCGCGATGTGCTGGCGGAACACGCCGGCGAAGCCAGCATCGATCTCAACCAGGTGGTGGCGGATACCGATGCCATCGCGCTGACCCCGGAGCAGCTCGCCCGCCGCCACCACATCCTGCCGCTGGCCGTCGACGTCGATGCCCGCACACTGACCGTGGCGGTACCCGATCTGTTCAATCTGGTGGCGCTGGACCAGTTGCGCGCACATCTGGAGGGACGTTACGACATCCGCCCGGTGTTGGCAGCGCAAGCGCAGATCCTCGAATACCTGGACAAGTTCTATGGCTTCGATCTGTCCGTGGACGGCATCCTCAAGGAGATCGAAACCGGCGAGGTCGACTGGAGCAGCCTGCAGACCGGAGCCGAGTTCACGCAACCCATGGTGCGACTGGTAAACGCGCTGCTGGCCGAAGCGGTGAAACGTGGCGCGTCCGATGTGCATTTCGAGCCGGAGTCGACGTTCCTGCGCGTACGCTATCGCATCGATGGCGTGCTGGAGCCGATGCGCAGCCTGCATCGCAAGTACTGGCCGGCCATGGCCGTGCGTCTCAAGGTGATCGCCGGGCTCAACATCGCCGAATCGCGCGCGCCGCAGGAAGGCCGCCTGTCGCTCACGCTGTACGGCCGCAGCATCGATTTCCGCGTATCCATCATGCCCACGCTGCACGGCGAGAACATCGTGCTGCGCGTGCTGGACCGGGAGAAGGCGATCATCCCGCTCGACCGCATGGGTCTGCCGGAAACCACACTGCGGCGCCTGATGGATGCGATCCGCCGCCCGGAGGGACTGATCATCGTCACCGGCCCCACCGGGTCCGGCAAGACCACCACGCTGTACTCGCTGCTGGCCCACCTCAACCGCGAAGAAGTGAACATCATGACGCTGGAGGACCCAGTGGAGTACCCGCACCCCCTGATCCGCCAGACCTCGATCAGCGAAGTCTCCAAGATCGATTTCGCCGGCGGCGTGCGCGCCATCATGCGCCAGGATCCCGACATCGTGCTGGTGGGTGAGATCCGCGACCGCGACGCCGCCGACATGGCGTTCCGTGCGGCCATGACCGGCCATCTGGTGTTCACCACGCTGCACACCTATTCCGCCCTGGGGGTGTTTCCGCGCCTGGTGGACCTGGGCATCCGCCCGGCCATCATCGCCGGCAACGTCATCGCCGTGTTGGCCCAGCGCCTGGTGCGCCGCCTGTGCCCGCATTGCCGCGAAGCCTACGTTCCGGAGGAATGGGAATGCCATGACCTCGACGGTGACGTACCCGAACAGCTCTATCGCGCGCGTGGCTGCGTGCGCTGCGCCTTCAAGGGCTATCGCGGGCGCCTGCCGCTGATGGAACTGCTGCCCATGGACGCCACGCTGGACGAGGCCGTGCTGCGCGGCGCCACGCCGCGCGAACTGGCGACGCTGGCCACCCAGCGCGGCTGGCGCAATCTGGCCGAGGAGGGGCTGCAGCGGGTGCGCGCCGGTGAGACATCGCTGGCGGAACTGCGCCGGGTGGTCAACCTGGGACGTCGCTGATGCCGCTGTATCGCTATCGCGCGGCCGACGCCGTGGGCCACCGCATCCGCGGCGAACTCACCGCACTCAACGACATCGATCTCGACCTGCG
Source organism: uncultured Burkholderiales bacterium (assembly GCA_937949525.1). Lineage (GTDB taxonomy): Bacteria > Pseudomonadota > Gammaproteobacteria > Burkholderiales > Thiobacillaceae > PFJX01. The sequence continues at coordinate 48,555 of CALEDT010000005.1, read as the reverse complement.
CCTGCGCCGCATGGGACTGACGCTGATCCGCGCGCGCGCCGCCACCGGGCTGGACGCGCTCGCGGCCTGGCGTGGCGCATCGCGCCGCGACCTCATCGGCTTCTGTTTCCACATGCAGCAGATCGCCCGCGCCAACGCGCCGTTGCTGGAGGGCTTGCGGGATCTCATCGCCAGCAGCGACGACTCGCGTTTCCGCGGCCTGCTGTCCCTGATCGCCGATGACCTGGAGGGCGGCAAGCTGCTGTCCGAGGCCCTCGCCGCCCATCCGCACGTGTTCGACCGGGTATTCGTCGCCTTGGTGCGCGCCGCGGAGAAGAGCGACCGCATGGAAAGCATCTTTGCGCGGCTCGAGGCGAGCCTCAAACAGCAGGAGGAGCAACACGCGGAGTTCACGCGCCTGTTGATCTACCCCGCGTTGGCCGCGCTGGCGGTGCTGACGGCGGCGGCCGTGCTGCTGTTCTACCTGACGCCCAAGCTGGCCATCCTGGTGCACGGGCTGCATCTGCCCATGCCGGCCACCACGCAAGCGCTGATCACCGTTTCCCGCTTCGCCCAGTCCCTGCTGCCCTGGCTGGTGGCATCGGCGGCGCTGGCGCTGGTTGCGCTGATCGTGGTGCGTGAACGCGCGCCGTCGCTGCGGCTCTGGCTGGACCAGAGCGTGCTGCGTCTGCCCGTGGTAGGCACGGCGCTCAGCAAACACATCCTGGCACGCGTGTTCGATCTGTTGGCACTGTTGCTGGAATCCGGCGTCGGCTTGCTGGACGCGCTCCAAGCCTGCGCGGAAAGCGCCGGCAACCGGTACATCCGGCGTCGGCTGGAAGACGCCGCGCAGCGCATCGCCGCCGGCGAGAGCGTCACACAAAGCCTGCGCCACCAGAACCTGCTGCCACCCCTGGTGCTGCGCATGGTGCACACCGGCGAAGCCAACGGCGCATTGGCTCCGGCGTTGAGCAACGTCACCTGGTTCTTTGCCCGCGACGCGCGCGAAACCGTGGCACGCGCCTTGAAGCTGCTGGAGCCGGGCCTGGCCGCCTTGCTCGGCCTGCTGCTGGCGCTGCTGATGCTGGCGGTGTTCCTGCCGGTCTACCAGATCATCGGGGAGTTGCCGCTGTGATCCCGCGTTCGCGCGTATTGCTCTACCTGTCCGCGGCCGGTGCCAGTTGCGCGCTGTATCGCCGCGGCGCGTTGCTCGATGTGCGCAGCCTGCCCGGTGGCGAGGAAGGCTGGGAGGCCTTCAACGACTTCCTGCTGCGACACCCCGATACCGCCATCGCCATCGCCGTCGACACGGTCGACGAGGTCTACCGTCTGGAAGCGCTGCCAAGGGTGCACGGCGCCGATCGCCGCGAGATGACCGAGCGCCGCCTGCGCCAGCTCGTGCATCAGTCCCCCTACCGCGCCGCGCTGCGCCAAGGCAAGGTGGCGGGCCCGACGGCACACGAACGCTACCTGCTGATGGGGCTGACCAACGCCGAGCTGATCCGCCCGTGGCTGGATATCGCCCATCTGCGTGCCGCCCACCTGGCCGGCATCTGGCTGCTGCCGGCACTGACCATTCCGCTGGCGCGACGCTTCGATCTAGTGCAGGGCAGGTTGCTGCTGGTTTCGGAGCAGACCGGCGGGCTGCGTCTGTCCTATCTGGACGACGGCGAATTGCGCTTCTCCCGGCTCGCGCCGGTCGACGGCACGGGTTACGACGATGCGTTGCGCAACTACGCGGAAGAAATCGAGCGCACGCGCCAATCGCTGGTGGGCCAGCGTCTGCTGACACGTTCCGAGCCCCTGCGCACGGTGCTGGTCGATCCGCTGAACACGCTCGACGGCCTGCACGCGTTGCTGCCGGAGAGCAGCGGTTTCCGCTGCGAACGCGTGCCACGCGCCACGCTGATCGATACCCTGGGATTGCCGCCCTCCCTGCTCGCCGAATCCAGCGACGCCCTGTACCTGCGCCTGCTTGCCAGCGCTCCAGCCGGCGCCAACCTGATGACCGCCGAGCAGCATGCGCTGACCCGAGCCCACTGGTTACGCCGGGGCCTGCATCTGGCCACCGGTGTGTGGCTGGGCCTGACACTGGGCGCAGCCGTGGTGCTGGCTCTGGATGCCTGGCGGCTGCAACGCGCGACCGCCGCGCAGATGGCCGAAGAAACCGCGCATCGTGCGCGAGAAGCCGCCGTCCTCGACCCGGCCGGCGGCGTGGATGCGGTGCGCGCGCGGCTGCGCGCGGTGGACGCCTGGCGCGCCCTGCCCCGCCCCGAGCCGCCGCCGACCGCACTGTTTCGCGCGACCGCCGACACCGTGCGGTTGCACCCCAGAATACGTGCTCAGCGCCTGGACTGGAACGACGCAGGTGCGGGGGCGCTACTCACCGTCGAAGGAGAGGTGACGCCTTTCGACGGCGACTTCCAGCTCGCGCACGACCACGTGCGTGAGTTCGCCGAGACATTGCGTACCCGTCTGGCCGGCTCGCACCAGGTCGTGGTGACGTTGTGGCCGTTGGACGCATCGCCGCAGCAGACGCAGGAGGGCGAGTTCGGACACAGTACCGTCAACGCGCGTTTTCGCATCGAAGCCAAGACCAAGCCATGATACTCGCCCTGCTACGCACGCCCGCGTTACGTCAGCCGTTTGCGCTGTTGCTGGCGGCACTGGTGCTGGGCGGTGCCGCATTGCATCTCAGCTTCAACCACCGTGTCGCCAGTGAGACCGCGCTGCAGCGGCAGACGGCCGCCACCGAAGCCGCCGCCCACGACGCACGGCTGGCACCCACACGGTTGCAGGAGGATCGAGCCGCGGCCGAGATCCATCGACAGATGGAGCAGCGCGGCTTCAACGCAGCCGAGAACCGCGTAGGCTGGATCAGTGCCTTGAGCCGTGCGCAGACCCAACTCGACATCGATAGCCTGTCCTGGCGGCTGGGCCCGCGCGAACCCAGCACCCTCGCCCCCGGACTTGGCCGCACCCCCATGGACATCACCCTGCAGCGGGTCGGCATCGACCGGCTGGAAGCACTGCTGGCGTTACTGACGGACATCGCGCCAGGCCATTACACCATCGAGCACTGCACCATCGCGTTGCAAGGCGACGGCGGCAGCGGGCAAGCCGATTGCCGCCTGTACTGGTGGACGCTGCACGAGTAGAGCGGCCCCCGCCATGACCTCAAGCATCGACGTGCGCGGCTTCACGCTGATCGAACTGGCCATCGTACTGTTCGTCGTCAGCCTGCTTCTGGGCGGCATGCTCACACCGCTCGGGCGACACATCGCGGAGAGGCAGTCGGCGGAGACCCGTCGTGCGCTGGAGGAGGCACGCACGGCGTTGGTGGGCTACGCCTTGGCACGGCGCGAGCTACGCGGCGTCGGCCACCTACCCTGCCCGGACATGCGCGATGCCGGCCCCGAAGGCATCGCCAACGATGGCCTCGAAGACCGTCTGCCTGACGGTCGCTGTGCACGCCGGTTCGGCAACCTGCCCTGGGCCACGCTGGCGCTCGCCCCCGGCGACGCCTGGGGCAACCACCTGAGCTACGCGGTGGCGCCAGCCTGGGCCGCGCTCAGCGCCGAGCCGCCGGGCACCACGCCGGAATGGCCGGAAGTCTGCCTGGACACGGCGTGCGCGCGGACCATGCGCGTGGCCGCGTTGCTGCTATCGCATGGCGCCAACGGTCTGGGTGCGCGCAACATCGCCGATCGCGCCAACGCAGCGCCGACGGCTCCTGCCGAATTGGCCAATGCCAGCGGTGGCGAGCGCTTCATGCTGTTGCCGCCGCGGGCGGCGGACCGCCCCGGCGGCGAATTCGACGACCTGTTGCTGCCGCTGTCCGCAGACTGGCTGCGCGGCCGCCTTTGCGAGGGGACCGCCGCCTGCTGACGCCGTCACGGCGCGGCCGCGGTGTCCGCATCGGCCGCCGCCGAACAGCGCCCCGGCGTCAGCCCCTCCGGCCAACCGGAGGCGAGCGCCGCGCGCGTCGCGGCATCGATGGCCGGCATCAGGATGAGCTGTACCTCGCCGGCATTGGGGCGCGGCGCATGGCGCGCATCATCGACGCCTCTGGCACGTAACGCCGCCGCATGCGCGCGTGCGCGTTCCAGTGTCGGAAACACCCCCAGTGACAGCGCGTTGACCATGGTGCCGGCCCGCACCGGCGCCAGATCCGTGACCCCGAGCGCACGCAACGCCTCGATGCGCGCCTGACGCGCCGCGTCGTCCGCGATCGGTGGCAGGTACACCCACCAGCCGAGGTCGCGCCGCACGCGCATGTCGTAATGCTCGACGGCCACACCGGCCTCGCGCAGGCGACGCTCGACCTGCTCGACACCCTGCCCGCCCAGCCGCGGCCAGGCCAGGCAGTCGTTGGCATCGGCCGACGCCGGGCTGACCGGCAACGCATCCGTCGGTGTCGCCGACGCCACGCGCGCAGTTTCCGGCGCCGGCAGGCGCAGTACGCTGATCCGCTCGGCGTTGAAGGTCAGGGACGACAGGTCACGTTGTCCGACCTGCTGCACGCCCCAGGCGGCCAGCAGCACGCCGACGTTGAGCGCCACGAGCAAGCCGATCAGGCGTCGCATCCGCAATCCCTTGCCATCCAGGCCAGACCCTCCAGCACCAGATGCTCGCATCGGCGTAACGGCCGAGGCAGCCCCGGCGCCAGTTGGGCAGCGGCACCGCCAGCCAGGACGATGCGCACCGTGCGCCCAACCCGGGCGCGCAACTGCCGCCGCAGCGCCAACACCACGCCACGCTGGGCCAGATGGATGCCGGTCGCCACTGCGCTGGCCGTGTCGCGCGGCCAGGCAGTCGGCTGCACATCGGCGGCATCGACGCGCGCCGTGCCGCTCGCCAACGCCGCGCGCATCAGATCGGCACCGGGCAGGATGCACCCGCCGAGAAACTCGCCTTCGCGGGTCAGCGCATCGGCGGTCAGCGCCGTACCGGCGCAGACCACGACAGCATCGCCCCATCCGGCACGCGCCACCGCCACCAGCGCGGCATAACGGTCAGGCCCCAGACTCCGCGCAACCTGGTAGCGATTCAACACGCCGTGTGCCTGCCGCGCCGCCTCGACCCGATGCGCCTGCGCGCCCAGGCGCCGGCAGCCGTCGGTCAGCCGGGCACACACCTCCGGCGCGGCGACGCAACTGATGAAAGCATGGCGCGGCCGCAGGTCACGCCAGGCGTCGGCCAGCGCGGCGACGTCGGCGACGGGAATCACGCCATCGCCACTCACCCGCCCGGCGTCCAACACGCGCCATTTGATGCGCGTATTGCCGGCATCGATCAGCAACAGACTCAATCGAGGCCCCCTTGCAGGCTCAGTTCCCCGGCATGGAAACGGCGGATTTCCGCGCCGGTGTCGAGCAGCAGCGCGCCGTAATCGTCGACACCGACGGCGCGACCGGACACGCAACGCGCGTTGGCACCACATACCTGCACCACGCGCCCCTGGTATGCATGCGCACTTTCCCATTCCGCGCGAAACGCGGCAAAGCCGTGCGCCTCGAACTCGGCCAGTCCATCATCCAGCGCCTCGGCCAGCGCCAGCAGCAAAGCGCCGCGATCCGCCACGGAACCCAGATGGGTGGACACATCGGTGACGCTGCGTCCGAGCCGTTGCGCCATGTCCGCGCCGGCCAACACATTGATGCCGACGCCGATCACCGCGCTGCTCGGCCCCAACATGTCGCCGTTCAGTTCGATCAGGACACCGGCCAGCTTGGCTTCACCCACCACCAGGTCATTCGGCCATTTCACCATGACCTCGCGCAAGCCCTGAGCCACCAGCGCACGGCGCAACAATACCCCCACGGCCAGCGACAGCCCCGCCAATCCGGCAACGGCATGGCGCGAACGCCATAACAGCGAGAACGTCAACGCGGTGCCCAATCCCGCCAGCCATGCGCGCCCCCGTCTTCCACGCCCGTCGCTCTGCCATTCGGCGCACACCAGCGTGCGATGCGGCGCACCGGCCTGGGCACGGGCGAGCAGATGACTGTTGGTGGAGGCCAGATGGACGTGGAACTCGCCGACCATGCCGCGCGCAGCCAGCGCGTCCTGCAGGCTCGGCGCATCCAGCCAGGTCACCGGTCGGGCGATGCGGTAACCGCGCCCGCGCACGATCTGCATCGGCAGACCGGCGCGCATGCCGTCACGGACGGCATTGTGCACGGTCGCCCGCGTGCAACCCAGACGCTGCGCGAGCGTCTCACCGGAGGTGAAGCAGTCGACGGAGAGCGCGCGCAATACCCGCAAATGACGCGGCGACAGCGCACTCATGCCCTGCTGCGCGGCGCGCCCACGTCCGGGCTCAACGCCAGCACTCCGCCACCTTGGCGCCATTGCCGAGCACGCCGATGCGGCCTTCGGAATCGAGCAGCAGCGCGCCGCATACATCTTCTTTCACCGGCTCCGCCCGCAGCGTGAAAGTGGTCGGTGTCAAGGCCGGAAACACGGCATCCGGGTCGCTCGCGCGCACCGGCGCCTGCTCCAATTGAATGCGGTAGGTCGGCTCGCCATCGCGGGGAATCTGGCCGTAAGGCAAGGTCGCCGTCAGATAGTCGTGGGTGCGCTGGTGCTGATGGCGCATCCAGTCGGCCAGTTCGACCAGGGCCGAGCGCGCTTCGGCGCGCTTCTTGCGCGTCATGTGATCCTGGTAGGACACCACGGCCACCGCAACCAGCAGGAAGACGATGGCCAGAGCCACCACCAGTTCGATCATCGTGAAGCCGCGTCGTGAGTGATTCATGCCCGGACCCTGGTTTGTGGAAATGGGGGACACGGAAATAGGGGACAGACCACGGTTTTCAATGAAAACCGTGGTCTGTCCCCTATTTCGCACTATTTCGTGTCCCCTATTTCGCAATTTCGAAATTCAACATCCGCGCACATGAGAATACAAAATCACGCGAGGTTCAAGCATGGCGTCGAGGCAAGGTCGTAGGGTGCATGCGCTATCGGCGCCGGCTCCGAACAGATCCGGCTGACCAGGATGCGCGCCGAGCCCGGCGCCAGCGTCAGACCATAGCGGAAATGTCCGGTATTGACGTACAGGTTCTCGACTTCCGGATGGCGCCCGATCGACGGCACGTTGTCGGGTGAACCCGGACGCAGGCCGCTCCAGTGTCGCAGCGGCTGCAACGGCGCGAGCTCGGGCAACAGACCGGCCGCGAACGCATGCAGGCTCGCGCACGCCTCGGGCGTGGTGGATGGGTCGAAACCGACCCGCTCCAAGGTGCTGCCGGCCAGGATATGCCCATCGGCGCGCGGCACCAGATAACGCCCGTCGCGATAGACGATGCAGCGCAGCGTGCCCGGCGGCAGGTGGTACAACAGCATCTGGCCGCGCACCGGCTCGATCCGATTGCGCAACACCTCCAACCCCGGCAGCCGGCCGCTCCAGGCGCCCGCGGCAACCACGTAGGTCTGCGCGCTCATCCCGCCCGAGCCGGTAACGAGCCGGCGCACGCGTCGTGCTGCCACGTCGACGCCGAGCACTTCGATAGGTGCGCACAGCTCGACGCCGAGTGCCCGCGCGGCGCCGATCAGCGCGCGCGCCAGACGCGGATTGCGCGCCTGCGCGACATCGGGCAACCAGAGCGCGGGCAGGTCGCCGGCGTCCGCCAGCGCGTCGCCCGCCCGACACAGGCTCGCCCGCCAACCGCTGCGCGCGCACCAGGCCAGCGCGGCATCCTGATCGAAATCCGGCAACACCAGCATGCCATCGCGCCGATACTGCGGATCGACACCCGACAACGCGGCAAGGCGCGCACACCAATCGGCGAACAGCCCGCGCGAGTACTCGGACAACGCGTTGAGCGCGGGCCCATACTGCCAGGGCGGCAGGGGTGAGAGGATGCCGGCCCCGGCCCAGGTCGACTCGCGCGCTAGAGCGCCGCGCTCGAGCACACGCACGCTGGCGCCGCACGCGGCGAGTTCCACGGCGGTCGCCAGACCGACGACGCCACCGCCGACGACGATGCAATCCGGATGCAAGGACGAATCCAACCGACAGCGCTCAGGCCATCGGCTGCGGCCGGCCGTAGTAATAACCCTGGCAGAGATGGAAGCCCATCTGCCGGCAGAGCACGGCGTCGGCCTCCAGTTCGATGCCCTCCGCCAGGCTGCTGGAGCCCATCTCGTGAACGATGCGCACCAGGTCGCTGACCATTTTCTGCTTCTTGTCGCTGGCCTTGGACAGGTCGCGCACCAGCGCCATGTCGAACTTGACAAAATGCGGCGGAATCTCCGCCAGTTCATTGATGCGCGCCTGACCGGCGCCGAAGTCGTCATACGCGAAGCGGATGCCCATGTCTTTCAGACGGGCGACCATGACCTTCATCTTTTCCGTCTCGGTGACTGCGGTTTCGTGCACCTCGACCACCAGATCCATGTTCGGCGCGGCATCGAGCACGCGGCGCAGCGAGCGGTATAACGCCTCGCGGAACATCTCCTTGGGATGGGTATTGACGAACACGGTCGCCGAACGCCCCGTGGCGGCCAGCGCGCGCGCCGCGCTATCGCGAAACGCCTCGCTCAACTGGACCTCCTTGTCGAGCGCCTCGGCCAGTTGGAACAACAGCATGGGCGCCTGCGGCAGGGCCTCGTGGTTGCCGCGTCCGAGCGCCTCGTAGGCGAACAGCGAGGCATCGGCCAGGCGCACGATGGGCTGGAAATAGGCGGTGATCCGTCCCTGTTCCAGCATTTCCAGGTACTCGCGTTCCTGACGGACGAAGTTGAGCGGCAGGTCGACGTCGCCCGGGCGCACGAACACCGTCGCACCGGTATCCTGCGCCGGCACTGCCTTTTGTGCCCCTCGATAGCCCAGGCGGAACTCGGAATTGCCGAAGTGCAGGATGTCGCCGGCGCGGATCGACGCGGAGCCCTGGATGCGCTCGCGGTTGACGAAACTGCCGTTGGTGCTGTTCAGATCGACCAGCTTCAGCCAGTCCTCGCCACCCGCGTCGATCAAGGCGTGATGCTTGGACACCTGTCCGGACGCAATGGCCAGATCGGAAGCCGGATCACGACCGATGCGGAAGGGAAGCTGCGTGATCGGAAACAGCAAGGTGTTGTGGCTTGCCGCCGCCCCTTCCAGATACCAGGTCAACATGATGCATCCTTCCCGTCACTCGTGTTCATCGGCATGGCGTCAGCGCGTTCGAGACATGCGTTCCAGCGTCCACTGCAACTGGCGCTCCGCCGGCTTGAAACCGGCATCGAGCATGAGCGCGGCGCGGAATTGCTCGAACGCCCGCTCGTGATCGCCGGCATCCTGCAACGCCAGGCCACGCGCATAATGCTGCCAGACTTCGTGCGACGCCCGCACCCGCGTGGCGCGCGCTTGCGCGACACCCAGCGCGCGCATCAGCGGAGCGGCCAACGTGGGCAGATTGGCCAACACGCCATCCGGCGTACCGGTCAATTGTTCGGACACCAGAATGCGCGAGGTTTCGCTGTCCACCAGGCGCACGTCCACGCGCATCACCGGCCCGAGCGCGAGATAGTCGCCGAACATCATGTAACGTGCACCAAGCAAACGTCCGACACGAAGACGCGTATCCCGATCGGCCAGCTCGCTGCTGCCCAGCTTCAGTTCGTCCAGCAGCTCCCGCAAGCGGATGCGCTCCACCAGCCGCAATCCGGGCAGATCGGCCAACTGCGCCATCAGGGCCTCGGGCAGGATGCGGCGGTAAGGTTCCATGGCTTCGATGGCACCGACGCTGCCGAGGCTGTTGTTGTCGAAATCCCATACCGCCAGCGTATTGTCGGCATGCGCCATGCCGCCGACCAGCAGGACCATGCCCGCGCACACCGCCGCGCGCAGCAGGCGGAACACGCTTCGCATCATGGCTCAATCCCTCTGGATGACGCGCTGATTGGCCTGCCAGACGCCGCTGCGCTCGACCGCCTTGGCCAATGCGAAGCCATCCTGGACCTCGACCACTTCCAGATGGCCCAGGCGCGTGTCGCGATGACCCAGCACCTTGCCGCCCAAAACCACCGGCTCGGCCGCGCCCAGCACGTTGAAGCTCTGGCCGGCGCGCAAACCATGTTTGCGTCCAAGGTTGAGCAGGATCTCGGTGTCCGACACCGAAGCAATGCGCCCTTTCAGCGGATACTTGCGATGCAGCGCGCCAGCGATGGCGTCGGCCAGCTTGGCGGCGATCGCGGCCGGGTCACTGTCCACGGCGAGCGCTTCCGCGGATGACAGCGCCAGGGCGGACGACTCGGTGTCGATCAGGCGCAAGGCCACGCGCGTGGCGGTCGGGCTCTCGAACAGGCTGCCCGTGGCCAGCAGGCGGGCGGCGAGGATGCGGCCGAGGCGCAATTGGCTCTCCGGGTCGGCGAGATCGGAACTGCCGAGTTTGAGTTCCGACAGCAGTTTGTCCAGCAGCGCGCGTTCCACCACCTGGATGCCGCGTTCCGCCAGCGCCTGGTACAACTCGTTCTGCAGCACCCCGGCCACGCCGGCGCGGCCGGTCAGCGAACCCGGCCCCTCTTCCTGGATGCCCAGCACGCTCAGCAGCATCGGCGGCGAGGTCCAGTCGTCGGCATTCGGATCCGGCTTCCTCTCCTTCTGACGCGCCAGCAATTCACGCACCGATTCGTCGATGAACCGCTGCTTCTCCAGATCCTGGCGCTGCGCGATGGACGCCTGCACCTGGCGCAGCAGCCCGTGCAGCAGTTTGTCGGCGGGGTCGATCAGGTTGGCCTTGCGCAGCGCATCGAGCGCCTGCGCGGCCTCGCCGGTGTCCTGCAACACCGCGCCCAGATTGCTCAAAGCCTCCACCGACAACGGGTTCTCCGCCACCGCGGCCTGAAAAGCCGCCACCGCCTGCTTGGGATCGTGCTTACGCTGCAGGTTGCCCTTGGCGATGTGCGCGTCGGCGCGCTGGAAGGAAAAGTCGCTCACCGCCGTGATGTCGGTCGCCCGCGCCAGCGAGGTGCTCGCCTCGGCCGCCTGGCCGGCCTGATGCTGCGCGCGCGCGCGGATCAGGTTGGCGGCGACGCGCTTCGGTTCGGCGGCGATCACCTCGTCCGCCAGGCGCAACGCCTGCTGCGCCTGGCCACGCGCCAGCAGCACCTCCGCCAAACCCTCACGCCCGCGCATCTGGGTTTCCCTGTCTTTGTCGCGCGTCAACGCAGTGAACACCTTCTCCGCCTCATCGAGCTTGCCCTCCTTCAACAGGCTGTAGCCGACCCCCGCCTGTGCCAGCGTCGGGCTGACCGCCGGCGCCGCGGCCTTGGCGCTGACCTGCGCTGCCTTCTCGAACGTGCGGCGCGCAACCGCCGGCTGCTTGCTGGACAACTGCTTCTCCGCCAGCGACACCAGCATGGCCTCGGTGGAAGCCCCCCCACCCTGCATGACTTCCAACACCCTGCCGTCCGGTCCGACGATGTAGGTGGTGGGCGCAACCACGCGCGCGTTGTACTGGTTCAGCGTAGCCGCGTCGCCCGGCGCCACCAAGAGTCTGGCATGGCGGGGCAGATTGGCGGCACGCAGCGCCGCGGCATCCTGACGGCCGATGGCGACGATGGCGATGCGCGCATCGGCGTACTCGTCGGCGAGATCACGCAACTGTTCCAGACCGGAGCGGCACGGCGGGCAGTTCTGCGTGGAAAAGAAGTACAGCACGCCCAGTTGCGCGCCCTCCAGCGCCTTGTTGGTCACGCGCTGTCCGTCCAGCGCGGTGAGCGCGAAGGCCGGCAGCGGTTCACCTTTCTTCGGCGCGGCGCCGGCGACACCGGCGCACGACAGCGCCAGGCCCAACATCAACCAGTGCAAGCGTTTCATGGATCCCTCCTATCGTTCATGCTTCGATCACGGCCGGGGCCGCCTGCGGGTCACCCATGTCATGGCGCGGGTGACAACGTCAACTGCAGCGGAACTTCCTCCCCCGCCGCGATTTCGATCGTGGCTTCCCAGTCCTGGAAGCCTTCCTTGCGTGCGCGCAGATGATGCGCACCGGCCGGCAGCGCCAGACGCGTCGGTGTGACACCGGCGAACGCACCGTGATCCAGCGTCAGCACCGCGCCGCTGGGCACGCTGTCCACCTGCAACCAGCCGGCATCGTGCGGCACCTGAGCCACGGGCTCCGCGACCGGCTGCGGGCTTGCCACCTCGCCGCCGCGCATGCCCAGCCAAAGCCCGGCCAAAGCGATCAGCACCGCACCGGCACCGAGCAGCATGTTCCGACTCACGCGCGGCGAGCCGGCGGCCACCGTCGGAGCGGCGCGCGCCGGCGTCGGCCCGGGAGTCGGGTCCGCCGCACCGGCAATGGCACCCGATGGCGCCCCGGCGTCGGCCGCTGCCACCATGGTAACGTCCGCCGGCACGGGCGGACCCGGCGTGGCAACCCCCGACGGCGCAACCATCGTGGCATCCGCCGCCGATGCCATTATCGTCGCATCCCCGACCACCAGCGTGCCATCGCCGCCTTCGGCCAAGGGCGCATCTCCGGCCAGCGCGCGCTTCAGTGCCTGCGCAAACTCGGCAGCCGTCTGGAAACGTTCGTCCGGCCGTTTGCCCAGCGCCTTGCGCACCACGGCATCGAATGCCGGGCTCACCAGAACGTTGAGTTCGGACGGCGGTACTGGCTGATCCTTCAGCACCTTGTGCATGATGGTGGAAAAAGCGTTACCGGGAAACGCCTTTTCCCCGGTCAGCAACTCATACAGGATCGCGCCGGCGGAAAACAGGTCGGAACGCCCATCCACGCGCTGCCCCATGAACTGCTCGGGCGACATGTAGCTGGGTGTGCCGAGCACGGTGCCCGCCTGCGTCAGCGTGGACGACTCCAGGCGCGCGATGCCGAAATCCATGATCTTGATGCGTCCGTCCGGCAGCACGACGATGTTGCCGGGCTTGATGTCGCGGTGCACCACACCGTGGCGATGGGCGAAGCCCAGCGCATCGAGCAGTTCGGTCATCATCCCGACCACCCGATCCAGGCCGAACTTGGCGCCTTCTTCGAGGTAATCCCGAAGTTCCATGCCCTGCACGATCTCCATGGCGATGAATACCTGGCCGGCGTCCTCGCCATACTCATAGATCTGCACGATGCTGGGATGGTTGAGCCGGCCGGCCGCCTGCGCCTCTTTCTTGAAGCGCTCCAGCAGGGCAGGCAACTCCTTGGCCTCGACAGCATCGGTACGCAGGGTCTTGATTGCCACCTCGCGTTCGATGAAAGGGTCGAAGCCGCGATAGACCACGCCCATCGCTCCGCGGCCCAGCTCACGCTGGATGGTGTACTTGCCGAGGCTGTCGGGCAGTGGCATGTCAGTTCCTGCCGGGGTTGCGCTGGCCGAGCCATCGTCGAACGGCATCCGCCAGCACCGATTCCGGCGCCAGTTCCAGGAAGCGGCGGAAGCTGACCACGGCGGATGCGGTGTCGTCCAGACCACGGACGTAAACCACGCCCAAGTTGTATTGCGCCAGGGCATGCGTGGGATCGCTGGACACCGCGCGCAACAGCACCTCCCGCGCTTCGGTAGGCCGACCGAGGCGGTAGAGCGCAATGCCCAACCCCGTCAGCGCGGACGCGTGGCCGGGTTGGCGCAGTGTGGCGGTCTCGAACAACTGGCGGGCTCCCTCGTGATCCTCTTGCTGCAAGCGTAGCAGACCCAGGTTGAAATAGGCGTCCGCGTGCCAGGGCGCGCGCAGCACGACGGCTTCGAGCAACTGACGCCGACGTTCCGGATCCTGCGCGCGCGCGGCTTCGCGCCACAGGCGATCCAGTTCCCGGTCATGTGCCATGGGCGCCTGCAAACCGGCGTCGCGCATGAGCTCAGCCAGTTTGCCGGCTGGAATGGCGAAATGGATACCCTGACCGGCACGCAGCGTGCCCTGCACCACACCGAGCAGCTCGCCCGCACGATTGACCAGCGGCCCACCGCTATTTCCGCGATTGATCGCCAGATCGGTCTGGATCAGCGCCTGCCCGTTGAGCCGGCGGTCGGGATGGCTGACCACGCCACGGGTCATGGTGTGTGCCAGGCCGAGCGGGCAACCAATGGTGAACACTTCGTCGCCGATGCGCGGCACGCCGACGGGCAGCGGCGTGACGTTGGGCGCGGCCACGTCGACGACACGGATCAGCGCCAGATCGCTATCGGCGCTCACCAGCAAGGGTCGGGCAGCCAACACCCGTCCTCCGTCGAGATGCACCGCGATGCGCTCGGCGCCGCGCACCTGATGCGCCACCGTGGCGATCACCTTGGGCGCAACGAAGAAACCCGTGCCCAACGCGCGGACACCGTCGGCCAAGCGGCTGTCCAGACAGACCACCAGCGCGCCGACCCGCTCGGGAACCGCGTCCGCCCTCGCATGACCGGCCACCAGCCAGGCATGGCAACACACCAGCCATAGCCACCCGATATGCGGCACCCATGCCCTCCAGGGCATATCGCTCAAGCCGGGAACAGATGGAAACGGTAGCGCGAACCGGCGATGTCGAGTTCGTCGCCGTCCGCCAACGGGCGCCACTCCTGACCGATGGCGGCCCCGTTCACCCGGGCGCTGGCGCCTCCCTCGACGTGCATCAGGTAATACCCGTGAGGCCGACGCAATATCGCGGCGGTCTGGTGGCCCGGCACGCCGACACGCCGCACCACCTGATTGAGGTCTATGGACTGGCCGGCCGCCGCGCCGTCGATGCCTCGCAGACCGCCGAGCGGTCGCGCCGCGCGCGCCACCCGGGCAATGTTGACGGCGCCGATGTCGGCGGCTTCCGCATCCGCGGCCAGGGTTTCCGCGCCACCGGCGAACATCAGCGTCTTGTCGTAATCCATGTGTTTCTGCGCGCGCTGGCTGACGTACTGCAGGGTATATCCGCCGATGCGGATCTCGTCCCGGTTCTGCAGCACGTAGCTTTCGCGCAGACGCTGGCCGTTGACCAGCGTGCCGTTGGTACTGCCGAGGTCTTCCAAGATGTCGTCGTTGCCGACCGCCTGGATGGCGGCGTGCTCCTTGCTGACCGCCGGATCATCGAGGCGGGCCTGGCAGTGTTCGCCGCGGCCGATGAGCACGCGTTCGGCGCCAATGTGCACGTGGACCGGTGCTTTGTCCGCATGCGTGATGATGAGCTTGGCCATCGCTGAACCTCCTTGATCAATCGCGCTTACCGAACAACCAGGACAACAGGCGCGAGAACAACCCCGTTCTCGCCGCCGAAGCCGGCTCCAATGCACGTATCCGCACGCCTACTACGGTAATGTTGTCGTGCCCGCCATTGTCGTTGGCAATCTCCACCAGGCACTGCACGGCGAGCGCCAGATTGGGCTCCAGTTCGCGCAGCGTGAGGGCGATGTCCTCGTCGTCGACCATGGTGTTGAGACCATCGCTGCATAGCAGGAAGGTGTCACCAGCCTCCAACTCCAGCGCCGTCACGTCGCATTCGGTCTTCGCCTCGATGCCCAGGGCGCGCGTCACCAAGTTGCGGTTGTGGGAGTGCCTGGCCTCCTCGCCGCTGATCAGACCGGCGCCGACCTGCGCCTGCAGCAGCGAGTGGTCGCGGGTCATCGCCTCGAGCCGGCCCTGACGCAGTCGATAGACGCGCGAATCGCCGACATGCGCCACGTAGCCGACACGCCCGCGCAGCAGCAACAGCGCGATGGTGGTGCCCATGCCGGAGCTTTCGCCACGATCGAGCGCCGCCTGGTGGATCAGGGCGTTGGCATGATCCACCGCATAACGAATCGCCTGAGTGGTGGATACCGTGTCCTCCGCGGTACGGGGCAGCATGGTCCTGAGGCGCTCCCGCACGGCCTCGACGGCCAACTTGCTGGCGACATCGCCGGCACGATGCCCACCCATGCCATCGGCCACGATGAACAGGCCGAGATCCTTGTCCACGGACAGGCTGTCCTCATTGTGGTCGCGCAGCAGACCGGTATGGGTGAGCGATGCGACTTCACATTGCACAGTGCTTGCCATGTTGCGTCCTCGAAATTGCGGGTTCGCGCGAGTCGTGGCCGTCGGGTGTCTGACGGAGCGGTTATTATCGTCACGGGCACGGCTTGCAGCCATCGCCGTTCGCCGCGCGCCATCTTAGAGCCAATTTCAGCCGGAATCACCTGCCGGATGATATCCGGAGGAACGCACGGCTATCATTCGGCTCCCGTGTACCCACCACCCGACGCTCCTTCCCGCCGCCGTAGCAGCCAGTCCACCGATGACCGACGACACCCCACCCGTGCAGAGTTCGCCTGCCTGGCTCGCCAACGCCCAGGGGGGGCGTTTTGCGTTGGCCGCAGCCTGCCGCCTGGGCCGCGCGGAAGGCAGCGACCTCGCCCTGCCCGATCCGCGCGTGTCGCGTCGGCATGCCATGATCCACAGACAGGGGGATGACGAATACTGGCTGGTAGACTTCGGCAGCCGCAACGGCACTTATCTCAATGGCCACCGCATCGCCCAACCCACTCGCCTGCGCGACGGTGACCACATCAGCCTGGGTGGATGCGAATTGCAGTTTCACCAGTCGCGCGATCCGCCGGCCGCAGGGGTGCGTGCCGGCGACCTGACCCTGTTCGACGTGCGTACCAAATCGGCGTGGCTACTGGTGGCCGACGTGATCGGCTCGACGCACCTGCTGGCCGAACTGCCGGCCGACGAACTACCGCTGGTCATGGGGCGATGGCTGGAGACCTGCCGAGCGGTGATCGAGCGTCACGGCGGCCGCATCAATCAGTTCATGGGCGACGGTTACTTCGCCTACTGGCCGGACGAGGGCGGCACCCTGGATGGCCTGCTGACCGCGCTGCGCGAACTGATCGACCTGCAAGCGTATCAGCGCCCGGCGTTCCGCTTCGTACTGCATCACGGCCAGGTGGTGCTGGGCGGCGTCACCATCGGCGAAGAAGAGCGCATATCCGGCAGCGAGGTGCATTTCGCGTTCCGCATGGAAAAACTCGCCGGCACGCTGGGCTGCGCCACGCTGGTCAGCCGGCCGGCGCGGGACCGCCTGGCGGCGTTGGTGCCGCTGTCCGATCGCGGTTCACATGCTCTGGCCGGCTTCGCCGGGGAACACGCCATGTATACGTTGGACAGCCCGGCATCCGGCGTCGCGGCACCGGACATCGAGGCGCGGGCAACCCCATTGACGGCCGCCCACCGCAAACCGGATACTGCCGATTGACGGCAAATGGCGGCCGCCTACGATGAAACCATCGGCGAGCGGCGGCAGCAGGCTTCCGCCTCGAACGGCGACGACCCGGATCCGACGCCACGGCCAGTGCATGAAATAAAGCAACGGGGTCGGTTCGCCGGCTCCAAGGGTTGGGGTTCCGACGCTCTTTCCACGTCGGCGAAGCAATAACACAGTAAAACCAGGAGCGGCTTGATGAACAGTCTGTTTGCCGACCGACTGACCAATGTACAAATTGCCGGCAATACCGTGCGCATGGAGTTCTCGACGCTCGAACTGCTGCCCGGCAATGATCAAACCAACCCCAAGACCAGCGTCAGTCTGGTACTGGTCATGCCACTGGACGGTTTCGTGCAGGCCTACAACGGTCAGGAAGCAGTGGTCCGCAAATTGCTCGCGGATGGACTGCTCAGGCGCAACGAACCGACACCGACGGCGTAGCCCCGCCGCGGGCCCGTTGCGGAAAGCACCCGATCAGCCATGACGCATCCGACCCCGACCCGCCGCCTTCGCCAACCCACCGGCTCGGCCCGCCCACGCCGTGCCCCGTCACCCGCCGATACCGCGATCGCAGCCCTGCTCGCCGGGCTGATGGGCTTGCCGACCGGTTCCGCGCTGGCGCAGACACCCACCGATGCCGGCGCACTGATGCGCGACGCACAGCGCGCCGAACGCGAGGCCGCCGCCGCGCGCGAGCCGCAAGCGTTGATCGACGAGACCGCACCCAGACCGGCGATCCGTCTGCCGGAAGGCACCACGCTGGAGGTCGCACGTTTTCGCATCACCGGCAACCGCGCCATCGCCGACGACGTGCTCGCCGATCTGGTGCGGCCCTGGGAAGGTCGCACGCTGGACGTGAACGGCCTGAACGACGCGGCCGGCGCCATCACCCGCCATTACCAGAACCGCGGATACCTGCTGGCCTACGCCTATCTGCCGGCGCAGCGCATCGTCCAGGGGGTGGTGGAGATCGCCGTGCTGGAGGGAACCATCGATGCCGTGCAGATCGTCACTGCCCAGGACGTGCGCCTGCGCGACGAGGTCATCCAGCGCCATCTGGAAGGTGTCGAATCCGCCCCGCAGGTGTTGCAGCAAGACATCGAGCGCCGCCTGCTGCTGCTCAACGACATTCCCGGCGTGGTCGCCCGCGCCGCGTTCACGCCGGGCGCGCGTCCGGGTACGGCCGACATCGTCGTCACCGTCGCCGAGGAAGAGCCGCTGGCCAACGCCATCGACTTCAACAACCACGGCAGCAACACTACCGGCGAGTTCCGCCTGGGTGCCCGCTTCCAGCTCAGAAATCTGTTCGGATGGGGCGACAGTACGCAGTTCCGCGTGCTGGCGTCGGAGGAAGGACGGCTGGTCAACGGCCACCTGATCACCCGCGTGCCGCTGGGCGGGCAGGGCTGGGTTGCGGAAGCCGGCCTCAGTCGCCTCACCTACGAGTTGGGCGCGCCGTTCTCCGTACTCGGCGCGCGCGGCGAGGCCAACGTGCTGCACGTCGGCGGCCAGTACGCGCTGAGCCGCGGCATGCACGACAACCTCAGCCTGCTGGCCCGCTACGAGTACAAGGATCTGGAAGACAAGCTGGCGGCGGTGCCCAACAACCGCAACCAGAAGCACAGCCACCAGCTCACTCTCGGCGCGCAGGGCTCGCGCCGCGATGCCGTGCTGGGTGGTGGCCACAGCCTGGGACTGCTGCAACTGGCCACCGGCAGCCTGCACTGGGACTCCAGCCGCCCGGCCGGCGCGCCGTCCGGAACCTTCACCAAGCTGTCGCTGGATGCCAGCCGCCGGCAGGCGCTGACCGGCAACTGGAACCTCTACGGCCGGCTGTCCGGCCAGTACGGTTTCAACGGCCTGGACAGTTCGGAAAAGTACGCGCTCACCGGTCCCTACGGTGTGCGCGCCTATGCGCCGGGCGAGCTCAACGTCGATCGCGGCGCGCTGCTGGCGCTGGAACTGCGCCATACCTGGGCGCTGACCGGCAGTACACTCACCGGCAGTCTGTTCCATGACCTGGCGCGCGGCCGTATCGCCGCCGACAACCAACCGATCCTGCGCGGCACCGGCCTGGGACTCGCCTGGAGCAATGCCGACGATCTGGATTTCAGCCTGAGCGCTGCGTGGCGGGGCAATCGCGCGCCGACCGGCGGCGACGACCGCAGGCCCTACATCTACTTCGTCATGAACGTGGGGTTCTGAGCGCGCGGCGCGCAACGTCCGTGGAGGTGAACATGACCCGTACAGCCAAGAGCGCATCCGGCCCATCCTCCCCGACACAGACCGTCGTCAGACTTTCCGGCGGACGCGCACTGCGCCTGATCGCGCGCCCGCGCAAAATGCTGAGCGCGCTGCTGGTGGCCTTGCTGTCGGTCTGCCTGCCCGGCTTCGCGCCCAGCGCGCGTGCGCTGGACGCCGGCGCGCTGCCCACGCAGGGCCGCATCCAGGTGGGCAGCGGACAAATCAGCCAGAACGGCGCGCACATGGTCATCCAGCAGCATGGCCAACGCCTCGGCATCGACTGGCAGACCTACAGCATCGGCGCCGACGGCAGCGTCACCTACGTGCAACCGGGGCGCGACGCCGTGGCGTTGAACCGCGTCGTCGGCGACGAAGCCACGCAGATCTACGGCCGGCTGAACGCCAACGGCCAGGTATTCCTGGTCAATCCCAAGGGCGTGCTGTTCGCGCCCGGGGCCAAGGTCGATGTCGGCGGCCTGGTAGCGTCCAGCCTGGACCTGAAGCAGGACGATTTCGCCCAAGGCCGCTACGCCTTCCAGGGCGGTGACGCTGCCGGCAAGGTGGTCAATCAGGGTGACATCCAGGCCGCCGCTGGCGGCTACGTGGCGCTGTTTGCGCCCAAAGCCGCCAACGAAGGCGCCATCCGCGTGCAGTCCGGCCAGGTGGTACTGGCCGGCGGACGCGCGGTCACGGTCGACATCACCGGCAGCAACCTGATCCATGCCGTGGTGCAGCAGGGTGCGGCGGACAGCCGTGTGGACAACAGCGGGCACATCGAAGCACCCGGTGGCAGCGTGCGCCTGACCGCCAGGGCGGCACAGGACACCGTCGGCGGGCTGGTCAACAACACCGGCATCGTCAAGGCCCACACGCTGGTCAACAAGAACGGCGAGATCTGGCTGCTGGGCGACAGCGTGGCCAACACCGGCGAAGTGCGCGCGGAAGGCGCGGCCCAGACCGCCGGCGGGCGCATCGAGATCGCCGGCGCCGCAGTGGCGCTGGGCGGCAGCATCAGCGCCGACGGCGCTGACGGTGGCCAGATCATCGTGACTGCCGGCCAGCGTCTGTCGCTGGCGGAAAACGTCAGCGCGCGCGGCCAGGACGGTGCGGGCGGCCGCATCGAGTACGCCTCCGGCGGTGGCATCCTGGAGAGCGGCTCCAGCCATACCGACGCCGGCGGCACGACCGACGGCGGCGAGATCCGCGTGCATGCCGCCTCGGGTATCGCCAGTTCCGGCCAGTACACCGCTGCCGGACGGGACGGTCACGGCGGCCGTATCGACATGACCGGCCACAGCGTGCACCTGCTCAGCGCGCGGCTGGACGCCTCGGGGGCCACGGAAGGCGGCCTGATCCGGGTCGGCGGCGCGTTCCAGGGCGGCAAGGATGACGCGCCGGAGCATGCGCCGGAAGTACAACACCTGTTCGTCGGACGCTGGGAGGACACCTACGCGCCGGCCAACGCCCGCACGCTGTTCGTCAACGACGGCACCTCGCTGGACGTGGGCGCGACGGGCGGGCGGGGCGGCACCGTGATCCTGTGGGCCGATGAGCAGACCACCTTCCTCGGCGCCATCGAGGCCCGCGGCGCCAGCGGCAAGGGCGGCGGTGCGGTGGAGATTTCCGCCGGCGACACGCTGCGGCGAGCGCGGCTGGACGACGTGCTCGTCGGCCCGGGCGGGCATCTGCTGCTCGATCCCAAGAACCTGATCATCGGCGATCAGGAGACGCTCAAGCAGTGGCAATACCAGGCGGTGCTGGAAAGCGTCTACGCCTGGAAGGCCTCGGTGCCGGTGCTCAACAGCCACGATCAACTGGGCGTCGCGGTGGCGTTGAACCATGACGCCACGCGCATGGCGGTGGGGGCGCATCTGGACGATGGCGCCGCCAACGGCCGCACGGATTCGGGCGCGGTGCACCTGTTCGCGTTCCAGGACGCCGGATTCAACGGTGGCGCCCTGGTCGGCACCCTCGGCCACGGCTATCTCGGCGGCAACAACGTCAACGTGGCACTCGACATCAGCGACGGCTTCGGCAGCGCGGTCGCGTTGAGTAACGACGCACGGCAACTGGCGGTGGGCGCTTACCTGGACGACGGCGCCGCCAACAACGGCGGCAATGCCGGCGCGGTGCATCTGTTCACGTTCGACGATGGCAGCTTCGCCGGCGGCCGCAAGGTCGGCACCATCGGCCATGGCTACAGCGGCGCCGGCGACATCAATCCGACCCATCTGGATGGCTCCGACTTCTTCGGCCTGGGTGTCGCGTTGAGCGGCGATGGCCGGCGTCTGGCGGTCGGCGCGTATGGCGACGATGGCGCGCCCAACAACCGCTGGGATTCCGGCGCGGTGCACCTGTTCGCCTTCGACGCCGGTTTCGAAAACGGCCGCCATGTCGGCATCATCGGCCATGGCTATGCCCCCAACCAGGCTTTGCCGTCCAGCCTGGCGGTCAGCCTCAACAATTTCGACAGCTTCGGCGTATCCGTGGCCTTGAGCCGCGACGGCAGCCACCTGGCGGTGGGCGCCCACGCGGATGACGGCGCCGGTGCCACGTCCGGCGATTACGGCGCCGTGCATTTGTTCACGCTGGACGGCGATTTCCGGCCCACCAAGATCGGCACCATCGGCCGCAACTACGGCGGCGAACATGACCTGGCGCAGGCGCTGGACACCGGCGATCTGTTCGGGCGCAGCGTCGCGCTCAACGGCGACGGCACACGGCTCGCGGTCGGCGCGGTCAACGACGACGGCGCCGCCAACAATACCAGCAATACCGGCGCGGTCTATCTGTACACCTTCGACGCCCCTGGTTTCTCCGGCGGCCGCCTAGCGGCCACCATCGGCGTCGGCTATACCGGCGCCGACGACATTCCGATCACGCTGCGCAACGGCGACATCTTTGGTGCTGCGGTGGCACTCAGCGCCGACGCCACCCGTCTGGCCGTGGGCGCGCCCCAGGATGACGGCGCCAACAACAATCTCAACAATGCCGGCGCGGTGCATCTGTTCACCTTTGCCGACACCGCGTTCGGCGGCGGCAAGCGGGTCGGCCTGGTCGGCCAGGATTACCGCAATGAGCGCGGCGAAGGTGTCGCCCTCGATGGCACCCGCTCCGCCGGCACCGACCTGGCCGGCATGGCGGTTGCACTCAACGCCAACGCCCGCCTGCTCGCGGTCGGTGCCCCGGGCGACGACGGCTACGGCGACAACGCCAGCAACACCGGCGCGGTCCACCTGATCACCTTCGACGACGGCGATTTCACCGGCGCGCGTCTCGCCGGCAGCATCGGCCACGGCTATCTGGGTGCCGGCAACCTGCACGTCGATCTCGACGACAACGACGAATTCGGCTTCGGCGTGGCGCTCAGCGGCGATGGCCGGCATCTGGCGGTGGGCGCGCGCTACGACGACGGCGCCGGCAACAACAACAGCAACGCCGGCGCCGTGCACCTGATCACCTTTGCCGATGCCGCGTTCGGCGGCGCGCAGAAGGTCGGCACGCTGGGCGTCGGCTACGGCGGTGCCGGCAACCTGCACGTTCCGCTGGTGAACGGCGCGCAGTTCGGTTTTTCCGTGGCGCTCAACCACGACGGCACGCGCCTGGCCGTCGGTGCGCCGGAGGAACACGGCGCCGGCGGGTCACAGGGGTACTCGGGTGCCGTGCGTCTGTTTGCCTTCGCCCCCGGTTTCCAGGACGGCGCCCAGATCGCCACGCTGGGCCACGGTTACAGCACCACGCTGGACCCGGACAACATCGCCCTGCCGTTGCGTTTCTACGACTCGTTCGGCAGCAGCGTCGCGCTCAGCGGCGACGGCCGCAAACTGGCCGTGGGCGCCTATCGCGACGACGGCGCCGCCAACAATGTGACCGATGCCGGCGCCGTGCATCTGTTCACGTTCAGCGACGCGACCGGCCCGTTCACCGGCGGCGTCAAGACCGGCACCATCGGCGTCGGCTACAACGGTGCCGGCGATGTCGCCGTCGCGTTGGACGGCTATGACAACTTCGGCCGTGCCGTCGCGCTCAACGCCCATGGCACGCTGCTGGCCGTGGGCGCCAGTCATGACGATGGCGCCGGCAACGTACGCACCGACACCGGTGCCGTGCACCTGTTCACGTTCGCGGACAGCGCCTTCACAGGCGGCGCGCTGGCCGGCAGCATCGGCCATGGCTACCTGGGCGGCCGCAATGTCGGCATACGCCTGGACTCCAGCGACCAGTTCGGCACTGCGGTGGCGCTCAACGCCGCCGGCGACCGGCTGGCGGTGGGCGCGCCGCGCGACGACGGCGCCAACAATCAGGCGACCAATTCCGGCGCCGTGCACCTGTTCCGCTTCAACGACCAGGCGTTCAATGGCGGACGCCTCGCCGGCAGCATCGGCAACGGCTATGTGCCGGACAACGCGTTATCGCTCGATCTTTCCAGTCATCGTTCCTGGAACGGCGACCAGGCCGGGTACGCCGTCGCCCTCAGCGCGGACGCGCGTCAACTGGCCGTCGGTCTGCCGTTCGACGATGGCGCCGCCGAGCGGCCATGGGACAACCGGAATTACGGCGCCGTGCATCTGATCACGTTCGCCGACCGCGACTTCGGCGGCGGCACGCTGGTCGGCACTTTGGGCAAGGGTTATGCCGGTTCCAAGGACATCGACATCGCGCTCGATGCCAATGACCGCTTCGGCGCCGCGGTGGCGCTCAGCGGCGATGGCCTGCATCTCGCGGTCGGCGCGCCGTATGACGATGGCGCCAACAATATTGCCGGCGACAGCGGTGCGGTGCGCCTGTTCACCTTCACGGATACGGCGTTTTCCGGCGGGCAGTTGCGCGCCACGCTGGGACGCGGCTATACCGGCGGCAACGACCTCTCACCCCAGACCGGCAGCGCCTACAACTACTATTTCGGCAGCGCCGTCGCGCTGAACCACGACGGCACCCGTCTGGCCGTGGGCGTGCCTTACGACAGCGGCGCCGACTATGCCTACGCCAGCGGCGCGGTGCAGTTGTTCACGTTCAACGACGACTTCAGCGGCGGCAGCCTGGTCGGCACCATCGGCCGCGGTTACACCACCACGCTGGATCCGGACAACGTTCCGGTACAGCTCGACGCCTACGATCAGTTCGGCTCGTCCGTGGCGCTCAACGCCGCCGGCACGCTGCTGGCCGTGGGCGCCGCCGAGGACGACGGCGCCGGCAATGCCGTCTACAACAGCGGCGCGGTGCGGCTGTTCACGTTCGGCGCGGCCTTTACCGGCGGCACACACGTCGCCACGCTGGGGGCGGGTTACTCCGGAGCCAACGACCTGTACCTGCCGCTGAGCGACTCGAACCATTTCGGGCGATCGGTTGCACTGAACGCCGCGGGCACCCAACTGGCCGTAGGCGCGCCCTACGACGACGGCGCCGACGACCGCAAGTCCGACAGCGGTGCCGTCTACCTGTTCACACTCCAGGCTGACGGCACGGCTGCCGCGCTGGCGAGCCGCCTGGGCAGCGGCTATGCCGCCATCGGCGGCGTGGAAGCCGGACTGCGCAGTGGCGACTACTTCGGCTGGTCGGTCGCGCTCGATGGCGATGGCACCCGCCTGGCCGTGGGCGCGCCGAGGGACGATGGCGCGCGCAATGCGCAAAACGATTCCGGCGCCGTGCATCTGTTCGCATTTGACGACAGCCTGTTCGGTGGTGGCCGGCGGCTAGGCCGCATCGGCCATGGCGCCACGGCGGAGAAGTCCCTGGCGCTGCCGATCCATGGCAGCAAGTACTGGCACGGCGAAGCCGCGGGCTGGTCAGTCGCGCTCAGCGCCGATGCCCGCCAACTGGCGATCGGCGCGCCTGATGACAGCGGCGGCGACGAGCCGGCATGGCTGGATCGCTACTACGGCGCCGTGCACCTGGTGACCTTCGAGGACGGCGATTTCGGCGGCGGCGCGCTCGCCGGCACCGTCGGCAAGGGCTACCGCGGCGGCAACAACATCGACGTGCCGCTCGACCGCTACGACCAGTTCGGCACGGCGGTGGCGCTCAGTGGCGACGGCATGCGCCTGGTGGTCGGCGCGCCCTACGACGCCGGCTTCCGCAATACCGACAGTTCCGCCGGCGCGATCCATCTGTTCACCTTCGGCGACAGCGATTTCAGTGGCGGCTGGAAGGTCGGCACCATCGGCCTCGACTACACCGGCAGCAACGACCTCGCGTTCCGGGCGCCCAACGGTTACAACCTGGGCCGGTCACTCGCACTGAACCACGATGGCTCGCGCCTCGCCGCCGGTGATCCGTACAACTCCGGCGTCAATAACAGCGCGTCCTATGCGGGCGCGGTCCACCTGTTCGCGTTCGACAGCGCATCGCCGTTCGGCAATGGCCGATATGCCGGCAGCGTCGGCGTCGGCTTTGCCACGCGCGACGCCGATGTCAACGTCAATGCCCAGACCGCGGTGCTGAACAGTTCCGACTATTTCGGCTACAGCGTCGCGCTGGACGGCAGCGGAAACCTGCTCGCCGTGGGCGCGCCGTACGACGACGGACAGGACGACCTGCGTTCCAACTCCGGGGCGGTGCACCTGTTCAGCTTCACGCCCGGCACCGAATTCCTGGGCGCACAGCACGTCGGCACCATCGGCCATGGTTACCGCAACACCGACCGGCCGGGCAACATCGACATCGCGTTGCCGCGGGGTCATGCCTTCGCCTATGGCGGTGTGGCCTTGAGCGGCGACGGCCGCCGCCTGGTGGTCGGCTCACCCTACGATCACGGCTTCGACGGCACGCGCTATTACTCCGGCGCGGTGCGCACCTTCACCTTTGCCGCCGGCCTGACCGAAGGCGCTCTCGTCGGCACCCTCGGCGCCGGCTATACCGGCGCCAACGACCTGAACCTAACGCTCCCGACCTCCGCCTATTTCGGTTGGGCGGTCGCGCTCGATGGCGACGGTCGCCGCATGGCGGTTGGGCTGCCCTACGACGGCGGCCTGCTTGGCGACCAGTATCAGGCCGGGGCCGTGGACCTGTTCACCTTCGGGGCCGACATGACCAACCCGACGCGGGTCGGCCGGGTCGGTCGCGGTTACACCGGCGCGGCCAGTCTGGACGCGCCGTTCACCGGCTATGGCTACAGCGACGGTGATCAGTTGGGCACGGCGGTGGCGTTGAGCGCGGATGCGCGTCTGCTGGCCATCGGCGCCCCCGGCGACGCCGGCGCCGTCACGGCGAACCCGCAGGCCGACTCCGGCGCCGTTCACCTGATCACGTTCAGCGATGGCGATTTCAACGGCGCGACGCTGACCGGCACCATCGGCCGCGGGTACGACGGCGGCAACAACATCGCCGTAGCCCTAGACGCGGGGGACCGGTTCGGCTCCGCCGTGGCGCTCAGCCGAGACGGCCGTCGACTGGCGGTCGGCGCGCCGTTCGATGACGGTTACGGCAACACCGCCACCGACAGCGGCGCCGTGTATCTGTTCGGCTTCGCCGATACCGCGTTCACCGGCGGCGCGCTGTACGCCATGCTCGGCGTCGGCTACAGCGGTGGCAAGAACCTGGATCTGACCGGCACGGTCAGTGCAGGCGACGAGTTCGGCCAGGCCGTTGCCCTCGACCAGAGCGGCAGCCGACTGGCAGTCGGTGCCCCAGCCGATTACGGCGCCAGCGGATTTGCCTACTACTCCGGATCGGTGCACCTGTTCACCTTCAGCGATGATCTGTTCTCCGGCGGTGCCCGCGCCGCCACGCTGGGCCTCGGATTCACCGGCGGCAACGACATCGATGTCGGCCAAGACCTGTACGACCGCTTCGGCTCATCGCTCGCCCTGAGCGCCGATGCCACGCGCCTGGCGGTCGGTGCGATGCACGACGCCGGCGCCGGCAATACCCGCAACGACGCCGGCGCCGTGCATCTGTTCACCTTCGGCGACGCCTTCTCCGCCGGCACCAAGGTCGGCACCATCGGCTACGGCTATGGCGGCGCTGGCAACGTCGCCGTGCCCTCGCTCAGCACCGGCGACCAGTTCGGTCACGCGGTCGCGCTGGACAGTGGCGGCACCCGCCTCGCGGTAGGCGCCTCCGGCGCCGATACCAGCACGCTGTCCAACAGCGGTGCGGTGCACCTGTTCACGTTTGGCGACGGGTTCACGCAGGGCGCCTGGATCGGCAGTCTGGCTGCCGGCTATTCCAGCAGCCTGGGCGTGCCGATCGACCTGCGCGGCGGCGACCAGTTCGGCCGCGGTGTCGCGCTCAGTGGTGACGCCACCCGCCTGGTGGTCGGCGCCCCGAACGACGATGGCTACGATGTATCGCAAGGCAATGCCGGCGTCGCCTACCTGTTCACCTTCGGCGATGATCGTTTCGCCGATGCGCAGGCGGTCGGCCGCATCGGTCACGGCTACGTGCAGGTGACCCGCGCCTTGGATATCCCCTTCGTCGGCGCCGGCTCCAGCGAGGCGGACCGCTTCGGCAGCTCGGTCGCCCTGAGCGGTGACGCGAGGCTGCTGGCGGTGGGCGCGCCCAACGACGCCGGCGCCACCAACGCCACGTTGCGCAGCCAGCAGGGCGCAGTGCACCTGATCACCTTCTCCGACGGCAACTATGGCGGCGCCAGCCTGACCGGCACGATCGGCGGCGGCTACAGCGGCGGCAACAACGTCCACGTGGCGCTGGATGCCTTTGATCGTTTCGGCAGCGCAGTGGCGCTGAGCCGCGACGGCCGCGTGCTCGCGGTCGGCGCGCCTTACGATGACGGTGCCTACGAGGCAGCCACCGACTCCGGCGCGGTCCATCTGTTCGGCTTCGCCGACGGCGCGTTCGGCGGCGGACAGCGCCTGGCCACCCTGGGCCGCGGTTACGGTGGTGGCAACAACGTAGCGGTCGAGCTGGACAGCGGCGACCAGTTCGGACAGTCGGTCGCGCTCGATCAGGACGGCACCCGGCTGGCGGTGGGCGCCCCCTATGACGATGGCGCCGGCAACCTGCGCACCAACAGCGGCGCGGTGTATCTGTTCACGTTCGCGTCCGGCGCCGCCTCGGGCACGCTGGCGGGTGTGATCGGCCGCGGCTACACCGGCGGCGGCGATGTCGATATCCCGCTGGACAACCATGACCTGTTCGGCACGGCCGTGGCGCTGAGCGCGAATGCCGACCTACTGGCCGTGGGCGCGCCGCGCGACGACGGCGCCGCCAACCAGTTCGGCGACACCGGCGCCGTGCATCTGTTCGGCTTCGGCGACGCATTTGCCGCCGGGCGACACGTCGCCAGCGTGGGCAAGGGCTATGCGGGCACACAGGATGTAGCCATCCAGCTCGGCGGCTCGGACAATTTCGGCCAGTCCGTGGCACTGAACGCCGCGGGCACCCGCCTGGCGGTCGGCGCCCCGTATGACGACGGCGCCTATCGCAATCGCTTCAATACCGGCGCCATCCACCTGTTCACCTTCGGCGAAAACCTGAGCGCGGGCATGTGGGTGGGCAGCATCGGCGCGGACTACGCCGGTCCACGTGACATCCACCTGCCGCTGGCCGGCGACTCCGACCTGCTCGGCTGGTCGGTCGCCTTGAACGGTGCCGGCGACCGTCTGGCCGCCGGCCTGATCAACGACGCCGGCGCCCACGGCACGCGCAGCTACGCCGGCGCGGTCAAGCTGTTTGCGTTCGAGGATGGTGCGTTCAACGGCGGCCGCGTGGCCGGCCATATCGGCTACGGCTACCAGACCGTGAGCACCGCGCTGAACACGGGTTGGGCGGGGGCCATGTCCTATCAGGGCGACGCCTTCGGCAGCGCCGTCGCGTTCGATGGCAGCGGCACGCTGCTCGCGGTCGGCGCGCCGCGCGACGACGGTTTCCGCAACGGCAACCCCGGTTCCGGCGCGGTCTATCTGTTCCAGTTCGGCGGTTCCGGCGACGCGCAGGCGAGCCTGCTGGGCATCGTCGGTTCCGGCTACCGGGGTGGCCGCAGCATCGACGTGGCGCTCGACCCGAACGATGCCTTCGGCAGCGCGGTCGCCCTCACCGCCGATGGCCGCATGATGGCGGTGGGCGCGCCCAATGATGACGGTCACAACAATCGCATCACCGACTCCGGCGCCGTGCATCTGTTCCAGTTCGGCAACGGCGCCTTCCAGGAGGGCGTGCTCACCGGCACGCTGGGCTACGGTTATGCCGGTGTGGGCAGTCTCGCCGTCGACACGCTGGCCTATGTGGACCGCTTCGGCTCGGCGCTGGCATTGAGCGCCGACGGCACGCGGCTGGCGGTCGGCGCGCCGCTGGACAAGGGTGCGGCCAAGAGCATCGTCCATGACTCGCGCGGTTATGGCGCGGTGCACCTGTTCCGCTCGGACGCGGGCGCCTGGCAACGTACCGGAGTCATCGGCTTCGGCTACACCGGGGCCGGCAGCCTGGACATGGGCTCGACGCTGCACCAGCAGGACAACTTCGGTTCCGCCGTCGCGCTCGATGGCGCCGGCACCCTGCTGGCCGTCGGCGCACCCTACGACGATGGCCACAACGACGCCCGTTTCGATGCCGGCGCGGTACACCTGTTCACGCTGGGCGACGATTTCAGCATGCCCGCGCGCGTCGGCACCATCGGTTTCGGCTACGTCGCCAACCTCGACAACGCGCTCACCACCGACGACAGCCACTTCAACCTGGCCACCCTTGACTTCATTGACTATTTCGGCAGCGCGGTCGCCCTGACCAGGGACGGTCGCCGCCTGGCCGTGGGCGCGCCCTATGACGACGGCGGCGACATCGCGTCCGCCGACGCCGGTGCCGTCCATCTGTTCGGCTTTGCCGACGATCGTTTTGCCACGCCGGCGCGCCTTTCCACACTGGGGGTCGGTTACGGCACGGTGAGCGACCTGCAGCAACGCATCGGCTCGTACGACCATTTCGGCTCGGCCGTGGCGTTCAGCGCCGATGGCGCGCGCCTGGCCGTGGGCATGCCGGGCGACGACGGCGCCGGCAACGGCAAGACCGATTCCGGCGCGGTGCGCATCTTCACCTTCGCCGACGACAGCTTTACGCTGGGATTCGAGATCGCCGCGCTCGGCGACGGCCGCCTGCCGGCCAACGTCTCTTTCCCGACCATCACCACCAACGACCGGTTCGGCGCCGCCCTGGCGTTGTCGCACGACGCCACGCGGCTCGCCGTCGGTGCGCCGGGCGACGACGGCTTCACCAACGATCGCGGCGACGCCGGCGCGGTGCACCTGTTCTCGTTCAGCGATGGCGACTTCTCCGGCGCAGCCTTGCGGGCCAGCATCGGCTTCGGTTACAGCGGCGGCAACAACATCGGGCTGGAACTGGGCTGGGCCGACAACTTCGGCGCCGCCGTCGCCTTGAATGCCGACGCCACGCTGCTGGCGGTCGGCTCCCCCCGCGACGACGGCGCCCACAATGATCGCCACGACGCCGGCGCGGTGCATCTGTTCCGCTTCGCCGACGGCGATTTCGGCGCCGGCGCGCGGGTGGGCACGCTCGGTTACGGCCATGCCGGCGGCAACGATGTCGGCATCGCCCGTCTGGACACCCAGGATGCCTTTGGCACCGCCGTGGCGCTGTCGGGCGATGGTCGCGTTCTGGTGGTGGGGGCGCCGGGTGACGACGGTTCCAGCCATCAACGCAACAATTCGGGCGCGGTCTATCGTTTCGCCTTCGGCAACGACTTCACCGGCGGCACGCTGACCGGCCTCGTCGGTCATGGTTACACGGGCACCGCCGATATCCATGTCGCGCTCGACGGCAACGACGAATTCGGCCGTGCCGTCGCACTCAACGGCGACGCCACATTGCTCGCGGTCGGCGCGCCCGGCGACGACGGTCAAGGCAACAGCCGCTTCAATACCGGCGCGGTGCATCTGTTCACGCTGGACGGCGGCACGGGTGGCACACGCGTCGGCACGATCGGCTTCGGCTATGACAGCCCCGGCGACATCGCGCTCGCGCTCGACGCATCCGACCAGTTCGGCGGTGCGGTCGCCCTCGATGCCCAGGGCGGTCTGCTGGCGGTCGGCGCGCCCGGCGACGACGGTGCCGGCAACAGTCGCGGCAATGCCGGCGCCGTTTATCTGCTGCGTTTCGCCGACACCGCGTTCGGCATGGGCCGTCACGACCATACGCTCGGGCACGCCTACACCAGCTTCGGCGAGGTCAACACGCCGATCAACGCCAACGACGCATTCGGTTCCGCGGTCGCGCTCGGCGGCGACGGCAATCGGCTGGCCGTGGGTGCTCCGGGTCACGATCTGAGCGGCGGGTATACGCTGACGGATACCGGCCGGGTGCAATTGTTCAGCGCCGGCGAACTGACCGCCGACAACGATCTATCGGCGCTGGCATTCGCCGACCGGCCCGGCGACACCGTGGCGCTGCTGGCATCGGAAGTGGCCTCGCTGCTGGTCACCGGCACCGCCGTCACGCTGCAAGCCAACAACGATCTGGTACTGGCTTCGCACCTGCGGGTACCGGGCGATACCGGCGGCGCACTGACGCTGATGGCCGGGCGGCGGGTGCTACTCAACGGCGACATCGTCAGTGCCAACGGCGACGTGCTCATCCAGGCCAACACGCCGGTCGCGCAAGGCACGGTCGCCGCGCAACGTGATGCCGGTGCCGCCCTGCTCGCCATGGCGTCCGGCACGCGCATCGACGGCGGTGACGGCACCGTGACGCTGCGGCTGGCCGATGGTGCCGGCCTCGGCGACAGCAGCGCCGGCAACATCACGCTGGGCGACATCCAGGCCGCCGGCATCGTCGTCGAGAATCTGGGCGCCGGCAGTGGCGCCGGCGTCATGCTCAACGGCCGCCTGAACGCCACCGGGGACATCGTCGTCGCCACCACCGGCGGCAACGTCACCAACAATCGCGGCGCCGATGCGCTGGCCAGCGGCGAAGGCCGCTGGCTGCTGTATACCGGCGACTGGTGGAACAGCTTGGAAAACGGCCTAGTGGCCGCCGCCGGCGGCGACATGCCGCGGCTGTACGACCGCACCTACGCGGGCGCTGCGCCGGATACCATCATGCCCGGCAACCACCTGATCTACCGCTCGCGCCCGACTTTGACGCTGCACGCCAGCTCCGCGACCAAGGTCTATGGCGATGCGGATCCCGCGCTGGCCTTTCAGGTCTTTGGTCTGGTGAACGACGACGGCGTGGCCGATACCGTCGCATCGGCCGGCCTGGGCGATCCGACCGTCTCGCTGCCGGTGGTCGCCGATCCGACGCGACGTGCCGCGGGCACGCATGCCATCAGCATCGCCTACACCGATACCGGCACCAACGCCGGTTATGCCATCCAGGTGGGCGCCGGCAACGTGCTGACGGTGACCCCCAGGCCGCTCGTGCTGCTCGGCCTGAGCGTGGACGACAAGGTCTACGATGGCGGCACCGCGGCGGTGATCGCCAACCCCGGCACGCTCAGCGGGCTGCTGAGCGGCGATGACGCCAGCGTGCAGGGTATTGCCAGTGCCGCGTTCGCGGATCGTCATGCCGGCAACGGCAAGACCGTGCTGATCTCCGGCCTATCGCTGACCGGCACCGACGCCGCCAACTACAGCGTCGCCAACCTGACCGCCACCGCCAGCATCCTGCGCAAGCCGATCACGCTGACGTCGTTCAGTGCTGCCGACAAGATCTACGACGGCACGACCAGCGCCACCATCACCGGTTACGGCGCACTGGACGGCCTGGTCGGCACGGAAACCCTGGTCATCGCCAGCGGCAGCGCCCGCTTCGGCGACCGCAACGCCGGCCAGGACAAGACCGTGACCCTGACCGGCATCGGTCTCGCCAACGGCACGGGCCACGCCGGCGACTACGTGTTGACGCTGCCGCTGCCCACCACCACCGCGACGATCACGCCGAAGCCGGTCCATGCCGGCGGTACGCGCCAGTACGACGGCACCGCCACGGTGCTGGCCGGCCAACTCAGCCTGCTCGGCATCATCGGCGGCGACCAGGTCGGCCTGACCGGCAACGCCGGCATGGCCGACAAGCACGTCGGCACCGGCAAGCCGCTCACCTTCGATGACATGGCGCTGGCGGGCCTGCACGCGGGCAACTATCTGCTCGCCGGTGGCACCATCGACATCACGCCACGGCTGCTGTCGGTCACCGGCATGAGCGTGCAGAACAAGATCTACGACGGCACCACGGTGGCCCATTACAGCGGCACTCCAGTCGTGGGCGGCGAACTGGTCGCCAACGACGACGTGCTGCTGGCCATCGACGACCTCAGTGTCGAATTCATCGACAAGCACGCCGGTTTCGGCAAGGCGCTGGTCGCCACCGGCCTCAGCCTGGCCGGCACGGACGCGCCCAACTATCGGATCGTCGTGACCGACACCGCGACCATCGCGCCCCGGCTGATGACCATCGCCGCCGCGGGGCACGACAAGGTCTACGACGGCATGCGCGACGCCACCGTCACGTACAGCGACGACCGCATCGCCGGCGACGATCTCGCCATCCTGGGCACGGCGCGCTTCGACAGCAAACACGTCGGCGTGAACAAGCCCATCACCGTCCATCTGGCGTTGTCCGGGCCGGATGCCGGCAACTACCTGTACAACGCCAGCGCCACCACCTCCGCCAGCATCACACCGCGAGCGCTGAACGTCACCGCCACCGCGCAGCACAAGGTCTACGATGGCACCACCGAGGCCACCGTGCTGTTCACCGACGATCGCGTCGCCGGCGACCAGTTGACCCTCACCAGCCTGGCCGGCTTCGCCGATCGGCATGCCGGTGTGGCCAAGCCGATAACCGGCCTGCTCGGCGTCACCGGCGCCGATGCCGGCAACTACTCCTATGCCAACACCTTGCAGTTGGCCGCGGACATCACGCCCAAACCGCTGCAGGCCGACGGCACGCGCGTCTATGACGGCACCAACCTCGTGGCTGCTGCCGATCTCATGGTGCCCGGCATCATCGCCGGTGACGACGCAGCGCTCACGGGCGGCGGCCACATGGCCGACAAACATGTCGGCATGGCCAAACCGGTGACACCGGATACATTGATACTTGTGGGCGAGCACGCCGGCAACTACGCGCTGGTGGGGGCGACCATCGACATCACGCCGCGACCGCTGACGGTGAGCGGGCTGTCCGTACTCGACAAGGTCTACGACGCCACCACGGACGCCACCTTCACCGGCACGCCGACGCTGACCGGAGACTGGCTGCCGGGCGACGACATCGCCGTGGTCCCCGCTGCCGACATCGTCGTGGTGTTCGCCGACAAGCACGCCGGCAGCGACAAGACCCTGGTGGTGCAGGGCGGCCTGATCAGCGGCGCCGACGCCCACAACTACCGCGTCGAGGTGGTCGGCTCCGCCAGCATCGCGCAGCGCCCGCTCGACCTCCGCGTGACCGCGCTCGACCGCGTCTACGATGGCACCAGCGTGGCCGGACTGCGGGTCAGCGACGACCGCAGCGGCGCGATGCTGCTGGATGATCTGCTCATCACCGCCAGCGGCAGCTTCGCCGACAAACACGTCGGCACCGACAAGCCGGTCGCCGTGGTCATGAACGTGACCGGCAGCGATGCCGCCAACTACCTGTTCACGCCGGTGCAACAGGCCAGCGCCAGTATCACGCCGCGCCCGCTCGACGTGCAGGCGACGGTGAGTGACCGCATCTATGACGGTACCCGTGCGGCTGCCGTCACGCTCGCCGATGACCGCATCGCCGGCGACCAACTGGCCGTCACCGGCGTCGGCGAGTTCGCCGACAAGCACGCCGGCATCGCCAAGAGCGTGCTGGTGACCCTGGCTTATGGCGGCCCGGATCTGGGCAACTACAGTGTGGTCGACAGCATCACCACCGTTGGCAGCATCCTGCCCAGGCCCTTGACCTTCGCCGGACTGGGCGTACTCGACAAGATCTATGACGGCACCCCGGTCGCCCACATCACCGGCGGCTTCGACACGGTCAGCGGTCTGATCGACGGCGACGACATCGCCATCGACGTCGGCAGCGCCAGTGCCGTATTCGCCGACAAACACGCCGGCATCGCCAAGCCGGTGAGCATCGTCGGTGTCGGCCTGAGCGGCGCCGACCGTGACAACTACACGGTGCAGGCCAGCGCGGGCACCGCCAGCATCCTGCGCAAGACCCTGGACGTGACCGGCCTGACGCCGTCCAGCAAGGTGTACGACGGCACGCGCAACGCGATCGCCGCCGGTATCCCCGACGTGCAGGCCGACTTCATCGCCGGCGACGACGTGGCGCTCGACCTGGCCGGCTTTACCGTCGAGTTCGCCGACAAGCACGTCGGTACCGACAAGCCGCTGTTCATCACCGGCAACGTGCTGACCGGCGCGGACGCGGCCAACTACGAGGCCAGGCTCAACACCACCGCGAGCATCACCCCCAGGCCGCTGACGGTCACGGCCGACGTCGTCGACCGCATCTACGACGGCAGCACCGACGCGACCGTCGCCTTCCTGGACGACCGCATCGCCGGCGACCTGCTGTCCATCAACGGCACCGCCCGCTTCGTCGACAAACACGTCGGCACCAACAAACCGATACAGCTCGCCGACCTGGCGCTGTCCGGTGCCGACGCCGGCAACTATCTGTTCGACGGCTCGGCGCTGACCGCCAGCGCCAGCATCCATCCGCGCATCCTGCTGGCCACCGGCCAGCGCGTCTACGACGGCGGCACCGCCATTCCGGCCGACACGCTCGGCTTCGACAATCTCGTGCCCGGCGACGATCTCAGCCTCAGCGGCGGGGTGACACTGGTGGACAAACACGTCGGCGAGAACAAGCCGGTGCAGGGCGGCCTCGCGTTGGCCGGCGCCGACGCCGCCAATTACATCCTCAGCGGCCTGCGCTACACGGTGACGCCGCGCGCGCTGACCGTCACCGGCCTGAGCGCGCAGGACAAGGTCTATGACGGCACCACCCAGGCGACCGTCGCCGGCAGCGCCAGCATCGGCCTGGAACTGGTGCCCGGCGACGAGGTGTTCGCCGACCTGTCCACGGTCTCCGTCGCGTTCCTGGACAAGCACGTAGGCACGGGCAAGCCGCTGATGGTCACCGGCAACGTGCTGTCCGGCGCCGACGCCGGCAACTATTTCGCGTTGCTGGACGTGGTCGCCAGCATCACGCCGCGGCAACTCACCCTCACCGGGGTCGGCGCGCAGGACAAGGTCTATGACGGCACCACCGTCGCGACGCGCATGGACATCGCCCCGCCGGCACTCGCCGGCGGCGTGATCGCAGGCGACGATCTGGTACTGGATCTGGTCAACCTCGCCGTCGCCTTCGCCGACAAGAACGCCGGCACCGGCAAGTCCCTAGTGGTGAGTGGCGCCAGTCTGGGGGGCAGCGACGCCGGCAATTATCGGATCGCCATCGCCGATGCTACCGCCAGCATTGCCAAGGCGCCGTTGGCGGTCGCCATCGATCCCGCACAGTCGGTGCAGCGTTACTACGGCGACGACAACCCGATACCGAGCGTGATCTTCACCGGCTTCGTCGCCGGCGAAGACGCGGCCATTGCCGGCATCAGCGGCGCGCCATCGATCACCACCGCGGCGACGGCGACGAGCCCGGTCGGCGTTTACGACATCCAGTTGACCCTCGGCGATCTGGACGCACAGAACTACAGCTTCGGCCCGTTCCAGACGGGGACGCTGACGGTGTCGCCCAAGCCGCTGACGATCTTTGGCAACAACGTCGTGCGCTTCGCCGGCGAGCCGGACCCCGATCCCTACACCTGGTCCACCAACGTCGGCGGCCTGGTGCATGGCGACCAGTTGCAGTTCGTGGTCATCGCGCCGCCGGCCGGCAGCGCCGACGCCCAGGGTGGCGCGGTCTTCCCGCTGATGCCGTTGGATGCCGTGTTCGCCATCGGCGATCCGGCCAACTACCTACTGAGTTACCGCAACGGCTGGTTGCTGGTGCTGACCAAACCGGATTACCTGGCCGGCGCCACCGATTCGGGTGCCACCCCCGGCTTTGCCGTGGAACTCATCGACCCGGCCGACATTGCAGCCGCGGACGCAGGACTACGGCGCGAACTGGGCTTGCAGGACATCACCCGACGCATGCCCGACGCGCCGCTGCAACTCCAGCGACAATCGCTGCTGGGCATCGATCCGGAGGAGATTCGCCGCATGGTCGAGCGCTATGGCGAGGCCGATCGGCAGACATCGAGCCAACTGATCGCCGACCTGCGCGCGCAGCCCATCCTGTACTGGTATGCCGGCCCCGGCGCGAGCATGCTCAATCTCGACTCGCTGAACCCCGACTCCCCGACGCCATGACGACACGACATCCCCGCTCCGCGCTGGCCTGTGCACTCGCTTTTCTTGCGTTATCCCTGTCGGCCGCCGCGTCCGCCGACGACCAGGTACTACGCGAGTTGCGCCGGCTGGTCGAGTCCAACCAGCACGCCGCCGCCTACCAGCTCGCCGAACAGCATGCCGCACTCGCGGGCAACCCGCATTTCGATTTCCTGTACGGACTGGCCGCCGTCAACAGCCGCAAGTTACCGCAAGGAGTGCTGGCATTGGAGCGCCACCTGAGTGTGGTGCCGGCCAATGACCGGGCGCGCCTGGAACTCGCCCGCAGCTATTATGAATTGGGCGAGTACGCGCGCGCGCGCCAGGAGTTCGAGTTCGTGCTGCGTTACAACCCGCCCAAGGACGTGCAGGCCAACATCCAGCGCTATCTCGATGCCATGCGGACACGCGAATCCATCGGCTCCCGTGCCGCCTCCCGTTCCTACCTCGAACTCGCGGGCGGACACGACAGCAACGTCAATCTCGGCACCTACAACGACCAGGTGCGGCTGAATACCGGCATCCTGGCGCCGATCGACCCGTCGTCCGGGGGCAAGAGCAGCGCCTACGTCAGACTAGCCGGCGGCACGCAATGGTCCAAGCGCATCGACGCACGCCTCGCGGTGTATGCCGGCGCCGACTTCGACCTCAAGCACAACCCGTCCGCAACGCGGTTCGACAGCGGCAACCTGGGCGGCTACCTCGGCTTCTCGGTGCTCAAGGGCAAGGGTCTGTACCGCCTGAGCCTGGCCGACGGCCAAACGTGGATCGACGGCAATCGATACCGCAACACCCTGTCCCTGGCCGGAGAAAGCCAGCACAGCGTGGGAAGCGGGTACACGTTGACCGGCCTGGCGCAATATGCCGACATGTCGTTTTCCGGCACCAGCAGCTATCTCGACGCCAAGGTCTTCACACTCGGCGCGGGTGTGCAGAAAACGCTGCAATCGCCCTGGCGTCCGACTCTGGGCGCCAGAGTGAGCTGGTCACGCGAGGACAACGCCAACAATCGCGACGACCTCGATCGCGAGGTGTTCACCACGCGCTTGAGCCTGAACGCGAGCCCCAGCGAACGCGTCCGGGTCAACTTCGACCTGGCCTATCAGACCAGCGATTTCGGCGCGCGCGACGTGTTTTTCGGCACGACCCGCGCCGACCAGACCTGGATGGCGGAGGCCGGCATCAACTACCTGGCCACGCGCAACTGGCTGCTGCGCGCCGACGTCAGCTACACCGACAACGACTCCAATCAGGATCTGTATGCCCATCGGCGCACACTGTGGAGTCTGCGCGGCCGCTATCTCTTCTAGGAATTCGCCATGCGTCGCATCGTCCCCGTCCTGTACCTCCTGTTGCTGGTTCCCGCCCTGGCGCTGGCCGAAGCGCGCCTGATCAGCGCGGTGGGCGAGGTCAGCGTGCTCAGACATGGGGTGGACACGAAAGTCCCGGTCGGTGAGCCGATCACGGGCGCATTCGTGCTGCGCACCGGCAGCGGCGGCGAGACCCAGCTCCGCCTCGCCGACGGCACCTTGCTCACGCTGTTGCCGGGCAGCGAAATCGCGCTCGACGCCGACCCCGGCGCGGCCATCGAACTGACCGCCGGCGGCCTGGATGTGATGCCCGCCAAGGGCTATCGCACCGTGCGCCATGGACGCTACAGCCTCAGGACCAACGGCCTGCTGAAGCTGCGCGTGTGCGCCCGGGACTGTAGCGAGCCGCCCGGCCTGTATGGTCGCCCGCTGGCGGGCGAGACCATCGTCGAGTACGCCGGCGGGCGCGTCGTCGTGCGCAACCGGCCGTTCCATGCCGGCACCGATGGCCGGCGTCCGGTCACCCTGGCGCGGGAGCCGGCGCTGTTCGCCGACCCACAACGCCTGCAACGCGCCGAGCTGGCCAAGGCCCGACTGGCGGATGAACTGCGCATGGGCATGACCGCGTTCAAGGATGGCAATTACGACAAGGCGCGCGAACACCTGGAACGCGTGAGCCAGCAGTCGCCCAGCGAGCACATCGTCTCCTACACGCTCGGGCTGATCGCGCTGGACGCCAAGGACAACGCCGGCGCACTGCGTCACTTCCAGCAGTACAGTCAGGCCGCACCGGAAGCGGCGCGTGAACGCGGGGTCAATCAGATGATCACGCTGCTGCTGTCCAACCAACTGGAGCAGGAAGTGCGCCAGGCCATGCTGCTGGAACGTTCGCTGTCCAGCGAACCGCCGGAACCCAACACCATCGCCGTGCAACCGTTCACCAACCGCAGCGACCCCGCCTACGGCGTGCTGGCCAAAGGCATCGCCGCCATGGTCATCACGGATTTGAGCAAGGTTCCCGGCCTCAAGGTGCTGGAACGGCAGATGGTGCAGCGCCTGATGGACGAGATCCGCCTAGGCGAAAGCGGCGTGGTCGACCAGGACAGCCAGGTGCGCGCGGGTCGGCTGATGCGCGCGGAGAAAGTCATCGTCGGCGGCTTCGGAGTGGAATGATGCGATACGAGCGAACAGCGGCTTCCAACAGATTCCATTCCTCGACGTTGCCCGCAGGCGCGCGAGCCGCAGCCATCGTCATGCTGGCGCTGGGTGCCCTGGCGCCGATGTCGGCGGTCACACCCGCCCGGGCACAACAATTTGGCCTGGAAAGCGCGATCATCGACAGCACCACCGGCCGGACGCTGGGCGGCAGCCGCGAAACCGGCGATCTGTCCGCCTTTTTCACGGTACAGAAAAAGATCGTGCGCGAACTGCTGCGCAGGCTGAACATCGCCCTGGAAGACCTGCCGGCCGAAGTCCGCGAAAGCCTGGAACGCGTGCACACCACCAACTTCGAGGCTTTCAAGCTGTTCTCCGAGGCACTCGACGCCCAGGACCAGGGCCGCTTCGCCGAAGCCAAGGCGCTGTTCGAGAAGGCGCTGGAACTGGATCCCCAGTTCGCGCTGGCCGGCGAACTGGCCGCCGCGATGCCCAGCATCAACGCCGTGGGACCGGCACAACTGCAATCCGCCATCGCCGTGGTGGCGCAAACGGCCGTGGCAAGCGGCAAGGATCTGGCCCCGGTCGACCTGGCGGGCGCCATCGCCGCACTACAGGCCGGGCGCCAGGTATACGAACTGCCCGCGGGCTTGAGCGATCCGTCGATGCCCAAACTGGATCTGAACACCGACTTCACCAGCAACCCGGCCGGCTCCGGCAGCGGCTTCGGCGACTGGCAGGTGGTCGGCATGAGCTATTCACTGGAACAAGACGAATCGTTCGCCTCGATCGCCACCACCAACGAATATCCTGCGCAGCAAGTCGTCACCACCGCAACCGGCGCGCTCGTCAGCGTCGGAAGCCCAACCGGACTGTTTGCCAGTCAGGGCCAGGCCGACAATTTCGATTTTGGCACCCGATCCCTCAGCGATGGCAGCAAGGTCACGTGGGGCAAATGGAACCGTTCAGAGTCGGGTACGTTCACATTGACTTCCGCCGGCATGCCACTGGACGACGTCGGCCCGGAATTCCACTACATGGTCGGCCAGGCCACGCGCAGCATGCCGACGGTGGGCGTGGTCACCTTCGTACCGGGTGGAGGATTTCTCGACGCCGTCAGCGGCAGCATCGGCGTCGACTTCGGCCAACGCACCGTCAGCATCAACAACCTGGGCTTTACCGTCAACGACATGAGTTTCTCGGGCCTGCAGGGCATCGCCAGCTATGCCCCCACCTCGGCATCCGGCTTCTTCAGCGGCAACTACAGTGCCGGAAGCTGCGTCGGCTGTCCGGCATTTTCGCCCAACGCCAGTTCCTTCACCGGCAACTTCCTCGGCCAGGACGCATCCGGCCTGATGTTCTCGACCATCCTGCAAACCGGTGACGGCAGCGCATCCGGCCTGCACCTGTTCACCCGGCCCTGAAAATGGTTTGCAATCGGCGTTAGAATGTGTCCATTTCGTGACTCGTTGGCACGCCGATCATGCGCTCCCTGCCATTGCCCACCCTCACGCGCGACCGTATCAGCGACATGCTGCGCCAGCACGGCATCGCCCCCACACACCAGCGCATCGAGATCGCGCGCGCGCTGTTCTCGCGCTGTGAACATCAGTCCGCGGACCAGATCCTGGCGGTGGTCAACAGCGAACATAGCGAGACCTCCAAGGCCACGGTGTACAACACGCTGAAGCTGTTCCTGGAAAAGGGTCTGATCCGCGAGGTCATCGTCGACCCCAGCAAAGTGTTCTACGACCCCAACACCGCACCGCACCATCATTTCTACAACATCGTCAGCGGCGAACTGACCGACATTCCCGGTGACGATCTGCGCATCGCCGGCATGCCCAGGGTGCCGGAAGGCATGCTCGCCGACAGCATCGACGTGATCGTGCGCATCCGCCCGGCCGCCTGAATCTTACGGCCATGCACAGACGTGGCTTTCTGCGCGGCGCCGGTGCCGGCATGGCGGCGGCGCTGGCCGCGGGCGCATCCGCCAGCGGCCCCACCGTGCGCTGGCGGCTCGCGTCCAGCTTCCCCAAGAGCCTGGACACCATCTACGGTGCCAGCGAAGACCTGGCCCGGCGCGTGGCCGAACTGACCGAAGGCCGTTTCACGCTGCGCGTGCATGCCGGCGGCGAGCTGGTGCCCGGCCTGCAGGTGCTCGACGCGGTGCGCGACGGCAGCGTGGAATGCGGCCACAGCGCCAGTTATTACTACGTCGGCAAGGACATGGCCTTCGCCTTCGACTGCGCACTGCCGTTCGGCCTGACCGCGCGCCAACAGAATGCCTGGATG
Organism: uncultured Burkholderiales bacterium; assembly: GCA_937949525.1. Lineage (GTDB taxonomy): Bacteria > Pseudomonadota > Gammaproteobacteria > Burkholderiales > Thiobacillaceae > PFJX01. The sequence goes on along the minus strand of CALEDT010000005.1, from coordinate 6,132 downwards.
AGCGCCGGCGGCGGCATCGAGCTGATGCGGCCGCTGTTCGCGCGCCACAACGTCATCCAGTTTCCCGGCGGCAACACCGGCGCGCAGATGGGCGGCTGGTTCCGCAAGGAGATTCGCTCGCTGGCCGACCTGCGCGGGCTGAAGATGCGCATCCCCGGCATCGGCGGCCAGATCATGGCTTCGCTGGGCGCGGTGCCGATGACCCTGCCGGGCAGCGATGTCTACCCGGCGCTGGAACGCGGCACCATCGATGCCGCCGAGTGGGTCGGCCCCTATGACGACGAGAAGCTCGGCTTCCACAAGATCGCACGCAACTACTATTACCCCGGCTGGTGGGAAGGTGGGCCGCAATTGTCGTTCTACGTCAACCTGAAACACTGGCAGGCGCTGCCGCCGACGTATCGCGCCGCCTTCGAATGCGCCTGCGCCGAGGCCAACCAGTCGATGCTGGCCCGCTACGATGCGCGCAACCCGCCCGCCCTGATCCGCCTGGTGCAACAAGGCGTGCGCCTGCGCGCGTTTCCGCGCGACGTGATGGACGCCGCGCGCAAGGCGGCGTTCGCGCTGTATGACGCCGAGGCGGCGAAGAACCCGGAGTTCGCGCGCATCTACAAGGCTTGGCGCAGCTTCCGCGACAGCCAGATCCAGTGGTTCAAGGTCGGCGAAGCGTCCTATGCCAATTTCATCTACTTCACCAAATAGGACGGACCCGACATGCGATCCAGCCCCTTCCTCCTCATCACCGCGCTGGCGCTTGCCGGCTGCGGCCAGCGCGACGCGGCGCAGGAAACCGCCGCGCCCGCGCCGCAGGCGGCCGTGACCGCCGAACAAGCCGACGAAGCCCCGCTGCCGGTGGCCGCGCCTGTAGCCGCCGGCGACGCAGAGCCCGATGTCGGGCGGCTCAAGTATGCCGCCAACTGCCTGAGCTGCCATGGCGCCAGCGGTCAGGGCATGGGACCGTTTCCCAAGCTGGCCGGACAATCCGCCGACGAGATCGCCGGCAAGTTGCGCGACTACCGCGCCGGCAAGACGGTCGGCGCGCAGACCGCCACCATGGTGCCGTTCGCCAAGGCCCTGAGCGAGGCCGAGGTGGATGCGGTGGCGCGCTACATCGCAACCTTCTGACGCGGCCCGCACCATGTTCGAATCCGCCGAGCTGGGTCACAAAGTCGACAAGAAAACCTACGACCAGCAAGTCCCCGGACTGCGTGAAGCCCTGCTGGACGCGCAGTTCGATCTGATCAGCCGCCGGCCCTTTCCGGTCATCCTGTTGATCGGCGGGGTGGACGGTGCCGGCCGCAGCGAGTCGGTCAACCTGCTCAACGCATGGCTGGACCCGCGTCACATCGAGACGCACGGCATGGGCGAGCCATCCGACGAAGAACGCGACCGCCCGCCCATGTGGCGCTTCTGGCGCCTGCTGCCGGCCAAGGGCAAGATCGGCGTGTTCCAGGGCTCCTGGTACAGCCTGCCGCTGCTGGCCCGCGTGTACGGCGAGATCGGCAACGGCGCGCTGGAAAAAGCCATGACGCGCATCAACCGGTTCGAGCGGATGCTCGCGGACGAAGGCGCGCTGATCCTCAAGTACTGGTTCCACCTGTCCAAACCGCGCCAGGAAAAACGGTTGAAGGCGCTGGAGAAGGATCCGCGCACGCGCTGGCGCGTCACCGAGCGGGACTGGCGCCACTTTCGCTTATACGACGAATTCTTCCGCGTCAGCTCGCAATGCCTGCGCACCACCAGCACGGCGCTCGCGCCGTGGTACATCATCGAGGGCGCGGACGAACGCTATCGCGCCCTGACCTTCAGCCGCATCCTGCTGGACAGCCTGCGTCGCCGGCTGGACGAACCCGAGTCGGTGGCTCATCACGCACCCGCGCCGCCGACGCCACCCCGCGTCGACACCTTGCATGTGCTCAAGGCGCTGGATCAGTCCCAATCGCTGAGCAAGCCCCGCTATCAGGAGCAACTGGAAGACCTGCAGGGCCGGCTCAATCTGCTCACGCGCCATGCCGGTTTCAAGGACATCTCGGTGGTGTGCGTGTTCGAAGGCTCGGACGCCGCCGGCAAGGGCGGCAGCATCCGGCGCATCACCGGCGCGCTGGACGCGCGCATCTACCAAGTGATTCCCATCGCCGCACCCACCGACGAGGAAAAGGCCCATCCCTACCTGTGGCGCTTCTGGCGCCACCTGCCACGCCGTGGCCGCTTCACGCTATTCGATCGTTCCTGGTACGGGCGCGTACTGGTGGAACGCGTGGAGGGCTACTGCAGCGAATATGACTGGATGCGCGCCTACAACGAAATCAACGAGTTCGAAACGCAACTGGTCGAGCACGACATGGTGGTGGTCAAGTTCTGGCTGGCGATCACCGCCGACGAACAGTTGAAGCGATTCAAGGCGCGCGAGAGCACCGGCTTCAAACGCTTCAAGATCACCGACGAGGATTGGCGCAACCGCGAGAAATGGGCTGAATACGAACAGGCGGTGTGCGACATGGTCGACCGCACCAGCACCGAGATCGCCCCCTGGACCCTGGTGCCGGCCAATGACAAGTACCACGCCCGCATCCAAGTATTGCGCACGCTGTGCGAGCGCATCGAGGCAAAACTGAACGGACGCAAGAACAAGACCAAGGGCGGCTGAGACCCTGCCGCCCGGCCTCGCGCTCAGCGGATCGCCAGCAACTCCACCTCGAACACCAGCGTGGCATTGGGCGGGATGACACCACCCGCGCCGCGAGCGCCATAGCCAAGCTCGGGCGGTATGGTCAGTTTGCGCCGCCCCCCCACGCGCATGCCGGCCACCCCCTCATCCCAGCCGCGAATGACATGGCCCCGGCCGAGCGGAAAATCAAAAGGCTCGTCGCGATCGACGCTGGAGTCGAACTTGCGCCCGTCGGTCAGCCAGCCGGTGTAATGCACACGTACGACTTGGCCGGCCGCCGCCGGATCACCCTCGCCCAGGGCGAGGTCTTCGATGATCAAACCGCTTGCTGTGGGTTGTGACATAGGACTTCCTTCATGCGGGGTCTCGCGCCCCGGGTTGCGATGATGCCGCGGCAGCGCGCCGCGGCCGGCTCAGTGGATGACTACCAGCACCACGCGCCGGTTCTGTTCGCGTCCGGCGCGCGTGGCGTTGCTCGCCACCGGCGCGCTCTGGCCGTAGGAGATGGTCGCCAGCCGGTGCAGCGGAATGCCTGCCTCCAGGTGCAGATGGCGGCGCACCGCCTCGGCACGCGCCTCGCCCAGACGCAGGTTGCCGGCGGCGGAACCGGTGCTGTCGGTATGCCCCTGGATCTCGATGTAAACGTTGAAATCGTCATCCACCAGTGTCTTGGCGAAGGCGTCCAATTCGGCCTTGGCCGCTTGGCTCAACACCGCGCTGCCAGTCGCGAACTTGAGGCGGTCGTTGGACAACATGACCTCGTAGATCAGCTTGCCCTGGGCCAGGTGCCGCGCCTCCTCCGCCCGCTCCAAGGCTTCACGGGCGGTACGCGACAACTGGGCGATATCGGCCTCGGTGCGCGCCACCCGGACACCCTGAGCCTCCAGCTTCGCCACCAACTCATCCAGACGCGCCTCGTTCGCGCGCGCCACCGCATCCGACTGGTTGACACGCTGGTCCAGACGGGTGACCTGCTCGCCCACCGGCTGCACCTGGCTGCGCACGTATTCCCGCACATACTCCTTGGTTGCGCAGCCCGACAGCAGCAGCGACGAGAGCAAAGCGAGGATCCAGATGGATTTCATATCGTACCCCTTGAAGAATTTTCGGGAAGCCATTGATTCAGTGTAGCTTATCGTCCCAGTATGACAAAACTTGACGCCCGCAAGCTTGCAGCACGGCATGGATCGGGGCGTCATCGCTACGATGCGTCAGGCAAACGACACGCGAGGAGGTGGACATGCACACAGGACCGAAGGCCCAAACGACGCCTCCGACCAGGATACTCCTCGCCGTCACCGGCCTTACGCCGCAGGTGGTCACGGAAACCCTGTACGCCCTGGCCTGCCGGGGCGAGACACGCTGGATTCCGCATGAGGTCCATCTCATCACCACCGCCACCGGCGCGGAAAATGCACGCCTGAACCTGCTCACCGGCGAAGGCTGGTTCCACCGCCTGGTGCGGGACTATGAGCTGCCGCCCATCGCATTCACCGCCCAACACATCCACGTGCTGCCCGACGCCGACGGCCAGCCGCTGGACGACATCCGCACGCCGGAACAGAACACCCTGGCCGCCGATTTCATCACCACGACGGTGCGTCGGATGACGCAAACGCCGGACTCCGAACTGCACGTCTCCATGGCCGGCGGGCGCAAGACCATGGGCTATTACCTGGGCTACGCGCTCTCCCTCTACGGCCGCGCGCAGGACCGGCTGTCGCACGTGCTGGTCTCGGAGCCCTACGAGACCAACCGGGCGTTCTATTACCCCACCCCCTACGACCACCCGATACACGCGCGGCAGGGCAACCAGGAGATCACCGTGGACGCCCGCAATGCGCGGGTGGAATTGGCGGACATTCCATTCGTGCGCCTGCGCGACGGCCTGCCCAAGGCGCTGCTGCAAGGCGATGCCAGCTTCTCACGCACCGTCGCCGCTGCCCGTTGCGGCGTCCGCCAGCCGGAACTCGTCATCGACCTGGAGCAACGAACCGCCTGCGCCGGCGGCGAGCCGCTGAAACTGACCGCCCAAAGCTTTGCCCTGCTCGCGTGGATGGCCTGCCGCCGCAAACGAGGCGCGGAGCCGGTACGCTGCTCCGTGAACGGTTACAACCCGGAAGCCGCGCGGGAATTTCTGGCCACCTGCCGTCTCGCCTATGGCCCCCATTCCTCCGAGTACGAAGGCTTCGAGAAGTCCCTGGCCAAGGGCATGGACAGCCTGTGGTTCAGCCCCGCCAAGACCCGACTGCACGACGCCTTGGTGCGCGCCTTGGGCGAGTCCGGCGCCGCCCCCTACCGGATACGTGCCGTCGGCAAGCGCCGCGACGTGCGCTTCGAACTGACGCTGCCGCCACAGCACATCGCCATCGCGGAGCACGCTTGTCCGAACCTCCCGCCCCGACCGCAGCCTGCGCAAAAGCGTGGACTCTCCCGTCCAATGGACATGCAGTAAGCTTGCCAAGCCGGGACACCGCGCCCCGACGAGACAGAATAGCCAAACGAAAAAGGAGATGCCCGGTGAAACAATGTTTCAGCACCCGCTTCGACACCCCCGCCTTCCTCGGCGACGCCCAGCAGAACGGCCGCTGGCGTACGCCACCCATCAAGGCGCAGCTTCGCCAGTGGTGGCGGGTGGCGTATGCCGCCGAGCACGGCTTCGCCCCCAACCTGGCGGCGATGCTGCGGGAGGAGGGGCAAGTCTTCGGCGTGGCCAGCGATGTCGGAGGAGACAGCCGCAGGAGTCAGGTGCGCATCCGGCTGGACCGATGGGATGAGGGGCACCTGCGGAAAGAGCAATGGCCTAGCTTCTCCACGGTCACACATCCGGAAGTGCCTCAGGCCGTCGCCAGCGACCTTTATCTGGGTTATGGGCCGGTCACGCTACCGCGCGGCGAACGCAGACCGACCCTCAAAGCCAACGCCGCCATCCAGGCCGGCGAGGAAGCCACGCTGTCCATCGCCTTCCCCGAGGAACACGCCCCGCGCCTGCAACGCGCGCTCTGGCTCATGGACCGTTACGGTACCCTGGGTGGCCGCAGCCGCAACGGCTGGGGGTCCTACTCTTTACACCCTCTCCCTGTGGAAGAGGGCCGGGGTGAGGACAACGCACTGGCAGGGAAGGCGCCCCTGCGCCCCTGGCGCGACTGTCTCGCCCTGGATTGGCCGCACGCCATCGGCTGCGACGACCGGGGCGCGCTGATCTGGCAGACCGCGCCGCACCCAAACTGGAAGGCGCTCATGAAGACGCTCGCGGTCCTCAAGATCGGGCTGCGCACGCAGTTCGCCTTTACCACCGGCAAGAACGCGCCGCGGACGGAGGATCGCCACTGGCTGAGCTACCCCGTCACCAACCACGCGGTGTCCGCCTGGGGCAACAACCTCCGCCTGCCCAATCAACTGCGCTTCAAGGTCCGCAAGACGGCGGAGGGCCAACTCATCGGCGTGATCTTCCACATGCCGCA
>CALEDT010000004.1 GCA_937949525.1 uncultured Burkholderiales bacterium | reverse complement strand
GCGCCGCGTCCACGCTGCGCGCCTCGAACGCCGCCTTGTTCCAGTTGGCAAACGCCATGCCCGGCTTCAACAGCCCCGCCGCCATCGCCACACCCACCACACCGGCCGCGCCGGCACTCTTCAGTACTGCTCTACGCTGATCGTTCATACCACTCTCCTTGGCTACACGGCTGGACTACAAGCCGTAAATGAACTCGACCACCAGGTCGATCTCGTCTTCGGTCAGAATCTGATGCCGGCCGAACGGCGGCATGAAACTGTCCGGGGTGCTCGCCGTGGCATCCCAGATCTTGGCGCGCAACACGCGTTTGTCCGGGAACCGCGCCTGCATGGCAATCAATGGGGGACCGCTGTTACCGGGCTGTTCGGCCCCCACCAACGTGGGCAGGTGGTGGCAGGCCAGACAGTTACCTTTGGCGCGGTCGAACAGGATGTCCCGGGCGGCCTCGCGCGCGGCAGTGTTTAGCGTCGCCAGTGCCGGCGCGGTCACGCCGATCGACGCCGCCGCGGCACAGCACAGCGCCAAGCGCCGGGCACCCGCCATGTGCGCACGCTCAGCCATGTTCACCGGACAGTCGTTCCATGGGGGACAAGCATAAGAGCAAGCCCGATGTCCACACAAGACCGAAAAACCCGCCTTGGTATGAACGATGTGCCACGCGGTAAGGAATTACCAGCCGCCTATCGGCGTGCCGTTTCGGCACGCTGACGCTCGCCGAGCTGACGCAGGCGCGCGTCGATGATGGACAGGGTGTAGAAGTCGGCATCGCCGGCCCGCTGCGCGATGCGCAATTGCTCGATGGCGGCGCCCAGACGGTCTTCCAGGACATGGGCCTCGGCCTGCGCCAGATGCGATTGGGCCCGCTCTCCCAGTGCCTGATGCGCCTGCGCGCGCAGGCTGTGCAGCGTGACATCGACCGACCAGGTGCGCTGCCATTCGCGCAGGAAGTCCAGGGTTCGGCGCGGCTGGTTGGCACGCAGCAACGCGCGCGCGTGCGCATGGGCGAGCGGTCGATAGCCGCTGTCGCGCGCCAGAGCGGCACCGCTGATGCGCACCGCTTCGGCGGCATCCCCGCGCGCCAGCGCAATCTCGGTGCGCAACAACGTCACCTGGGGTGCCGCCGCTGCATCCGCCGGCAGGGCATCGAGTGTCGTTTGCGCGCGCGCCGCATCGCCGACGCGCAGATGTGCCAGTGCCAGGCCGTAGATGTTGCCGGCATCGGGTTGTTCGCGCGCCTGCGCCTGCATGCGCCGCAGCGCGTCGGCCGGTTCGCCCTGGGCGACCTGCACGCGCGCACGGGCGAAGCGAAAATCCAGGCCGTCGACATGCTGGCGGTAGGGCATGTTGGCGACGCGGTTCTGCATGTCGGCGATGCGCTCCACGGTCAACGGGTGGGTACGCAGATAGGCTGGCGCGTTGTTTTCGTACAGCCGGCCGTGGGCCTGTAGGCGTTCGAAAAACGTGACCATGCCCTGCGGCGCGAAACCCGCCGCGACCAGCGTCTGCAAACCGATACGGTCGGCTTCCCGTTCATGCTCGCGGGTGAAGTCGAGCTGATTCTGGATGCTCACGGCCTGGGCGGTGGCCAGCGCCGCCTGCGATACGTCGCTGCTGGCGCGCGCGGCCAGGATGGCCACTGCCAGCGCCACCATGGAGACCAGCGCGCCGGAGCGCTGCGCGTCGACGATGCGGGCAATGTGATTTTGCGTGACGTGCGCGATCTCGTGCGCCAGCACGCCGGCCAGTTCCGATTCGTTGCGTGCTGCGGCGATCAATCCGGTATGTACGCCGATGTAGCCGCCCGGCAGGGCGAACGCGTTGATGCTGGCGTCGCGGATCGGAAAGAACTCGAAGCGACGGCCGGGTTCCGGCGACGCCGCGACCAGGCGCTCACCCAGCGCCGACAGATATTCGTGCAGCACGGGATCGTCCAGGTACTCCAGCGTGCCGCGAATCTGCCGCATCACTTCACGGCCGATGCGATCCTCATGCGACTCGGTCAACGTGGCGCGCGCGGCGTCACCCAGATCGGGCAGATCGATGGCCTGGGCGGGATGGGCGATGAGGAGAGCCAACGCGAGGCGGCGCAAGGATTTCATGCCCGCTATGATACCGGTCCCGTCCACCAGTTCCTGGTCCATCCCATGAGTGAATTCACGCATTTCGACGAACAGGGCCGCGCCATCATGGTCGGCGTCGGCGACAAGGCGGAAACCCGTCGCGTCGCAGTGGCTGCGGGGCGCATCGTCATGCGTGCCGAGACCCTGGCGATGATCCGCGATGGCGCTGCGAAGAAGGGCGACGTGCTGGGCGTGGCCCGCCTGGCCGGCATCCTGGCGGCCAAACGTACCGCCGACCTGATTCCGCTGTGCCACCCCATCGCGCTGACCCGCGTGAGCGTCGACCTCGCCCTGGACGAGGCGGCCAACGCCGTCGATTGCCGGGCGACGGCGGAAACCGTCGGCCGAACCGGCGTCGAGATGGAAGCCCTGACCGCCGCCAGCATCGCCTTGCTGACCGTCTACGACATGTGCAAGGCAGTGGATCGCGGCATGGTCATCGAAACCGTGCGCCTGCTGGAAAAGCTGGGTGGCAAATCCGGACATTGGCAGGCCGCATGAACGCGCACGACATCGACGATCGTCATCCCTGGGTACACGACCTATCCCCCGCGCGACTGCGTGACTGGCAGAGCGCGTGCGCGCGCGACGCCGGTGTCGACGTGCACTTCAGCGACCACCTCGGCGCATTCGGCCGGGGTCCGGAACTCGCCGTGATTCCGCCCGGGGTATTCGCCATGGGAACGCCCACGGCCGACCTCGGCTTCGGCGACACGCCGCAGCGGCATGTGCGCATCGACCGCGCCTATGCCATCGGTCGCCACGCCGTGAGCGCGCGCGAGTTCGATTCGTTCGCGCGCGCCACCGGCTATCGCTTCGCCGAACATCTGATGCAAAGCGAGGGCGATGAACCGGTGATCAACATCGACCGCGCCACCGCCACGGCCTATCTGAACTGGCTGAGCACGCACAGCGGGCAGCGCTATCGCCTGCCGAGCGAGGCCGAGTGGGAGTACGCCGCACGCGCCGGTAGCGCCACACGCTATTGCTTCGGTGACGAACTGGGTTGCGCCGAAGCCAACACCGGCTCGTTCGCGCTCAGCGGCAGCGGTGCCATCGGCTGGCGCCGCTTTCTGCCGTTCTGCGCGCCGATGAACCGGGTGGTTCCGGGGGGACTGTATCCCGCCAACCTGTGGGGACTGTTCGACGTACATGGCAATGTCTGGGAATTCACCGGCGATGCCTGGGTCGGTCCCGTGGACGCGCGTCACAGCGCCGGCACGGGCCGCGATGCCAGATGGTTCGTGACCAAGGGTGGCTCCTGGTTCGAACCGGCCTGGGACGCGCGCTGCGCCGCGCGCAAGCCGCGCATGTGGGACGAACTCGATGTCAATCTCGGCTTCCGAGTGCTGCGCGAGCTGACCTGAAACGCCCGTTGGCTGCCCCGAGGCGCGCCGCGCTTCATCGGCAAAAAGACAGAAATATCCTAATAATCAAAAGCTTATTGCGCACTGTTGATGTTCCTGCTAAACCGGTATCAGGCCGCTGGCGCATGGCCGGCGTCCCCCAACCCACCCCTGAGGAGCTTGGATATGCTGGACATCAACAAACTGGTGATGGCGGAAAACATGGCCCCGTGCGAGGCCGATGACTTCCTCAACGGTCTGGAACCCTGGAGCGAGGACAGCGCGCGCGCCAAGGCACGGGAAGAAGGCATCGAGCTGACCGACTCGCACATGGACGTGATCTGCTACCTGCGCGACCACTATGCCGAATGCGGCGCCGCACCCAACGCACGCACGCTGCTCAAGGCGATGGAAGCCGCGTACATCGATCAGGGCGGGCGCAAATTCCTGTATTCCCTGTTCCCGCGCGGACCGGTGACCCAAGGCTGCCGCCTGGCCGGCCTGCCGATTCCCGCCGGCAACGCCGATCCGTCCTTCGGCAGCGTGCATTGAGACGCCACGGGGCGCCTCCGCCACGTATCAGCGGATGCGCCCCATGCGCTTCATGACCTCGCAGGGATCACCCTGCACCGGCGGCAACGCCGTGCGCGATGCCTGCGCCCGGCGCTCCAGTTCCAGATGATGCGCCTGCATGTAGTCCTTGCACTCGGCAAATGATTTGAACGTCTGCAGGCGCGCGACATGCTGGCTGCGTTCGTCGGCGCTCATCAACTGGGCACCGCGAAAGTTTTCACCCTGTGCGTACCACGGAAACGCGGCCGCCGGCGATACGGCGCCGACCATCAGGGCGAACCAGATGGCGCGGTGCACCACGCTCACACGCAGCCGGTGGGCTTGGGCGTGCCGGCATAGCGCCCGGCCTGCTTGGCCGGACCGTACGGGAACAGGTCGAACAGGAATTTCTTGTCGCCCCATTCCGGCCCGAACTCGTCCTTCAACCCCTTCTGCAGGATGCGCAGATTGGGTGCGGTGCCGTATTCGTTGAAGTAATCGCGCATGTAGCGAATGATCTTCCAATGGTTCTCTTCCAGCGTCAGTTTGTCCTGCGCGGCGAGAAACTCGGCGACGTCCTCGGACCAGTCGGACAGGTTCGCCAGATAGCCTTCCGGATCGGTTTCGACGATGCGGCCGTTGATTTCCAGTTCCATGGTGTTTCCTTTCAGTCAGTGGTGCGATCGAGTGGCGGATGCCGCGACGGGCATGGCGGCAATGTACTTATACTTGATATAAACAGTCAACTATTTTGTCTCATTTCACGCGCCACGCTGATCGACTCTTCGCCGGCCGGGACAAAGCGAGGCCGCGTCGGCAGCCGTAACGATGCCCGTGCCACAATGGCGCGTCACCGAGCGCGAGATATGTCATGCAACCACGTTGGTTCCTGTTCTTCGTCTTCATTCTGGTCCGGACCGCCGATGCCGGTGCCGCGGCGCTGAACGAATTCGCGCCCCAGGGTGAACAGCTCGAAGTTCGTCAGGCGCACGCCCGTTTCGCCACGCCCATGGTGTCGGCCGGCCTGCCGGACGCGCCGGCGCCGCTCCTGGCGGAGTGCGCCGCCGGCGGCCAGGGGCGGTGGCTGGACGAACGCACCTGGGTGTACGACCTGGCGACGCCGCTGGCCGCGGGTGAGCCGTGCCGTTTCCGGCCGCGCGCGGATCTGCGCGACCTCGCCGGTGCGGCGGTCGCCGCCGCGGACGAATACGCCTTTCACGTCGCTGGCCCACGCGTGCTGTGGAGCCTGCCGATGCCTGGCGACGCCATCGACGAGGACCAGGTGTTCGTGCTGCGTCTGAACGGCTCAGCCCAGGCGCACAGCATCGAGGCGCTGGCGCGCTGCGAGGTGCAGGGCATCCACGAGCAGATCGACGTGCGCCGCCTGACCAGCGCAGAACGCGCGCGCGTGCTGCAAGACCTGGACCAACGCCTACGGGCACGCGAGGCGGCCGGGCAGGCCGCAGCGCCGGTGGACGATGGCAGGCTGGAGGTACTGCAATGCCGCCGCACGTTGCCGGCGCAGGCGCGCTTGGCGCTGGTGTGGGGCGCCGGCATCGCCGCGCCCGCCGGCCTCACCAATCCGGCCGATCAACGCCTCGAGTTCCAGGTCCGCGAGCATTTCACCGCCCGCCTGCGCTGCCAGCGCGAGCATGCGCGCGCCGGCTGCCTGCCACTGACACCGGTGCGCCTGGAGTTCAGCGCACCGGTGGCGCGCGCGCTGATCGAGCGCATCGAGCTGCGCGACGCACAGGGCCGACGTCTTGCCCGCCGCGCGGTCACCGCCGATCACGACACCGAAGTGCGCTTCGACGGCCCCTTCCCGGCCGGCACCACACTGCGCCTGTCGCTGCCGGCGGAACTGCGCGACGACAAGGGCCGGATGCTGATCAATGCCCGGCGTTTTCCGCTGTCGGTTCGCATCGCCGAGCACCCGCCGCTGGTCAAGTTCGCCGGCGATTTCGGCATCCTCGAACGCGTCGCCGGCGGCGTGCTGCCGCTCACCGTGCGCAACCTGGAGGACGACGGCGCCGGCGGCACGTCGGCGCGGGTGCGCTGGCTGCGCGTCACCGACGAGGCAGCCATGCTGGACTGGATGGCGCGCGTGCGCCGCTTCGAGCAGCCGCCCCCCGCGCGCCCGGACGCGCCCCCGCCCGACGCACGTGCGCGCCGACTGCTGACCGCCGACCTGCCCGGTCTGCAGGACCGGCCGCTGCCCAAACCGCTGGGCGCGCAGGCATTCGAGGTGATCGGCGTGCCGCTTGCGCAACCGGGTTTCTACGTGGTCGAGGCGGAAAGCCGTCGGCTCGGCCGCGCCCTGCTGGGCGCCGACCAACCGATGTACGTACGCACCACCGCGCTGGTCACCAATTTGGCGGTGCACTTCAAATGGAGCGCCGGCACGTCGCTGGCCTGGGTCACCCGCCTGGACCTGGGCACGCCGCAACCGGGCGCGCGCATCGGCGTGCGCGACTGTCGCGGCAAACTGCTGGCCGAGGGCGTCGGCGACCGCCAAGGCATGGCACTGCTGCGCGGGCTGCCGGACCCACGCGAAGCCGCCTACGACTGCCCGCTGCTGATCCGTGCGCGCCATGGCGACGACCTCGGCTTCGTGCGATCCGACTGGGACGAGGGCATCGAACCCTGGCGCTTCAACCTGCCGGTGGCCTGGCGGGCGGAAACCCGGCTGGCACACAGCGTGCTGGACCGTGTGCTGTTCCGGCCCGGGGAAACGGTGCACATGCGCCATTTCCTGCGCGATCGGCGCGATGCCGGGCCGGCCGTGCCGCACAAGCTGCCGCGCACGCTGCGCATCGAACATGCGGCCAGTCAGCAGCGCTGGTTCCTGCCGCTGCACTGGGACAACGGCGCGGCTGCGTCGACCTGGACCATCCCGGCCGGGGCGCGCCGTGGCGACTACACGCTGCGCCTGATCGAACGCGCCATCGACGACCAGGCCGACCCCGCGCAACTGGAGTATCTCGACGGACTGGACAGCGGCGCATTCAGCGTCGGCGATTTCCGCGTGCCGCTGATGCAGGCTGCGATCGACCCGACCCAGCCCCGCCTGGTGGGCGCCGACCGGCCGGTCTTCGATGTCGGCGTCGCCTATCTCAACGGCGGCGGCGCGCGCCATCTGCCGGTGAAACTGCGCGCGCGCCTGGAGCCGCGCTGGCATGTCACGTTTGCCGGTTATCCGGACTTCGCCTTCGCGCAGCGCGGTGACGACGACCAGGGCGTCGAAGAGGGCGACGGCATCGACCTCGCGCCGCGCGAACTGACGCTGGACGCCGGCGGCGCCGCGCGCGTCGCGCTGGACGCGCTACCGGCGCGTGCGCTGCCGCACGATCTGCGCGTGGAGCTGGAATATGCCGACCCGGTCGGCGAGATTCAGACGGTCACGCGGGTGCAGCCGTGGTGGCCGGCGGCCGTGGTGGTGGGCATGAAGCAGCAGGACTGGGTACGTGCCGGCCAACGCCCCACGTTGCGCTTCCAGGTCGCGGACCTGGACGGACGACCGGTCGCCGGCGCGCCGGTGGAAGTCACGCTGGCGCTGCGCCAGACCTTTTCCCACCGTGTGCGTCTGGCCGGCGGCTTCTATGGTTATCGTCACGAAAGCCGCGTCACGCCGTTGCCGGCGGGTTGCAGCGGCATCAGCGACGCACGCGGTGCCTACACCTGCTCGATCGGCGCCGAACAGGGGGGCGAGGTGCTGGTGCACGTCACCGCGCGTGACGCCGCCGGCCGTGTGGCGCGCAGCACGCACAGCCTGTGGGTGGCGGGCAAGGATGACTGGTGGTTCCGCCAGGACAACCACGACCGCATCGATCTGATCCCGGAAAAAAAGCTGTACCAGCCGGGTGAGCGCGCGCGCCTGCAGGTGCGCATGCCCTACCGCCAGGCGACCGCGCTGGTCACCGTGGAAGGCGAAGGCGTCATGGACGCGCGCGTGGTGCGCCTGTCGGGCCAGGCGCCGGTGATCGAACTGCCGGTGCAGGCCGGCTGGGCGCCCAACGTGTTCGTCTCGGCGCTGGTGGTGCGCGGCCGAAACGACGCGGTGAAACCCGGCGCGCGGGTCGATCTCGGCCGCCCGGCGTTCAAGCTGGGCATCGCGCCGCTGCGCGTCGATCAGCGCGAGCACCGGCTGCACGTCGAGGTCGCGCCGCAACACACCCGCTATCAGGCGCGCGACAACGCGCGCGTCGACCTGCGCGTGCGTACCGCCGAAGGCTTGCCGCCGCCGGCCGATACCGAGTTGATCGTGGTGGCCGTGGACGAAGGGTTGCTGGAACTGGCGCCCAATCACAGTTGGAAGCTGTTGCAGGCGATGATGGCGGAGCGCGGCTACGGCCTGCGCACCGTCACCGCCCAGATGCAGGTCACCGGCAAACGCCATTTCGGCCGCAAGGCGCTGCCGTCCGGCGGCGGCGGCGGCAAGCTGCCGACACGGGAGCTGTTCGACACTCTGCTGTTCTGGCGCGACGGCATCCGTCCCGATGCGCACGGCGACGCGCGCGTCGACATCCCGCTCAACGACAGCCTGACCGCATTCCGCATCGTCGCCGTCGCCGCCAGCGCCAATCGCTTCGGCAGCGGCGACGCGCGCATCCACGCCACGCGCGATCTGCAACTGATCGCCGGCCTGGCGCCGCTGCTGCGCGAGGGCGACCGTGCCCAGGCGCGGTTCACGCTGCGCAACGGCAGCGACCGCGCCATGCGTGTACGGGTGGAGGCCCAGGCGGAGGGACTCGCGCCGCTGACGCACAGGGAAGTGCAACTGGCGCCTGGGGACAGCCGCGAACTCGCCTGGCCGGTACAGGTGCCGGACGGCATCGGCCGGCTCCGGTGGCAACTGGCGGCGCGCGAAGTGGACGGCCCGGCGCACGACGCGCTGCGCATCACCCAGCCGGTGCAACCGGCCGTACCGCTGCGCGTGCAGTCCGCGCAACTGCAACGTCTGGAACGACCGCTGCGCATCCCGGTGGCGGCACCCGACGGCGCCGTGCGCGCGGAACTGCGCGCCACGCTGGCCGCCAGCCTGATCGATGGCCAGAGCGCGCTGCGCGAGCACATGCGGCGTTATCCATACACCTGCCTGGAGCAGCGCGCCTCCATGGCGGTGGCGACGCGCGATGCGGCGCTCTGGCGGCAGGTTGCCGACACGTTGCCCACCCACCTCGCCGACACCGGCCTGGCCACGTTCTTCCCCGGCAGCGGCGACGGCAGCGTCGCCCTCACCGCCGATCTGCTGCAACTCGCCGACGCGGCGGGCTGGACGCTACCGGCCGATGCACGCGCGCGCATGCTGCGCGCGCTGGGCGATCATGTCGCCGGTCGCCTGCCGGCGGCAAACGCGGCCTGGCGCGACCAACGCGCCGCCGAGGCCGAACGCCTGGCCGCGCTGGCGGCGCTGGCGCGCGCCGGGCTGGCCTCGCCGGAACGGATCGCCACGCTGCAACCGCAGGCACGACTGTGGCCGACCTCGATGCTGCTCGACTGGCTGACGGTGCTGCGCCACAGCCCCGAACTGGCGCAGCGCGACAACCTGCGGCGCGAAGCCCTGGCCGCGCTGGAGGCGCGTGTGCAGATCGGCGGTCGGCAACTGCGTTTTGCCGATGAAAGCGGCGATGCGCTGTGGTGGATGATGGTCTCCGCCGACACCAACGCCGCACGCGCGCTGCTGTACCTGCTCGACGAGCCGGCCTGGCGCCAGCGCGTGCCGGCGCTGACCGCCGGCCTGCTCGCCCGCCAGCAGGCCGGCCGCTGGTCGACCACCACCGCCAATGCCTGGGGCGTGCTGGCGCTGGAAGGCTATCGCGCGCGTTTCGAGCAGCAACCGCCAACCGGCAGGAGCTATGCGGTACTGGGCAGTGACGGCCGCGTGGTCGACTGGGCGCAGTCGCCGCGTGGTGCCACCGCCTTCCTGCCGCTGCCGGCGACATCGGACACGCTGGTGCTGCGCCACGAAGGCCAAGGTGCGCCGCACGCGGTGATCAGCACGCTGGCGGCGCTGCCGACGCGCACCCCGGTGCAACGCGGCTATGGCGTGATGCGCGAACTGGTGGCCATCGACCGGCGCGCGCCGGACCGATGGCGGCGCGGCGACGTGCTGCGCGTGCGTCTGACCATCGACGCGCGCGACGACATGGGCTGGGTGGTACTGGAAGACCCGGTGCCGGCCGGGGCCGGCATCCTGGGCGGTGCCGGCGCCCGCGACAGCGCGCTGCTGGCGCGCGGCGCCGCCGGCTCGGACACCTGGCCGGCCTGGCGCGAGCATCGCCACGATGCCTTCCTGGCCTATTTCGACTACCTGCCGCGTGGCCGTCACGTGGTCGAATACACCCTGCGCCTGAACGGCGACGGCCGCTTCAACCTGCCGCCGACACGCATCGAAGCCATGTATGCACCGGAGCTGCACGGCGAGTTCCCCAATCCACCGTTCGTCATCGAACCCTGAACCCATGTCCACCGATACCTGGCATACCCTCAGCGCGCAACAGGCCGCCGAGCGACTGGGCTGCGACCCGGCGCGCGGCCTCGCCAGCGCCGAGGCCGAAGCGCGCCTGGCACGTCACGGTGAGAACCGCCTGGCCGAGGCGGCGCCGCGCCCGCTATGGCTGAAGTTCCTCGACCAGTTCCGCAACTTCCTGGTCATCGTGCTGCTGCTGGCGGCGGTGCTGGCGTGGAGCATCGGCGAACTGAAGGACGCCATCGTCATCCTGTGCGTGGTGGTGCTCAACGCCGCGCTCGGGCTGCACCAGGAACACCGTGCCGAACGCACGCTGAGCGCGCTCAAGACCATGCTGGCGGCACTGGCGCGGGTGCGCCGCGACGGCCGCGTACAGGAACTGGACGCGGCGCGCCTGGTGCCGGGCGACGTGGTACTGCTGGAAGCCGGCGACCGCGTACCGGCGGACGGCCGTCTGCTCGCTGCGCACAACCTGGAGGTGGAGGAAGCTGCGCTCACCGGCGAATCGCACGCCGTCGGCAAGAGCACGGCGGCGATGCCGGCCGACCAGGGCAAACCGCCGGCACTGGGTGACCGCGTCAACCTGCTGTACATGAACACCGTGGTGACGCGCGGCCGTGCTGAACTGCTGGTTACGCGCACCGGCATGGCTACCGAGATGGGCCGCCTGGCCGGCATGATCGCCGAGGCAGGCGAAGCCGAGACGCCATTGCAGAAGCAGCTCGACCTGCTCGGCCGCAAGCTCGCCGCCATCGCCGGCGCGGTGGTGGCGCTGATCTTCAGTCTGGACCTGGCGCGCGGCCTGCCCTGGACCCAGGCCGCCATGACCGCCGTGGCGCTGGCGGTGGCGGCGATACCGGAAGGGCTGCCGGCGGTGGTGACCGTGACCCTGGCGGTGGGCATGTGGCGCATGGCGCGCAATCGCGCCATCCTGAAAAAGCTGTCGGCCGTGGAAACGCTAGGCTGCACCACGGTGATCTGTTCCGACAAGACCGGCACCCTCACGCTCAACCGGATGACGGCGCGCGCGCTGTGCTTCGGCGAACGGCGCTACCGCGTGAGCGGCGAGGGCTACGGCGGCGAGGGCGTCATCGCCGCCGAGGATGACCGCGGCACGCCGGTCGCGCCGCTGCCGCACGACCTGCTGCGGCCGATGGCGCTGTGCAACGACGCGCAGGTACGCGACGGCCGGCTGATCGGCGACCCCACCGAGGGCGCGTTGTGGGCGTTGGCGCAGAAGGCCGGGCTGGACGTGGAACGCGAACGCGAACGCGCGCCGCGCATCGCCGAGATTCCGTTCGACTCCGCGCACAAGTTCATGGCCACCTTCCACCATTCCGGCGAGCAAGTGGAGATGGTGATCAAGGGCGCGCCCGACGTGTTGCTGCGCCACGCCACGCGCTGGCTGAGCGGGGATGGCGAAAGGCCGCTCGACGCCGCGGCCAGGGAGCGGCTGCTGGCGCAGAACGAGGCCATGGCGGCGGATGCGCTGCGCGTGCTGGCGGTGGCACGACGGGTGATTCCGGCTGCCGGTTTCGATCCCGCCGGCGACCTGATGATCTGGGCGTCGGACTGGACCGTGCTCGGCCTGGCCGGGCTGATGGATCCGCCGCGGCCGGAGGCGAAAGCGGCCATCCGTCACTGCGCGCAGGCCGGCATCGCCGTGAAGATGATCACCGGTGACCACCGCGTCACCGCTGCCGCCATTGCCAAGGAACTGGGGTTACGCGGCGAAGTGGTGAGCGGCGAAGAGCTCGATGCCCTCGACGACGCCGCGCTGGCGCGCCGCATCGACGCCATCGGCGTGTTCGCGCGCGTTTCACCCAGCCACAAGGTGCGCATCGTGCGAGCGCTCAAGGCCAACGGCCATGTCGCCGCCATGACCGGCGACGGCGTCAACGACGCACCGGCGCTGAAGGTCGCCGACATCGGCGTGGCCATGGGCATCACCGGCACCGCGGTGACGCGCGAAGCCGCCGACATGGTGCTCACCGACGACAATTTCGCCACCATCGTGCGCGCCGTGGAGGAAGGCCGCGTGATCTTCGACAACATCGTCAAGTTCGTGCGTTTCCAGCTCTCCACCAACATCGGCGCCATACTCACCGTGCTGGGCGCCACGCTGACCGGCATGCCCACGCCGTTCACCGCCATCCAGTTGCTGTGGATCAACATCATCATGGACGGCCCGCCGGCCATGACCCTGGGCATCGAACCGGCGCGCCCCGGCATCATGCGCGCGCCGCCGCGCCGCCAGGCCGAACAGATCCTGACCCCCAGGCGGCTGGCGCGCCTGGCGCTGTATGGCATCACCATGATGGTCGGTACGCTGCTGCTGTTCCAGCACGCGCTGGCGAGCCATGGCCGCGACTACGCGCTGACGCTGGCGTTCACCACCTTCGTGCTGTTCCAGTTCTTCAACGTGTTCAACGCCCGCGCCGAACACGACAGCGCCTTCAACGTCAATTTCCTGCGCAACGGCAAACTGTGGCTGGCTTTGGCCGGCGTGCTGGCCCTGCAGGTGCTGGTGGTGCACTGGGCGCCGGCGCAGGGGATCTTCTCCACCATCGATCTGCGCCCGCAGGACTGGCTGCTGGCTGCGCTGGTCGCCTCCAGCGTGCTGCTGCTGGACGAGGCACGCAAGATCGGATTGCGGCTATGGCAGCGGGCGCGCGCATGATGGCGCCGCGCACACGGCGAAGCATGGGCCCGCTGTTGGTGCTCGGCGCATTGCTGCTCGCCGGTTGCACCCCCACGCACGCGTCCCTGCCCGGGTTCGACCACGTGCGCCTGGCCTGGCGTCCGTCCGAAGCCCGCCTGCTCGACCGCCACGGCACCCTGCTGCACGAACTGCGCGTCGACCATCGCACCCGCCGCGGCGACTGGACCGCGCTCGAAGCCATCTCCCCTGCCCTCGTCGCCGCCGTGCTGCATGCCGAGGACCAGCGCTTCTTCCGCCACGCCGGCGTCGACTGGCTGGCCGCCGGCAAGGCGGCGCTGAGCAACTGGCTGAACGAGCGGCCGCGCGGCGCCTCCACCGTCAGCATGCAGCTCGTCGCATTGCTCGACACGCGCCACCGCGCCGCCGAGGGTCGCCGCGCGGTGGCGGAGAAATGGCGTCAGATGGAGGCCGCGCGCGAACTGGAACGGCGCTGGCGCAAGGCCGACATCCTCGAAGCCTATCTCAACCTGGTGCCGCTACGCGGCGAACTGGTCGGCATCGACGCCGCCGCGCGCGGCCTGTTCGACAAACGCCCGTCCGGCCTCGACGGCGTCGAGGCGCTGATCATCGCCGCGTTGATCCGCGCCCCCAACGCGCGTCCGGCCGATGTCGCGCGCCGCGTCTGCGCGCAGGCGGCCGATCTGCCCAATCTGCCCGACTGCCCCCGCCTGCGTGAGCGCACCCTCAACGCGCTGAGCGGCCGTTACCCCATCGTCCCCGCCGCCAGCCAGGCGCCGCATCTGGCCCAGCGCCTGCTCGCGCCCGGCGACGCCGGCCGGCGCGTGCTGCGCACCAGCATCGATGCCCGGCTGCAGGCGCACGTGCGCGCCACGCTGGAACAGCAACTGGCCTGGCTCGCGTCCCGTGGCGTGCGCGACGCCGCCGCGCTGGTGCTGGACAACGCCGGCGGCGAGGTGCTCGCCTACGTCAGCCTGAGCGCGCGCGATTCGGTGTCGCCGCACAGCGACGGCGTGCGCGCCCCGCGCCAGGCCGGTTCGACGCTGAAACCCCTGCTGTACGCGCAGGCGTTCGACCAGCGCCTGCTCACCGCCGCATCCCCGCTGCACGATGCGCCGCTCACGCTCGCCGGCGCCGCTGGCGAATACGCCCCGGCCAACTACGAGCCGGCGTTCCGCGGCCTGGTCAGCGCCCGCGTCGCGCTCGCCGGCTCGCTCAACGTGCCGGCGGTGCGCACGCTGCAACTGGTCGGGCTGGAACCGTTCGTCGAGCGGCTGGGCCGGCTCGGCTTCACCGGCATCGCGGAAGATGCCGACTGGTACGGCTACCCGCTGGCATTGGGTGGCCTGGACGTGCGCCTGGACGAACTGACCAACGCCTATCGCACGCTGGCCAACGGCGGACGCCACGGCCCCATCCGCTTCATCCCGGCCACGCCGAGCGCGCCGGACGGCGAACGCGTGTACTCGGCGGAAGCCGCCTGGCTGATCGGCGACATCCTCGCCGACCGGCAGGCACGCGCCGTCACCTTCGGCCTGGAGAATCCGCTGGCCACCCGCTTCTGGTCCGCGGTGAAAACCGGCACCAGCAAGGACATGCGCGACAACTGGGCGGTGGGGTGGTCCGAGCACTACACCGTCGGCGTCTGGGTGGGCAATTTCGACGGCGCGCCGATGCGTGACGTATCCGGTGTGAGCGGCGCAGCACCGGCCTGGGCCGCCATCGTGAGCCATCTGCACCAAACACGGCCATCGCGCCCGCCACCGCCTCCCCGCGGTCTCAAGCAGCACGCCATCACCCTACCCGGTGGCACGCCCGGGCGCGAGTGGTTCCTGCGTGACACCCAACCGCGCGCCGCCGCCTGGGCCCCGGCAACGCCACCGGCCCGGATCGCCACGCCGACCGACGGCGCGCTGTTCGCCCTCGATCCCGACATCCCGCCCGCGCGCCAGCAACTGCGCTTCGTCGCCCAGCATGCGCCGACAAACGCGCGCTGGTGGCTGGATGACCAGCCGCTCGATGCGCCCACCTGGACGCTCACGCGCGGCCGCCACGAACTGTTGTTGCGCGATCACACCGGCGCGATGCTCGATCGCGTGCGCTTCGAAGTGCGCTGACCGGCCAGGGCGGGCCGGCGCAATTCCGACATCGCTGTCGCAATAATTGACTCTTTCTGTCAACTATTGCCGGGCAGCCATCCCGGCCCTTAGAATCGCCCCGTTCTTCCCCCAACCCTACGGAGAAAACCAACATGGAACACCAGCTCCCCGCCCTGCCCTACGCCAAGGACGCGCTCGCCCCGCACATGTCCGCCGAGACCTTCGATTACCACTACGCCAAGCACCACCAAGCCTATGTCACCAACCTGAACAACCTGATCAAGGGCACCGACTTCGAGAACAAATCGCTCGAAGACATCGTCAAGACCGCCCCCGCCGGTGGCGTGTACAACAACGCCGCGCAAGTGTGGAACCACACGTTCTTCTGGCACTGCATGAAACCCAACGGCGGCGGCGAACCCAGCGGCGCCCTGGCCGATGCCATCAAGGCCAAGTGGGGCTCGTTCGACGAGTTCAAGAAAGCCTTCCAGACCAGCGCCGTCGGCAACTTCGGCTCCGGCTGGACCTGGCTGGTCAAGAAAGCGGACGGCAGCGTCGACATCGTCAACATGGGCGCCGCCGGCACCCCGCTGACCACCGGCGACAAACCGCTGCTGTGCGTCGACGTGTGGGAACACGCCTACTACATCGACTACCGCAACCTGCGCCCCAAGTACGTCGAGACCTTCCTCAACAACCTGGTCAATTGGGAATTCGCCCAGGCGAATTACGCCTGAGCGTACCGCGTTCGAACGACGGGGCCACCTGCGGGTGGCCCTTTTGTTTCCGGCTACCGGTTGCACAGCCGGACCCGGAAACCAAGCCCATCCGCAAGCGTCCGGCCCACTCATCTCCCCCCTGGGTCAGACTAGTTGTCGCCTGGATAGAAACTGAAATCCGGGGGCGATGACAGGAAGAGGACGTGGCTAGATGCGGACAAGCCTTCAAGGAACGCGTGGTGGCAAAGATGTTGCCGCCGGAGAGCGCGCCCATCGAAACGGTGTCGCGCGAGATGAGTATTTCAGTCGCCACGTTGGCGGGCGGATGCGCTGCTGGTGCGGTCAAAAAAGCTCGCGGCGGTCTTCCAACAGGACGAGGACGAGGACGCATGATCGGCCTGGATGGGACACTGAACAGACCACGAATATCGCACCGTATCACCACGTCGCTGCGTTTCTCGCGGTGATGGAACGATTCGGCATCTTTTTTACCGCGTCGCGTCATGTGCAAGCGGCTGGACGCGCCATTTCCCTCACATTGCCCGTGCGCCGCTCGCCTCCTCGGTCAGTGCGGCCTGCGCGGCCGCCAGCCGGGCGATGGGCACGCGCGGTCCTGAGCAGGACACGTAGGAAAGACCGATCTGGTGGCAGAAGCGGATGGAGGCCGGATGGCCGCCGTGTTCGCCGCAGATGCCGACCTTCATGTCCGGGCGAGTGGCGCGGCCCCATTCCACGGCCAGGCGCATGAGCTTGCCGACACCCTTGACGTCGAGCACCTCGAACGGGTTGTCCTGCAGGATCTTGTTCTGGTTGTACATGGGCAGGAATTTGTTCTCGGCGTCCTCGCGCGAAAACGAGAAGGTGGCTTGGGTGAGGTCGTTGGTGCCGAAGGAGAAGAATTCGGCCTCCTCGGCCAGATTCTCGGCGCGCATGCAGGCGCGCACCACTTCCAGCATGGAGCCGAACTTGAATTGCAGCTTGACGCCATGCTGCGCTTCGACCTCGGCGCGGATGGTCTCCACCCAGTCCTTGACACGCTTGAGTTCCTGCGCCGTGCACACCTGCGGCACCATGATCTCCGGATGCACCTCGATGCCGGCCGCCAGGCATTCGGCGGCGGCTTCGAGAATCGCGCGGATCTGCATCGAGTAGATTTCCGGGTGGGTCAGACCCAGGCGCACGCCACGGTGGCCGAGCATGGGGTTGACCTCGAACAGCGCGCGTACCTTCTTGAGCATGGCCTCCTTTTTCTGGATGGCCTCGTCCACCAGCGCCGGATCGGCCGGCAGCACGACGTTGGGATGGGTTTCGCGCGTGCGGTACATGAAATCCACCGCGTCATGCAGCACCTGCATGCCGCGCAGCGTGTCGCGCAGGTGCAGGAGCTGGTCGAGTTCTTCGACGAGCTGGTTTTCCGAGGGCAGGAATTCGTGGATGGGCGGGTCGAGCAGGCGGATGGTGACCGGGCGCGGCGCCATGGCGGTGAAGATGCCCTTGAAGTCCTCGCGCTGGATGGGCAGCAGCTTGTTGAGCGCGGCCTGGCGGTCGGCGGCGGTCTCGGCGACGATCATCTCGACCACGATGGGCAGGCGTTCGACGGCGTTGAACATGCGCTCGGTGCGGCACAGGCCGATGCCCATGGCGCCGAATTTGAGGGCGCGCTCGGCGTCGTGCGGGGTGTCGGCGTTGGCCATCACTTTCAGACGCGCGGCCTCATCGGCCCAGGACAGCAGCGTGGCCAGTTCGTCGGAGAACTCGGCTTCGATCATCGCCACCTCGCCCAGGTAGACGTTGCCGCTGGTGCCGTCGATGGTGATCATGGCGCCTTCGCCGAACACCTGGTCGCCGACCACCGCCTGGCGCGTGCGCACGTCGACGTGGATGCCCTCGGCGCCGGCCACGCAGGGCTTGCCCATGCCACGCGCGACCACGGCGGCGTGGCTGGTCTTGCCGCCGCGGCTGGTGAGGATGCCCTGCGCCGCGAAGAAGCCGTGGATGTCCTCCGGCTTGGTCTCCTCGCGTACCAGGATGACTTTCTCGCCGGCCCGGCCCAATTTTTCGGCGCGGTCGGCGTCGAACACGGCGATGCCACTGGCGGCACCCGGCGAGGCCGGCAGGCCGCGGGCGATGGCGCGCGCGCCGGCCTTGGGGTCCAGGCGGGGGAACAGCAGTTGTTCCAGCATCTCCGGCTGGATGCGCAGCAACGCCTGGCGCTTGTCGATCAGCCCTTCCCGCACCATCTCCACCGAGGTGCGCACCAGCGCGGTGGCGTTCATCTTGCCGTTGCGCGTCTGCAGGCAGTACAGCACGCCCTTCTCGATGGTGTATTCGTAGTCCTGCACTTCCTTGTAGTGTGCTTCGAGCTGGTCGCGCAGTTGCACGAGCTGGCGGTACAGGTCCGGCATCTCCTTTTCCAGCTCGGCCACCGGCTTGGGTGTGCGGATGCCGGCGACCACGTCCTCGCCCTGCGCGTTGGTGAGGTATTCGCCGAACATCACGTTCTCGCCGGTGCCGGGGTCGCGCGTGAAGCCGACGCCGGTGGCGGAGTCGTCGCCCATGTTGCCGAACACCATGGCGACGACGTTGACCGCGGTGCCGTTGGCCATGTCCGGGGTGATCCTGAATTCGCGCCGGTAGTCCACCGCGCGCTTGCCCATCCAGGAGTTGAACACCGCCTGGATGGCGATCTCCAGTTGTTCGTAGGGGTCCATCGGGAACGGCTTGCCGGTGACGCGCTGCACCACGGCGAGGAATCGTTCGGCGATGTCGGCGAGGTGCGCGGCGGACAAGCCCACGTCCTGCTTGACGCCGGCAGCCTGTTTGACCGCGTCGAATTCGGCGTCGAACTCGGCTTCCGGCACGCCCAGCGCCACCTTGCCGAACAACTGGATGAAGCGGCGATAGGCGTCGTAGCCGAAGCGCTCGTTGCCGGTCTGGCGGATCAGTCCTTGCAGGGTGTCCGGGTTGAGGCCCAGGTTGAGGATGGTGTCCATCATGCCCGGCATGGACAGCGCCGAACCGGAGCGCACCGACACCAGCAACGGATTGTCGCGGCCGCCGAAGGTTTTGCCGGACTGCGCTTCCACCGCCGCCATGGCCAGCCGCGTCTGTTCCATCACGCCGTCGGGCAGGCCGCGCTCGGGCGCCTCCAGGTAGGCCAGACAGGCTTCGGTGGAGATGACGAATCCGGGCGGCACGTTGAGACCGATCTGCGTCATCTCGCACAGGTTGGCGCCCTTGCCGCCGAGCAGTTTCTTGTTCTTGCCGTCGCCTTCGGCGAAGGCGTACACGTATTTGCGCATGTCTGGTTTCCTCCGGGGGTAAGCATGAAATTGCGCCAACCGGCGCGCCCATCGGGGTCATTATGGGCGAATTTCAGGCGCGCCGTCGCCGTCCCCTGCCCCGCCGCGCGCGGCTGCTCAGGCGGTCGCCACCGACGACAGCCAGATCACGCTGGCCATGCGGCCGGTGCTGCCGTCGCGGCGGTAGGAGTAGAAGCGCGCCGGGTCGCTGGCGGTGCAGTACTCGCCGCCGTGGACGTGCTCGATGCCGATGGCCGCCAAGCGAATGCGCGCCAGCGCGTACAGGTCCGCCAGCCATTTGCGTGGCGCCTCGTCGAGCGTGCCGGCCAGCGCCGGCCGGAACGCGACGCCGGCCAACGGGTGCTGGGCGACGAACAGCTCGCGCACTTCCGGACCGACCTCGAATGCGCGCGGTCCGATGGCCGGCCCCAGCCAGACCAATAGCTGTTCCGGCGGCACCGCCATGGCCCGCACCGTGGCTTCCAGCACACCGGCGGCCAGACCGCGCCAGCCGGCATGCGCCGCCGCGACGACGCTGGCCTGCCGGTCGCAGAACAGCACCGGCAGGCAGTCGGCCGTAAGCACCGCGCACACCTGGTCGGGCGCGCGCGCCAGGGCGGCATCGGCCACCGGCGGCGTGGCGGACATGGCGTCGTGATCGGCGAGCAGCGCCACCCGGTCGCCATGCACCTGGGTGAGCCACAGCGGTTCCGCCGGCAGATGCGCGCGCAGCGTCCGGCGGTTGGCGGCCACCGCGTGCTCGTCATCGCCGACGTGCGCGGCCAGGTTGAAGCCGTCATACGGCGGCAGGCTGACCCCGCCGAGGCGCGTGGTGGTGAACGCGTGAACGGCGGCCGGCGCGGGCCAGTCGGGCAGGATCCAGTCAGGTGACATCGGTGCGCTCCAGGTCGCTCAGCAGTTGCTGAAAATCGGCGGGCGGCGGCGACTCCCAGGCCATCGCCAGGCCGCTGCGCGGATGTTCGAGGCCCAGGCGCACCGCGTGCAGCGCCTGGCGCCCGAACGCGCAGGGCGCACGCGCCCGCCCGGTGTATACCGGATCGCCCAGCAACGGATGGCCGAGGTGAGCGAGGTGCACGCGAATCTGGTGCGTGCGGCCGGTGGCCAGACGGCATTCCAGCCAGGCCGCCCGCGCGTACTGGCGCAGCACCCGCCAGTAGGTCAGCGCCGGCTTGCCCTGCTCCACCACCGCCATCTTCACCCGCTGGGTGGGGTGGCGGCCGATGGGTGCCTCGATCTGACCTTCGCTGCGCTCGAAACGCCCCAGCGCCACCGCCCAGTACACGCGTGTCACCGCCCGTGCCTGCAGGTCGCGCACCAGCCGGGTGTGTGCGGTCAGCGTCTTGGCCACCACCATCAGGCCGGAGGTGTCCTTGTCCAGACGGTGCACGATGCCGGCCCGGGGCAGCGCGGCTGCCGCCGGCGCGTGATGCAGCAGCGCGTTGAGCAGCGTACCCGCCCAGTTGCCGGCGCCGGGATGCGTGACCAGTCCGGCAGGCTTGTCGATCACCAGGATGTCCTCGTCCTCGTACACGACATTCAACCCTATGGCCTCGGCCTGGTACGCCGTTTCCTCCGGCGACGGCGTGACCACGACTTCGACCCGTTCGCCACCCCACACCTTCTGTTTGCGGCTGGCGGCGGGGACACCGCCCAGGCGCACTTCACCCTGGTCGATCCAGGTCTGCAAGCGGGCGCGCGAGAACTCCGGCAACAGCTCGGCGAGGCTCTGGTCCAGGCGCTTGCCGGCGTGCTCCGGCGGGATGGTGAGCTGGCGCGTCTGCGTCATGCGCTATGCGCGGCCGGGTATAATCCGCCGCATCTTCATGGGGATCGAGATGCGTCGAATTCTAGCTTTCCTGGTCATGCTGGGCCTGCTCGCCGGCTGCGGTCTGCTGCCCGAACAGATCGACGAGACGCGCAACTGGTCGGCGCAACGCCTGTATACCACCGCCAAGGATGCGCTCAACGACGGCAATTACGAGCGCGCCATCAAACTGTTCGAGAGCCTGGAAGCGCGCTACCCGTTCGGCCCCTATGCCCAGCAGGCGCAACTGGAAGTGGCCTACGCCTATTACAAGGACAACGAGCCCGCCTCGGCCATTGCCGCCGCCGAACGCTTCATCAAGCTCTACCCCAACCACCCGCATGTCGATTACGCCTATTACCTGCGCGGGCTGGCCAATTTCGTCGAGGATCGCAGCCTGCTCGCCGGCCTGGGCGATCAGGACATGAGCGACCGCGACCCCAAGGCGGCGCGTGAAGCCTTCGACGCCTTCCAGCAGCTGGTCAACCGTTTCCCCGACAGCCGCTACACGCCGGACGCCGTGGCGCGCATGCAGTATCTGGTCAACGCGCTCGCCGCGCACGAGGTGCATGTGGCGCGCTACTACTTCAAGCGCGGCGCCTTCGTGGCCAGCGCCAACCGCGCCCGACACGTGCTGGAGCATTACCCGCAGGCGCCGGCGCTGGAGGAAGCGCTGGCGATCATGGCGCGCAGCTATGACCGGCTGGGGCTCACCGACCTGCGCGACGACGCGCTGCGCGTGCTGCGCCTCAACTTCCCTGGCAGTCCCTATCTGGAAGGCCGCGAGCCGAGGAAAGAAAAGGACTGGTGGAAGTTCTGGTGAGCGCCGGCCTCGCGCGGCGGTCGGCCTGCCCCGCAGGCGCCGGGTCGACGGCCCGCCGCGTCGTTACCGCCATGCCCTGGCACGCCCTCACCGCACGGCGCTGATGGTCTCCCACGCGCTCACCCTGTGCCCGGATGATGCCGAATCCTGGCTGGAAAGCCTGGAAGGCCAGTACCCGCCGGAACAACGCGCACTGCTGCGCAAAGCCGCCGAGTGGCTGGCCGACCATGGTCAGGACGCGCTGGCGGACACCGGCGCGCCGCTGCGCGCCCACGCCCTGGGCGCCGCCGCGATCCTCGCCGGCATGCGCTTCGACGCCGAGACCGTGGCCGCCGCGCTGCTGCATGGCCTGCCCGAGCAGGCGCTGGGCCATGACACGCTGATCGAGCACTTCGGCCCGCATCCGACCCTGTTGGTGGAAGGCGCGGCCAAGCTGGCGCGCATGGATCACCTGCTCGGCGAGATCAATGCCGAGGGCGGCCAGAGCGAGGCGCTGCGGCAGATGCTGCTGGCCATGACCGACGACATCCGCGTGGTGTTCATCAAACTGGCCGAACGCACCCAGGCGCTGCGCGATCTCGCCGACGACGATCCGGAAGACGCCGACCGCGTGGCCACACTGCGCCACAAGATCGCCGGCGACGTGCGCGAACTGTATGCGCCGCTGGCCAACCGGCTGGGTGCCTGGCAACTCAAGTGGGAGCTGGAGGATCTCTCCTGCCGTTACCTGGAACCGGACACCTACCGCCAGATCGCGCGGCTGCTGGACGAGCGCCGGCTGGACCGCGAGTGGTACATCGAGCGGGTCATCGCACAGCTCGACGCGGCGTTGCGCGCGGACGGCATCGAGGACATGGCGATCAGCGGCCGGCCCAAACACATCGCCAGCATCCTGGCCAAGATGCGCAAGAAGAAGCTGTCGTTCGATGAGGTCTACGACGTGCGCGCGCTGCGCGTGCTGGTGCGCGACGTCAAGGACTGCTTCCACGTACTGGGCCTGGTGCACAGCCTGTGGCAACCCATTCCCGGCCAGTTCGACGACTACATCTCGCGCCCCAAGGGCAACGGCTACAAGAGCCTGCACACGGCCGTGGTCGGCCCGGAGAACAAAGCACTGGAGGTGCAGATCCGCACCTTCGACATGCATCAGGAAGCCGAGCTGGGCGTGGCCGCGCACTGGCGCTACAAGGAAGGCGGCAAGGACGACGGCGTGCAGGACAAGATCGCCTGGCTGCGCCAGTTGCTGGCCTGGAAGCAGGAGCTGGCGGACAGTCACGAGCTGGCGCAACACTTCCGCAACGAGTTGTTCCAGGACGAAGTATTCGTGCTCACGCCGCAGGGCAAGGTACTGGCGCTGCCCAACGGCGCCACGCCGCTGGATTTCGCCTATGCCGTGCATACCGAGCTGGGCCACCGCTGCCGTGGCGCCAAGGTGGACGGCAACCTGGTGCCGCTGGACACAGTGCTGAAGACCGGCCAGCGCGTGGAGATCCTCACCGTCAAACAGGGCGGGCCGAGCCGTGACTGGCTCAATCCCAACCTCGGCGTGCTCAAGACCACGCGCGCGCGCAACAAGGTGCGCGCCTGGTTCCGCCTGCAGGATCACGACAAGAACGTGCAGGAAGGGCGCGACCTGCTGGAGCGGGAACTGCACCGGCTCAACCTGAGCAACGTCAACCTGGACAAACTGGCCGCGCGCCTGAAGTTCCCCAGCCTGGACGAACTGTGCGCGGCGCTCGGCCGCGGCGACCTCGGCGCCGGCCAGCTCGACCGCGCGTTGCAGGACGAATTCCTGCCGCCGCCGGAAAAGCCCCTGGTGTCGGCGCCGCGGCGCAAGGCGGACGGCGGCGGCGTGCTGGTGGAGGGGCAGACCGGGCTGATGACGCAGATGGCCGGCTGCTGCAAGCCGGCACCGCCCGACCCCATCGTCGGCTACACCACCCAGGGGCGCGGCGTCACCATCCATCGCGCCGACTGCCCGATGATCCTGCACCTGCGCGACGACCAGCAGGACCGCCTGCTGCGCGCGGAGTGGGGCGATCAGGCGGCGCAGGTGTTCGCCGTGGACGTGGAACTGAACGCGCGCGACCGCCCCGGACTGCTCAAGGACGTCGGCGAACTGTTGGCACAGGAGAAGATCAACGTGGTGCGCGTGAACACGCTGTCGCAACACGATGCGGCGCGCATGGAATTCACGCTGGAAGTGCGCGACGTGGCCCAGCTCACCCGCTTCCTGGCGCGCGCCGCGCATGTGCGCGGCGTGTACACGGCGCGGCGCAAATAGCGCATCACAACGGCTGCCGGCGCGCCAGCATGCGCACCACCAGGGCCGCCGCCAGCGTACCGAACAGGTGCTTCAGCGTGTGGCCGCTGACCCACCCGCCCCAGCCGTAGATCACCTTGTCCAACTGCTCGGCCGCCATGGCCGCCAGATACAGCGCCAGCACCCCCAGTGGTTCACGCCCCCGGGTGTAGCGTGGCGGGTGACGCCAGATCAGCCAGGGCACCAGCAGCATGGGCAGGAAATGGACGATGCCATAGGCGCGCAAGTCGCCGGCGCCGCGCGCCTCGCTCAGTATCCAATGGATCACCGACAGGGCGCCCGCCAGCACCAGCCAGGGCAGCAACGCGGCACCGACACGTGGGCCGACCCGCTCGGCGATCTGCGTCGCCACCCAGGCCATGAACACCACGGCGATGCCCAACCGGTCCCAGAACAGGCGGCCATCGTCGGGCGCCAGGTGATACCACGCCGAGGCCAGCGCGACGAACGCCAGCGCGGTGAAGAACGCCAGATAGGCGCGCCGCTCGCGCGCGTCGGCGAACACCGGCCGGCGCGGCCCCAGCAGCAGGCGCAGGCCGGCCAGCGCCACCAGCAGGAAACCCAGGTTGGAGACCACGTCGAGGAAGTTGGGCACGCCCAGCCAGGCGCGCCGGTCGGCGAAATCGTGGTAAGCCGGCCACTGCGCGATGGGCGGCACCCACCATGCCACCGACGCCGCCACCAGCACGGTGAACAAGGCCGGCACACCCAGATCACGCCACATGGCCGGCTCAGGCCTTCAGCAGGCGTGCAGCGAGTTCCAGATCACGCGCATAGGTGACCTTCAAATTGGTCAGGTCGCTCGCCACCAGTTTCGGCGCAAGACCCAGCGCCTCCACCGCCGATGCTTCGTCGGTCACCGCCGTGCCGACGCGTTCCAGCGCGTCCAGCAGCAGCGCGTGGCGAAACATCTGCGGCGTCTGCGCCGCCCACAATCCGTCGCGTGCCACGGTGGCGGCGATGCGCGTATCCGCGCCGGCACGCTTGAGCGTGTCGGCGACCGGCACGGCGAGGATGCCACCCACGGCGTCGTCGTCCAGTTCGTCGAGCAGACGGTCGAGCAGCGCATGGGTCAGACAGGGGCGCGCTGCGTCGTGCACCAGGATCCAGTCGTCCGCCGCAACCTCGCCGGCGATGGCGCGCAGGCCGTTGCGCACGCTCTCCGCCCGGCTTTCGCCGCCGCAGGTCAAGGGCCTCAGTTTGGCGAAATGCGACCAATCACAGGTCTGCCACCAGGCGTCTTCGGCTGAGCGCACGACGTACACGCATTCGATGCTCGGATGCGTATCGAACACGCGTATCGTATGCCACAGCATCGGCCGGCCATGCAGGTCGAGATACTGCTTGGGGTGTTCCACCCCCATGCGCGAACCGATGCCGGCCGCGGGCAACAAGGCAAAATGACGAGGCATGAGATCGACAGCCGGGAATGAGGGCAAGCAACGAAACCACCGGCACTCGCGGCCCGATGTCGCCGCCGGCCCGTCTCGTCGGCTGGCATGGTTGCACAATCCGCGCCGCCATAGAAGACGCGACGTCGGTAACCGGGTGATGATCCGCGTATTCCGGTTCAGCCGGGTGCGGGGTGGCCGTGCATGACGAACTCCAGCGCATTGCCGTCCGGGTCGCGCGCGAACAACGCCGGCCGACCCGACCGGCTCAGGCTGTAGGCGACGCCGGCCGCATCGAGCCTTGCGCGCAGCGCCGTGAGGTCGGATACCGCCAGCGCCACATGGCGGTCACGGCCACCATATGCCGGCCGGCCCGTCACCGGATCGGGATTGGGCAGGCACAGCAGATGGATCTGCGCGGCGCCGATGTCGTACCAGACGCCGTCGAAACCCATGGCCGGACGTGCCGGATTGGCGCGCAGACCCAGCACACCCTCGTAGAACGCGCGCGACCGCGCCACGTCGGCGATCAGCAGCGACACGTGCAGCAGCGCATGCACGCCGGTCATGACTTCTCCTCCGTCTGCAGCAGTCCGGAAAACAGCGTCGCCGCGACGATCATGCCGCCGCCCAGCCACTCCTCCGCGCTCATGCGTTCCCCGGCCAGCAGACGTGCCGCCACGGCGGCCACCACCAGTTCGCTGAGCAGGATGACCACGGCCTGGTTGGCGGGTGTGTGAGCCAGGCCGTACTGCACGGTGAAGGTCGCCAACAGCAGCAGCGCGCCGGTGAACACGACCAGGCTCCAGCCCCAGCCATCGAGCGCGCCGACCACGTGCGGCGTATGCCCTTCGGCGGTGGCATAGACGGTCGACACCACGGCAACCCCGGCGAACACCCACAGCGACCGCAATGCGATGGGCGCCGAACGCACCCGGCGGGTGACCACGTTGGCCAGCGCGAAGCCCATGCCGGCGGACAACGCCAGCCACTCCGCGGCGGAACGCGGCAGCGGCAGACCACCGCCGCCCGCCAGCATGATCCAGGCCCCCACCAGCGACAGCAGGATCACCGGCGCGCCGCGCCAGCCGACCCGCTCGCCCAGCAGGACGCGCGCGAACACCACGGTCCACAGCGGCGCCAGATAGAACAGCAGCATCACGCGCATGATCTCGCCGTGGATCACCGCCAGCACATAAGCCAGATTGGTCCAGCCGGCGGACAGGGCCAGCGCCAGCAGCCAGCGCCGTTCCGCCGGGTCGGCGATGCGCGTGCGCATGGCCAGCACCAGCAGCACCGGCAGCCCGGCGCAATAGGTCAGCAGCGAAGCGACGCTGCCGGCGATGCCGGCCTCCTGCAACAGCCGATAGGGATACCAGATCAGGCCCCAGGTGGTGGCCGCGATCACCAGGCCGAGCGGAGCCAGCCAGCGGGTATGGGGCATGACGTCGTGCAATCCTTGGTTGGGTGGCAGGTACGGATCAGGTGGGGCGTGGTAGTCCAAGCGGCTCTGTTCATGGAGCCGGCGGATCAAGGATAATCAGCGCCCTTCGTGCCGGTCATCCCCGCAGCCGCGACGGACGGCGATCGGCACCGGCCAACCCTTGTGCAAGCGTAACCTGGCTCCATGAATCCGCGCCTCAAACTGCTGCAGCCCTATCCGTTCCAGAAGCTGCGCGACCTGTTCGCCGGCGTCGATCCGCGCGCGGATGTCAGCGCCATCAATCTGTCCATCGGCGAGCCCCGGCACGCGACACCGGCGTTCATCCGCCAGGCGCTGACCGACCATCTCTCCGATCTGGCGCATTATCCCGCGACCCAGGGCGGCGAGGAACTGCGCCGCACGATCGCCGACTGGTGTCGCGCGCGCCACGGCGTCGAGCTCGATGCCGCGACCCAGGTGCTGCCGGTGAACGGCAGCCGCGAGGCGCTGTTCGCGTTCGCGCAGGCGGCCGTCGACCAGAGCAGGCACGTCAAGCGCGTGCTGATGCCCAACCCGTTCTACCAGATCTACGAGGGCGCCGCGTTGCTGGCCGGCGCCAAACCCTATCTGCTCAACACGCTGCCGGAGAACGGCTATCGCATGGACTTCGGCCGCGTGCCGGAAGACCTGTGGGATACGGTGCAGTTGCTCTACGTCTGTTCGCCCGGCAACCCCACCGGCAAGGTCATGGATCTCGATGCCTGGCGGGAGGTGTTCGAACTGGCCGAACGCCATGGCTTCATCATCGCCGCGGACGAGTGCTATTCCGAAATCTATCCGGACGAAGCCGCACCGCCGTTGGGCGCGCTGGCCGCGGCGCGCGCGCTGGGGCGCGGCCTCGACCGCCTGGTGGTGTTCAACAGCCTGTCCAAGCGCTCCAACGTGCCGGGGCTGCGTTCCGGCTTCGTCGCCGGCGACGCGGCGTTGATCCGCGATTTTCTGCTCTATCGTACCTACCACGGCAGCGCCATGAATCCGGTGGTGCAGGCCGCATCGGCGGCCGCTTGGCGCGACGAGGCACACGTCGCCGACAACCGCCGGCAGTACCGTGACAAGTTCGCCGCCGTCGTGCCGATGCTACGTGAGGCGCTGGCGTTCGACCCGCCCGATGCCGCGTTCTACCTGTGGGCGCGCGTGCCGGGCGGCGACGATGCCGCGTTCGCGCTGGAGCTTTATCGTCAACACCATGTCACTGTGCTGCCAGGCTCGTTCCTGGCGCGCGATGCCAAAGGCATGAACCCCGGCCAGGGTTACGTGCGCATCGCCCTGGTCGAAAGTCTCGATGCCTGCATCGAGGCCGCGCGTCGCATCGTCGATTTCGTAGGAGAACGCGGATGAAAGCCTTGACCCTGTCCGCCGCGCTGTTGCTGTCCGCCCCGAGTGTCCACGCCACCTCGCCCGCGCCCGCCGCGCTGGCGCTGGATGCGCTGCTCCGGCATGAAAGTGTCGAAGTGGTGCATGCCCAGGGCTATCCGGATGGGCTGGTGGAGATCATGTTCGGCAGTTCGGTCGACGATGCCGAACACCTGCGCATCGTGGAGAAGCTGCGCGCGCATCCGGACATCCACACGGTCAAAGCCTACGCTTCGCCAAGAACCTTTTGTAGAATCGACTAGTTAGATAATTTTCTTAAAGGACAATCTCATGCAGGAACTGCAAGCCATCATCGAGGAAGCCTTCGAGCGCCGCGCCGAAATCACGCCGCGCAACGTCGAGCCCAAGCTCAAGGACGCGGTCATGGCGGTGATCGACCTGCTCGATGGGGGCCAGTTGCGTGTCGCCGAGCGGGTGGAAGGACAGACCTGGGTGACGCACCAGTGGATCAAGAAGGCGGTGCTGCTGTCGTTCCGGCTGGAGGACAACGCCTTCATCAAGGGCGGCTTCACCAACTATTACGACAAGGTGCCGTCCAAGTTCGCCGACTACAACAGCCGCGACTTCCGCGAGGGCGGCTTCCGCGTGGTGCCACCGGCGGCGGCGCGCAAGGGCGCGTACATCGCCCGCAACGTGGTGCTGATGCCCTCTTACGTCAACATCGGCGCCTATGTCGACGAGGGCACCATGGTCGACACCTGGGCGACGGTCGGCTCCTGCGCGCAGATCGGCAAGAACGTGCATCTGTCCGGCGGCGTCGGCATCGGCGGCGTGCTGGAGCCGGTGCAGGCCGGCCCCACCATCATCGGCGACAATTGCTTCATCGGCGCGCGTTCGGAGGTGGTCGAGGGCGTCGTGGTCGAGGACAACAGCGTCATCTCCATGGGCGTCTACATCGGCCAGTCGACCCGCATCTACGATCGCGAATCCGGCGAAATCCACTACGGCCGCGTGCCGGCGGGTTCGGTCGTGGTCTCCGGCAACCTGCCGTCCAAGGACGGCAAGTACAGCCTGTACTGTGCGGTCATCGTCAAGAAGGTAGACGAAAAAACCTTGAGCAAGGTGGGCATCAACGAGCTGCTGCGCGGAATTTGAGCGCGTTTGTCGCACGCGTGCCGATCGAGACGAGGATCCGGCGGATGCACGCCGATGTTTCGCGAGGAGACAAGCAATGGCCAACCTGAGCGCAGACGAGGCCCGCAAGCTGCTCGCGGGCGTGGTGATCCCGCCGCGCCCGACCGTGGTGACGGCGGTGATGGAAGAACGCAGCCGGCCCGAGCCCGATCTCAAGCGCGTGGCCGGCCTGATCGCCGGCGACGTGGCGCTCGCCGCCGCAGTGGTGAAGACCGTCAATTCGCCGTTGTACGGCCTGCGCCGTCAGGTGACCGCGATCGACCAGGCGGTGAACATGCTGGGCATGACCAACGTCGCCGCGCTGGTCACCGGCCTGGCGCTGCGCAACGCCGTGCCGGCGCAGGGTCTGGAGCGTTTCTGGGAAGGGGCCGCGCGCTCGGCGCTGGTGGCCGCCTATCTGGCCAAGCAACTGGGCTGCGCCAGCCGCGAGGACGCGCACCTGTTCGGCCTGTTCCAGAATTGCGGCATCCCGTTGCTGATGCAGCGCTTCGCCGACTACCGCGAGACGCTGCGCCTGGCCAACGCCGAGGCGGTGCGCGCATTCACCGACGTGGAGGATGCGCGCCACGCCACCAATCATGCCGTGGTCGGCGCGCTGCTGGCCGGCAACTGGCATCTGCCGGAACACTTGCGCGTGGCCATCGGTGCGCACCATGACCTGGACGCATTCAGCTCGACGCTGTCGGGTCAGGCCATGAACCTGATCGCGCTCGGCCTGCTCGCGGGGCACATCGAGAACAGTCACGCGCGCCTGGCCGGGGATGCCGAATGGGACAAACTCGGCGCCGCGACCATGAGCCATCTGATGCTCGATGCCGAGGCGGTCGATGAACTGTCGCGCGACGCGCGCGAGATGCTGGACGACTCGGGCCTGTGAAGCCCGCGGTGCATGCCACCTGAAGCGGGCTGGCAGTTCTGGGTCGACCGCGGCGGTACGTTCACCGACATCGTCGCGCGCGCGCCGGACGGCCGCCTGACGCAGCGCAAACTGCTGTCCGAGAACCCCGGCCGGTATCGCGACGCCGCCATCGCCGGCATGCGCGAACTGCTCGGACTGGCCGCCGACGCGCCGCTGCCGAGCGGGGCCATCGCTGCGGTGAAGATGGGCACCACCGTCGGCACCAACGCGCTGCTGACCCACAGCGGCGAACCGACCTTGCTGGTGGTCAGCGCCGGTTTCGCCGATGCGCTGGAGATCGGCGACCAGGCGCGCCCGGATATCTTCGCGCTGGACATCCGCAAACCCGCGCCGCTGCATGCGCGCGTGCTGGAGGCGGTGGAGCGGATCACGGCCGAGGGCGCCGTGCTGGTACCGCTCGATGAAGCCGCCCTGGCGCAGGCACTCGCCGATGCACGCCGGGACGGTTACGGCGCCTGCGCCATCGCTTTCCTGCACGCCTGGATCAACCCGGCGCACGAGCTGCGCGCCGGCGCCATCGCGCGCGCCGCCGGCTTCGCGCAGGTCAGTCTGTCGCATCAGGTCAGCCCGTTGATCCGCTTCGTGCCGCGCGCCGAGACCGCCGTGCTCGACGCCACGCTGTCGCCGCCGTTGCGCCGCTATGTCGATCAGGTGGCCGACGCGCTGCCGGCCGGCACCACGCTGGAGTTCATGCAATCCAACGGCGGCCTGGTCGCGGCGGCTGACTTCCGCGGCAAGGACAGCGTCTTGTCCGGTCCCGCCGGCGGCCTGATCGGCATGGTCAAGGTCGGGCGGGCGGCGGGACGCACGCACCTGATCGGCTTCGACATGGGCGGCACATCCACCGACGTATCGCTGTATGCCGGCGAGTTCGAGCGCACGCTGGACACCCGCGTCGCCGGGCATCGTGTGCGCGTGCCCATGCTCGGCGTCCACACCGTGGCGGCCGGCGGCGGCTCGATCCTGCGCTTCGACGGCGAACGCCTGCTGGCGGGACCGCAATCGGCCGGCGCCCTGCCCGGCCCCGCCTGCTACCGGCGCGGCGGCCCGCTCACCGTCACCGATGCCAACGTCGTGCTCGGCCGGCTGCGCCCGGAGTGGTTTCCGCCGGTATTCGGCGCCAGCGGCGACCAGCCGCTCGACATCGACGCGGCGCGCGCCGGCTTCGCCGCGCTCGCCGCCGAGATCGATGCCCGTCTGGGTCTGGATTACACGCCGGAGCGGCTGGCCGGGAGCTTTCTCGACATTGCGGTCGAACACATGGCCGACGCCATCCGCCACATCACGCTGGCGCGCGGCGTGGATCCGGCGCGTTTCACGCTGGTGGGCTTCGGCGGCGCCGGCGGCCAGCATGTCTGCGCGGTGGCCGGCCGGCTGGGCATCGGCGAGGTGCTGATCTCGCCTTTCGCCGCCGTGCTGTCGGCCTTCGGCATCGGCCTGGCGGAACGGCGCGAGCTGACGCAGATCGCCATCGAACAGCCGCTGGCCGACTGCCAGCCGCGTCTGCATGCGATCGCCGAACGACACCGTGGCGCCGAACTGCGTCTGCTGCTGCGGTACGACGGCGCCGACAGCGTGCTCAGCGTCGGTTGGCGACCGGGCATCGAGCCGGCGGCCGAATTCCACGCGCAACACCGCGCCCGCTTCGGCTTCGCCGATGTCGACCGCACGCTGATCTGCGTGGCGCTGGAATGCGAGCGCGTGACCGGCGGCGGGGAAACGGTGAACCAGGACGATGCCCCATCCATCGCCGCCCAGCCGGTCGCCCGCCACGCCGTGTATTTCCTGGACGCCTGGCACGACACCCCGGTCTATCGGCGCGAACATCTGGCCGGCAGTCAGACACTGCATGGGCCGGCGCTGATCGTCGAGGCCGGGTCCACCGTGGTGCTGGAGCCCGGTTGGACGCTGCAACGCACGACGCGCGGCGATCTGCTGCTGCGTCCGCACGCCATCGTCGCACGCCGGCCGGATCCGGCGCGCATGGATCCCGCCTGGCTGACGCTGTTCAACCGGCGCTTCATGAGCATCGCCGAGGACATGGGGCGCGCACTGCAGAACGGCGCGCGCTCGGTGAACATCCGCGAGCGTCTGGATTTCTCCTGCGCGCTGTTCGACGCCGCCGGCAGCCTGATCGCCAACGCGCCGCACATCCCCGTGCACCTGGGCAGCATGGGCGATGCCGTGCGCGCGCTGCTGGGCCGGGTCGGCGACCGTCTGCAACCCGGCGATAGCTGGTTGACCAACTCGCCTTACGCCGGCGGTACGCATCTGCCGGACATCACCGTGGTCACACCGGTGTTCGACGCCGCCGGCACGACGCTGCGCTATTGCGTCGCCAGCCGCGCGCACCATGCCGATATCGGCGGCATCAGCCCGGGTTCCATGCCGGCGCGCAGCCGACACATCGACGAGGAGGGCTGCCTCAGCGACGGCCTGCTGCTGGTGCGCGACGGCCGGTTTCTGGATACCGAGGTGCTGCGCTGGCTGGCCGGCGATGCGCGTGGCACCGGCGCGCGCAACCCACAGCAGAACCTCGCCGACCTGCGCGCACAGGTCGCCGCCAACACCCTGGGCATCGCGGCGTTGCGCGCGCTGGAAGCGGAAGTCGGCACGGACGCGGTGCTGGCCTACATGGGGTACGTGCAGGACAACGCGGAAGCCGCGGTCAAACACCTGCTGCCCCGTTTGCGCGACGGCGAATTCACGTTGCCGCTGGATGCCCTGCCCGATCAAGCGGCAAGCGACGCCGCGGTGATCCGCGTGCGTGTGCGCATCGATGCCGCCGCCGGGCGCGCGGTCATCGACCTTGCCGGCACTTCGCCGCGCCTGCCCGGCAACCTGAACGCGCCGGCCGCGATCACGCATTCGGCCGTGCTGTACGTGTTCCGTACCCTGATCGATGCCGACATCCCGCTCAATGCCGGCGTGCTGCGGCCTCTGCACATCCACCTGCCCGCCGACAGCCTGCTCGATCCGGCACCGCCCGCGGCGGTCGTCGCCGGCAACGTCGAGACCTCGCAGAACGTGGTGGACGCGTTGTACGGCGCGTTGGGCGCGCTCGCCGCCAGCCAGGGCAGCATGAACAACTTCAGTTTTGGCGACGGCCAGCGGCAGTATTACGAAACGGTGTGCGGTGGCGCCGGCGCAGGGCCGGGCTTCGATGGCGCCGATGCGGTGCATACGCACATGACCAATTCGCGCCTGACCGACGTCGAGGTGCTGGAACGACAATATCCGGTGCGGGTCGAGCGCTTCGCCGTGCGTCGCGGCTCGGGCGGGCGCGGCCGCCATCGCGGCGGTGACGGCATCGAGCGGCATCTGCGTTTTCTGGCGCCGATGCGCGCCAACCTGCTGGCACTGCGGCGCGACGTCGCACCGTTCGGTCTGGCCGGCGGCGAGCCGGGCATGCCCGGCCGGCAATGGATCGAGCGCGCCGACGGACGCATCGAGGCCATCGCCGGCATGGCCGAGTTCGAACTGCGTCCGGGCGATCTGTTCGTGCTGCAAACACCCGGTGGCGGCGGCTTCGGCTC
Source organism: uncultured Burkholderiales bacterium (assembly GCA_937949525.1). GTDB lineage: Bacteria > Pseudomonadota > Gammaproteobacteria > Burkholderiales > Thiobacillaceae > PFJX01. Next base: position 8,332 of record CALEDT010000004.1, on the reverse strand, counting down.
GCCGCCACCCGATGGAACCGGCGCCGACGCCATCTCAAGTTGATCCCCATTTCGCCGTTAACCCTGGTGCGGTCATGGTTCGCGCAATGCGCTGGCCAAAGCCGCCACACAGTCCATCGAGGTCACGAGGAACATCATGATCAACCTGCGCAACTACCGCGTTCGCACCCAACTCATCATTCTGCTGTCGGCGGTCACTGCCCTGTTCCTCGTCTCCACCGTGGTGTCCTACCAGGCGCTGAACCGCGCCAAGACCGAGTTCACTCACTTCATCACTCAGGACCAGCGCGTGCTGTTGAACTATACCGAGCTGTACGCCAACGGCTTACAGATGGGCCAGGCGCTGCGCAACATCATCCTCGATCCGGCCAATCCCAAAGCCTACGAGAACTTCGACAAGGCCGCGGGCACCATGGACACGCTACTGGCAGAAACGCGCACCCTGCTCGGCGCGGATACGGGCGGGGCCGAGACGTTGGCCAAGGTCGCCGAGGCGCGCACGCGTCAGACCGGCCTGCAACAGCAGATACAGTCGCTGGTGCGCGCGGGCGACCTGGACGCCGCGGTGGAACTGCTGAACAAGAGCGAAACCCCGGTCTGGCGGGAAATGCGCCAGGGCTTGCTGGATCTGATCAAGGCCCAAAAGGAAACCATCGAAGCCAGCGAGGCCGCCATGCAGGCCAGCACCGCCAACGCGCAGCGCATCTCCCTGATCTTGACGGCGGTGGCGGTGCTGGTGGGGCTGGGCATTGCGCTGGCCATCGTCACCAACATCCTGACTCAACTGAATCTGCTGGGTGCTTCCATCGAAGCGCTGGCCGCCGGTGAAAGCGATCTGACGGCCCGCCTGCACGTGCAGGGCAACAACGAACTGTGCCGTATCTCGGCGGCGTTCAACCAGTTCGTCGAAGGCATGCAGACCATGGTGCGCGGCATCAAGCAGAACGCCAACCAGTTGCACCAGTTGTCCGACCAACTCGCGCGTACCTCCGGCAGCCTGCGCGCGGCCAGTTCCGACCAGTCCGGCGCGGTCACCTCGACCGCCGCGGCGGTGGAACAGATGACCGCCAGCATCTCCTCGGTGGCCGACAATGCCGTGCGGGTCAAGGAAGTCTCGGAGCGCAGCGCCGAATACTCGGATCAGGGCCTGGCGCGCATGAACCAGTTGGGCGAGGCCATGGGCAGTGTGCAGAACGCGGTGAAAGGCATGGCCAGCTCGGTCGGTCAGTTCCTGGAAAGCACGCAGAGCATCGTCGGCGCCACCCAGCACGTGAAGGACATCGCCGAGCAGATCAACCTGCTGGCGCTCAACGCGGCGATCGAGGCGGCGCGTGCCGGTGAGCAGGGGCGCGGGTTCGCCGTGGTCGCCGACGAGGTGCGTAAGTTGGCCGAGAAGACCGCCGAGTACGCCAACGAGATCACCAAGGTCACGGCCACGCTGAAGTCGCAGTCCACGCAGGTGGAATCGGCCATCCGCCAGGGGGAGACCGCGCTGGAGGAAGGCGCGCGCCGCAGCCATGAAGTGACCGGCATCGTCGAACAGGCGCACAGCGCCGTGCTGGACGCGCGCCGCGGCATCGACGAGATCAGCGGTTCGATGCGCGAGCAATCGCTGGCCAGCAGCCAGATCTCGCGCAACGTGGAGCGCCTGGCCGACCTCGCCCACGGCACCGAGCACGCCATCGAACAGTCGGACGAGACCATGCGCCGAATGCAGCAACTCGCCGACGAACTGCATGGCACGGTGTCGCGCTTTCGCTGCTGACCCAACCCGCGTCGTCATTGCGCAGCTCGCAGCGACGCGGCAATCCAGCCCGGATCACCATGGTGGTCGAGCCTGCGCATCGTCATTGCGAGGCACGCAGCGACGCAGCAATCCAGCTTCAACCGCCGCCCCCGCGCAACCCGCTTGAATTGCCGCACCGCACGCGCAATGACGACCCGCCAGGCCGCGAACGTGCGCGGACTCTGGCGGTACGGCCTTGCATGCATCGGGGGCCCGGCCGGCCATGTTCCGCTATCATGGCGCCTGCCTGTTCGCGCTACCCCATCGCATGCCCCTGCCGGTGAAATCCCCCGCACGTAGGCCGCTACGGCTGGCTGCCCCCCTGTCGCTCGGCCTTGCGCTGTTCGTCGCCGGCGCCGTCCACGCCTTCGAAGTGGCCGAGTTCAAGAGCGGCATGGCGCAGCCCGAGGTCAAGATGCAACTGCTGGCCAACTGGAACTTCGACCGCGTGGTCGAACCGTCCGACGACGTGATCCTGGCCTATGACAACGACCCGGCCATCGCCCGCCGCTACCAGTTTCGCTTCTGCAAGGGCAAGCTGGTCGGCTTCGAACAGGACGTGCGGCCCTCGTTGAAAGCGCTGATCATCGCCGTGAACAACCACATGCAGAAGTTCGGCCAGCCGGCGCGGGTCTATTCCAACATCCATGTGGTCAGCAATGGCGAGAAAGCGGTGTTTGCCATGTTCTGGCGCGACAACGCCGAGTTCGTCGGGGTCAAGTACATCACGCTGCCGACGGGCGAGCAGATGAGCCTGTCGTTCGACGTCAACAACCTTTGCTATCCCACGCCGCGGCTGTAACTGCGGACGCCGTCGCGACGTACCCGGCCTGGGTCCAGGCCCGCGACGGGCGTGCTGCCCCGCCCGTCCTGCCCGACGCTCACAACTCCAGCAGCAGGCGGGCCGGATCCTCCAGGCCGTCCTTGATCACGCGCAGAAAGCTGACCGCCTCGCGCCCATCCACGAGCCGGTGGTCATAAGACAGCGCGACGTACATCATCGGCCGGATCACCACCTGACCGTCCTCGGCCACCGGCCGGTCCTGGATGCGATGCAGCCCCAGCACGCCGGATTGCGGCGGATTGAGGATGGGCGTGGACAGAAGCGAGCCGAACACGCCGCCATTGGAGATCGTGAACGTACCGCCCTCCATCTCTTCCAGCCTCAACTCCAGCGTGTTGGCGCGCCGGGCGAAATCGCCGATGCGTTGCTCGATCTCGGCGAACGACATGCGATCCGCGTCGCGCAGAATGGGCACCACCAGGCCCCGCTCCGAGCTGACCGCGACACCGATGTCGTAGTAATCGTGATGCACGATGTCGCGCCCGTCGATCGATGCGTTGACCAGCGGGTACGCCTTCAGCGCCTGGCACGCCGCTTTGACGAAGAACGACATGAAGCCCAGCTTGACGCCATGCTCCTTCTGGAAGCGTTCCTGATAGCGCTTGCGCAGTTCCATCACCGGATGCATGTCGATCTCGTTGAACGTGGTCAGCATCGCCGCGGTGTTCTGCGCCTCCTTCAGCCGTTCGGCGATACGCAGGCGCAGACGGCTCATCGGCACGCGCCGGTCGGTACGGGGATGCGCCGCGTCGCAGGGTGGGCAAGGCGGACATACCGGTGCCGGCTCGGCCGCACCGACCCGACCGGCGCGGCGCCGGGATGGCGGCAACACCGTGGTGGTGGCGGAATGGGTGCGCTGCGATGGTTCCTCCTCCGGTGTCGGCGCCGTCGCCACTTGGGCCGGCTGCGCCGGCGTCACGACCGTGCCGGCGTCGATCACCGCCAACACCTCGCCCGCCCTGGCCTCGCCACCGGCGGGCACGCGAATTTCCGCGAGCACGCCGCTGGCCGGCGCACTCACCTCCAGTATCACCTTGTCCGTTTCCAGATCCGCCACGACCTCGTCGCGCTCGACCGCCTCGCCGGCCTGCTTGCGCCACGCCAGCAGGGAAGCGGACTGAACGGATTCGGACAACTGCGGTGTGACGATCTCGACGAGCCTGGCCATGGATATGCCCCGCGCAGAAAAGGTACAGGCATTTTAGGGCGGATTGACGCAGCCGATGCCGCCAGGCCCGTGACCCTGGCCGCCCGAGCTTCGTCCGGCCCGACACTCGACTGTGTCGCCGGCCTCCACGCTGCCGGCGCGCCCTACGCGCTTCACGGCGGCCATCGCGGCATGAGCGCCCGCCGCACGGCCCCGTGTCCTCCGCCCTACTGCGCGAAGAACTCCTTGACCTTGTCCATGAACGACTTGGCGCGCGGGTTGTGCTTGCCGTGGTGTTCGGTGCAGCAGGATTCGAATTCGCGCAGCAGTTCCTTCTGCCGCTCGGTCAGGTTCACCGGTGTCTCGACCACCACGTGTGCCATCAGATCGCCCGGATGCTGGCTGCGCACACCCTTGATGCCTTTGCCGCGCAGGCGGAATACCTTGCCGCTCTGCGTTTCCGGCGGAATCTTGATGGCGGCATGGCCATCCAGCGTGGGGATCTGGATTTCGCCACCCAATGCGGCGGTGGCGAAGGAGATCGGCAGTTCACAATGCAGGTCGTCGTGATCGCGCTGGAATACCGGGTGCGCCTTGAGGTGGATCTGCACATACAGATCGCCCGGCGGGCCGCCGTTGATGCCGGCCTCGCCCTCGCCAGACAGACGGATGCGGTCACCCTCGTCGACGCCGGCGGGAATGCGCACCGACAGGGTCTTGTGCTTCTTGACGCGGCCCTCGCCATGACAGTAGGTGCAGGGGTCGCCGATGACCCGCCCGCTGCCGTGACAGCGCGGACAGGTCTGCTGGATAGAGAAGAAGCCCTGCTGCATGCGCACCTGGCCGTGCCCGCCGCAGGTCGGACAGGTCGTCGGGCTGGTTCCCGGCTTGGCACCGGTGCCGTGACAATGCTCGCATTCGGTCAGCACCGGCACGCGGATCCTGGTTTCGGTGCCGCGCGCGGCCTCTTCCAGCGATATCTCCAGGTTGTAGCGCAGGTCGGCGCCGCGATAGACGTTGGAGCGCCGGCCGCCACCGCCGAACACGTCGCCGAAGATGTCGGAGAAGGCGTCGGCGAAATCGCGGAAACCGCCCGGCCCGCCGGCCGCACCGCGCATGGACGGATCGACCCCGGCATGCCCGAACTGGTCATACGCCGAGCGTTTGCCTGCGTCGCTCAGGACCTCGTAGGCCTCCTTGGCCTCCTTGAATTTCTCTTCGGCCGTCTTGTCACCCGGGTTGCGGTCCGGGTGATGTTTCATGGCCAGCTTCTTGAAGGCTTTCTTGATATCGTCTTCCGAGGCACTGCGGGAGACGCCGAGCACCTCGTAGTAATCGCGTTTATTCATGAGCGGGGGGTATGGGGATGGTGGCAGGAACCGTCATGCGCGCGCCGCAGGCGCGGATGACCGGTTACGCGCCATCCGCCACCCGCTACCCGCTGTCTCACTTGTCCTTCACTTCCTCGAACTCGGCATCGACCACGTCATCCTCCTTGCGCGCCGACGAACCGCCCTGGTCGCCGCCACTGCCCTGGGCTGACTGCTGTTCCTTCTGGTACATCTGCTCGGCCAGCTTGTGGCTGGCTTCCGCCAAGGTCTGGGTCTTGGCCTCGATGTCGGCTTTGTCGCCGGACTTGATGGCCGCCTCGGTGGCGGCGATGGCGGCCTCGATCTTCGCCTTCTCGTCGGCGCCGACCTTGTCGCCGTAGTCCTTCAGCGCCTTCCTCACCGAATGCACCATGCTGTCGGCCTGGTTGCGCGCGGTGGCCAGTTCGAACGCCTTGTGGTCCTCGGCGGCGTTGGCTTCGGCATCGGCAACCATCTTCTTGATCTCTTCCTCGGACAGACCGGAGTTGGCCTTGATGGTGATCTTGGCTTCCTTGCCGGTACCCTTGTCCTTGGCCGAGACGTGCAGGATGCCGTTGGCATCGATGTCGAACGTCACCTCGATCTGCGGCATTCCGCGGGGCGCCGGCGGAATGTCGGTCAGATTGAACTGGCCCAGGCTCTTGTTGCCACTGGCCATCTCGCGCTCGCCTTGCAGCACGTGGATGGTCACCGCGGTCTGGTTGTCGTCCGCGGTGGAGAACACCTGGTTGGCGCGGGTGGGGATGGTGGTGTTCTTGGGGATCAGCTTGGTCATCACGCCGCCGAGGGTCTCGATACCCAGCGACAACGGCGTGACGTCCAGCAACAGCACGTCCTTCACGTCGCCGCGCAGCACGCCGCCCTGGATGGCCGCACCCACCGCCACCGCCTCGTCGGGGTTGACGTCCTTACGCGGATCCTTGCCGAAGAACTCCTTGACCAGTTCCTGCACCTTGGGCATGCGCGTCATGCCGCCGACCAGGATCACGTCGGAGATGTCGGACACCTTCACACCGGCGTCCTTGATGGCGATCCTGCACGGCTCGATGGTGCGCTGGATCAGATCCTCCACCAGGCTCTCGAACTTGGCGCGGGTGATCTTCATGACCAGGTGCTTCGGCCCCGACGCGTCCGCCGTGATGTAGGGCAGGTTGATCTCGGTCTGCGTGCTGGAGGACAGCTCGATCTTCGCCTTCTCGGCCGCTTCCTTCAGGCGTTGCAGCGCCAGCACGTCCTTCTTCAGGTCGACGCCCTGCTCTTTCTTGAATTCCTCGATGATGTAGTCGATCAGACGCTGATCGAAATCCTCGCCGCCCAGGAAGGTGTCGCCATTGGTGGACAGCACCTCGAACTGGTGCTCGCCGTCGATCTCGGCGATTTCGATGATGGAGATGTCGAACGTACCGCCGCCCAGGTCATAGACCGCGATCTTGCGGTCGCCTTCCTGCTTGTCCATGCCGAACGCCAGCGCCGCCGCAGTGGGCTCGTTGATGATGCGCTTGACCTCCAGACCGGCGATGCGGCCGGCATCCTTGGTGGCCTGGCGCTGGCTGTCGTTGAAGTAGGCGGGCACGGTGATCACCGCTTCCTTGACCTCCTCGCCCAGGTAGTCCTCGGCGGTCTTCTTCATCTTGCGCAGCACTTCGGCCGAGATCTGCGGCGGCGCCTTCTTCTCGCCGCGCACTTCCACCCAGGCATCGCCGTTGTCGGCCTTGAGGATCTTGTAGGGCATCAGGTCGATGTCCTTCTGCACTTCCTTTTCCTCGTAGCGGCGGCCGATCAGACGCTTGATGGCATACAGCGTGTTCTTCGGGTTGGTGACCGCCTGACGCTTAGCCGGAGCACCGACCAGGATCTCGCCGTCATCGGTGTAGGCGACGATGGATGGCGTGGTACGGGCACCCTCGGAGTTCTCGATGACCTTGGGTTTGCCCCCCTCCATGATGGCCACGCAGGAGTTGGTGGTGCCCAGGTCGATACCGATGATCTTGCTCATTGTTGTCTTCCTCAGAATGAATTGAACTTGTCAGCCAAGTGGGATTCGGGTGTCCGATTTCAAGAGCCGGAGCCCTTGCGCACCATGACCAGGGCCGGCCGCACCACGCGGTCATGAAGCGCGTAACCTTTCTGCAGCACACTGGCCACGGTATTGGCCTCGCCCTCGCCGTCGACCATGCCGATGGCCTGGTGATAATTAGGATCAAATTTACCGTTCAACGGATTGATTTCAATGATGTTGTTCTTCTCGAACACGCTCACCAACTGCTTCAGCGTCAGCTCCACGCCGCTCTTCAGGCTTTCCACGCTGACCTCGTCGCCGGTGGCCAGCGCCGCTTCCAGGCTGTCTTTCACCGGCAGCAGATCGGCGGCGAACCGATCCAGCGCAAACTTGCGCGCCTTGTCGATATCCTCCTGCGCGCGGCGGCGCGCGTTCTCCGTCTCCGCCTTGGCGCGTAGCCAGGCATCGTGATGTTCCTGCGCCTTCAGTTCGGCCTGACGCAACAACTCTTCCAGGCTGGGCATGCGCTCCGTGCCGGCGTCATCGTTGCCGCCGGCCTGCGCGTTCTCGCCACCTTGCCGTTCAACTTCCGGATTTTCCTGATTCAATGCATGCTCCGACACGTCATGGTCCTCCAAATAACCGGGACTGTTCTGGGGACGTTCATGGGGTTTTCAAGAGCATGAGCCACGGCGCCGGTGACACGTTGCGTCTGCTGTTCGTCGACGACTGCCTGCTGGTGCTCGACAAGCCGGCCTGCTGGCCCTGCCCGGGCGCGCGGGAATAGGGGACACGCGGGAATAGGGGACACACGGGGAATAGGGGACAGACCACGATTGATGCTCTCCCAGCCAAGCAAACAGGGGTCCGCTGTATATCCTCCCCAAACCAGAAACTGGACCCGACGCATGGCTTCGAGGAGGGTGGCAATCGTGGTCTGTCCCAAACAACCTTCCTCTTCAATCGCTTGGCGAGAGCTCCGAGTACATCATTCTGGAGACCGCCGGAAACAATGCACTTGATTTCCACATCGCCTATTACATTGGAGCCTCTTTCAAAACTTGGGATCCGCGAGAACCCGACTGAAACACTCGCCCATACCGGGGCGATTTTCTGATTCCCGATTCATCGACGGCAACTCCGGCGGTTTTCTTAGCCTGACGGTCTGTAATTCATGATCCAGCGC
>CALEDT010000003.1 GCA_937949525.1 uncultured Burkholderiales bacterium | reverse complement strand
TCGTCACTCTTCAGAATTCACTGACTAGTGCAAGCATCAGGTTCCTCATCAGCTCAACTCACCCAAGTCCTCACCCAGGTAAGCCTTGCCCTCAACCCAATGCCCACACCTTAAGGCTGTAAGTAACTTGTTAAAGAACTGGTTGCGGGGACAGGATTTGAACCTGTGACCTTCGGGTTATGAGCCCGACGAGCTGCCAGACTGCTCCACCCCGCGTTCGAGAGACCGAAACTATACGGATCCGGAACGAACCCGTCAACACCTTTTTTCGTTCAGCTCAAGGAAAGTCGCTTCCTCCGTCCGGGTGATTGAGTACGGTCACCGCCAGTGATGGCGATCCGCGTTCATGCCTGCCCAACGGGCCGGTAGCATTGCGGCCATAACATCCTGCTGGAGGTTACATGGCCGTTGACCGTTTCAGTCTCGCAAGAATTCCCCGCATCGAGTTTGGCGCCGGTCGGCTGGCCATGGTGCCGGAACTGGTGGCCGGCTTCGGCCGGCGTGTGTTGGTGGTCAGCGGCGGCGCTTCGTTTTTCGACGGACCCCATTGGCCGCCGTTACGCCAAGCCCTGACGGCAAGAGGCATCGGCTGGGAGGCGGTGCGTGTCAGCGGTGAGCCGTCTCCGGATCTGGTGGATGAACACGTGCACGCTCATGCCGGCGGCGCGTTCACGTGCGTGCTGGGCATTGGCGGCGGCAGCGCGCTGGATGCGGCCAAGGCGATCGCCGGGCTGCTGCGACCCGGCAATTCGGTGATGGATCACCTCGAGGGCGTCGGACCCGAATTGCCTTACCGGGGCCCGGCAACACCGTTCATCGCGGTACCGACGACTGCGGGCACGGGATCCGAGGCGACCAAGAATGCGGTGCTGTCACGGCACGGGCCCAGCGGGTTCAAGAAGTCGTTTCGCGACGAGCGCCTGGTGGCGGAATACGCGGTGGTGGATCCAGACTTGCTTGCAAGTTGTCCGCCGTCCGTCATGGCCGCCAACGGCATGGATGCCTTCACGCAGTTGCTGGAGTCCTACGTCTCCAGCAAGGCCAATGCGTTCACCGACGCGCTGGCGTGGTCGGGCATGGCGTACGTGCGCGACGCGCTATTGCCCTGGTACCAGGGACACGGAGATCCGGCACGGCACCGGGCGGCGATGGCCTACGCCGCGTTGTTGTCGGGCATCACGCTGGCGCAGGTGGGGCTGGGATCGGTGCATGGGCTGGCGGCGCCCTTGGGCGCGTTCTTCCCGATTCCGCACGGCGTGGCATGCGGCACGCTGCTGGCGCAGGCCACGCGCGTGAATCTGCGGGCGCTCGCCACGCGCGCACCTGCGAGCCCGGCGCTGGCCAAGTACGCGGCGGTCGGCCGGCTGCTGAGCGGCCAGGCGCTCGACGATGACGCCGCGCACGCTGCGCTGCTGCAGACGTTGGAGACGTGGACGCAATACCTGGAGATTCCACGCCTGGGCGCGTTCGGCGCGAGCGAGGCCGATGTCGCGCACATCGTCGCCAACAGCCGCGGGTCCAGCATGAAGACCAATCCGGTCACGCTGACGGACGAGGAAATCGCCGAAGTGGTACGCGCACGCCTGTAGACAGGCTGGTGGACTCAGTCGGCGTCGAAGTCATCGGCACCGGCGACGACCCTGCGGATCACCTCGGCCGGGTAGCCGCGCGCGGCGAGGAAGCGCATCTGCCGGGTCCGGTCGGCCGCGTCGGCCGGCACACACCCGAACTTGCGCTGCCACAGCGCGCGCGCGGCCTCCAGGTCACGCGCGCGCGCGGTTGCCAGCACCGCGTCGCATTGATCTTGTGGCACACCTTGAGCGCGCAGGTCGGCACGCAGGCGCAGACTGCCGTGACGTCCATCGCGCGCGCGCGCCAGCGCTTCCGCGTAGCGTGCATCTGAAAGCAGGTTTTCGCTCCGCAGCGTCTCGACCAGCGCGGCAATGTCTGCGGCCGGCGCGTGTGGTGCCAGTTTGCGCGCCAGCTCCGCACTGCTGTGTTCGCGTCGCGCCAGCAGTGCCAGGGCGCGTTCGCGCAGGTTCACGCCGGCTTCAGCCGTCGAGCACGACGCCGGCCGGCTTGACGCCCAGCTTGTCGCGGATCTTCGCCTCGATCTCGGCGGCGATGTCGGCATGCTCGCGCAGGAATTCGCGCGCGTTGTCCTTGCCCTGGCCGATCTTCTCGCCCTGGTAGGCGTACCAGGCGCCGGACTTGTCGATGAATTTGTGCTGCACACCCAGTTCGATGATCTCGCCCTCGCGCGAGATGCCTTCGCCATACAGGATGTCGAACACGACCTCCTTGAAAGGTGGCGAGACCTTGTTCTTGACCACTTTCACCCGGGTTTCCGAGCCCACCACTTCGTCGCCCTTCTTGATCGCGCCGATACGGCGGATGTCCAGGCGCACGGAGGCATAGAACTTGAGCGCGTTACCGCCAGTGGTGGTTTCCGGGTTGCCGAACATGACGCCGATCTTCATACGGATCTGGTTGATGAAGATGACCAGGGTGTTGGTACGCTTGATGTTGGCGGTCAGCTTGCGCAACGCCTGGCTCATCAGACGCGCCTGCAGGCCGACGTGGGAATCACCCATCTCGCCTTCGATCTCGGCCTTTGGCGTCAGTGCCGCCACGGAGTCGACCACGATCACGTCGACCGCGCCGGAACGCACCAGCATGTCGGCGATCTCCAGCGCCTGTTCGCCGGTATCCGGTTGCGAGATCAGCAGGTCGTTGACGTTGACGCCCAGCTTCTGCGCATAGCTGGGATCGAGCGCGTGCTCGGCGTCGATGAATGCGGCGGTGCCCCCCAGCTTCTGCATCTGCGCAATGACCGACAGCGTCAACGTGGTCTTGCCGGAGGATTCGGGCCCGTAGATTTCCACCACGCGACCGCGCGGCAGCCCGCCCACGCCGAGCGCGACATCGAGGCCGAGCGAGCCGGTGGACACCACCTGCAGGTCCTCGACCACGCTGCCATCGCCCATCTTCATGATGGAGCCTTTGCCGAACTGCTTTTCGATCTGCGCCACGGCCGCGGCCAGGGCCTTGCTGCGATTCTCGTCCATGGGGTTGCCTCCTTGAAATCGGCCGGATTATCTCACGAGCGCAAGCGTCTCCCGTAGCGCATGACGCACGGCCTGCGCGCGGATCGCGGCGCGGTCACCGTCGAACCGTTCGCACGTGCTGAGCACGCGGCCGTCCTCCAGCGCCCAGGCGAAGCACACCGTGCCCACGGGTTTGTCCGGTGTACCGCCGTCCGGCCCGGCGATGCCGGTGATGGCGAAGGCCACATGCGCATGACTGCGCGTGAGCGCGCCCAGGGCCATGTCGCGCGCGGTTTCCTCGCTGACCGCCCCGAAGCGGCTCAGCACCTCCGCCGGCACATCCAGCAACTCGCGCTTGGCCGCGTTGCTATAGGTGACGAAGCCGCGTTCGAACCAGACGGAACTGCCGGCGATCGCAGTGATGGCCTGCGCCGCCCAGCCGCCGGTGCAGGACTCGGCACTGGCCAACAGCCAGCCGCGCGCGCGCAGTGCGGCGCCCACTTCGGCGGCAAGCCGCTCCAATTCGTCTTGACTCACGACCATCGTGCAACCCCCACAAGGCAAAGAATGGCGTAGCCCGCCGCCAGCACATCGTCGAGCATGACCCCCACACCGCCGCGCACGCGCGCATCCAGCCAGCCGATGGGAAACGGCTTGCAGATGTCGAACAGCCGGAACAACGCGAACGCCAACGCATACCCCCACCAAGTCGCAGGCGCGAACGGCAGCACCAGCAGGAACGCGGCGATCTCGTCCCATACCATGCTGCCATGGTCGTGCTCGCCCAGCGCCCGCCCGGTACGCGCACACGCCCACACGCCGAGCGCCAGGAACAGCGCGACCCAAAGCCAGTACAAGGGGGCCGAGGCCACGCCGAAGTACAGCGGAAAGGCCACCAGCGTGCCCACGGTTCCAGGCGCTTTGGGCACAAGCCCGGCACCGAAGCCCAAGGCCAGGAAATGCGCGGGATGCGCCAGCAGGAAGCGGCGATCCGGCGTCACCGGTATCGCTCCGGGTGACGGATCAGGCAGCGAAGTGGTCATAGCCATGCACGTCGATCGACATTTCGGCGCCACGCTCGTCCAGTACGCGCAGTCCGGCGCCGGCAACGACACGGCCCACGCGCGTGACCGAAACCCCGGCGGCGACGCCGGCGGCCTGTACCGCCGCGCGCGCCTGCGGTGGCGCGGTGAAACACAGCTCGTAGTCGTCACCGCCGGCCAGCAGGCAGCGCAGCGCCTGGCCGTCGGCCGCGCGTTGCCGCGTCAGGCGGGCGGCCACGGCCGCATGTGCCGGCACGGCCGGCAAGCTTAGTTCGGCTGCCACGCCGGAGCGCGTCAGCACATGGCCCAGATCGGCCAGCAGGCCGTCGGACACATCGATGGCAGCAACGCGCGGCAGTTCGGCCAGGCGCAGACCGAGTTCGACGCGCGGTGTGGGTGCGTGCAGACGCAGCAGGCAGTCCACGCGATACTCGCCTTCCAGCGCGATGTCACCACGCAGATGGGCAAGCCCAAACGCGGCGCCGCCCAGCTCGCCGGACACCCAGATGTCGTCGCCCGCGCGCGCGGCGTCGCGCCGCAGCGCTTGCCCGCCCACCTCGCCCAGCACGGTGACGCACAGGTTGAGCGGGCCGCGGGTGGTGTCGCCGCCGACCAGATCGACCGCGTGCTTCCCGGCAAGCGCATGGAAACCTTCGCTGAACGCCGCCAGCCAGGTCTCGTCCGCCTCCGGCAGCGCCAGCGCCAGCAAAGCCCAGCGCGGCCGGGCGCCCATGGCCGCGAGGTCGGACAGGTTGACCGCCAGCGCCTTGTGGCCGAGCAGGCGGGCATCGGCATCGGCGAAGAAATGCCGGCCCGCCACCAGCATGTCGCTGGATACCGCCAGCGCGCGGCCTGGCGTGGGACGCAGCAGGGCGGCATCGTCGCCCACGCCCAATTCGGCCTGTACCGGCGCGCGCTTGAAGTAACGCGCGATCAGTTCGAATTCGGACGGCATGGCGACATCGCCGTCACGCCGCGCCCGCGGCCTCGATCTCCACCCGGCGGGTCACGCGAGCCAATTTGTCGAGCACGCCGTTGACGAACTTGTGACCGTCGGTGCCGCCGTAACGCTTGGCCAGTTCCACCGCCTCGTTGATGCACACCTTGTAGGGCACATTGAGGCTGTGGCTCAGTTCATAGGCGGCAATCAGCAGGATGGCATGCTCGATCGGCGACAGTTCGGCCACCGGCCGGTCGAGATGCGGCGCCAGTGCGGCATCGAGCGCGGTGGCGTGGGTCAGCACGCCTTGCAGCAGTTCGTCGAGCAGCCCGGCATGCGGCGCCACGCTCCCCTCGCCGGCTTCGATCTCTTCCGGCTCGGCCTGCTCGGCCTGCACGCGCAGCGCGGCATAGTCGCCGCCGGCGATCTGCCATTGATACAACGCACGCAGCACGCGCTCGCGCGCGACCCGGCGCGGGCTGGGCGCCCGCGCCGTACCCGTGCGTGCGCCGGCAACACGCGCGCTCATAACGCCTGCAGCAGGTGCACCATCTCGATGGCGCACAAGGCGGCTTCGCGTCCCTTCTCGGTCATGCGCGACGTGGCCTGATGATCGGTATTGGTGGTCAGCACGCCATTGGCGATGGGCACGCCGGTATCCAGCGTGACCCGGCTGATGCCGGCCGCCATTTCGTTGGAAACGACTTCGAAGTGGTAAGTCTCGCCGCGGATCACCGCCCCCAGCGCGACCAGCGCGTCGAAACGGCCGCTGGTGGCCATCTTGCGCAAGGTCAGCGGCAGTTCCAGCGCGCCCGGAACGGTGGCGATGACCATGTCGCTCTCCGACACGCCCGCTTTGACCAGCGCCGCCACGGCCGCGGACAGCAGGCCCTCGCCGACGTCGGAGTTGAAGCGGCTGAGCACGATGCCGATACGCAGACCCTTGCCGTTCAGGTTGGGGGTGATCTCCAGGATGTTGTCGTACTTGGCCATATCAGGCTCCTTGTTCCAGATAGCCCGCCACTTCCAGGCCGAATCCATCCATGGCCGGCATCTTGCGTGGCGTGGCCAGCAGCTTCATGCGGCCGACGCCGAGATCGCGCAGGATCTGGGCGCCGGTGCCATAGTTGCGCAGGTCGAACTTGCGCGCCGGCGCGGTCTGGGCCGGCGGCAATGCGCGCGCCGCCAGATCGTCGGCGCTTTCCGGGCGGTGCAGCAGCACGATGGCACCACACCCCGCCTGCGCGACGATACGCATCGCCTCGGGCACGGAATAGGCATGGCCGGCACTGCCCGTTTCCAGTACGTCCAGCAGCGATACCGGTTCGTGCACGCGCACCAGGGTTTCCGCGTCCGCACGGATCTCGCCCAGCGTCAGCGCCAGATGCGTGGCGCGGCTGATCTTGTCGCGATAGACCACCAGGCGAAACGGGCCGAAAACCGTCTCGACCACGCGTTCACCGATGCGCTCGACCAGACTTTCGTTGGCGGCGCGATAGTGGATCAGATCGGCGATGGCGCCGATCTTGAGGCCGTGTTCACGTGCGAATTCGATCAGGTCCGGCAGGCGCGCCATGCTGCCGTCTTCCTTCAGAATCTCGCAGATCACCGCCGCCGGCTCCAGCCCGGCCATGGCTGCCAGATCGCAGCCGGCCTCGGTATGGCCGGCACGCACCAGCACGCCACCTTCCTGCGCGCGCAGCGGGAAGATGTGGCCGGGCTGGATGATGTCCTCGGGCCGGGCATGCTTGGCCACCGCGGCGCGGATGGTGACGGCGCGGTCGGCGGCGGAAATGCCGGTGGTGACCCCCTGCGCCGCCTCGATCGACACCGTGAACGCGGTGCCGTGCGGTGTCTGGTTGTCGCTGACCATCTGTTTCAGACCGAGTTGGCGACAGCGCGCATCGGTCAGCGTCAGACAGACCAGACCGCGCGCGTGGCGCACCATGAAGTTGATGGCCTCGGGGGTGACGTGTTCGGCGGCCATCACCAGGTCGCCCTCGTTCTCGCGGTCCTCCTCGTCGACCAGGATGACCATGCGGCCGGCCTTCAGCTCGGCGACGATGTCTTCAACGGTGGCGAGGCTCATCAGTCTTTGTCCTGTGCGTGCATGTAACTCAGCAACCGGTCGGCATAACGCGCCAGCATGTCCACCTCCAGATTGACACGGCTGCCCGCGCCCAGGCGCTTGAGCATGGTCTGATCCAGCGTGTGCGGTATCAGGTTGATCGAGAAATCCGCGTGCGTGACGTGGTTGATGGTGAGCGACACGCCGTTGACCGCGATCGACCCCTTGGCCGCCAGGTAACGCGCCAGCTTGCCGGGCGCCCGGATGTCGAGGCGCCAACTGCCGTCGGTCTGGCCGGCCACCGGCGCCAGGTGCAGCACTTCGCCGACACCGTCGACATGGCCGGAGACCAGATGGCCGCCCAGGCGATCGGACAGGCGCATGGCCTTTTCCAGATTGACCGGTTCACCCGGCGCGAAGCCGACCGTGCACGCGAAAGTCTCTGCCGACACATCGACGGCGAATTCGCTCGCGCGCTTCTCCACCACGGTCAGGCACACGCCGTTGCAGGCGATGGAATCGCCCAGTTGCGTGTCCGAAAGATCGAGCCCATCACCCGCGATGACGACGCGCGCATCACCGCCAGGACGTTCGGTGAGGTGGGAAACATGGCCTACGGCCTGGATGATACCGGTGAACATGGCTGCGGCCCGCTCGGCTGGAGGAAGGAAATCACGGCGTGGATACGCTGGAGGGCCGACATTCTAACGCGAAACCCGCCGTCCACCCGTCCTGCCGCGATCACCGCGGACGCAGCGTCAAGCGCAGATCGTCCCCCAGCCAGCGCCGATCGATCACACCGAATGCACGCCGCGCGTGCATGTCGGTGAGCGCCGGCAGATCGAACAGGCCGCGCGCATGATGTCCCAGCGCCAGCGGCGCGAGGTAGGCCAGCCATTCGTCCACCAGACCGGCCGCCAGCAGCGCGCCGTTGAGTGTGGCCCCGGCCTCGACGTGCAACTCGTTGACACCGCGCCGGCCGAGTTCGTCCAGCAATGCGACCGCATCGACGCGCCCATCGGCGCCGGGCAGCAACAGCACCTCGGCACCGGCTGCGGTCAGTGCCGCCCGCCGTGCCGGATCATCCTGCGCTGCCACGATCAACACCGCGCCGCCCGGCTCGTCGGCACGCAACAGACGGGCATACGCCGGCGTGCGCAGCGCGCTGTCGACGACGATGCGCGCCGGCTGGCGCGACGTTCCCGGCAATCGCACGTTCAGGCGCGGATCGTCCGCCAGCACCGTACCGACACCGGTGAGCAGCGCGCAGGCGCGCGCGCGCCAGTGCTGCACGTCGGCACGCGCAGCCTCGCCGGTGATCCACTGCGACGCACCGTTCAGCAGCGCGGTCTTGCCATCCAGGCTGGACGCGGTCTTCACCCGTACCCAGGGCCGGCCGCTGTGCATGCGGTGGACGAAACCGAGGTTGAGCTCGCGCGCCTCGGCCTCCAGCAAGCCGACCTGCGTGCGCACACCGGCCAGGGTCAACAGCTCGATGCCGCGCCCCGCCACCATCGGGTTGGGATCGCGCATCGCCGTCACCACGCGCGCCACGCCCGCATCGATCAGTGCGTTGGCGCACGGCGGCGTGCGGCCGTGGTGACTGCACGGTTCCAGGGTGACGTAAACCGTGGCGCCGTGGGCGCGTCCGCCCGCGGCACGCAGGGCGAGCACTTCGGCATGAGCCTCGCCGGCACGCATGTGCCAGCCCTCGCCGACCACTTCGCCGGCGTCGACGATGACACAACCGACGCGCGGATTGGGCGTGGTGGTGCACAACCCGCGCGCCGCCAGACGCAGCGCGTGCGCCATATGGGCGTGGTCCTGCGCGGAAAAGGGCTGGTGAGACATCGGCGCGCGCGGACGTACTACGCCGGTTCGGCCGACCCACCCGCCGCTTCCGTCTCCACGCCGCCCCGCTCGACGTCGCGGATGGCGTCGCGAAAGTCATCGACGTCCTGGAACGCGCGGTAAACCGAGGCAAAGCGGATATAGGCGACCTTGTCCAGGCGTTTGAGCTCGGCCATCACCAGATCGCCGATGTAACGCGAAGTCACCTCGCGCTCGCCCAACGCCAGCAGCTTGTGCAGCACCCGGTCGATCGCCGCATCCACCAGTTCGGTCGACACCGGCCGTTTGTGCAGCGCGCGGCGGAAACCCTCGCGCAGCTTGTCGCGCGAGAAGTCCTGGCGTTCGCCCTGCTGCTTGACCACCAGGGGCAGCCGCACCTCGGCGGTCTCGAAGGTGGTGAAACGTTTGTCGCAGGCGGCACAGCGCCGGCGCCGGCGGATGCTGGTGCCGTCCTCACCCAGGCGGGTTTCCACCACCTGGGTGTCGGATGCGCCGCAGTAGGGGCATTTCATGTTCAAGTACCCGGTTACGGGTTACAGGCTACGGGTCGGGCGCGACTGCGCCATGCATCCCGCTGTGCCCCGTAACCCGGCATCCGTCACCTGCCGCCGTACACCGGAAAAGCCGCGGTCAGCTTGGCCACCTCGGCCTTGACCCGCTCGATCACCGCCTCGTCACCAGGGGAGTCGAGCACGTCGGCGACCAGGTGGGCGAGCTTCTCCGCTTCCAATTCCTTGAAACCGCGTGTGGTCATGGCCGGCGTGCCGATGCGGATGCCGGAGGTGATCATGGGTTTCTGCGGATCGTTGGGGATGGCGTTCTTGTTCACCGTGATGTGCGCGCGGCCGAGCGCGGCTTCGGCATCCTTGCCGGTCAGGTTCTTGGCACGCAGGTCCACCAGGAACACGTGGCTTTCGGTGCGACCGGAGACGATGCGCAGGCCGCGCTCGATCAGCACCTTGCACATCACCAGCGCATTGGCAGCCACCTGTTCCTGATACAACTTGAATTCCTTGCCCGCCGCTTCCTTGAAGGCCACCGCCTTGCCGGCGATCACGTGCATCAACGGGCCGCCCTGCAAGCCGGGGAAGATGGCCGAATTGATCGCCTTCTCATGCTCCGCCTTCATCAGGATGATGCCGCCACGCGGCCCGCGCAGCGTCTTGTGCGTGGTGGAGGTGACCACATCGGCATGCGGCACCGGATTGGGATAGGCGCCGGCAGCCACCAGCCCGGCATAGTGCGCCATGTCGACCATGAAGATGGCGCCGATTTCCCTGGCGACTTTGGCGAAGCGGGCGAAATCGATGCGCAGCGCATAGGCCGAGGCACCGGCGATGATCAGCTTGGGCTTGTGCTCGCGCGCGAGCGCCTCCATGCGCTCGTAGTCGATCTCCTCGCGCTCGTTGAGGCCATAGGCGACGACGTTGAACCACTTGCCGGACATGTTCAGCTTCATGCCGTGGGTCAGGTGCCCGCCCTCGGCCAGACTCATGCCCATGATGGTGTCGCCCGGCTGCAAGAAGGCCATGAACACCGCCTGGTTGGCCTGCGAACCGGAATTCGGCTGCACGTTCGCCGCCTCGGCGCCGAACAGCGCCTTGACCCGGTCGATCGCCAACTGCTCGGCGATGTCGACGTATTCGCAGCCGCCGTAATAGCGCTTGCCGGGGTAACCCTCGGCGTACTTGTTGGTGAGCACCGAGCCCTGAGCCTCCATCACCGCCGGGCTGGTGTAATTCTCCGAGGCGATGAGTTCGATGTGCTGCTCCTGGCGGCGCGCCTCCTGCTGGATGGCGGCCCACAGTTCGGGATCGGTGGCGGCGAGGGTCTGATCGGCGGAAAACATGGAGAAGACTCGAAAACGCAATGAAAACGCGATGTTATCACGCGCGCCAGGCACCCACCGCGGGTGGGCGCCGGTTCATGTACGAAAGATGAAATACACCGCGCCGACCAGGCACAACCCCGCCCACAGGTAGTTCCAGGTCATCGGCTCCTTCATGTAGAACACCGCGAACGGCACGAACACCGCCAGTGTGATCACTTCCTGCAGGATCTTCAGTTGCGGCAGGGTCAGGTGCACGTAGCCGATGCGGTTGGCCGGCACCATGAGCAGGTACTCGAACAGCGCAACACCCCAGCTCAGCAGCGCGGCGATCCACCAGGGCTTGTCGTTGAGATGTTTGAGGTGGGCATACCAGGCGATGGTCATGAACAGGTTGGACATCACCAGCAGGACCACGGTCTGCAGCAGCGTGGCGGGGTACGGCGACAACGTCATGCCTGCCTCCTCGTCACCGCTTCGGCGGCCGCGCGCAATGCCGACACGCGGTGGTCATGGCGATGGCCGGGCGGCAGCAGATCCAGCACCTCTTCGCGTTCCAGCATGTCAGCCACCTGCTCGTGACGCACCGCCAGATGTACCGAGCTGCCTTCGGCCGAGGCGCGTCGGATCATGTCCTCCACCGCGCGCGCCGCGCTGTAGTCGATGTTGTTGACGTCCGACAGATCCAGCACCAGTACGTCGTAATGCTGGAAACCGGCCAGTCGCCGCACCATGCCCTTGGCGGCGCCGAAACTCAACGGACCGGTCGGGTGGAACAGCAGGATGCGTCCGCCCGCCGCCTTCATGATGTCGCGTTCCTCGGCTGACAGCGGCGCTTCGTCGCCGGGGTCGGTGATGGCGGTGATGCTGGCGAGCTGCAGGTCGCTCATGCGTTGGACGAACACCAGACTGGCCATGACCATGCCGACACCGACTGCGGTGATCAGATCGACGAACACGGTCAGCGCCAGCACGGTGAGCATCATCACCACGCCGGCGCGCGGCGCATGGCGCAAGCGGCGCAGGTAGTCCCAATCGATGATGTCGGTGCCGACCTTGATCAGAATGCCGGCGAGCACGGCGTGCGGCACGTAACTGACGAAACCGCCGGCGCCCAGCGCCACGGCCAGCAGCAACAGCGCATGGATCGCGCCGGACAGCGGCGTGAGCCCGCCGGCGCGCACGTTGACCACGGTACGCATGGTGGCGCCGGCGCCGGGCAATCCGCCGAACAGGCCGGACACGGTATTGCCGACACCCTGGCCGATCAACTCGCGATCGGATTCATGGTTGCTGCGCGTGATGTTGTCGGCCACCAGCGAGGTCAGCAGCGAATCGATGGAACCGAGCACCGCCAGGATCAGCGCCGATTTCAGCATGTCGACCAGCAGCGCCGGCTCGATGTGCGGCAGTCGGGGGGTCGGCAGTCCGGTCGGGATGTCGCCGATGATCTTGGCCTGGCCGATGAAATGCACGATCTGGCCTTCCACGTCACGCGTCGTCACCTGCCCGCCATAGAACAGGTACAGGCCGGCGCCGCCCACGGCCAGCGCCACCAGCGGCGCCGGCACGATACGGTTGAGGCGCTGCGGCCAGAGATACACCAGCAGCAGCGTGCCGACGCCGAGCACGACGGCATCGCGCACCGGATGGGTCAATGCCCAGGGCAGCGCCAGTGCCGCCGCCAGCGCGCCGCTCAGGCTGGCGTGGCCGAGCAGGGGCTCGAACTGCAACAGGATGATGATGATGCCGATGCCGCTCATGAAGCCGGACACCACCGGCGCCGGCACCAGGTTGATGTATTTGCCAAGCTTGAACAGGCCGAAGGCGATCTGCATCAGGCCGCCCATCATCACCACGGTGAAGGCCAGCGCCAGACCGCGCGCGGGGTCGTCCGGATACAACGCGGTGTATTGCGTCAGGATCACCGCCATGACCACCGTCATCGGCCCGGTGGGACCGGACACCTGCGCCGGCGTGCCGCCGAACAGTGCGGCGAACAGCCCCACGCAGATGGCGCCGTACAAGCCGGCCACCGGTCCGGCGCCGGAGGCGACGCCGAACGCCAGTGCCAGCGGCAGCGCCACCACGGCGGCGGTGACGCCGCCGAACAGATCCCCACGCAGATTGTTGAAATGCAGGCCGTTGACGTAGCGCGCGGCCAGCCGTCCGACGTCGTTCATGATGTCCCTGTCCCGAGCAGGGCTGCGAGTGTAGAGCCTCGACCGGGAAATTTCGATGGCACGGTGCGGCCGGTCACAACCCTCGCGCCGCCAGCCACTCCTCCAGCGTCACCAGGTTCCAGATGACCTTGCCGTAGTAGGTGGCGTGACCGGACTGGTGCTGCACGCGTATGGCGTCGATGTGTTCCGGTGCGAGCAGATCGCGCCGTTTCAGGTCGGCCAGCCGGTCCTCGACCCGCTCGCGCAACGGCGCATGCTCGCGCGCCCACAGGCCGAAGGGCAGGCCGAAGCCGTGCTTGCTCTTGTTGATGATCTCATCGGGCAGAAACCCTTTCAGCGCGGTCTTGAAGAACCAGCGCAGGTACTGCCCCTTGACCTTCCAGTCCGGCGGCACCTCGCCGGAGAACTCGACCAGCGCGTCGTCCAGCAGCGGGTAACGTACCTCGATGCCGGCCGCCTCGGTCATGCCGCCCACCTTGCGCAGGTCGCTGTCGGCCAACGTGAATTTGAGGTCCAGATGCAGCATGCGGTTGATGAAGGACGTGGAATCGGTGCGGTCGTACACCTCCTTCAGCAGCGCGATGGGCCGTTGCGCATCGATGCGTTCCAGGAAAGCGCGCGTGAACAGCGTATCCAGCGGCTGACGGTGCAGGTAGTTGTAGGTCTCCATGCGCTCCGGCAACGGGATGTTGGCCTGGCGCAGATAGCTCTGCAACTTGCGCGCCGGCGGCAACACCGACAGGCCGGGCAGCGCCGCGAACGGCTCGATCAGGCCCTTGCGCAGAACCGCCGGCAAAGCGTGATAGACCTCGAACACCTTCTGCTTGGCATAGCGTGCATTGCCGCCGAAGATCTCGTCGCCGCCGTCGCCGGCCAGCATCACCGTATGCCCCGCCGCCACCGCCAGCTTGGCGCAGAAATACGTGGGCACGGCGGACTCGTTGGCGAACGGCTCGTCGTAGTGCGCGGCGATCACCGGCATGGCCTCGACGATGTCATCCGGCTTCAGGTAGTACTCGTGCATGTCCAGGCCGAAACGGCGGGCGGCGATGCGCGCGTACGCCATCTCGTCGAAACCGTCCGCGGCGAAACCGATGGAATAGGCATCCACCGCGCCGGTCTGTTCCTTCAATACGCCGCACACCGTGGAACTGTCGGTGCCGCCGGACAGGAACGCGGCCACCCGGTCGGTGGCGCGCGCGCGCGCCACCGACTCGCGCAGCAACCCGTGGAAGCGGGCCGCCTGCGCGTCGAAATCGCTGCGCGGCGCGTCGCGGTAATGCAGCGCCCAGTAAAAGCCGCGCATCAGCCGGCCATCGCGCCAGTGCGCCCACTGAGCCGGCAACAGCTTCTCCACGCCCTGGAAGATGCTGCCCGGCGCAGGCACGCTGGCGAAATAGAAGTAATCGAACAGTCCCTGCGCATCGATGCGTGCGCCCACCGCCGGGTGCGCCGCCACCATGTCCGCCTGACTGGCGAACACCAGCCCGGCCGGCGACGCAGCGAACGCCAGCTTGTGCGCACCGATGCGATCCAGCGCCAGGAACACCTCGCCGGCACGGCGATCGATCAGCGCCAGCGCGAAGGTACCGTGGATGTGCGCGGGTGCCTCGCGCCCATGGCGGCGCCACAGGTTCAGCAGCGCGGCGGCGGCGCCGTCGCCGGCCAGATCCGGCGGCAGGATGGGGCGGCCGATGATCGCCGCGATCCGATCGCCGTCGCGCGCGATGTCCGCACTCGCCGCCAGCGCGCAATCCGCGGCGCTGCACTGGTGCGCCGGACGCGCCACGGCGCAACGGGCCAGCATGTGTTCCAGCACCTGCGGCGCAGCCTCGGTGCCGTGTCCGTACCAACCAGCCAAGCGAAACATGTGGACTCCAGTCGAATTCGGGGCCGGTGCGGTGCGGGCACGCGGCCGAGCGCGTCAACGCGGCGGACGCGCGCGTTCCGACGGCAACGGCGTGCGTGGATAGCCGGCGGCATCCAGCATGGCATCCCAAGAAGCCGCCTCGAAGCCCTTCAGGTGTGCCTTGCCGACCACGATCACCGGCACCTCCAGCGCGCCGGTGAGCCGTTTCAGCGCGACCGCGTGTTCGGGGTCCGTCGAAGGATCACGCAGCGTGAACGGGATGCCGCGTTTGCGCAGGTGTTCCGTCGCCTGGTCGCACAACGGACCGCAGGCGCTGGAGAACAACTCCACCGGACTGCGCTCGCGCGCCTGACGGGTATCGAACGACTCCTTGTCCACCTCCACGACGTTGCCGCGGCCGCTGATCTGGCGGGCCTGACGCACGTCGGGCGGCGGCGGCTGGTCGGAGTAATGCACGCGGCCGGCCGAATCCACCCACTTGTACAAATTGCTGGCGGTAGCCGTCAGGCCGTACAGCCCCAGTGCGAGGAACAACACCAGTTTGACGGTTCGATTCATCATCATGCCTCCCGCTCGCAAGCCGATTGCCCTAACCCTGCACCGCCGGCGTCAGCGCCGCGCCGTATTGCCGATACCACGCCACCCAGCGGGCGATGCCGTCCGCCAGCACGGTCTTGGGTTCGAAGCCGACGTCGCGCTTGAGATCCTCGACGTCGGCATAGGTCGCCACCACGTCGCCCGGCTGCATGGGCAGGAAGTTCTTCACCGCCTCCCGGCCCAGTGCCTGTTCGATGGTCTGGATGAAGGTCATCAGTTCCACCGGCTGATGGTTGCCGATGTTGTACACGCGGTAGGGCGCGTAGCTGCTGCCGGGGTCCGGCGCATCGGTGCTGAATGTCGGGTTGGGCGTGGCGATGCGGTCGAGCACGCGCACGGTACCCTCGGCGATGTCGTCGATATAGGTGAAATCGCGCTGCATCCTGCCGTGGTTGAACACGTCGATCGGCCGCCCTTCGAGGATCGCCGAGGTGAACAGCCAGGGCGACATGTCCGGCCGCCCCCAGGGGCCGTAGACCGTGAAATAGCGCAGTCCGGTGGTGGGCAGCCCGTACAGATGGCTGTAGGTGTGCGCCATCAGCTCGTTGGCCTTCTTGCTGGCGGCGTACAGGCTTACCGGGTGATCGACGTTGTCGTGCACCGAGAACGGCATCCGCGTGTTGGCGCCGTACACGCTGGAACTGCTGGCATAGACGAAATGCTCGACGCCGTTGTGGCGGCAGCCTTCCAGCAGATTGCCGAAGCCGACCAGATTGGTCTGGATGTAGGCATAGGGATTCTTCAGCGAGTAACGCACGCCCGGCTGCGCCGCCAGATTGATGACGCGGTCGAATCGCTCGGCGGCGAACAGATCCTCGACGAACACGCGGTCGGCGATGTCGCCGCGCAGGAAGCGGAAGCCGGCGTGCGGTTTCAGACATTCCAGGCGCGCCAGTTTCAGGTTGGGGTTGTAGTAATCGTTGAGGTTGTCGATGCCGACCACCTCGTCGCCGCGCGCGAGCAAAAGCTGGGCGACATGCATGCCGATGAAGCCGGCGACGCCGGTGACCAGGATCTTCATGCCGTCTGCCGCCCGATCGGGAAGTATTCCCAGCCCATTTCACGCATCCGCGCCGGCTCGTAGAGGTTGCGGCCGTCGAAGATCACCGGATGGTTGAGCAACGCCTTCATGGTGTCGAAATTGGGGCTGCGGAACACCTTCCACTCGGTGACGATGAGCAGCGCATCGGCGCCCTTCAGCGCATCCATCGGGCCGTTGACCAGTTGCAGGTCGGCGCGCTCGCCGTAGATACGGCGGGTCTCGTCCATCGCCGCCGGATCGTAGGCCGCCACCGTCGCCCCCATCCGCCACAGCGCATCCAGCATGGTGCGCGAAGGCGCCTCGCGCATGTCATCGGTGTTGGGTTTGAACGCCAGCCCCCACATGGCGAAACGCTTGCCCTTCAGATCGCGGCCGAAGCGCGCCACCAGCTTGTTCACCAGCACCTGCTTCTGCGCGTCGTTGGCATCCTCGACGGCATCCAGCACGCGCAGCGGCACGCCGTTCTCCTGCGCGGTGCGGCGCAGCGCCTGCACGTCCTTGGGGAAACAGGAACCGCCGTAGCCGCAGCCGGCGTACAGGAAGTGATAGCCGATGCGCGGATCGGAGCCGATGCCGTGGCGCACCTGTTCGATGTCGGCGCCCAGCCGCTCGGCGAGGATGGCCAGCTCGTTCATGAACGAGATGCGCGTGGCCAGCATGGCGTTGGCCGCATACTTGGTCAGTTCCGCCGAACGCACGTCCATCACCACCAGGCGGTCGTGGTTGCGCTGGAACGGCGCGTACAACTGGCGCAGCAACTGGGTGGCGCGCTCGCTGTCGGTGCCGATGACGATGCGGTCCGGCTTCATGAAGTCGTCCACCGCCGCGCCTTCCTTGAGGAATTCCGGGTTGGAGGCGACGCAGAACTCGAGGTTGACGCCGCGCGCGACGAGTTCCTCGGCCAGCGCTGCCCTGACCTTGTCGGCGGTGCCCACCGGCACCGTGGACTTGTCCACCACCAGCTTGAAGTCGTTCATGTGGCGGCCGATGTTGCGCGCCGCGGCGACCACGTATTGCAGATCGGCGGAACCGTCCTCGTCCGGCGGCGTGCCCACGGCGATGAACTGGATCTGGCCGAAATGCACCGATTCCTCGATGTCGGTGGTGAAGAACAGCCGCCCCGCCTCCACGTTGCGCCGCACCATCTCCTGCAGGCCCGGCTCATAGATGGGGATGCCGCCGGATTTGAGAATCTCGATCTTGCGCGGGTCGACGTCGAGGCACATGACCTCGTTGCCGACCTCGGCCAGGCAGGTGCCGGTGACCAGGCCGACATAGCCGGTACCGATGACGGTGATCTTCATGGTTTTCGGACTCCTTGCCGATGCGGCGAGCGGGGTTGGACGCGCGCATTATCCAACGATTCCAGGCGCGCGGTGCAACGGGCGCGCTGCCGCGGCTCGACCGGCGCAAAGCCCGGCAGTGCGCCCGCACGGTGCATCCGCGCCACGCATCGTGGACGAACGTCGCGGTGCCGACGCCGCCCGCGATTCACGCCATGCCGTTGTGCCTCAGCAGCGCGTCGATGGTCGGCTCACGGCCGCGGAACGCCTTGAACGACTCCAGCGCCGGACGGCTGCCGCCCTGGGCGAGGATCTCGCTCCAGAAACGCTGGCCGATCTCCGGGTTGAGCACGCCGCCGACGTGCGCGGCGGCTTCCTCCTCGAACAGGCTGTAGGCATCCGCGGACAGCACCTCCGCCCATTTGTAGCTGTAGTAGCCGGCGGCATAACCGCCGGCGAAGATATGCGAGAAATTGTTGGGAAAGCGGTTGTACTCGGGCGGGATCACCACCGCCACGCGCCTGCGGATGTCGGCGAGCAACTGCAGCGCGCTCACGCCCGGCGCCCGGTCGTGGTGCAGATGCATGTCGAACAGCGAGAACTCGATCTGGCGCACGGTCTGCATGCCGGCCTGGAAATTCTTTGCCGCCAGCATCTTGTCGAACAGCGCGCGTGGCAGCGGCTCACCGCTGTCGACGTGCGCGGTCATGTGTTTGAGCACGTCCCATTCCCAGCAGAAGTTCTCCATGAACTGGCTGGGCAGTTCCACCGCGTCCCACTCCACGCCGTTGATGCCGGACACGCCCAGTTCCTCCACCCGCGTCAGCAGATGATGCAGACCGTGGCCGAACTCGTGGAACAGCGTGATCACGTCGTCATGCGTCAGCAGCGCCGGCCTGCCGCCCACCGGACGCTGGAAGTTGCAGGTCAGGTAGGCCACCGGCGTCTGGATACCACCATCCTTGCGCCGCCGCGTGATGGCATCGTCCATCCAGGCGCCGCCGCGCTTGGTGTCGCGCGCGTACAAGTCCAAGTAGAACTGGCCGACCCGTTGCCCCTGGCGGTCGGTAAGGGTGTAGAACTTGACATCGTCATGCCACACCGGCGCGGAGTCCGGTTGGATGCGCAGGCCGTACAGCGTTTCGATGACGCGGAACAGGCCGGCCAGCACCCGCGGTTCCTGCAGATACCGCTTCACCTCGGTCTCGGAATAGGCGTAACGCGATTCGCGCAGCTTCTCGCTGGCCCAGGCGATGTCCCAGGCCATCAGCTCGGGCAGGTCCAGTTCGCGCGCCGCGAACTCGCGCAGCTCGGCCATGTCGCGCTCGGCGTAAGGCTTGGCGCGGCGCGCCAGGGTGTCGAGGAAATCCAGCACCTCGGCCGGCGTCTGCGCCATCTTCGGTTCCAGCGACAGTTCCGCGTAAGTATCGAAGCCCAGCATGCGCGCCGCCTCCTGACGCAGTTCCAGGATGCGCGCGATCAACGGCGTGTTGTCCAGCGCCTGCGGGCCGAACTCGGAAGCGCGCGTGACATAAGCGCGATACATCTCCTCGCGCAGCGCGCGGTTGGCGCAGTACTGCATCACCGGCAGGTAGGACGGCGCCTGCAGGTTCAGCTTCCATCCCGGCTTGCCATCGGCCTCGGCCAGCTCGCGGAACATCGCCTTGGCGTCTTCCGGCAGACCGGTCAGTTCCGCCTCGTCGTCGATCCACTTGCTCCAGGCATTGGTGGCGTCGAGCAGGTTTTCCTCGAACTTGGCCGACAGCCTGGACAGTTCCTCCTGGATGGCCATGAAACGCGGCTTCCGCGCGTCCGGCAACTCCGCGCCGCCCAGCTTGAAGTCGCGCAGTTCGTTGTCGATCACCTTGCGCCGCGCCGGCGTCAGCGTGGCGAACTCCGGCGCGGCGGCGAGCCTCTTGTACTTGCGGAACAGCCCCGCGTGCTGGCCCAGTTCGGCGTAGTACTGGGTGATCTTGGGCAGATTGGCGTTGTAGGCTTCGCGCAGTTCCGGACCATCCAGCACCGAATGCAGATGCGAGACCTGGCCCCAGGCGCGCGACAGCCGTTCGTTGGCATCCTCCAGCGGCGCGACGAAGGCATCCCAGGTGGCCGGCGTGGCATCGTCCACCAGGCGCGCCACCAGCGCACGGTTGTCGGCCAGCAACTGGTCGACCGCGGGCGTGACGTGTTCGGGGCGGATATCGCGGTAACGGGGCAGTCCGGAGAAATCGAGCAGGGGGTTCATGGCGGGCGTGCGGAAGTCGGATCGAACCGACAGTATCGGCGCGAACGCCGCGATTTCAAGTTCGTATTCCGGCGCCCGACCGCCACCGGCCGGCTGTGTTACCGTGCGCACAGCTTCCATCGGCCTTCACGAGCATACGCCATGGCGATCCAACCCTACCGCGGCATCGTGCCTGTCCTCGGCAGGGACGTGTTCGTCCACGCCGCGGCCACGGTCATCGGTGACGTCGTGCTGGGCGACGGCGTCTCGGTCTGGCCAGGCGCGGTCATCCGTGGCGACGTCAACCGCATCCGCATCGGCGCGCGCAGCAACGTGCAGGATGGCGCCATCCTGCACGTCAGCCGCAACAGCGCACGTCACCCCGAAGGCGCGGCGCTGCATATCGGCGAAGCGGTGACCATAGGCCACGGCGTCATCCTGCACGGCTGCACGGTGCACGACGAGTGCCTGATCGGCATGGGTGCCGTGGTCATGGACCACGCCGTGCTGGAACCGCGTGTACTACTCGGCGCCGGCAGCCTGGTGCCCGAAAGCCGGGTACTGCACAGCGGCTGGCTGTACGTCGGCCGGCCGGCGCTGCCGATACGGCGCTTGAACGATGAGGAAATCAGCGCCTTCGCCCGTCAGGCGGAGAACTACGTGCAACTGGCGGCGGAGTATCGCAACTGAAGCTGACCTGCCCGTGGTATCGCGCGACGCCAGCGCTTCTGCCATGGACAAGCCGCGATGAAAGAAAAAAGGGCACCGCGTCGACGGTGCCCCCATTCATGACTCGATTGGCGCGCCCGGCAGGATTCGAACCCACGACCCCCTGGTTCGTAGCCAGGTACTCTATCCAACTGAGCTACGGGCGCATGAAGAGTCGCGCATTATATCGGTTTTTCTCGGGCTGGCAACAAGCCGCCCGGACCGCCGACAGCGCGGGCGCTGCCGGGGTATGCCGCGTGGCGTTTTGCAAGGTATCGTTGAGCCATGTCCACGCAGCCCGCATCCGCCCAGTTCCCGCCCGCCGCGCGCGATTACCTGCCGCTGCCCGACGCCTGGGACGAGATGTGGGACGCGCGCGCCGGGGTCCGCCCGCACTGGGCGCATCTGGTCGGTGGCCTGGCGTGGCTGGGCGTGCGCGAGTGGTCGGCGCGCGCCCAGCGCATCGCGCGGCTGCTGCGCGAGAACGGCGTCACCTACCACGTCTATGACGATCCGCGCGGCTACACGCGCACCTGGGAACTGGATCCGATCCCGCTGGTGCTGGATGGCGGCGAGTGGGCGACGATCGCCGCCGGCCTGGAGCAGCGCGCGCGCCTGCTCGACCTGATCCTGCGCGACTTGTACGGGCCGCGCACATTGCTGGCGCGCGGGCTGCTGCCACCGGATCTGGCGTTCGCGCACGCCGCCTACCTGCGCCCGGTGGTGGGTGCGCTGGCCGACCGGCGTCAACTGATCTTCTACGCGGCGGATCTGGCGCGGGGGCCGGACGGCAGTGTCTGGGTCATGAGCGACCGGGCGCAGGCGCCTTCCGGTGTCGGTTACGCGCTGGAGAACCGCGCGGTCATGGCGCGCACCTTTCCCGAACTGCTGGAGGGCGCCGGCGTCGCCCGCCTGACCGCCTGGCTGGATGCCGCGCAACGCGCGCTCGCCGGCATCGCGCCGGCTGGGCGGGATCAGCCGCGCGTGGTGGTGCTCACACCCGGCCCGGCCAACGAGACCTATTTCGAACACGCCTACCTGGCGGCGCGCCTGGGCTACCATCTGGCGCAGGGCGACGATCTGACGGTGCGCGACGGGCGTGTTTGGCTGAAGGCGGTCACGGGTTTGCGCGCGGTCGATGTGATCCTGCGCCGGGTCGACGAGGCGTGGTGCGATCCGCTCGAACTGCGTCAGGACTCGCGCCTGGGCAGCGCCGGCCTGGTCGAGGCGATGCGCCGCGGCAACGTTGCGCTGGCCAACCCGCTCGGCGCCGGCGTGCTGGAAAACCCCGGCCTGATGCCGTTCCTGCCGGCGCTGGCCAAGGCGCTGCTGGACGAGGATCTGCTGCTGCCCATGGCCGCCACCTGGTGGTGCGGCCAGGCCAAGGAGCGCGACTATGTGCTCGCCAACCTGCCGCGTCTGATCATCAAGCCCATCCACCGCGGCCAGGCCAGCGACACGGTGTTCGGCGGCGAACTCGACCGCCGCCAGCTCGCGATCTGGCGCGAGCGCATCCGCGCGCATCCACATCTGTATGTAGGCCAGCAACCGCTGGCGCTGTCCACCGCGCCGGCGCTCAACGGTGGTCGCCTGACGCCGCTGCGCACCAACCTACGTGCGTTCCTGGTCAGCCACGGCGACGGCTACGCCGCGCTTCCCGGTGCACTGACGCGTTGCAGCGCCGAAGAACGCGTCTCCGGACAGCGCGGTGCGCTGTCCAAGGACACCTGGATCACGCCGGCGCCGCCCCGGCCGATGCTCGGCCATGCCGTGCCGCGCCCGGCTTCGAGCGAAGACGAGATCCTCACCAGTCGGGCGGCCGACAACCTGTTCTGGGCCGGCCGCTACCTGGAGCGCGCCGAAGCGGTGGCACGCCTGCTGCGCGTGGTGTTGGACGGTCTGTGGGAGGAGGAAGCGGCACCCGGCCTGGAACCGGTACTGGACATGCTGATGGGGCTGATCGGGCATCCGCTCGGCCAGCGCGGTTGCGGCGGTCAATCCGATCTGGCCGCCTGTGTGCGCGATCTGGTCACCCACGACGAACGGCCCGGCAATCTCGCGCACAGCGTGCGCGCGTTGCTGGCCTGCGCGTATGGCACGCGGGAGTACTGGTCGGTGGCGATCTGGCGCCTGCTCGACCGCATCGAGCGCGACTGGGGGCGGCGCCCGCGCCGGCGCGGACACGGTCGGGAACGCACCGATCTGTGGCTCGGCCGGCTGATCGATGCGCTGGCCGGGCTGGCCGGCCTGGCCTCCGAAACCCTGCCGCGCGAGGCCGCGTTCCGCTTCTTCGACCTCGGCCGGCGCGTCGAACGCGGCCTGACCTTGTGTGCGTTGATCGGGCATCTGCTGGCGTCGCGCCAGGACACCGACGCCGAACGCGAGAGCCTGGCGCTGCTGCTGCAGAGCGTCGACAGCCTGATCACCTTCCGCCGCCGTTTTCGCGCCGAGCCGTTCGCCGCCGGCGTACTGGCCCTGCTGCTGTGGGATGGCGCCAGTCCGCGGGCACTGATCTACCAGTTGCGCACAGCGCGTCACCACCTCGCCGAACTCGGCCATGAAGGGTGCGGCCTGAGCGCGCAGCGGCTGTTGTTTTCCGCCGAGGAGCGCCTGTATGTGGCCGAGGAACGCGCCGCCCGCCGTGGCCTGGCCGCCGCCGACGATGCGCAGCTCGCCGCCACGCTGGAAGAAGTGGCGGCGCAACTGCGCGCCGTGTCCGAAGCCGTCGGCCATGCCTGGTTCACCCACGTGCAGCAAGCGCACACGTTGCGCCTGCTGCCGCGGCCGCCGGAAACGTGAGCAAGCCGATGCGCTACCGGGTGGAACACCGCAACGCCTACCGCTACGCCGAAGCGGTCGGCCTCAATTTCGTCGAGGCCCGCCTGCTGCCCCGGCCGACCCCGACGCAACGGGTGCTGGAGGCCCGCCTGGACATCGCGCCGGCGGTCGACGAGCTGCGCGAGCGCGAGGATGCCTATGGCAACCGCGTGGTCTGGTTCTCGCTGCACCAGCCGCATCAGGCCCTGACCGTCACCGCACGCTGCCTACTGCAGCGCGACGAGGCGGCACCCGCAACCGGCGCGGAGCCCATGCCCTGGGAAGCGGCGGTCGAGGCCATGAACCGCGCCGCCGACGCCGATACCCGGCTGGCGCGCGAGTTCTGCCTGGCATCGCCGCGCGCGCCCATCGATGACGCGTTCACCGCCTATGTCCGCGCCAGCTTTCCACCCGGCCGGCCGCTGGCGCAGGCGCTGGCCGATCTGGCCACGCGGGTGCGGGCGGAGTTCGCCTACCGGCCGATGGCCACCGACCTGGACACGCCGCTGACCGAGGTGCTTGAGGCGCGTCACGGCGTATGTCAGGATTTCGCCCATCTGTGCATCGCCGGGCTGCGCGGTCTGGGTCTCGCCGCGCGCTACGTCAGCGGTTGGCTGGAGACCACGCCGGCGCCGGGCGAATCGCCCCGCCTCGGCGCGGATGCCTCGCACGCCTGGATCGCGGTATACGCGCCGAGCGCGGGCTGGCTGGACTTCGACCCGACCAACGGCGGCGCCTGTGGCCCAGGTCATCTGACCCTCGCCTGGGGGCGCGACTACGACGACGTGGTGCCGCTCAAAGGTGTGATCTTCGGCGCCAGCGCGCACGGCCTGGAAGTCGGCGTGACGGTGACCCGCCTGACCGATGCGGACCCGACCAGGGCGACGTCATGAAGCCGCAACCGCTGTGCATCCTCAAGGCCGGCGCCACCTTTGCCGCCGCCGCGCGCCACTTCGGCGATTTCGAGCACTGGCTGGCGCACGGCCTGATGCTGCCGGAGCAGGCGCTGCGTGTGATCGATCTGCGCGCGCCGGCGCCACTGCCCGCGCCGCGCACCTGCGCCGGCGCGATCATGACCGGCTCGCATGCCATGGTCACGGAGCGCGCGGCCTGGATGCTGCGCGCCGCCGAGTGGTTGCGTGCGCTGCTGGCGGCGCGCAGGCCCTACCTGGGCATCTGCTTCGGCCACCAATTGCTGGCGCAGGCGCTCGGCGGCCATGTCGACTATCACCCGCGCGGGCGCGAGATCGGCACGGTGGACATCCTGCTGCAACCGGCGAGCGGCGACGACCCGCTGTTCCGTCACCTGCCCGCACGCTTCCGCGCGCATGCGGTGCACGCGCAAACCGTGCTGCAACTGCCGCCTGGCGCGGTGCATCTGGCGGGCAATGCGTTCGAGCGGCATCACGCCTTCCGCGTCGGCGAGCGTGCCTGGGGCATCCAGTTCCACCCCGAGTTCCAACGCGCGCACATGCGCGCCTATGTCGATGAATTCGCGCCGCGTCTGCGCGCCGCCGGGCAGGACGTGGCGGCCATCCGCGCAGGCGTGGCGGAGACGCCAGAAGCGGCCGCCCTGCTGCGCCATTTCGCCCGTCTGAGCGTGCCCGGCAGCCACTGACCGGGACGTCCGGCCGACGCCATCACCGGCGCTCGATGCGTTGCAGCAACCGGTCGGAATCGCGCACCAGCGCGCGCATGTCGTCGTGCAGTTCCTCGCGCCGCCGTTTCTGGTTGGCATCGTCGGCCACGCCCTCGCGTCCCAGACTGTCCAGTTCGCGCTTCAGCTCGCCGCGGCGCGCCTCCAGTTCATCGACCTGCCTGAGCACCCCCGCATCCAGCGTGCGCGCACCCTCGCGCAGACCGGTATAGGCCACGCCCAGCTTGTCCAGCACGGCGTCGTACTTGCCGGCATCGAACTTCTCCTTCTCCGACGAGGCCAGCTCGCCCACGGACACGGCGATCTCCTTCAATTGCGCGAACGTCTTGCTGGAGTGCGCCTGCTCTTCCGGCGTGCCGAAGAAGTAGTTGTACAACAGCACGCCGACGACCAATGCGACCGCGAGTTTGAGCACGAAACCGATCATGGCGGGGGGCATCCTGACAATGGAACCGCCTTCATTTTCGCATCATCCGTTGTCCCCCGCCCCAAAGCCGGCGCGGTGCATGCATCGCCGCATGACGCCCGCGATGTGTCAAGCGTCACGACCACGACCTCGCGCTGACCCGGACCGTGCGCGGTCACCTGATGCAACGCGGGGTCGATGCGGTGAAAACCTGCACGCGCCGGCTCGCACCCGGCGGCGCACTTCCCCGCCCGATTCCCACCGGCGCTGCATCCCGGTAACAACCTGCCCAATCTCGGCATTGAGGTGGCGGTGCGCGAGGCCATGCGCGATCTTGGCCTGAACCTCGACGAACCGGCCGGCCAGTTGGAAGTCGGCGACAAACGGCTGCGCTGCGGCAATCCCCGGTAAGTCTCGCGTCCGGAATGGAGCATCGAGATCAAGCCGGGCAAGCGCAGCCAGCGCTGCGCGGGTGGCGACGGTCGATCTCGCGAGCAGGTGCGGATCATGGCCTCGGGCGGCGTTTGGAGCGGCGTGGATGAGCGTGACTGAACCGCTCCATGTGGCAGAGGCGTAGCCGACGCGACCCATTTAATTGACGCCGCTCAAAGCATCCCCCAACGCGGTTTGTTACATAGGAGCCCTTTCCATGACGACCGAAGGGGAAAACCATGCAACGCCGCGAATTCTTGCTGTTGGGCGCGCTCGGCCTGGCCGGCTGCGCCGCGCCGGTCAAACAGGAAACGGCCGCCCCCGCACCGACGTTCAGTGCGGCGGAGCGTGAACAGATCACCGCTTGGTTCACGCAGGCGCGCGGACGGGGTCCCGCGCGTGAACGGCCAGCACAGCAGGTGAAGCCGGGCGACACCCTGCAGGCCGGACAGCGCCCGAACAAGCTGCCGGTGGACCTCGCCGCCAAACTGCCGATGCTGCCGGAACCCTATACCCGTCTGACCCTGGGCGCCGACGTGATCCTGCTCAACCGCGAGACCCAGCGCATCGTCGACGTGATTCCGCAGGTCGCCTACTGAGGCCGCGGCGCCGCGTGTCCGGCCTGGCGCGCCTTGCGCGCGGCGCCCCACAGTTCTTCCAGGTTGTAGTGCAGCCGCACCGCCGGGTGCATGACGTGCACCACCACGCCGCCGGCGTCCACCAGCACCCACTCGCCCACCTGTTCGCCTTCCACGCCGAGGATCTCCGCGCCAGCCTGCTTCAGCTTTTCCACCACGTTGTCGGCCAGTGCTTTGACCTGGCGCGTGGAGTCGCCGCTGGCCAGCACCATCCTGTCGAACATCGAGGTCAGGTGGCCGACGTCGAGCACCAGGATGTCCTTGCCCTTGACGTCTTCCAGAGCGGCGACTGCGATGCGCGCGAGGTGTTCGGAACTGTGGGCTTCAGACATAGAGGTGGTTTTCCTGGATGTAGGCGATGACGGCATCGGGTAGCAGATAACGCAGGCTCTTGCCACGCAGCGCGCGCGCGCGGATCTGGCTGGCGGAGATGTCCAGTTGCGTGATGCTGTGCAGCAGGATGCGTCCCGCCGGCTTCTCCAGCAGTTCATCGGCCAGCTCGCAGCGATGGGTGGACAACAGCGTACGCAGCACATCCGGCAACGCGTCCTCCCAGGTCGCCAGCGAGAAGCCGGGCCGGTGGGCCACGGCCAGATGGGCGAGATCGGGAAGACGTTGCCACTGGTGCCAGGTATTCAGACCGAGGAAGGCGTCGCCACCCATGAACAGCACCAGCGGTGTCGCCTCGGGCATTTCGGCACGCAGCGCACTCAGGGTATCGACGCTGTAGCTCGGGCCCGGCTTGGCGATTTCACGCTCGTCCAGCACGAAACGCGGATTGCCGGCGATGGCCAGGCGCGCCATCTCCAGACGGTGGCGCGCGCCGGCGCGGGGCCGTCGGCGGTGCGGCGGATGCCCAGCCGGGATCAGGCGCACCTGGGCGATGTCCAGCGCCTCGGCCAGTTCCTCGGCGAGGCGCAGATGGCCGAAATGGATGGGATCGAACGTGCCGCCGAGGATGCCGATGGCGCGTGCGTTCCCCGTCACCTGCACGCCGTCACCCACGCACGTGGCCGTCGCCCAGCACCACCCATTTCTGGCTGGTGAGGCCCTCCAGACCGACCGGGCCGCGCGCATGGATCTTGTCGGTCGAGATGCCGATCTCGGCGCCCAGACCGTACTCGAAACCGTCGGCGAAACGCGTGGAAGCGTTGACCATGACGCTGGCGGAATCCACCTCGCGCAGAAAACGGCGCGCGCGCGTGTAATCCTCGGTAACGATGGCGTCGGTGTGGTGCGAACCGTGGCGGTTGATGTGCGCGATCGCGGCATCCAAACCGTCGACCACTTTCACCGCCAGGATGGGCGCCAGATACTCCTCTTCCCAATCCTGTTCGGTCGCCGGCCGGATGCCGGGCACCGCCGCGGCCTCGAGCAAGGCCAGCGCCTCCGGGCAACAGCGCAGTTCCACGCCCTTGGCCGCCAGCATGCGGCCGATCGCCGGCAGTTGCGCCGCCGCCACCGAGCGCGCCAGCAGCAGCGACTCGGTGGTGTTGCAGGTGCCGTAGCGCTGCGTCTTGGCATTCTCGACGATGCGCAGCGCCTTGTCGGCATCGGCGCCGTCATCGACATAGACATGACAGTTGCCGTGCAGGTGCTTGATCACCGGCACGCGCGCCTCGGCGGTGATACGCTCGATCAGACCCTTGCCACCACGCGGCACGATCACGTCGACATACTCGGGCATGCCGATCAGCGCGCCGACCGCAGCCCGGTCGACGGTATCCAGCACCTGCACCACCGCCTCCGGCAGCTCCGCGACACGCAGGCCCTCGCGCACGCACGCGGCGATGGCCTGATTGGAATGCAAGGCCTCGGAACCGCCGCGCAGGATGGCCGCATTGCCGGATTTGAGGCACAGGCCGGCGGCATCCGCGGTCACGTTCGGGCGGGATTCGTAGATGATGCCGACCACCCCCAGCGGTACGCGCATCTTGCCCACCTGGATGCCGGAGGGACGGTACTTCAGATCATCCATCTCGCCCACCGGATCCGGCAATGCGGCGATCTGGCGCAGCCCTTCGGCCATGCCGGCGACGGTCTTGTCGGTCAGCGCCAGGCGGTCGAGCAGCGCCGGCTCCAGGCCGCGCTGGCGCGCGGCCTCCAGGTCGCGCGCGTTCGCCGCCAGCAACGTGCCGGCGTCGCGTTGCAACGCCTCGGCCATGGCCAGCAGCGCACGGTTCTTGCGGTTGCTGTCGGCACGCGCGATGGCGCGCGAGGCCTCGCGCGCCCGCTGCCCGAGTTGCCGCATGTAGGTTTCGATGTCCATGTTCGCTCCACGCTTCATACCATGTCGCCACGCGCGAAGGCGGGCGCATCCCCGCGCCGCATCAGCGCCAGGCCCAACTGTTTCAGTTCATCCCAGGCGTCGGCCCGCACCACGCCCTTGGCGGCGCGGTCCAGCCGTGCGAGACCGCGCAGGGCCCAGGCGGCACCATCGTCGCCCAAGCGCTTCAGCGCCTGGGCCAACAGCGGCTGACGGTTCTGCCAGACACCCGCCTCGCGCATCAGGTCGGCCAGGCGACGTCCGCGCCCCAACCCGTGGTGCAGACGGTACAGGGCGCGCACATCGCCCGCCAGCACCGAGAGCACGCGCGGCAGGGCCTCGCCCTCCGCGCGCAGGCCGTCCAGCACCCGGCAATAGCGCGCCGCGTCAGCCTTGACAAAGGCATCTGCGAGGTCGCCGACATCATACCGCGCCACGTCCGCCACGGCGGCGCGTGCCGCCGCCAGCGTCAACGGGCCCGGAGGCACCAGCAGCGCCAGCTTCTCGATCTCCTGATGCGCGGCCAGCAGATTGCCCTCGACGCGAGCCGCCAGCCAGGCCAACGTATCGGCCTGCGCGCTCAGTCCGTGGCGCGCCAGCCGCCGTTCGATCCATGCCGGCAACTGCTCGACGGCAGGCGCAATCAGCGTCACCACATGGCCCGCCCTTTCCAGCGCGGCAAACCAGCGGGTCGCCTGGGTCGCCTTGTCGGCGCGCGGCAGGATCACCAGCAGAATCGTGTCGGCAGGCGGACGCTCGGCCCATTGCTCCAGCGCCTTGCCGCCCTCGACACCCGGCTTTCCGGTAGGCAGACGCAGCTCGACCAAACGCTGGCTGGCAAACAGCGACAACGAGGCGAAGCCCGCCATCCAGGCCGGCCAGTCGAAATTGCCATCCGCCTGCCAGCCCTCACGTTGCAGGTAACCCCGCGCGCGCGCCGCGGTGCGGATCGCGTCGACCGCCTCGTCGACCAGCAGCGGTTCGTCGCCATTGACCAGCCACACCGGCGGCAGCGCCTTGCTCAAGGCCGCTTCGAGCTGGTCGCCACGCACGCGCACGTGCAGGTCACCTCAGATAGGCCAGACGGCGCAGGATCTGGCGCGCGGCCTCCTGCTCCATGGCCCGCCACAGGGCCGCCTCCTCCGCCTCCTTGCCCAAGACCTGAGCGTCGGAATAGGAGAAATCGCGGAACAAGGACAGCTCGCTGGGCGGCAGGCGCTCCATGCCGGCGGCGTCGTGCGCCGACACCTGGACCCGGTATTCCAGCCGGTACTCGCGCACCTTGCCGCCACCCGACAGGGCCAGGATGTTCTTGGCGCGCGTCTCGTCACGCAGGCGGATGCGCAGGCCGGCCTGATCGGCGCGCTCCGCCAGCTTGTCCTGCGCGGTCAGGCTGCGGCGCAACGCAGCGGCCACGACCGAGCCCTCGGCGGCGTCCACCCAGGCCGAGGTGAAGGGCAACTGCGCCTGACCGCGCAGTTGAAAACCGCAACCGGCCAGCATGGCGAGCCCCCACACCAGCGTCCAGAGAATCAGACGGCGACGATCGAATGCGCACGCCATGTCGTCTCAAACCACGATGTTGACCAGACGGCCGGGCACCACCACGACCTTGCGCGCCGGCTGTCCGGCCATGAAGCGCTGCGCCTCGGGGCTTGCCAGCGCGGCGCGCTCGATGCTGTCGCGCCCGGCATCCGCGGGCACGCGCAGGCTGCCGCGCAGCTTGCCGTTGACCTGCAACACCAGTTCGATCTCGTCCCGGCTGAGCGCGGCTTCGTCCACCGCCGGCCAGGACGAGCCCATCAGACAGGCGCCGGGCTTCAGCGCCTTGATCAGGCTGCGGCAGATGTGCGGCACGATGGGTGCGAGCATCAGCACCACGGCCTCCAGCGCTTCCTGCCGCACCGCGCGCGTATCCGGCTGCCGGTCGTCGAGCCGGGCCAGCGCGTTCATCAGTTCCATGATGGCGGCGATGGCGGTGTTGAACTGCTTGCGACGCTCGATGTCGTCGGTGACCTTGGCGATGGTCTGATGCAACTGGCGGCGCAGGTCGCGCGCCGCGCCGCCCGGCTCGCCACCGCTCCAGGCGGGGACAATGCCGGCCTCGACATGGTCATGCACGGCTTTCCACAACCGGCGCAGGAAGCGGTGCGCGCCTTCGACACCGCTGTCCGACCACTCCAGCGACTGTTCCGGCGGCGCCGCGAACATCATGAACAGGCGCGCGGTATCGGCGCCGTAGCGGTCGATCAGCGCCTGCGGATCGACGCCGTTGTTCTTGGACTTGGACATCTTCTCGATGCCGCCCGCCTCGACCGGCCGGCCATCGGCCTTGTGCACGTGTACGCCGTCGCGCACCTCCACCTCGGCCGGATTGATCCAGTGCCGCCTGCCATCCGCATCGACACGGTAATAGGTCTCCGCCACCACCATGCCCTGCGTCAGCAGATGGACGAACGGTTCGTCCGGAGCCTTGGCCGCGCCGTCGAGCAAGCCCTCGTCGCGCATCAGCTTGTGGAAGAAGCGCGCGTACAGCAGATGCAGGATGGCATGCTCGATACCGCCGACGTACTGATCCACCGGCAACCAGTAGCGCGCACGTTCGTCCAGCATGGCCCGGTCGTTGTCGGGGCAGGCGTAGCGCGCGTAGTACCAGGACGACTCGACGAAGGTGTCCATGGTGTCGGTCTCGCGCTCGGCCGGCCCGCCGCATTTCGGGCAGGTGGTGCGCGACCACTCCGGCATCTTCTTCAGCGGCGAACCGACGTCGATCTTCACGTCTTCCGGCAGCACCACCGGCAATTGCTCGGCCGGTACCGGTACGTCGCCGCAAGTCGGACAGTGGACGATGGGGATGGGGCAGCCCCAGTACCGCTGACGCGAGATGCCCCAGTCGCGCAGCCGCCAGGTGGTGCGGCGATCGCCCAGACCGATGTTCTTCAGCACCAGCGCGATCTTGTCGATGGCGTCCCCGGAGCTGCGGCCGGAAAAGTCGCCGGAATCGAACAGCACGCCGGGTTCGGTGTAAGGCAGGGTGAAGGCAGCCTCGGCCGCGTCGGCATCCGTACTGTCCACGGGGCGTATCACCGCCCGCACCGGCAGTCCATACTTCTGCGCGAACGCGTAGTCGCGCTCGTCATGCGCCGGCACCGCCATGACCGCGCCCTCGCCATAGCCCATCAGCACGTAGTTGGCCACCCAGACCGGCAGCGGCTGGTTGGTGAACGGGTGGTGGACCACCAGGCCGGTGTCCATGCCCTTCTTTTCCATGGTGGCCAGATCGGCCTCCGCCGTGCCGCCCAGGCGGCACTCCTCGATGAACGCGGCCAACGCCGGATCGCCGGCGGCGGCGCGCTGCGCCAGCGGATGCTCGGCGGCGATGGCGACGTAGGTGACGCCGAACAGCGTGTCGGCACGGGTGGTGAACACCTTCAGCACCTCGCCGCCGTCCTCGTGGCGCGGATGCAAGGGGAAGTGGACCTCCACGCCGAAGCTCTTGCCGATCCAGTTGCGCTGCATGGTCTTGACCCGTTCCGGCCAGCCCGGCAGGTTGTCGAGTTCGGCCAGCAGTTCCTCGGCATAGGCGGTGATGCGGAAGAAGTACATCGGGATGTCGCGCTTTTCCACCAGCGCGCCGGAACGCCAGCCGCGGCCGTCGATGACCTGTTCGTTGGCCAGCACCGTGTGGTCGACCGGATCCCAGTTCACCGTCGCCAGCTTCTTGTAGATCAGGCCCTTTTCGAACAGCCGCGTGAACAGCCATTGTTCCCAGCGGTAATAGTCCGGCTTGCAGGTGGCGAGCTCGCGCGACCAGTCGATGGCCAGGCCCAAACGCTTCAGCTGGCCGCGCATGTAATCGATGTTGGCGTAGGTCCAGCCCGCCGGCGCGACGTCGTTGGCGATGGCCGCATTCTCCGCGGGCAGGCCGAACGCGTCCCAGCCCATGGGTTGCAGCACGTTGTAGCCGCGCATGCGGTGGTAGCGCGCCAGCACGTCGCCGATGGTGTAGTTGCGCACGTGGCCCATGTGCAGTTTGCCGGACGGGTAGGGGAACATCGACAGGCAGTAATACTTCGGCCGGGCAGGATCCTCGATGGCGCGGAAGACCTGCTTCTCCTCCCAGTGCGACTGGGCTTCCGGTTCGATGATTTCCGGGCGGTAATGCGCATCCATGGCGGGCGGGGCGTGATCGGCTGGGCAGAATGGAACGGCGGATTATAGCGGCGTTCGGATGACAGGCCGTGCCGGCGACGTTTATACTCGCGCGCCGAGCCCGAAGCCACGACAGGCCACCGGAAATGCGCGGCCAGGGCACGCGCCGACAGCCTGTATCCCGTATCCCGTTTCACTCACACCCCTGGGGGAGCACCCGATGTCCAAGAAGCATCCCGTCGTCGTCGTCACCGGTTCGTCCGGCGCCGGCACCACCACCGTCAAGCGCGCGTTCGAACACATCTTCACGCGCGAGAAGCTGACCGCCGCCGTGATCGAGGGCGACAGCTTCCACAGCCTGGGTCGGGCCGAATTCAAGGAAGCCATGAAGAAGGCGGAGGCCGAAGGCAACCACCACTTCAGCCACTTCGGCCCGGAGGCGAACGACTTCGCCGCGCTGGAGAACCTGTTCCGCACCTATGGCGAGACCGGTGGCGGCCAGCGTCGCTACTACATCCACAGCGACGAAGAAGCGGAAATGCACAACAAGGCGCTCGGCACCAACCTGAAGCCGGGCGAGTTCACGCCGTGGAAGGACCTGCCCACCCCGACGGACCTGCTGTTCTACGAGGGCCTGCACGGCCTGGTGAAAACCGATACCGTGGACATGCCCCGACATGTGGACCTCGGCGTCGGCGTGGTGCCGGTGGTCAACCTGGAGTGGATCCAGAAGATCCACCGCGACGCCGCCGAGCGCGGCTACTCGGCCGAAGTCATCGTCGACACCATCCTGCGCCGCATGCCGGACTACGTGAACTACATCACGCCGCAGTTCTCGCAGACCGACATCAACTTCCAGCGCGTGCCGCTGGTCGACACCTCCAACCCGTTCATCGCGCGCGACATCCCGACGCCGGACGAGAGCCTGGTGGTGGTGCGCTTCCGCGACCCGAAGAAGGCCAACTTCCCTTATTTCCTGAGCATGATCCCGGGTTCGTTCATGTCCCGTCCCAACAACCTGGTGGTGCCCGGCGGCAAGATGGGTTTCGCCATGGAAGTCATCCTCGGTCCGATGATCGAGCGCATGGTGGAAGAGAGCCGCAAGCTCTGAGCCTGCGCGCCGCTCGACCGGAACGGGCGCTACGGCGCCCGTTTTCGTTTATGGCGCCGTATCCGGCTCAATGCGGCGCATCACCCGGAATCCATGCCTCGATCGGCGCGCGCGCCCCCTCGCCGAGCTGCCGATGCCAGGCCAGCATCTCCTGCGCCAGCGCACGCCAGCGCACCAGGCCGGCATCGGCGGCATGGCACAAGGCATCGAGGTCACCGCCGTGCAGCCAGTCGCGATACGCCGCCGCCAGTTCGGGAAACAGCTTGCGCCGCATGCCGACGAAATTGGCGAAGAAGAAGTGCAACGCCGCCGGGTCACCGGCACGCAACAGGCCCGGCAGCGTGGACAGGCAATCGGCATACAGATCGCGCACCGCGCGCGCGACGATCTCGGCACGCGTGCGCATCACGTCGGCCAGCAGCGCCGGCCACGCCTCGCCGAGTTCCACGCCGACCCGCGCCTCGCCCAGTTCGTGCAGGATCACCGATTCGGTCTCTGTTCGGGTCATGGCGCCGAGCGCCGCCTCGGCATCGCCAGCGAAATCGTAACAGGCCACTGCCTGCGCCATGGCCGTGTTGCGTCCGCTCCA
Source organism: uncultured Burkholderiales bacterium (assembly GCA_937949525.1). Taxonomy (GTDB): domain Bacteria; phylum Pseudomonadota; class Gammaproteobacteria; order Burkholderiales; family Thiobacillaceae; genus PFJX01. Next base: position 79,936 of record CALEDT010000003.1, on the reverse strand, counting down.
GCGCCATTCCTCGTAACGTTCCCACAGCCAGCGGCGCAGGGCCTCGGTGCGCACGAAGATGGTGTCGTCCAGCAGCATGCCGGGCGGCGCGTCCAGGTCGCGCGCATACTCGCAGTCCGACACGTAGACGCGGAAGCCCTCCCGCGTCTCGCTGCGCAACAGATTGCCGAGGAAGAAGTGGGGCTTGCAGCCGCGCCCGTAACCGCCCGAATAGACCAGGCCGTGCGGCGCCAGATCGCGATTGATCCGCGCCACCTCGAACGGATCCACCGCACCGGAAGCCAGCGGCACACACTCGTAGCTGGCGCTCTCGTAACCCTCCCACAGCTTTTCACGTTCGTTCATCCACTCGCCCACATCGCCCTTGGGCATGTCCTGGGTCAACGGGATGTCGTGCTCCCAACGGTACAGTTCGCGCATCTTGAGCAGAAAGGTGCATAGCGTCAGATCCCCGGCGAACTGGGCATCGGAGATATGGCAGTTTTTCTGCACGGCGCTGACAATGGCGCCCAGCTTGAGGTCGGTCATGACTGCCTCGCGTGATAATAGTCGAGTGATTTGGTCGGATTATGCGCCTGGACGGCGCTCGAGGGAATAAGGCATGCGTTACTGGTTGATGAAGTCGGAACCATCGGAATACAGCATCGACGATCTCGCGCGCGACGGCAGCGTCGCCTGGTTCGGCGTGCGCAACTATCAGGCGCGCAACTTCATGCGCGACCAGATGAAAGTGGGCGACGGCGTGCTGTTCTATCACTCGTCCTGTGCCGAGCCGGGCATCGCCGGACTGGCCGAGGTTTCCCGCCTGGCCTATCCGGACGAGACCCAGTTCGAGACGGGCGGCAAGTACTTCGACCCCAAAGCCACGCGGGAGAACCCACGCTGGTTCAATGTCGAGGTGCGTTTCGTCGAGAAGACGCGGCTGCTGTCGATCGCCGAACTGCGCGGCTACCCGGAACTCGCCAACATGCGCATCCTGGCCAAGGGCAACCGCCTGTCGATCACGCCGGTGGACCCGGATGAATGGCGTTTCATACTGGCACGCCTGCGTGCCTGAACGGCGGTTGCCTGCTGGGTGACGCCATGCCGAACTTCATCGCCGCGGCCAATGCCGAGAATTTCGACCCTTTGATCCTGGGCAACTCGCAACGCGGCCTGGTACTGGCCAACTTCTGGTCGCCACGCGCCGGGCCGTGCATGCTGCTGATGCCGCGCCTGAACGCGCTGGCCGAGGCCTATGGCGGGCGCTTCCTGCTGGTGCACGTCGATACCGATGTGCTTGGCCAACGCGCCCGGCGCCTGGGTGTCACCAGCGTGCCGACCGTGAAGTTCCTGCTGCGCGGCGAGGTGGTGCACACCATCCACGGCGCCGAGTCGGATGCGGTGTTCCACGCTGCGCTGGCGCGTTTTCTCGCCGACGAGCGCGATGCGCCGCGCCTGGCCGCGCTGCGTCTGCATCAGCAGGGACGGGAAAGCGAAGCCATCGAACATCTGGCGCGGCTGGCGGTGGAGCAGCCGGAGGATCTGGCCATCGCCGCCGATCTGGCCAAGTTGTTGACGCTGGCCGGGCGCACCGACGAAGCACTGGCGCTGCTTGCGGCACTGCCGGCGGCGGCCCGCGCGACGCCGGGCATCGCGCCGCTGCTGGCGCACCTGGAACTGATCGCGGCCGGCCAAGCCGGCGACGGCAACGCCGATGCCGAGCCGCTCACACCGGCGGCGCGCCTCGCATACGCCGCGCGTGAGTTGCTGGCGGATCGGCATGAACAGGCCATGGAGGCACTGCTGACACTGGCGCGCGATGCCCCCGACTACCGCGACGACATCGGCCGTCGCGGCCTGCTGGCGCTGTTCGCCCTGCTGGGCGGCGAACACCCGCTGACCCGGTCGTTTCGCGCACGGCTGGCCGAGTTGGCGCGTTGAGTTCGGCCGTGTCCGGCCAGCCGGGATGGCGCGCCGACTTCGCCCGCCATCCGGCATTCGCACCGCTCGCGCGCTGGGCGCAGACGCTGCATGGCGACGACTGGCCGACGCTGGACACGCTCAACCGGTTGGCGGCCACACGCGGCGGCGCGGGCGCACGACCGCTGGCGTTCGCAGCACAGCAGGCGCGTCAGGGACAACACGACTATGAAACGGCGATCTTCGCCAGCGGCGTGGTGCCGACCCGACCGCGCAACTGGCACGATCTGTTGAACGCCTTGTGCTGGCTGGGATTTCCCGCGACCAAGACGGCACTCAACGCGCTGCACGTCGCCGAACTGGCGCCAAGGCGCGACCGCTCGGCGCGCGCGGACGCGGCGACCCTGTTCGACGAGAGCGGCCTGGTGCTGGCCGGTCCGCACCGCGCACTGGCCGAGGCGCTGGCCGACGCACGCTGGCACGAGGCGTTCGTGACCCGGCGCACGGACTGGAAGGAGATGCACGCGGTGGTGATCGGCCATGCGCTGCTGGAGAAACTGCTGGCGCCCTGGCCAGGCATCACCGCCAAGTGTCTGTTCCTGGAGATGCCGACCGCACAGGCCGGACGAACGGAGGCGCTGGATCGGGTTGTGGCCGGCGTCTGGCGCGGCGATGCCATCCGTCGCCCGGCCGATCTGTTTGCCGTGCCGGTGCTGGGCATTCCAGGCTGGTGCGCGGACAACGCAGACCCGGCGTATTACCAGGACACGCGTCATTTCCGGCCGCGTCACCGGTGACGGCGGCGGCCGTCGCGTCAGACGTGCACGGTGACGGGCGGAACGTTGCAGGCTTCGCCGGGCGCGGTCGGCACCGGGCGAATGTCGAAGTCGAGCGTGGCCAGGTCGATCAGGATGTAGCTGGGCGGCGCGCCGACGCCGCCCACCGTGCCCGGATTGAGCAGATGCGTGACGCCGCCCTTGACGTTGCTCACCGGGACGATGCTGGCGCGGTGATCGTGGCCGCAGCACACCAGGTCGTAATCACCGGTGAGCGCCATGGCTGCAGCGTAATGGGGGTAATGCACCAGGAAGATGGCGCGCCCGCCCAAATGCAGCGTCGCGTCCTGGCCGTGGTAGCGCACCATGCTGTCGGCGTCCTGGGCCAGGCGCGACATGGCATAGAGGTCGCCGGTATTGTTGCCATGGATCACATGCACCGGCAGTGCGAATTTTTTCAGCACCCGCAACGTCGTCGGCGCCACCACGTCACCGCAATGCAGCACCGCCTCGGCGCCGCGCGCGTGCGCATCCTCCACCGCGTGCTCCAGCAGGCGGCGGTTGTCGTGGCTGTCGGACAGCAGGCAGACCTTCATGGCAGGTCGCTCAGAAATGCGGCTTGTTTGGCGTGGCGCGGAAGCGCTCGACGCCGGCCATGATCTCGGCCTTGGCCTCGTCGGCGCCACGCCAGCCCTCGACCTTGACCCACTTGCCCGGCTCCAGATCCTTGTAATGCTCGAAGAAGTGAGCGATCTGGTTGAGCAGCAGCGACGGCAGATCCTCCGGCCTGCGCACGTGGCAGTACAGGCTGCACAGCTTGTCGACCGGCACGGCGATGACCTTGGCATCCACTCCGGCCTCGTCGGTCATCCTGAGCATGCCCACCGGGCGGCAGCGCACCACCACACCCGTGATCAGCGGGATGGGCGTGACCACCAGCACGTCCACCGGATCGCCGTCCTCGGACAACGTGTGCGGGATGTAGCCGTAGTTGCACGGATAGTGCATGGCGGTGGACATGAAGCGGTCGACGAACATGGCGCCGGTGCCCTTGTCCAGTTCGTACTTGATCGGTTCGCCGTGCGCCGGGATTTCGATGATGACGTTGATGTCATCGGGCAGGTCACGGCCGGAAGAGACACGGTCGAGATTCATGGGAAACGTCCTGAGAGAAGATGTTGCGGCACCGCATTATACGACGCGCGCTCTGCTACACTCCGCCGGTCCGGGCGACGCGGGCACCCGGATCCGCACCCTCGTGAACCGCAGTCTCCAGGATCATCCGGCATGCCGACAACGCAGACCTGCCCGCCGTCCGGCGAGATCGTGATACGCGGCGTGACCGCGCAGGGAAGCACGTTCAGGCCGAGCGACTGGGCGGAGCGCCTGGCCAGCATCGTCGCCCATGTCGGCGCCGACCATCGCCTGAACTATTCGCCCGACATGCGCCCGGTCATGCGCGACGGCGTGCGTTGCCTGGTGATCGGGCGATGCCTGGAAGCACGGGATGCGCGCCTGTATCGCTTTCTGCTCGATTTCGCGCGCGACAACGAGCTGGAAATCCACGAAGGGCGCGCCCGACCGCGCGGCTGAACGCAAAACCGCCCGGCTGGCCGGGCGGTTCGTTGCGCACGGTAGTGGCGCCGGCCGTCAGGCCATCGCCTTGATGGCGGCCGAGAGGCGGCTTTTGTGACGCGCGGCCTTGTTCTTGTGCACGATATTCTTGCGGGCCAGGCCGTCGATGACACCCATGTTTTCGTTGAGCAGGGCCTGAGCGGCGGCCTTGTCGCCTGCCTCGATGGCCTTGCGCACCTTCTTGACGGCGGTGCGATAGGCGGAACGCTGCGACATGTTGTGCAGACGCTGCTTGACGGCCTGGCGGGCGCGCTTTCTGGCCTGGGCGCTGTTTGCCATGAGTGGGCTCCTGAATGATCCGGACTTGACGCGAAGCCGCGCACTATACCCGGCCTGCGTCGTCGAGGCAAGTCTTGCTATGCCCACGCGCGCGCTTTCGCTACCATGCCGCGTCTTCCCGGCCAACGTTTACGCATGAACCTGCTCAAGGCCCTCGCCACGGTCAGTTCGATGACCATGCTGTCGCGCGTGCTCGGTTTCGCGCGCGACGTGATCATCGCCCGGGCGTTCGGCGCCGGCGCCGCGACGGATGCCTTCTTCGTGGCATTCAAGCTGCCCAACCTGCTGCGCCGCCTGTTCGCCGAGGGCGCCTTTTCGCAGGCGTTCGTGCCCATCCTGGCGGAGTACAAGAACCGGCGCGGCGAGGACGCCACACGCCGGCTGCTCGGCCGGGTGGCGACGCTGTTGTGCGTCGCGGTCGGGCTGGTCACGCTGCTGGGAGTGATCGGCGCGCCGCTGATCGTGCTGGTGTCGGCACCCGGCTTCAGCGCCCATCCGGACAAGTTCCAGCTCACCGTCGAACTGACGCGCATCGTCTTTCCCTACATCCTGTTCATCTCCCTGGTATCGCTCGCCGCCGGAGTGCTCAACACCTACAGCCGCTTCATGCTGCCGGCGTTCACGCCGGTGATGCTCAACGTGGCCATGATCCTGGCGGCGGCACTGGCGGCGCCGTGGTTCGACCCTCCGGTGCTGGCGCTGGCCTGGGGTGCGTTCCTGGGCGGCGTGCTGCAACTGGCCATCCAGATCCCGGCGCTCAAGCGCCTGGGACTGCTGCCGCGCTGGGACTGGGCGCCACGCGACGAAGGCGTGCGCCGCATCCTGCTGTTGATGGCGCCGGCGGCGCTGGGCGTGTCGGTGGCGCAGATCAGCCTGCTGATCAACACCATCTTCGCCTCCTTCCTGGTCAGCGGCAGCGTGTCCTGGTTGTATTACGCCGATCGCCTGATGGAATTCCCCGCAGGCATGCTGGGGGTCGCGCTCGGCACCATCCTGCTGCCCTCACTGGCCAAGCACTACGCCGACAACGACCCGGCCGAGTACTCGCGCCTGCTCGACTGGGGTCTGCGCATGACCCTGTTGCTGGCGGCACCGGCGGCGCTGGCGCTGGGCCTGTTGGCGGTGCCGCTGATCGCCAGCCTGTTCCACTATGGCGAGTTCAGCGCGCACGACGTGGAGATGACCCGGCGCGCACTGGTCGCCTACGCCGTCGGCCTGCTCGGCATGATCCTGGTGAAGGTGCTGGCACCCGGCTTCTACGCGCGCCAGAACATCCGCACACCGGTGAAGATCGCCATCCTCACCCTGATCGCGACGCAGGCGATGAACCTGATGTTCGTCTGGCACCTCAAGCATGCCGGCCTGGCGCTGGCCATCGGCCTGGGCGCATGCCTGAACGCCGGCATCCTGCTGCACCTGCTGCGCCAGCACGGCATCTACCAGGCGCAACCCGGCTGGGGCGGCTACCTCGCCCGGCTGACCCTGGCCCTGCTGGCGATGGGCCTGTTCCTGTGGTTCGCGATGGGGGAGGAAGCGGCCTGGCTGACCTATGATTTCACGCGCCGCGGCCTGCACCTGACGGCGCTGGTAGCCGGCGGGCTGGTCGTCTACTTCGCCAGTCTGTGGCTATTGGGACTGCGCCCGCGCCAGTTCCTGCGGCGCGCGGCCTGAACGTTCATCGCGCACGCCGCCGCGGACATGGACCCAGCCCCCATACGCAGCTAAAATCCCCGACTTTTCAAATAGATAACCCTACCATGCGGATGACCCACGGCTGGCCGGATGCCGCGCACCTGGCGGCGCACGCCAATGCCATCACCATCGGCAACTTCGATGGCGTCCATCTGGGCCATCAGGCCATGCTCGCGCGTCTGCGCGCGCGGGCGGCGTCGGTGGGCGGTTCGCCGACGGTGCTGACCTTCGAGCCGCATCCGCGCGAGATCTTCACGCCCGATTCGGCGCCGACGCGCCTGACCTCGCTGCGCGAGAAACTGGAGATTCTGCGCAGCCTGGGGGTGGCGCACGTACATGTGTGCCGGTTCACGCGCACGTTCGCGGCGCTGACCGCGCAGGACTTCGTGCGCCGCATCCTGGTGGATGGCTTGCGCGCGCGTTACGTGCTGGTGGGTGACGATTTCCGCTTCGGTGCACGCCGCGCCGGCGATTTCGCGCTGCTGCGCCAGCTCGGCGAGCAGCACGGCTTCGAGGCCGAGGCGCTGCACACCGTGGAAGCCGCCGGCCAGCGCGCCTCGTCCACCGCCGTGCGCGAGGCGCTGGCGGCGGGCGACATGGCCATGGCGGCGCAACTGCTCGGCCGTCCCTATTCGATATCCGGCCGCGTGGTCGGCGGCGATCGGCTGGGCCGCAGGATCGGCTACCCCACCGCCAACATCCAGCTCAAACACAACCGGCCACCGGTCAAGGGTATCTTCGCCGTGCGCGTACAGGGCCTCGAAGTGCCGGAGTGGCCCGGCGTGGCCAGCCTGGGCACGCGCCCGACGGTGCATGCCGACGGCAAACCGACGCTGGAAGTGCATCTGTTCGATTTCGACCGCTTCATCTACCGCGCGCACCTGCGCGTGGATTTCCTGCACAAGCTGCGCGACGAGGCGAAGTTTCCCAGCCTGGAGGCGCTCATCGCACAGATCGACCGCGATGCCGCGCTGGCGCGGGGGTTGTTGAATGTCTGAACCCGCGGACCCCGACGCCCCCTGCGCACGCAGTACGGACCCTCGGCGGCCTGGCGCGACACGTTGAACTGGCAGCCGCAACACTCAGGCAAACACACCGGAAAAATGCCCGACTACAAAGACACCCTCAACCTTCCCGACACCCCCTTCCCGATGCGCGGCGACCTGGCCCGGCGCGAGCCGGGCTGGGTCGCGCAGTGGCGCGAGAAGAAGGTGTACGAACAAATCCGCGTCGCCGCCGCCGGCCGCCCCAAGTTCATCCTGCATGACGGCCCGCCCTACGCCAACGGTGACATCCACATCGGCCACGCGGTGAACAAGATCCTCAAGGACATCATCGTCAAGAGCAAGACGCTCGACGGCTTCGATGCCCCCTACGTGCCGGGCTGGGATTGCCACGGCCTGCCGATCGAACTGGTGGTGGAGAAGACCCACGGCAAGAACATCCCGCCCGCGCGTTTCCGCGAACTGTGCCGCGCCTATGCCGCCAGCCAGGTGGAACGGCAGAAAGCCGATTTCATCCGCCTGGGCGTGTTGGGCGACTGGGACCACCCTTACCTGACCATGGATTACCGCTTCGAGGCGGACATCATCCGCGAACTGGGGCGGATACAGGCCAACGGCCATCTGTACCTGGGTGCCAAGCCGGTGCACTGGTGCGTGGACTGCGGCTCGGCGCTGGCCGAGGCGGAAGTGGAATACGAGGACAAGACCTCGCCGGCCATCGACGTCGCCTTCCCGGTGGCCGACTGTGCCGACCTGGCGCGCCGCCTGGGCCTGCCGGCGGATGCCGATTGCCCGACCTATGCCGTGATCTGGACGACGACGCCTTGGACGCTACCGGCCAACCAGGCCGTGGCAGTGCACCCGACGCTGCGCTACGACCTGGTGCGCACGCCCAAGGGTCTGTTGATCCTAGCGCGCGATCTGGCCGAGACGGCGATCCGGCGTTACGGCTTCGAGACCGTGGAGACCATCGCGCAGGTGGACGGCAGCGCGCTGGAGGGGCTGTCACTGGAACACCCGTTCTACCCGCGCCGGGTGCCGGTGATCCTGGCCGACTTCGTCAGCACCGATACCGGCGTCGGCCTGGTGCACATCGCGCCGGGGCATGGCCATGACGACTATGTGGCCGGCCTGAAATATGGCCTGGAGGTGGCCAATCCGGTGGCGGGCGACGGCACGTTCTACGCCGATACCCCGCTGGTCGGCGGCCAGAGCGTGTGGACCGCCAACAAGACCGTGGTGCAGACGCTCGGCGACAGCGGCCGCCTGCTGGCGCAGGAGGTCATCCGCCACAGTTACCCGCACTGCTGGCGACACAAGACGCCGATCATCTTTCGCGCCACGCGCCAATGGTTCATCGGCATGGACCGCGAACTGTCCCCCCGCACCGGTTCGCAAGCGCTCGGGGGCGAAGGTGGAACCCTGCGCGAGCTGGCGATGCACGCGGTCGACGACACCGAGTTCTTTCCGGCCTGGGGGCGCGCACGCCTGAAGGCGATGATGCAGAACCGGCCGGACTGGTGTGTCTCACGCCAGCGCAACTGGGGCGTACCGATCGCGTTCTTCATGCACCGGCAGAGCGGCGAACTGCATCCGCGCAGCCAGGAACTGCTGGCCGAAGTCGCCCGTCGCGTCGAGACACAGGGCATCGAGGCATGGTTCGGCCTCGATCCGCGTGAACTGCTCGGCGACGAGGCGGACGACTACGAGAAAGCTGGCGACACACTCGACGTCTGGTTCGATTCCGGCGTCACCCACGCCTGCCTGCTGAAAGAGCGCGAGGGCCTGGCGCATCCGGCCGATCTCTACCTGGAAGGCTCTGACCAGCATCGCGGCTGGTTCCAGTCGTCCCTGCTGACCGGCTGTGCCAGCGACGGCCACGCACCGTACCGCGCGCTGCTGACGCACGGTTTCGTGGTCGATGCCAAGGGCCACAAGATGTCCAAGTCCCGGGGTAACGTCATCGCGCCGCAGAAGGTGATGGATACCTACGGCGCCGACATCCTGCGGCTGTGGGTGGCGAGCACCGACTATTCCGGCGAGCTGACCATCTCCGACGAGATCCTGAAGCGCGTGGTGGAAAGCTACCGGCGCATCCGCAACACCCTGCGTTTCCTGCTCGCCAACACCGCCGACTTCGATCCGGCCCGTCATGGCGTGGCCACCGATGCGCTGCTGGAGATCGACCGCTACGCGCTGGCGCTGACGCGCGCCATGCAGGACGAGGTGCTGGCCGACTACCGCCGCTACAGCTTCCACACTGCGGTGCAGCGCCTCACCACGTTCTGTTCGGAAGACCTGGGCGCCTTCTATCTGGACGTGCTCAAGGACCGGCTGTACACCACCGGCGCCGACTCGCGCCCGCGCCGGGCGGCGCAGACCACCCTGTGGCACATCCTGCATACGCTGACGCGGCTGTTCGCGCCCATCCTGTCGTTCACCGCCGAGGAGATCTGGGTGCAGCAATGCCAGTCCGACAGCGTGTTCCTGAGCCTCTGGCACGAACCGCCGCGGCCGGCCGACGCCGACGACCTGCTGGCACGCTGGCGCCGGCTGCGCGAATTGCGCGCGCTGGTGACCAAGCGCATCGAGGAACTGCGCGTGACCGGCGAGGTCGGCTCGTCGCTGCAGGCCGAGGTGACACTGCACGCGGATGGCACGGACTTCGATCTGCTCGCCGGCCTGGGCGACGACCTGCGCTTCGTGCTGATCACCTCCGCCGCGCGCGTGCAGCGCGGCACCGGCGAGACCCGCGTCGAGGTACGGGCCAGCGCGCATGCCAAGTGCGAACGCTGCTGGCACTACCGTGCCGATGTCGGCGCGGACCCGGATCACCCGGGTCTGTGCGGGCGCTGCGTCAGCAATCTGTACGGCGACGGCGAGGCACGCGCGCATGCCTGAACTGGACGACCGCGGGCATGGTTACCGCTGGCTGTGGCTGTCGCTGGCGGTACTGGCCTTGGACCAGTTCACCAAGGTGATGGTCATGGCCATGCTGGCAAGGCACGAAGTGGTCGTGCTGGCGCCGTTCTTCAACCTGGTGCATGTGGTCAACCCCGGCGCTGCGTTCAGTCTGTTCGCGGACCAGCCGGGCTGGCAACGCGGTTTCTTCATCGCCATCGCGCTGATCGCCAGCGTGGTGATCCTGTACCTGATGCGCCGCAGCGGCGGGCGCAAAACCTTCAACCTGGCATTGGCGCTGATCCTGGGCGGCGCCGTCGGCAACGTGATCGACCGCGCGCTGTACGGCCACGTGGTCGATTTCCTCGACTTCCACGTCGCCGGCTGGCACTGGCCCGCGTTCAACGTGGCCGATTCCGCCATTACCGTCGGCGCCGCCCTGTTGATCTGGGACGGTTTTCGCAATCCGCATGTGGACACGCGCGCATGAGCACACCATTACGGCTGGGTGATCGCGTCACCCTGCACTACCGCCTGACCTGCAACGGCGAGCCGGTGGTCGACACCTTCGCCGATGCGCCGGAGACCTTCACGCTCGGCCACAGCGACATCGATCCGCGCTTGGAGTCGCTGCTGCTGCAACTGGCGGTCGGCGAACACCGGGTGTTCGATCTGGAGCCCGGCGCGGCCTTCGGCAGCCGTGACGAGCAACTGCTGCACACGCTGCCACGCGCCGATTTCCCCGATGCGGACGACCTGGCTCTGGGCGATCAGGTGCCGTTCACGCTGCCCAACGGTCAGGCACTGTACGGCGTGGTCCGCGCGCTGGATGGCGACCAGGTGCGCGTCGACTTCAACCACCCGCTGGCGGGCCTGCCAGTGACGTTCGAAGTCGAGGTGCTGCAACGGGTGGCGGGTGACGCCTAGCCTGTTGCAGAATCCGCGCTACCCCTTGCCACTCGCCACCGCTTCATGCCCAACACCATCCTGCTCGCCAATCCCCGCGGCTTCTGTGCCGGCGTCGACCGCGCCATCGCCATCGTCGAACGCGCGCTGCATCAGTTCGGCGCCCCCATCTACGTGCGCCACGAAGTGGTCCACAACCGTTACGTGGTGGACGACCTCAAGGCCAAGGGTGCGATCTTCATCGAGGACCTGGCCGACGTGCCGGCCGGTGCCACACTGATCTACAGCGCGCACGGCGTGCCGCTGGCGGTGCGGCGCGAGGCGGAGGCGCGCGGGCTCAAGGTGTTCGATGCGACCTGCCCGCTGGTCACCAAGGTGCACGTCGAGGTCAGGCGCATGCGCGCGGCCGGCATGGAGATCATCATGATCGGCCATCGTGGGCATCCGGAGGTGGAGGGCACCATGGGACAGTCGCCGGACGGCATGTATTTGGTGGAGGACGCCGAGGACGTGGCTGCGCTGACGGTGCGCGATCCGCAACGACTGGCCTACGTCACCCAGACCACGCTGTCCGTGGACGACGCCGCGCGCGTGGTGGAGGCGCTGAAGGCGCGCTTCCCGGCCATCGTCGGGCCGAAGAAGGACGACATCTGTTATGCCACGCAGAACCGCCAGGACGCCGTGAAGAAACTGGTACGCGAGTGCGACGTGGTGATCGTGGTCGGCTCGCCCAACTCGTCCAATTCCAACCGGCTGCGCGAGGTGGCCGAACAGGCCGGCATTTCCGCCTACATGGTCGACAGTGCCGATCAGATCGAGTCGAGCTGGCTGGCGGGCAAGCGTCGCGTGGGCGTCACCGCCGGCGCATCGGCGCCGGAGATCCTGGTGCGCGGCGTCGTCGACCGTCTGGGCGCGATGGGCGCGGGCAAGGTGCAGCCGCTCGCGGGCGTCGAGGAGAACGTCAACTTTCCGCTGCCGCGCGCGTTGCAGGACTGAGCGCCGACGGGCCATGAACGGCCCGCCCCGTGGCGCGCAGCGCTACAGCAGAACCAGATTGTCGCGGTGGATCAGTTCCGGCTCGTCGACGTAACCTAGGATGGCTTCGATCTCGCGGCTCGGCCGGCGCGCGATGCGGCGCGCTTCATCGGCGCCGTAATTGACCAGACCGCGCGCGATGTCGCGCCCCTGCGGGTCGATGCAGGCGACCACGGCGCCGCGCGGGAACTCGCCTTCGATCTCGATGACGCCGATCGGCAGCAGGCTCTTGCCCTGCTCGGTCAGCGCTCGCGCCGCGCCGTCGTCGACGCGCACGCGGCCGGCCACCTGCAGATGATCGGCCAGCCATTGCCGGCGCGCGGCGAGCGGCGCCTGGCGCGCGATCAGTTGCGTGCCCAGCGCTTCGCCGTCCGCCAGGCGCACCAGCACGTCCGGCTCGCGCCCGCTGACGATGACCGTATGCGCGCCGCTGCGCGCGGCACGTTTGGCAGCCAGGATCTTGGTCAACATGCCGCCGGTGCCGACACTGGAGCCGGCACCGCCGGCCATGCGCTCCAACACCGGATCGCCGGCCACCGCCTCGCGCACGAATTCGGCGTCGGGATGGCTGCGCGGGTCGGCGCTGTACAGGCCGCGCTGGTCGGTCAGGATGATCAGCGCATCCGCTTCGATCAGGTTGGCCACCAGCGCGCCCAGCGTGTCGTTGTCGCCGAACTTGATCTCGTCGGTGGTGACGGTGTCGTTCTCGTTGATGATCGGCACCACCTTGAGCGCCAGCAGTGTGCGCAGCGTCGAACGGGCATTGAGGTAGCGCTCGCGGTCGCTCAGATCGGCATGGGTCAGCAGCACCTGCGCCGTATGCAGGCCGTGCGCGCGGAAACTGCGCTCGTAAGCCTCGATCACGCCCATCTGGCCCACCGCCGCCGCGGCCTGCAGCTCGTTCAGCGCACGCGGGCGGCGGCTCCATCCCAGGCGTTTGACGCCTTCGGCGATGGCGCCGCTGGAGACCAGCACGATCTCCTTGTCCATGGCGACCAGCGCGGCGATCTGCGCCGACCACAACGCCAGACGCGCATGGTCGAGGCCGCGTCCCTCGTCCGTGACCAGGCTGCTGCCGACCTTGACCACGATGCGGCGCGCATCGGCGATCACCGAGGGATTCATGCCCGCGTCTCCGTCGTGTCGTCGGCTTCCGCCGCGCGGGCGGCATCGAGGTGGGCCATGATGTCGTACACCAGCGCCGGACAGCCCTCGCCGGACAGGGCCGAAATCGCATACACCGGACCGCTCCAGCCGAACGCCTGCACGAACCCGGCGATACGCGCGGCACGGGTGTCGGCATCGATGAGATCGGTCTTGTTCAACACCAGCCAGCGCGGCTTGCGATACAGCGACTCGTCATACTGGCGCAGTTCCTCGACGATGGCACGTGCCTCGCGCACCGGATCGACATCGGGCGCATGAGGCGCCAGATCGACGACGTGCAGCAACAGCCGCGTGCGCGCCAGATGGCGCAGGAACTGGTGACCGAGGCCCGCACCCTGCGCCGCGCCCTCGATCAGGCCGGGAATGTCGGCCAAGACGAAACTGCGCTCGGCGTCGACGCGCACCACGCCCAGATTGGGATGCAGCGTGGTGAACGGATAATCGGCCACCTTGGGCCGCGCCGCCGACACCGCGCGGATGAACGTGGACTTGCCGGCGTTGGGCATGCCCAGCAGGCCGACATCGGCCAGCACCTTCAATTCCAGACGCAGGCGTCGCTCCTCGCCCGGCTCGCCCGGAGTGCATTGGCGCGGCGCGCGGTTGGTACTGCTCTTGAAGTGCAGGTTGCCCAGTCCGCCCTTGCCGCCGCGGGCCACCAGCGCGCGTGCGCCGTCGTGCGCGAGGTCGGCGAGCAACTCGCCGCTGTCATCGTCGTGGACCACGGTGCCCACCGGCACGCGCAGCACGATGTCATCGGCGCCACGGCCGTAGCAGTCGCCGCCGCGGCCGTTCTCGCCGTTGCGCGCGCGGAAGGCGCGGGTGTAGCGATAGTCCACCAGCGTGTTGAGATTGCGATCGGCCTCGATGAAGATGCTGCCGCCGCGCCCGCCGTCACCACCGTCGGGGCCGCCCTTGGGGATGAATTTCTCGCGCCGGAACGAGGCGGCGCCGTTGCCGCCGTTGCCGGCGCGCACGTCGATGCGGGCTTCGTCGATGAATTTCATGGCAGAACGGGTGACGCCGCCGGCGCAAACAAAAGAGCCCTATCCGCGGATAGGGCTCTCGCTCGCGCCGGTGACGCGGCCTCGATCAGGACTCGGCCGTGACCGGAACGACGCTGACGGTACGGCGGCGCTGCACACCCTTGACGCTGAACTCGACCACCCCATCGACCTTGGCGAACAAGGTGTAATCCTTGCCGACACCGACGTTGACACCGGGATGAAACTGGGTGCCGCGCTGACGCACCAGGATGTTGCCGGCGGGCACGAACTGACCGCCGTAACGCTTGACGCCGAGGCGCTTGGATTCGGAATCGCGGCCGTTACGCGAACTGCCGCCTGCTTTCTTGTGTGCCATGTCTGCCGACTCCCGCTCAAGCCACGGAAATGCCGTCGATGCGGATTTCCGTGTAGTTCTGACGATGCCCCTGGGTCTTGCGATAATGCTTGCGGCGGCGCATCTTGAAGATCATCACCTTGTCGCCGCGGCCATGCGCGAGCACGGTGGCGCGCACCGAGGCACCGGCCAGCACGGGCGTGCCAACCTTGATGTCGGCGCCGTCGGCAACCATCAGGACGTCCTTGATCTCGAACTCGCCACCCACTTCCACGGGCAGGCTTTCCACCTTGAGTTTGCCGCCAGCGGCCACCTTGTACTGCTTGCCACCGGTCTTGATCACCGCGTACATGCCTGTCTCCAACACTGGGTCGATCCGGAAAACGGCGCATGATATAGCAAGCATGCAGCCGATGCAAATCGCCGGAGTGCGAACACGCGGCCGCAAGAACGGTGCTATCGTCGCAACACCGTCACGATCGTTCGCCTCAGTCCACGTGGCCACCACCCGGGAAATCGACACGTTCCTTGCCGGCGTCGAGCGACGCGCCTTCAAGCAGGCGGTATATGCCGTCCAGGACCACCACAGCGCGCTGGACGTCGTCCAGAATGCCATGATGAAACTGGTGGAGCGTTACGGTGACCGCCCCGCCGAGGAACTGCCGCCCCTGTTTCAGCGCATCCTGCAGAATGCGATACACGACCATTTCCGCCGCAGCAAAGTGCGCGATTTCTGGGTGAGGCTGGTGTCGCCGCTGCGCGACAAGGATGACGAACATGCCGAGACCCTGGAGTCGGTGGCCGGGGCCATGGAAGCCCCCGCGCGCGAAAACCCAGAACAACGCAGCGTGGGCAACGAGCATCTGGCGCTGATCGAACAGGCCCTCGCCACCCTGCCGGCACGTCAACGTCAGGCGTTTCTGTTACGTTATTGGGAGGAACTGGATGTCGCGGAGACCGCCAAAGCCATGGGATGCAGCCAAGGCAGCGTGAAAACCCACTGTTTTCGGGCGGTTGCCGCACTGGCAACCTGGTTGAGAGACAAAGGTGTCACGCCATGAACGAGCAGGAAATCATCGCTTACGTGCGCCGCGCCCTGGATGAAGGGGCGCGCGACCTGGATGGCGCCACCGTGGCGCGTTTGAGTGCGCTGCGTCACAGCGCGCTCGACCGTGGCCAACCCCGGCTGCGGCATCACCCGGGTGTGCTGGCCTGGGTGCAACCGCGCCGTGCCGCCGTCGCACTGGCGCTGCTCGTGGTGCTGGCGTTCGCGGGCTGGCAGCAGGCACGTCAGGCGGAGCTGGCGCGCGTTGTGGAAACCGACCTGTCGCTGTTGACCGGGGAACTGCCGCCAGCCATCTACGCCGATCGCATCTTCGGTTTATGGCTCAAAGGCTATCGGCGCTGATCCTGATGCTGGTGGTTTGCTGCCTCGGTCCGGCGCGTGCGGAAGACGCGCCGTCCTGGCAGCAACTGACGGTGGCGGAACGTACCGCGCTGGCGCCCATCGCCTATGATTGGGACCATCTTCCCGCCGACCAGCGCCTCAAACTGCGCCGCATCGCCAAGGAGTTCGCGCGTCTGACCCCGCAGCAGCAGGAAGTGTTCTACTCACGCCTGCGCCCGTGGACGCAGTTGACGCGCGAGCAGCGCGAGATCGCGCGCGAGAACTATCGCAAGCTGCGCGAGCTGCCGACGCATCAACAGCAGGAGGTCAAGCGCCTGTGGACGGTGACCGACGAACCGGCGCCCAAGCGTTGACGCCGCCATCCGTCGGCCCGGTCCCCGGACTGCCGCGCCGCCTGTTCAGCGCAGCCTACGATGCGCTGCTGCTGCTGGCGGTTTTGCTGGTCGCCGGCCTGCCGGCCGCGGCGTTGACTCTCGTGCTGCCACACGAACTGGCCGTGGCGGTGCTGCGCATCTACCTGTTGCTGGTCGCCGCCGGCTATTTCACGTTGTTCTGGCGCAAGGGCCAGACACTGGCGATGAAGACCTGGCGCATACGGCTGCAATCGGCCGATGGTGGCATGCCCTCGCAGCGACAGGTTTGGTTGCGTTTCCTGTTCGCCTGCCTGACTCTGGCGCCGCTCGGCCTGGGCTGGTGGGTCGCGCTGTGGCGCGATGATCGCCAGTTCCTGCACGATCACCTGGCGGGGACGCGCCTGGTACGCAGCGATTGGCGCGCATAGTCGGCGCTGACGCGGCGGCGTCAGCGCCGCTCCAGCCACCACAGCGCCGCCACGGCCATCACGCTGAACGTGACGATCGGCGTCAGCGCCGCGACCGCGGCGGGCATCCCCTGCAACAACGCCACCTGCGCGGCAACCCGGGTCAACAGGTGATAGGCCAGACCGAGCAGGATGCCGGCGAGCAGACGGCCGCCGGTACCGCCGGCACGCGGCGGTCGATAGGCGAATGCCAGCGCCAGCAGCAGCATGACCGGCGCCGCCACCGGATAGGCCAGCTTGGCCCATAGCGCGATACGGTAACGTTGCGCATCCTGGCGGTTTTCGTCGAGGTGACGGATATAGGCACGCAGGGTCGGAATGGACATGCGTTCCGGCGCCACCATGAGCACCGCCAGCAGGTCCGGTGTCACCGCCGAACGCCAGATCTGCCGATCCAGGTGCGCGGTACGCGTGGCGTCGTCATCGAGCCGGGTTTCGGCCACGTCGTGCAACACCCAGCCGTCCTGCCCCCATTCGGCCCGCTGTGCGCGGCGCATGACCAGCAGGCGGAATGCGTCGTCGAACTCGTACAGGCGCAGATCATGCAAGGCCGCGTCGGGGGTCATCTCGCGAATGTTGATGAACACGCCGCCGTCCTTGGCCCACAGTCCGGTGCGGAACGATTGCGCCACCACGCCACTGGTGGCCCGGACCTTCAACTGTTGCGCCAGACGCTCGGCGGCGGGCACCACGTACTCGGCGCACAACATGGCGCCCACGCCGAACGCCAGACCAAGCGCGGCCATCCAGGCCGACAGACGCCAGGTGGACAGCCCGCCGGCACGCAACACGTTGAACTCCGAGGCGAGCGCCAGTCGGTTCCAGGCGAACAGCCCGCCGACCAGCAGCGCGACCGGCACCAGTTCGTACAGACGCGCGGGGACGTTGAGCAGCACGAACAACGCGGCCATCCAGGGCGTGTAGGTTTCCCGATAGGTGTCGCGCAACTGGGCGACGAAGTCGAAAAACGCGAACAGTGCGACCAGGGCCAGCAGCGCCAGCAGGGCCGCGCCCACGATCTCGCGCGCGAGGTAACGGAACAGGATGCTCATCGCGCCGGCAACGTGTGGAAGCGCCGCCAGAACATCCACGCGAGCAGGCCCAGCACTGCGCCGTGCGTCGCCAGCAGCCCCTGCGTCAGGCTCAATTCGCCGCGCGCCACCCAACCCTCGGTCAGGCCGATGACGTTGTTGTAGGTCATGAACAGCAGGATGGCGAACACCACGTTGAGCGAGCGCCCCGCGCGCGGATTGACATAACTGAGCGGCACCGCCAGCAGGCACAGCAGCAGCGCCGAGATCGGCACGCTGATGCGTTTACCCCACTCCGCCAGGTGCCTGGGATCCGGCTCGGCGAGCAGGCGTTTGACGCCAAGCGCACGGGGTTCGGGTGCCCGTTCGGCGACCACCTGCGGCGGGATGCGCACGCCATAACGGGTGAAGGTCGCCGCCCACAGGTCGGCGTCGCCCGGCAGCCCCTCGTAACGCCGCCCCTGGTGCAGTACCAGAAAGGTATCGCCGTTGTCCGCCAGTTCGATGTGCCCCTGCCGCGCCAGGGTGACGCCGATGCGGCCGCGATCCTGGGTGTGCACGAACACGTTGCCGACGCGCTGCTCGTCTTCGGACAGACTCTCCACGAACAACACGCGCCTGCCCTGGGCATCCTCGGAAAACACCCCCGCGGCCAGACTGGAGACCTGATCGCGCAGATCCAGGGTTTGGCGGTACAGCGACTCGCGCGCCGCCGCGCGCGGCGCCAGTTCCAAGCTGATCAAAGCGATCAGCAGCACCACCGGCACCGCGAACATCAGCACCGCGCGCGCCCAGCCCCACGGACCGATGCCACCGTTCATCCAGATCACCGCCTCGCTGTCGCGCCACCAGCGCGTCAGCGTCATGTACACGCCGACGAACAGCGCCAGCGACGACAGCACCGGCAACAACACCATGACGCGGAAGCCGAGCAGCGGCAACACCGCGTCGAGCCCGAAATCGCCGATGGCCGCGCGTCCGAGCACACGCACCAGCATGACCACCGCGAATATCGCGGTCAGCGCCACCAGCGCCACGCTGGCATTGACGACCATCTCCCGCCCCATGGCGCGTTCGAACCGGGACATGACTTTGACGAGGCGCGCGCCGACTATCGATAATCGACGCGCCGCTGCGCGGCGGCACGACGGTCGCGGACGGCACGACGGTCGCGGACGGCACGACGGTCGCGGACGGCACGACGGTCGCGGACGGCTGGATCGGGAATCATCGACATCAGGAGAATCGCATGGAATTCGGCGTAAAGAGCGGCAGCCCGGAGAAGCAGCGCGGGGCCTGCGTGGTGGTCGGCGTCTTTGAGCACCGCCGGTTGAGCCTTGCCGCGCAGATGCTCGATCAGGCCGCCGACGGGTTCCTGGCCGACATTGTCCGGCGTGGCGACATGGACGGCAAGCCAAGCACCCATCTGCTGCTGCACCGCGTGCCGGGAGTGCCGGCGGAACGCGTGCTGCTGGTGGGACTGGGCAAGGAACGCGAATTCCGCGAGAAGGCCTATCGTGACTGCATCGCGCACGCGACGCGCGTGCTGTCCGGTCTGGGCGTGACCGACGCGCACGTCTACCTGAGCGAACTGCCGGTGCGCAAGCGTGATCTCGCCTGGAACATCGAGCAGGCCGTGATCGTGGCCGAGGACACCCTCTACCGCTTCGAACGCCTGAAAAGCAAACCGGAAGAAGCGCCCAGAGGTCCGCGCAAGATCACCCTGGCCGTGGCGCGGCGCGGCGAACTCGCCCTGGGTGATGCGGCGATGCGCCGTGGCGCGGCGATCGCCGCGGGCATGAAACTGGCCCGGGATCTGGGCAATCTGCCGGGCAACGTGTGCACGCCGACCTATCTCGCCGATCAGGCGCGGGCCATGGCGGAATCGAACGGGCTCGGCGTGGAAATACTGGAACGTGCCGACATCGAGCGACTGGGCATGGGCGCTTTCCTGTCCGTGGCCAAGGGCAGCGATGAACCGCCGCGTTTCATCGTGCTGCGCCACTCCGGCGGCGCCGCCGGGGACAAGCCGGTGGTATTGGTCGGCAAGGGCATCACTTTCGACTCTGGCGGCATCTCGCTGAAGCCGGCCGCGGACATGGACGAGATGAAGTACGACATGTGTGGCGCCGCGTCGGTGCTCGGCGCCATGCAGGTGGTCGCGCGCCTGGCGCTGCCGCTCAACGTCGTCGCCTTGATCCCGACCTGCGAGAACCTGCCGTCCGGACGCGCCAACAAGCCGGGCGACATCGTCACCTCGCTGTCCGGCCAGACCATCGAGGTGCTGAATACCGATGCCGAGGGTCGTCTGATCCTGTGCGACGCGCTGACCTATGCCGAACGCCTGGAACCCGCCTGCGTGGTCGATGTCGCCACGCTCACCGGCGCCTGCGTCATCGCCTTGGGCCATGTCACCAGCGGTCTGCTGGCCAACGATGACGGCCTGGCGCGCGAGCTGCTGCATGCCGGCGACGCCGCATGGGACCGCTGCTGGCAACTGCCCCTGTGGGACGACTATCAGGAGCAGTTGAAGAGCAACTTCGCCGACATGGGCAACATCGGCGGCCGCCCAGCCGGCACCATCACCGCCGCCTGTTTCCTGTCCAGGTTCGCCGGCAAGTACCGCTGGGCTCACCTGGACATCGCCGGCACCGCCTGGAAGAGCGGCAAGGACAAGGGCGCCACCGGCCGGCCGGTGCCCCTGCTGGCGCACTTTCTGGCAAAACGCGCACAGCGCGCCTGAGTGCGGAGGCGTCAGCGCTCCGGCGTCAACACGGTATCACGCGCCTCCGGCAGCAGGCCGGGGTAGTCGCGTGATGCGTGCAGGCCGCGGCTTTCGTGCCGCTGGCGTGCGCAGCGCACGATCAGATCGGCGCTCAGCACCAGATTGCGCAGCTCGATCAGGTCGTTGCCGATGCGGAAGTTGCTGTAATACTCGTGAATCTCGTCGGTGAGCAGACGGATGCGGTGGCTGGCCCGTTCCAGCCGCTTGCTGGTGCGCACGATGCCGACGTAATCCCACATGAACCGGCGCAGCTCATGCCAGTTGTGGGCGATGACGATCTCCTCGTCGGCATCGGTCACCCGGCTCTCGTCCCAATCCGGCAACGCGCGCGCCGGCGCCGACGCGCGCTCGGCGATGTCGGCGGCGGCGGCGCGACCGTACACCAGGCATTCGAGCAGGGAATTGCTGGCCAGCCGGTTGGCGCCATGCAGGCCGGTGCAACTGGTCTCGCCGATGGCATACAGATGCGCCGCGTCGGTGCGCCCCTGGGCATCCACCACCACACCGCCGCAACTGTAGTGCGCGGCCGGCGCCACCGGGATCCACTCGCGCGTGATGTCGATGCCCAGTTCCAGGCAGCGCGCGTGGATGGTGGGAAAATGGCTGACGATGAACTTGGCGGGTTGATGCGTGATGTCCAGATAGACGCAGTCGAGGCCGCGTTTCTTCATCTCGAAATCGATGGCGCGCGCCACCACGTCGCGCGGCGCCAGTTCGGCGCGCTCGTCGTGCTCCGGCATGAAGCGCGTGCCGTCCGGCAGGCGCAGGATCGCACCCTCGCCGCGCATGGCCTCGGTGATCAGGAACGACTTGGCGTGCGGGTGATACAGGCAGGTGGGGTGGAACTGGATGAACTCCAGATTGGCCACGCGGCAGCCGGCGCGCCAGGCCATGGCGATGCCGTCGCCGGTGGCGGTGTCCGGATTGGTCGTGTACAGGAACACCTTGCCGGTGCCACCGGTGGCCAGCACCGTGTGGCCGGCGGCGTAGGTATCGACGCGCCCCGCACCGGTATCCAGCACATAGGCGCCATACACCGCGCTGCCGTCATGTCCCAGCCGCCGGTCGGTGATCAAGTCGACGGCGATGTGCCGGCCCAACAGCGTCACGTTGGCACGCGCGCGCAGTCGCGCCAGCAACGCATCCTGAACCGCGCGGCCGGTGGCGTCCGCGGCGTGCAGCACACGGCGGCGCGAGTGCCCGCCCTCGCGCGTCAGATGATAGGCGGCGCCCTGCTGGTCGAACGGCACACCCTGGTCGATCAGCCAGCGCACTGCCTCCGGCGCGGCGCTGACCACGCGGCGCACCACGTCCTCGCGACACAGGCCGGCACCCGCCACCAGGGTATCGCGCACGTGTTCGTCGAAACTGTCATCCGCGCCCATCACCGCGGCGATGCCGCCCTGCGCCCAATAGCTGGAACTGTCCTGCGGCGTCTTCTTGGTGACCATGACGATGCGCAGGCGCACGGGCAAGGCCAGCGCCAGCGTGGCGGCGGCGAGGCCGGAACCGATGATGAGGACGTCGCAGCGGGGCATGCGCGGATTATCCGCCATCCGCGCGCGCCGCGGCGGTACACGGTGGCCGGTATACTTCGCCAGGGCGCGCCGATGGGTCGCGCACCATCCTCGCGCGCGAGACGGGCGCGCACCCCAACACGCAGGGAACGACATGAGTGACCGGGAAATCGACCTGCAACTGGTCGAACGGGTAAGAGCGGGCGACCAGCGGGCCTTCGGCTTGCTCGTGGAGAAATATCGCCGCAAGCTGACGCGGCTGCTGTCGCGCATGGTGCGCGACGCCGACGAGATCGAGGACATCGCCCAGGAGACCTTCATCAAAGCCTACCGCGCGCTGCCGCAGTTTCGCGGCGACGCGGCGTTCTACACCTGGCTTTATCGCATCGCGGTCAACACCGCCAAGAACTATCTGGCAGCGCGCGGGCGCAGCATGCGCACCGTCTCGGACCAGGCGATCAACGACGACGACGAGCCGGACGAGCGTCTGATGGCGCAGGACATCAGCACGCCGGAAACGGAACTCTTGTCGAAACAGGTGGCCATAGCAGTCAATCAGGCGGTCGATGCCCTGCCCGAGGAATTGCGCCAGGCCATCACGCTGCGAGAGATCGAAGGCATGAGTTACGAGGAAATCGCCGAATACATGGCCTGCCCGATCGGCACCGTGCGCTCCCGCATCTTCCGGGCGCGCGAGGCCATCGCCGTCAAGCTGCGCCCGTTGTTGGGCACTCCCGAGGACAAGAGGTGGTAACGATGACGCTTCCCGCATCTCAATTGCAGGGCGATGACAGCCTGTCCGCCCTGATCGACGGTGAACTGGACGACGACACCGCACAGAGGCTGCTGCGGCGCCTGGGCACCGATGCGCACGAGCGCGACCGCTTCGCACAGTATTGTGCGATCGGCGATGCGTTGCGCGGCCTGCCCGATGGCGATCCCGGCTTCACCGCCCGCGTCATGGCCGCACTGGAACACGAAGCGACCGTGCTGGCGCCGCTGCGCCGGCAGCGCGACCGTCGCCCGGCGCTGTGGCTGGCGGCGGCGACGGTGGCGGCGATCAGTTGGGGCCTATGGCACAGCGATCCGCGCCAGCCGTTGCCGTCCCCGCCGCTGGCATCCGCGCCGATGCTTGTGCCGGCCGTCGACGCCACGGCGTATGTCGCCGCCCACCAGGACTTCGCCCAGGCGGTGATGGCCATGCCGGAGATGCAGTTCACGCGCGTATCGCTGAACGGGGATGGACGATGACGCCACGGCGTTTCGTGCTGTCGGCGCGCACCGCGCCACGTCGATTCACCTGCCTGGTCGTGCTCGCGCTGTTGCCGCTGCCGGCGGCAGCCGACTATCTGCCGCGACACGAAGCCGCCGCGCTGTTGCAACGCATGGCCGACGCCTCGCGCCGGCTCGCCTACGAAGGCGTGTTCGTGGTGCAAAGCGGCGGCGAGATGCAGACCCTGGCCATTTCCAACCGCCCCATCGGCGGCGCCAAGGAGAGCCGTCTGGCGGCCATGGACGGTGTGCAGCGCGAGGTGCGTTGCACCCAGACCGGCTCGTTGAGCCTGGTCTCCGAGGGCGGGCAGTTGCGCATGGAGCGGCGCCTGAACAGCCGCCATTTCCCCGACCTGCTGCCGCAGGACGCGACTCCCCTGGCCAACTGGTACGGCGTGCGCTTGGGCGAATTCGCGCGCGTGGCCGGCCTCGACTGCCGCCAGGTCGAACTGACGCCGCGCGACGGCTTCCGCTGGGGACACGTACTGTGCGCGGAGAAGGACAGTGCGCTGCCGCTCAAGGCGGTGATGGTCAACGAGCGGGGCAAGCCACTGATGCAGTACGCGTTCGCGGAAATCCGCCTGGGCAGTGCGCCGCGCATGAACACCGCGCCTACGCTGCCGGAGGTGCCGGACTCGGCCCGGCCCGTGGTCGGCGACAGCGTGCTGGTCAAGCAACTGCCCCCGGGATTCAGCCGGGTGACCGCGGTACGTCGCACGTTGCCCAACCGCCCGGGCGAGGTCGAGCACTGGGTGTTCAGCGACGGACTCACCCATGTCTCGCTGTTCCTGGAAAACAGCCCGCGGCCGGTGGAAACGGTGCGCGGCCAGAGCAAGCAGGGCATGATCCATCTGCTCACGCGTCAGGTCGGTCCGCTGCGCGCCACCATTCTGGGTGACGCACCCTGGGCGACCGTCGAGGCCATCGCCATGAACCTGGAAGCGCGCGGAGGCGAGCGGTGATCGAGACCCCCGCGCGCGTGCGCCGCGAGGACGGCGAGGTCGCCTGGGTGGTCAGCGAAGCCCCCGCGTCGTGCGGCGCCTGTGGCGGCAAGGGCTGCGGTTCGTCGGTGTTCGCGCGCTTCTGGCACGCCGACCAAGCCGAGTTCCCGGTCGCCAATCCCATCGGCGCGCGCCCCGGCGACGCAGTGGTGGTCGGCCTGCCGGAGGGCGTGCTGCTGCGTGCCGCCTCCGCCAGTTACGTCATGCCGCTGCTGCTGCTGCTGCTCGGCGCCGGTGGCGTGCATGCGCTGTACGGGGAACCCGCTTCCATCCTCGGCGGTCTGTGCGGTCTCGTGCTGGCGGCCGCGTGGTTGCGTCGCCGCGCCGCGCCCGCCCGTGGACCGGTGATCCTGCGCCGTGACACGGGCGGCGGCTGCCAGCGCGGCTGAACGTCTAAACCATCCCTTCCATCCCAAGCCAAGTATTTCGCGAGGTGTGACATGAAGAAATGGCTCGCCCTGCTGGGCCTGTCTCTCGGTTTCATGGCCGGCGGTGCCGGCGCGCAACTGCCGGACTTCGTCGATCTGGCGGAAAAACAGTCGCCCACCGTGGTCAACATCACCACGTTGCAGGAGTCCCGGCCGGGCGCGCGCCAGCGCCAGCGCATGCCGGAAGCGGACGAGATGTTCGATTTTTTCCGCCGCTTCCTGCCGCCGGAAGGGCGCGGCATGCTACCGCGCGAGGAACGCGGCATGCTGCCGCCGCGACGCGGCCAGGGCTCGGGCTTCATCATTTCCGCCGACGGCTACATCCTGACCAACGCGCACGTGGTCGACGAAGTCGACGAGGTGGTGGTGAAGCTGCATGACCGGCGCGAGTTCCGCGCCAAGGTGGTGGGCAAGGACAGCCGCACCGACGTCGCGCTGATCAAGATCAACGCCAGCAACCTGCCCGTCGTGACCATCGGCGATCCCAACCGCCTGCGCGTGGGCGAGTGGGTGTTGGCCATCGGTGCGCCGTTCGGCTTCGAGAACTCGGTCACCGCCGGCATCGTCTCGGCCAAGGGGCGCAGCCTGCCGCAGGAAAACTACGTGCCGTTCATCCAGACCGACGTCGCCGTCAACCCCGGCAACTCCGGCGGCCCGCTGTTCAACATGAAGGGCGAGGTGGTCGGTGTCAACTCGCAGATCATCTCCCGCTCCGGCGGCTACATGGGGCTGTCGTTCGCCATCCCCATCGACGTGGCGATGGACGTGGCCGAGCAGTTGAAGACGCGCGGCAAGGTCAGCCGCGGCCGCATCGGCATCGTCATCCAGGAAGTCACCGCCGATCTGGCCGAGTCGTTCGGGCTGAAGAAGGCCGAAGGCGCGCTGGTCGCCGACGTGGAGGCCGGCAGCCCGGCGGACAAGGCGGGCGTTCAGGTATCCGACATCGTGCTCAAGTTCGACGGCAAGCCGGTGAAGAACTCGATCGACCTGCCACGCCTGGTTGGCGCCACCCGCCCCGGCACCCGTACCACGCTCACCGTCTGGCGCAAGGGCGCGCAGCGCGATCTCAGCGTCACGGTGGGTGAAATGCCGGACGACACGGTGCAGGCCAAGGCGGAGAGCGCGCCGCGCGTGGCCAACCGCGGTGGTCTGGTGGTCAGCGAACTGACGCGCGAACAGAAGGGTATCCTCAAGATCAACAACGGCGTGCTGGTCGAGGAAGTCAGCGGCCCGGCGGCACGCGCCGGCATCCAGTCCGGTGACGTCATCGTCGCGGTCAACAACCAGGAAGTGAACACCGCCGAAGAACTGGCGCGCCTGCTCGACGATCCGTCGCGCCGCAGTGTCGCGCTGCTGGTCAAGCGGGGTGACAGCGCGCATTACGTGTCGCTGCGACTGGAACGCTGAGCCGGGTTCGTGGCGCGCACGCCGCCGCCCGACTGACCGCTGCGCCCCTGTCGCGGCCGCGGGCGGCGGCAGTTCCGGCGCGCTGCCGCGCGCGCCGCATAAGCCCCTGTCGTTTCAGGTAAAATCCGCGCCCACACTCCGTCCCGAGAGGCACGTCTGCGTGCCTCGCTTTTTTTCATGCGCGACATCCGCAACTTTTCCATCATCGCCCACATCGACCATGGCAAGTCCACGCTGGCGGACCGCCTGATCCAGGCGTGCGGCGGTCTGGCCGAGCGCGAGATGGAAGCGCAGGTGCTCGATTCCATGGACCTGGAGCGCGAGCGCGGCATCACCATCAAGGCGCAGACCGCGGCATTGCTGTACCGGGCGCGGGACGGGCGCGAATACCAGCTCAACCTGATCGACACCCCCGGCCACGTCGATTTCTCCTACGAGGTGTCGCGTTCGCTGTCGGCATGCGAGGGCGCGCTGCTGGTGGTGGATGCCTCGCAGGGCGTCGAGGCGCAGACCGTGGCCAACTGCTACACCGCGATCGAACTGGGCGTCGAGGTGTTCCCGGTGCTGAACAAGATCGACCTGCCGGCGGCCGATCCGGAACGCGTGATCCACGAGATCGAAGAGATCGTCGGCATCCCGGCCGACGACGCGGTGCGCTGTTCGGCCAAGAACGGCATCGGCATCGAGGACGTGCTGGAAGCGGTGGTGGCGCGCATCCCGCCCCCGCGTGGCGACGAGGATGCGCCGCTCAAGGCGCTGGTGATCGACTCCTGGTTCGACAACTACGTCGGCGTGGTCATGCTGGTGCGCGTGGTCGACGGCGTGCTGCGCCAGAAGGAGCGCATCCGCCTGATGGCGGCCGGGGCCGATTACCTGGTCGAGAGCCTGGGCGTGTTCACACCCAAGTCACTGGCGCGCACGGAACTGCGCGCCGGCCAGGTCGGTTTCGTCGTCGCCGGCATCAAGGAACTGAAACACGCCAAGGTGGGCGACACGCTGACGCTGGCGGCCCGGCCCGCCGACACACCGCTACCCGGATTCAAGGAAATCCAGCCACAGGTATTCGCCGGCCTGTACCCGGTGGAATCGCACGAGTACGACAGCCTGCGCGACGCGCTGACCAAGCTGCAACTGAACGACGCGGCGCTGCGCTTTGAACCGGAGACCTCGCAGGCGCTGGGCTTCGGCTTCCGGTGCGGCTTCCTCGGTCTGCTGCACATGGACATCGTGCAGGAAAGGCTGGAACGCGAGTTCGGCCAGAACCTGATCACCACCGCGCCCAGCGTGGAGTATCAGGTGCTGATGAAGGACGGCAGCATGGTGGAGGTGGAGAATCCCTCGCGCCTGCCGGACCTCTCCAGGATCGAGGAAATCCGCGAGCCCATCATCACCGCCACCATCCTGGTGCCGGAGGCCTACCTGGGCAACGTGATGACACTGTGCAACCAGAAGCGCGGCGCACAGGTGGACATGAAATACATGGGGCGGCAGGTGTTGCTGAAATACGATCTGCCGCTCAACGAAGTGGTGCTGGACTTCTTCGACCGGCTGAAGTCCACCTCGCGCGGCTACGCTTCGCTGGATTACGAATTCAAGGAATTCCGCGCCGACGATCTGATCAAGCTGGACGTGCTGGTCAACGGCGAGCGCGTCGATGCGCTGTCGCTGATCGTACACCGCTCCACCGCGCAGTTCCGCGGGCGCGAACTGGTGTCCAAGATGCGCGAGCTGATCCCGCGCCAGATGTTCGACGTGGCGGTGCAAGCGGCCATCGGCTCACACATCATCGCGCGCGAGACGGTCAAGGCGCTGCGCAAGAACGTGCTGGCCAAGTGTTACGGCGGCGACATCACGCGCAAGAAGAAACTGCTGGAAAAGCAGAAGGAAGGCAAGAAGCGCATGAAGCAGGTCGGCAACGTCGAAATTCCGCAGGAGGCCTTCCTCGCCATCCTGCAGGTCAGCGAAAAGTAAATCCTTCCGTCTCCGGCAACCCCGTCATGAACTTCGCCCTCATCCTGTTCCTCGCCCTGGTCGTCACCGGCCTGATCTGGCTGCTCGACCACCTGCTGTTCGCCAAGCAACGGGCGCCGGACGCCAAACTGCCGTTGCTGGTCGACTATTCCAAGAGCTTCTTCCCGGTCATCCTGATCGTGTTCGTGCTGCGCTCCTTTCTGGTCGAGCCGTTCAAGATTCCGTCCGGCTCCATGCTGCCGACGCTGCTGATCGGCGATTTCATCTTGGTCAACAAATACGAATACGGCATCCGCCTGCCGGTGATCAACAAGAAGGTCATCGAGCTGGGCAGCCCACAGCGCGGCGACGTCATGGTGTTCCGTTTCCCCAGCGACCCGTCGCTCGACTACATCAAGCGCGTGGTCGGCGTGCCCGGCGATGTCGTCGAGTACCGCGACAAACGTCTGATCATCAACGGCGAGGCGGTACCGATGCGTGCCGAGGGCAGTTACGAGTACACCGCCAGCGGCCTCAACTTCGTGCGTGCCGACACCTGGCGCGAGCGTTTGGGCACACGCGAGCACCTAGCCATGACGCAGCGCGACATGCCGCCGGTGATCGTCCATCAGGTGGAGCACGATTTCGCCTTCCGCGACCAGTGCGACTACGACGACAGCGGCTTCCGTTGCGTCGTGCCGCCGGCGCACTATTTCACGCTGGGCGACAACCGTGACGCCTCCAACGACTCGCGGTACTGGGGCTTCGTGCCGGACGAGAACATCGTCGGACGCGCGTTCATGATCTGGTGGAATTTCGATGATTTCCTCAACATGCTGAAGCATTTCAGCAAACCGGCCCGCATCGGGCTATCGATCGAGTGAGGTGAGCATGAAACGTCAGCGCGGCATGACCCTGGGTGGACTGATGTTCCTGTTACTGCTGTTGGGCTTCGCCGCCTATTCGGCGTTCCGCGTGCTGCCAGCCTACATCGACTACTGGACGGTGCGTTCCATCCTGCGCGGCATCGCCACCCAGCCGGAGCTGGACAAGGTCAAGGAACGCGAGCTGCGCGAACGCTTCGCGCGCGAACTGCGGCTCAACAACGTCAGCGTGGTCGATGCCAGCGACCTGGTGATCGAGCGGGTGGCCAACGGCGTGTTGCTGTCCACCGAGTTTTCCGCGAAGAAGCCGTTCATCGGCGCGGTCAACCTGTGCATGGACTTCACCGTGCGGATCGACTCGACCAGGCCGTGACCCGCGTGCTCGAACAGCGCCTCGGCCACACCTGGCAGCGGCGCGATCTGCTGACCCAGGCGCTGACCCACCGCAGCCACGGCGCGCACAACTACGAGCGTCTGGAGTTTCTCGGCGACGGCGTGCTCAACTGCGTCATCGGCCTGATGTTGTATCAGCGCTTTCCGGACCTTCCCGAAGGGCGACTGTCGCGCCTGCGCGCCAACCTGGTGAATCAGGATTCGCTGCATGCCGTGGCCGTGGAACTGCAACTCGGCCGCCATCTGCTGCTGGGCGAGGGCGAATTGCGCAGCGGCGGCGCGCAGCGGCCGTCGATCCTCGCCGATGCGCTGGAGGCGCTGCTCGGCGCCGCGCTGCTGGACGCCGGCTTCGACGCCGCCCGCGGCATGGTCGAGCGCTTGTTCGCCGACAAGCTCGCCGACATCGATCCCGCACAGCAGGGCAAGGACGCCAAGACGCGCCTGCAGGAATGGCTGCAACCCCGCCGCCTGGGATTGCCCGATTACCGCCTGATCGAAGCCGCCGGCCAGGCGCATGCGCAAGTCTTTCACGTCGAGTGTCGCGTCGCCGCGCTCGACCTGACCACCCAGGGCCACGGCGCCAGCCGCAAGGCGGCGGAACAACAGGCCGCGCTGGCGGCATTGCAGGAACTGGAGACGCGCGAAACGTCGGCGCCCAAGCTCGCGGCGGCCGGCCGGCGCAGGCAGGCGGCATGAGCCACCGGGTCGGGGTCATCGCCGTCATCGGCCGCCCCAACGTCGGCAAGTCCACATTGGTCAATGCGCTGGTCGGCGCCAAGGTCAGCATCGTCTCGTCCAAGCCGCAGACCACGCGCCACCGCATCCTGGGCGTGCGCACCGAAGCCGACGCACAGTTCATCTTCGCCGACACGCCTGGCTTCCAAACGCGCCACCGCAACGCGCTGAATCAGGCCATGAACCGCACCGTCACGCAGGCGCTGGGCGAGGTCGACCTGGTGCTGTGGCTGGTGGAGGCCGGGCGCTACAGCGCCGGCGACGCGCGCATCCTGCCGCTGCTACCGCCCGGCAAGCCGGTGGTGCTGGTGGTCAACAAGACCGACAGGATCGCCGACAAGGCCAGCCTGCTGCCTTTCCTGCGCGACATGTCGGCACGCCATGCCTTCGCCGAGATCGTGCCGCTGTGCGCGGAACACGCCAAGGACGTCGAGCGCCTGCCGGCCATCCTGAAACCGTACCTGCCGGAAGGCGAGCCCTGGTTCGCCGAGGACGACATCACCGACCGCTCCGCCCGCTTTCTGGCCGGCGAACTGGTGCGCGAAAAGGTGTTCAGACTCACCGGCGACGAGATTCCCTATGCCGTCGCCGTCACCGTCGAGGGTTTCGAAGAGACGGACACGCTGATCCGCATCGACGCGGTGATCTGGGTGGACCGTGCGGCGCACAAACCCATCGTGCTGGGCACGGGCGGTGAGCGTCTCAAACGCATCGGCAGCGAGGCGCGCCAGGACATGGAACAACTGTTCGGACGCAAGGTGTTCCTGTCGTTGTGGGTCAAGGTCCGCGGCGGCTGGGCCGACGATGTGCGCATGCTGCGCCAGCTCGGCCATGAGTGAGCGGACCGACCTCGAAGCCGCCTACGTCCTGCACAGCCGCCCCTGGCGCGAAACCAGCCTGATCGTCGATGTCCTGTCGCGCCATCACGGTCGTGTCGGCCTGGTGGCGCGTGGCGCGCGGCGGCCCCACTCGGGCCTGAAGGCACGCCTGATCCCGTTCCAGCCGCTGACGCTGTCCTGGTTCGGCAAGGGCGCGCTGCGCACCCTGCATGATGCCGAATGGCAGGGCGGCGGACTGTTGCTGCGTGGCCATGCGCTGATGTGCGGCTTCTACCTGAACGAGCTGCTGTTGCGCCTGCTGGCGGAAGGCGACGCCCACGAGCTGTTGTTCGACCGTTACGCCGGCGCGCTGGTGGACCTGCAGGCCACGACCGACGTCGAACCGGTCCTGCGCCGCTTCGAACTCGACCTGCTGTCCGAGCTGGGCTACGCCCAGCCGCTCGCCCACCGGGCCGATGGCGGCGACATCGACCCCGCACGACGTTATACCTTTCAGCCGGGCGTCGGCGTGCTGGTGCACTCGCCGCCCGACCCGGCTTATCTGGGCAAGACCCTGCTCGATCTCGCCGCCGGCAACCTCGACGACGCCACCACGCGGGCCGAGGGTAAACTTCTGATGCGCGCGCTGCTGTCGCACTATCTGGGCGACAAGCCGCTGGCCACCCGTCAACTGTTGCTCGATCTGCACAAACTATGATCCGACTCGGCGTCAACATCGATCACGTCGCCACGCTGCGCCAGGCGCGCGGCACCCCCTACCCCAGCCCGGTGCAGGCCGCACTGCTGGCCGAGGAAGCCGGGGCGGACGCCATCACGCTGCACCTGCGCGAGGACCGGCGCCACATCCAGGACCAGGACGTGCGCGTGCTGCGCGGCCTGCTGGCGACCCGCATGAACCTGGAGATGGCGATCACCGACGAAATGCTGGCGATCGCCTGCGAACTGCGCCCGCAGGACGTGTGCCTGGTGCCGGAGCGCCGTCAGGAGCTGACCACCGAGGGTGGTCTGGACGTCGCCGGGCAGCTTGCCAAGGTGCGCGATGCCTGTCAGGCGCTGGGCGAGGCGGGCATCCGGGTATCACTGTTCATCGACGCCGAACCGCACCAACTCGATGCCGCGCGCGCCGCCGGCGCGCCGGTGGTGGAGATCCATACCGGCCGCTACGCCGAGGCCCAGGGTGCCGCCGCGGCCGCCGAACTGGCGCGCATCCGCGCCGGCGTCGAACATGGACGCACGCTCGGCCTGGCGGTCAATGCCGGGCATGGCCTGCACTATCACAACGTGCAGGCCGTGGCGGCGATGGCGGGCGTCGAAGAACTCAACATCGGCCACGCCATCGTCGCACGCGCGCTGTTCAGCGGCTGGCAGGAGGCCGTGCGCGAGATGAAACGCCTGATGCTGGCGGCCCGTGCGCCGCGCTGAGGCTACTCCAGCACCTCCTGCCACAAGGTGAAGCACACCTCGCCCTCCAGGTTGCGCGACAGCTCCAGGCCGTAACCCAGTCCGCGCGCCTGCTTGGCGGCCTGGTACAGACCGATGCCGAGGCCGTCGTGCGTCGACACCGGCGCATGGAACAGCTTTTCCACCACTTCGTCCGCGGCCGCCGCGCCGCTGTCGCACACGATCAGGCTGGGCAGCGGCTGCGTGCGCAGCTCCACGCGGATGGCTACATCGGGTTGGCCCACGCGCTTGCGCAACGCGTTCTGAATCAGGTTGTCGGCAACGCTGTCGAACAGTTCCTGCGGAATCCACAGCATGGTCTCGGCGTCGTCGATGGTGAATGCCAGATTGTCGCGCGCGTAACGGTTCTTCAGGTTGCGCCACCACTCGCGCGCCAGGATCTCGCGGCGATCGACCGCTTTCTCCGGCGAGCGCAGCTTGTCCAGCGTGATCTCCAGGCGTTTGGCGATCTGCGGCAGTTGCCGCTGCATCAGGTTCTGTAGCGATACCGCCTGGTCCGGCTGACTGTGTTCGGCCGCCGAACATAGCGTCTTCAAGGATTGCAGCAGGTTCTTGACATCATGGGTCAGGCGCGAACCGGTCTCGTAGATCGCCTGCGTATACGCGTTGGCCTGCATCTCGCGTTCGCGCGTCTTGGCGGCGTGAAAATAGCCGATGATCTCGGTCAGCAGACGCAGGTGCAGGGCGAACGCCGGGTTCACCGGTGCATCCGTGTAGAAGCGCACCTCCACGCCCTGATGCGCGAAGGCGATGGAGTGGGCGCTGTGCTCGCCCAGTTCGCCCAAGGCATGTGCGGTCGACCAGGTCACGCCGGTGGACCAAGGCAGATGCGTGAAACCGGCCATGGCCGCGCGCAGGAACAGCTCCGGATCCGGCTCGCGTTCCGCGGCTTCGGACAGCTGGGTCAGCCATTCCTCCAGTGGCAGCCCCAGCGACAGCAGATAGCGCGAGAACAGGTTGCGCAGACCCGGCGTCTCGCCGCGTGGCTGCCACAGCCAGGCGATCATCAACAGGGAGACCAGCAGCGTGCCGACGCTGATCAACACCGCCATGGCATACGTCACCCGGGTCAGATGCATGGCAGCGTAGCTGCCCAGGGCCACCACACCGATGACCAGCACGAACAGCAGCGTGTACAGCAGGTCGATCACGCCGGTGTGGCGTTCCATGCGCGGCGTCGGGAACAACGGCAGCAGCAGGGGCAGCAGCAACAAACCATCACGCAGCCAGGGGACATCGTCATCGTAGCGGATGGACAGGCCGATGCCGGTGGGGATCAGCCAGACGAACATCAGCAGCAGCAGATAAGCCACCGCCAGCCACAGACCCACGCGCTCCCGCAGGGGTTTCAGGCTGACGGTGACACCGCCCAGCAGGGCCGCCAGCAGCATGCACCACAACACCGCGGCCCAGACGTTGTCGAGGATGGCCAGCGCCGCGCCCACCGCCAGCACGCCGATCGCGCGCGGCCAGGGCAGATGCTGCTGACCGCTGAAGAAAGGCTGCCAGAGCAGGAACAGGCCGTAGTGGGCGATGACCATGCCCTGGCCCCAGGCGTCGCCCAGACCCCAGACGAACGCCGCGTGCAGCAGCACCAGCAGGCAGGCGAGGATCAGGTTGCCATGGCGTTGCAGATCCTGCGTGCCCAGACCACGCGTCAGCGCGGCCTGGGGCGGTGTGGGGTGATCGGGCATGGCGCTGTCGGCGTTGGCGGACGGGAAATTGAGGCGGCGGACGAATCACCAGTACACTTGCCCAACCCTGGCGGCTTCGCCCCCTTCGATGGCGCTTTTATCGCTTTCCATGCCCCGCGCGCAACCCCGTCCAAGCGGCTTCACGCTGATCGAGCTGGCCATCGTGCTGGTGGTGATCGGCCTGCTGCTGGGCGGCGTGCTCAAGGGCCAGGAACTGATCGAAAGCGCGCGCGCGCGCAACCTGATCTCGCAGATCGACAGCGTGCGCGCCGCGGTCTACACCTTTCAGGACAAATACCGCGCCCTGCCCGGTGATTACCCCGGCGAACTGGCTTACGCCAATCTCGGTGGCATCGCCGGCCCGCAGGTGGGCGGCAATGGGGACGGACTGGTACGCGACACGCCGGCTGCGCGCGAAAGCCTACTGGTGTGGGTGCACCTGTCGCACGCCAATCTGATCGCCGGGCACTACCAAGCCGCGAACGCCCTGCCGGACCTTCGCGGCGAATGGCCGCGCAATCCGTACGGTGCCATGCTGCAACTCCAGCATGACGCCAGGTTCTCGGCATCTCAGGGACAGGCGCAGCTGAACCTCAAGACCGGCAATCAGATCCCGGCGCGCGTACTCGCCGAAATTGACCGCAAAATCGACGACGGCCGCGCCAACTCGGGTCAATTCCGCTTCAGCGATTTCGACGGCGGAGGCGGCGCGCCGGTGGACAGCCGCTGCTACGATGCCCAGACCGGGCTGTGGAAGGCCGCACAAAACGAGGCGAACTGCGGCGCCGCCGCCTTGTTCTGAACCCGCTCCCAAACTCGGCGCCGGGCCGCTCGGCCAGGCCTCAACCCTGCGTCAACGCCAGTTCCACCGATGCCAGCGCCTCGGGCTCACCGCGCAACAGCAGAATGTCGCCGGCACGCAGCGGCTCGTCGGGGTCCGATACCGGCTGCGCCGCACCCGGACGGCGCAAGCCCACCACGGCGACACCGAGGCGCGCGAGTTCGAGCTCGGCCAGCGAGCGGCCGAGCGCATGCATACCGGGCCGGATCATCAGCGAATTGAGACGTTCGCCGCGGGCGTCGTCCTCGTGCTCGTCGGTCAGCCCACGGAAGTACCCGCGCATCGCGCCATAACGCGCCTCGCGCGTCTGCCGGACGCGGCGGAGCACGCGCGCCAGCGGCACTCCGGCCATCAGCATGGTCTGCGTGCCCAGCATCAGTGCGCCCTCCAACACCTCCGGCACCACTTCGGTCGCACCCGCCTCGCGCAGGCGGTCGAGGTCGCTGTCATCGAGCGTGCGCACGATCACCGGCGCATCGGGGCGCACACGTTGCACCGCGGCCAGTATCTTCAGCGCCGAGGCACTGTGCGCGAAGCTGATCACCACCGCGCGTGCGCGCTGCACGCCGGCGGCGGTCAACACCTCGACCCGCGTGGCATCACCGAACACCACCGGATCGCCGGCCGAGGCCGCGGCGCGCACCCGGCGCGGGTCATGGTCGAGCGCGATGAAGGGCACGCGCTCCGCCTCCAGCAGGCGCGCCAGACTCTGGCCGCTGCGGCCATAGCCGCAGACGATGACATGACCCTGCACGCCGAACGCGCGCGTGGCGATCTCGTGCACGCCGCGCGCGCGGGCCATCCAGGCGCCGCCTTCCAACTGGCGGGCGAGGCGGTCGCCGGCGAGCAGCAGCAGCGGCGCCAGCAACATCGATAGGATCATCGCCGCCAACACCACCTGATGCTGGTCGGCCGCGAGCAGGCCATGACCCAGGGCCAGCGCCAGCAACACCAGGCCGAATTCGCCCGCCTGCGCCAGCCCCAGACCGACCCGCGCCAGCACCGCCGGCGACAACGTGAACAGCGTGGCGAGCAGCACGACGACCACCAGCTTGAGCACGAGCAGTGCCGCCAGCACCGCCAGAATCTCGCGCCAGAAGCGCATGACCGCGTCGAGGTCGAGCATCAGTCCGACGGTGACGAAGAACAGCCCCATCAGCACGTCGCGGAACGGCCGGATATCGGCCTCGACCTGGTAACGGTACTCGGTCTCGGCGATCAGCACACCGGCGAGGAACGCACCCAGGGCCATGGACAGACCGGCGCGGTCGGTCACATAGGCCAGACCGAGCGTGACCAGCAGCACGTTGAGCATGAACAGTTCGCTCGACTTGCGCCGCGCCACCACGTGAAACCACGGGCGCATCAGCTTCTGGCCGAGCGTCAGGATGAGGATCAGCGCCAGCCCGGCTTTCAGCGTCGCCAGCGCCAGCGCCGGGCCCAGCCCGTCGCTCTGCGCCAGCGCCGGCACGAAGATGATCAACGGCGCCACCGCCAGATCCTGAAACAGCAACACGCCCAGGATCAGGCGTCCGTGCTCGCTGTCGAGTTCGTCGCGCTCGGACAGCAGCTTGCTGACGATGGCCGTGGACGACATCGCCAGCACCCCGCCCAGGGCCAGGCCGGTTTCCCACGACAGGCCGATGCCCAGCGCCAGCGCCATGACCAGGAACATGGTCAGCGCGACCTGCAAGCCGCCCAGCCCGAACACCGCCATGCGCATGGTCTTCAGGCGCGTCAGCGAGAATTCCAGCCCAATGGAGAACATCAGGAACACCACGCCCAGCTCGGCCAGATGGGCGGTGGGCGAATGCGTGTCCACCGCCGGCAGGAACGGCGACAGGCCGATGCCGATCAGCACGTAACCGAGCAACGCCGGCAGGCCCGCGGCCTTGAGCAGGCCGACGGCGACGACACCGCCGGCCAGCAGGATCAGGGTCAGTTCGAGCGTGGACGGCATCGCTAGAGCGGGGGGGCGCGAATGGCTATACTTGACGCCCATTATGACATTCACCCCGCCCACGCCCGACGCCATCACGCACAGCGCGCGCCGCACCCTCGAGATCGAGGCCGACGCGGTGCGCGCGCTGGTGGCGCGCATCGACGACGCGTTCCTGGCTGCCGTGCGCACGCTGCTGGCGTGCAAGGGGCGGGTGGTGGTCACCGGCATGGGCAAGTCCGGCCACATCGGCGGCAAGATCGCGGCGACCCTGGCCAGCACCGGCACGCCGGCGTTCTTCATGCATCCGGCCGAAGCCAGCCACGGCGACCTGGGCATGATCACCGCCGACGACGTGGTGCTGGCGTTGTCCAACTCCGGTGAGAGCGGCGAGATCGTCGCCATCGTGCCGGCGCTGAAACGCCGCGGTGCGCGCCTCGTCAGCATGACCGGCAACGCCGCCTCGACGCTGGCGCGCGAGGCGGACATCCATCTCGACGCCAGCGTTGCGCAGGAAGCCTGCCCACACAATCTGGCGCCCACCGCCAGCACCACCGCGGCGCTGGCGCTGGGTGACGCACTGGCAGTGGCGACCCTGCTGGCGCGTGGATTCACCGCCGAGGACTTCGCGCGCACCCATCCGGGCGGCGCGCTCGGCCGACGCCTGCTGGTGCACGTACGCGACGTGATGCACAAGGATGACGCGCTGCCGGTAGTGCCGCGCGACGCCAGCCTGAAGCAGGCGCTGCTGGAAATGACGCGTAAGGGCCTGGGCATGACCGCCATCCTCGAGGCCGACGGCAGGCTCGCTGGCGTGTTCACCGACGGCGACCTGCGCCGGCTGCTGGATCACGACGTCGACGTGCGCGGGGCGATGATCGCCGACGTGATGACGCGCGGCGCGCGTACCATCTCCCAGGATGCGTTGGCCGCCGAAGCGGCGCGGCGGATGCAGGAGCACAAGATCAACGGCCTGCTGGCGGTGGACGACGACGGCCGCGTGGTCGGCGCCTTCAACATGCATGACCTGCTGCGCGCGGGGGTGGTATGAGCGACATGGCCGATATCGAACGCCGCGCGCGCGCGGTGCGCATGCTGGTGTTCGACGTCGATGGCGTGCTCACCGACGGCAGCCTGTTCTACGGCGACGACGGCCAGGAGTACAAGGCCTTCCATTCGCGCGACGGCCACGGCATCAAGATGCTGCGTGCCGGCGGTATCGAATCCGCCATCATCACCGGCCGCACCTCGCAGGTGGTCCTGCACCGCGCGCGCAATCTCGGCATCACCCATATCCACCAGGGCGCGGACGACAAGCTGGAAGCCTTCGACGCGCTGCTGTCGACCTGCGGGCTCACCGCCGACCGGATTGCCTATATGGGCGACGACGTGGTCGACCTGCCGGTACTGCGTCGCTGCGGTCTCGCCGTCACCGTGCCCGATGCGCCGGCCGAGGTGAAGGCGCGTTGCCACCTGGTCACGCAGGCGGGCGCCGGACGCGGGGCCGCACGCGAACTGTGCGAACTGATCCTGCGCGCCCAAGGGCAGTGGCAGGCGCAGTTGGACCGCTACGACCGCTAGCGCACCCGCATGTCCGCCGCCCATCCCATCCACTGGCCACCGCTGGCCATCGTCGTCACCCTGGCCGCGCTGACCTGGTGGCTGAACCAGCTGGGCGGCAAGCTGCCGACCATGGTCGATACCGCCGGCTTCACGCATGACCCGGATTACTACGTGGTCGATTTCGACGTACTGGTGTTCGACCCGCACGGCCAGCCACGCCACCGGCTGCGCGCCGCGCACATGATCCATTACATGGACGACGACACCACCGTGCTCGAAGCCCCCATCTACAGTGCCGGGCTGCCTGATGGCGACCTGGAAGTGCAGGCACGACGCGCGCTGTTGTCGGCCGACAACCGTCATGTGTACTTCCTCGACGACGTGCACGCGCGCCGGACATCGGCCGGCGCGCGTGCACCGCTGTCGATGCGGACCGAGTTCCTGCACGTCACGCCGGAAGCCCGCATGCTGCGCACCAACCGGCCCGTCACCCTGACCCAGGGTCCATCGCGCATCGACGCCCACTCGCTTTATCTCGATGGCAACGCACAAACGCTGACCCTGGGCGGCGGTGTCCGGGGGGTCTA
The DNA here is from genome assembly GCA_937949525.1 of uncultured Burkholderiales bacterium. GTDB lineage: Bacteria > Pseudomonadota > Gammaproteobacteria > Burkholderiales > Thiobacillaceae > PFJX01. The sequence goes on along the minus strand of CALEDT010000003.1, from coordinate 40,746 downwards.
TGAAACGGCGCGCTGAAGCACTGCTCTGCTGCCTGCTGACGCTGCCCATGGCCGCGCTGGCGGAGCGTGCGGACCGTGACCAGCCGGTGCACATCGAAGCCGACCGCGTGGTCATCGAGGATGCCCGCCGGCTGGCGACCTACGAAGGCAACGTCGTGTTGACCCAGGGCACGCTGCGCATCGCTGCGCAGCGCGTCGAGGTACGCCAGGATGACGCCGGCTTCGCGCATGGCGACGCCCGCGGCAACCCGGTTCACTTCCGCCAGCGTATGGAAGGGCGCAGCGATTACGCCGAAGGCTGGGCCGAGCGGGTGGAATACGACGGCCGCGCCAACGTCATACGCCTGACCGGCAAGGCGCGCCTGAAACGCGGCGAAGAGGAACTGCGCGGGCATCTGATCGTGTACGACCGCGCCAGCGAGTTCTATCGTGCCGAGGGCGGCGCCGCCGGCGCGCCGGGTCGCGTGCGCGCGGTGATCCTGCCCAAGCGCGACGCCGCCGCACAGCCGTGAGCGAACTCGTCGCCGAACAACTGGCCAAGCGTTACAAGTCCCGCCAGGTGGTCACGGATGCCTCCATCCGGGTCGCCTCCGGCGAGGTGGTGGGCCTGTTGGGTCCCAACGGCGCCGGCAAGACCACCTGCTTTTACATGATGGTCGGGCTGATCCGCGCCGATGCCGGCCGCATCCGCCTGGACGACGTCGACATCGCCCATCTGCCGGTGTTTCGGCGCGCGCGTCTGGGCCTGTCCTACCTGCCGCAGGAAGCCTCCATCTTCCGGCGTCTGAGCGTTGCCGACAACATCGCCGCCATGCTGGAACTGCGCGGCCTGGACGAGGCGGAAGTGGAGACCCGCCTGGAGGGCCTGCTGGAGGATCTGCACATCACCCATCTGCGCGATGCCGCCGCCGCGTCGCTGTCCGGCGGCGAGCGCCGGCGCGTGGAGATCGCGCGCGCGCTGGCCACCTCGCCACGCTTCGTGCTGCTCGACGAGCCGTTCGCCGGCATCGATCCCATCTCGGTGCTGGACATCCAGAAGATCGTCGGTTTCCTGACGGAACGCGACATCGGCGTGCTGATCACCGACCACAACGTGCGCGAGACACTGGGCATCTGCGACCGCGCCTACATCCTCAACGAAGGCCGGGTCATGGCGGCCGGGACGCCGGACGAAATCATTTATAATGAAACCGTCCGAAAGGTATATCTTGGAGAGCATTTCCGGCTCTGACCTTTCCATGCGCACCGCTCCCCACACTCCGCTGCCAGCATGAAGCAGAGCCTCCAGCTCAAGCTGCATCAGCAGCTCACCCTGACGCCGCAGCTCCAGCAATCGATCCGCCTGTTGCAGCTCTCCACCTTGGAGCTGAGCCAGGAAATCTCGCAGATGCTGCAGGACAACCCGATGCTGGAACGTCTCGACGGCGAGGATCGCTTCGACGGCCCGGTCGGCGACCTGCCGGGAGAGCATGCGCCGGCCGAAGGCGGCACGGAGGAGCCGCGTCACGACCACGACGAGATCTACACGGAAATGGCCTGGGGGGACCGCTCGGTGGCGCCGGCGCACGGCGACGGCGACGATGACGAACGCGATTTCCAGCAGGCCGACACCAGCCAAGGCAACTTGCACAGTCATCTCACGCAGCAACTGTCGCTGACCCCGGTGGGCGAACGTGATCGCCAACTGATGACGCTGCTGATCGAGGCGCTCGACGACGATGGCTACCTGTCGGCGCCGCTGGACGAGCTGGCGCAGTTGTTGCCCGAGGAAATGCAGGTCGAACCGGAGGAACTGGGCACCGCGCTCAAGCTGCTGCAAAGCTTCGAACCCGCCGGCGTCGGCGCGCGCGACATCGCCGAGTGCCTGTGGCTGCAACTGCAGGCGCTGCCCGAGACCACGCCCTGGCGCGAGGTCGCCAAGACGCTGGTGCGCCACCATCTGAGCCTGCTGGCGGATCGCGAATACGGCAAGCTGAAGAAACTGCTGGACATCGACGACTTGGGCTTCCAGCGCGTGCGCCAGCTCATCACCTCGCTCAATCCCCGTCCGGGATCGGCCTATGCCCCCTGCGACACGCGCTATGTCGCTCCGGACGTGTTCGTGCGCAAGGTCAAGGGGCTGTGGATCGCCAGCCTGAATCCGGACGCGGTGCCCAAACTGCGCATCAACGAAATGTACGCGGGCATCCTGCGTGGCAACAAGGATGGCGGCAGCTCGCTCGGCGCGCAGTTGCAGGAGGCGCGCTGGCTGATCAAGAACGTGCAGCAGCGCTTCGACACCATATTGCGCGTGGCGCAGGCGATCGTCGATCGCCAGCGCATGTTCTTCGAACATGGCGAAGTGGCGATGCGGCCGCTCACGCTCAAGGAAATCGCGGAAACCGTGGATCTGCACGAATCCACCATCTCGCGCGTCACCACGCAGAAGTTCATGATGACGCCGCGCGGCCTGTACGAATTCAAGTATTTCTTCGGCAGTTCCCTGGCCACGGACGAGGGCGGCGCCACCTCCAGCACCGCCATCCGCGCCCTGATCAAGCAGTTCATCGACGCCGAACCCGCCAGCCGTCCCCTGTCCGACAGCGCCATCTCGGGGCTCCTCGGCAAGCAGGGTTTCGTCGTCGCCCGGCGCACCGTTGCCAAATACCGGGAGCAGATGAACATTCCTCCCGCCAACCAGCGCAAGTCGATCTGACGGGCGCATCACAAGGAGCAACCATGAACCTCACCATCACCGGTCATCATCTGGAAGTGACCCCCGCGATCCGCGGTTACGTGGAAGACAAAATGGCGCGCATCAACCGGCATTTCGACCAGGTCATCGACGTCAGCGTCATCCTCGCGGTGGAGAAGCTCAAGCACAAGGCCGAGGTGAACCTGCACCTGCGCGGCAAGGACATCTACGTCGAAGCCATCGATGCCGACATGTACGCAGCGATCGACGCGCTGACCGACAAGCTCGATCGCCAGGTGGTCAAACACAAGGAAAAGGCCGGCGACGTGCATCGCGAGTCCGGCGGCCTCAAACGACAGAGCGTCGAACTCGACTGACCCTCGCCCAGCCGGTCGTGCTGCCGCGCGACCGGCCGAAAGGCACTCAATGAACCTGATCACCCCCCTGCTGCGGCCCGGCAACGTACTCGCGGATCTCGATACCACCAGCAAGAAGCGGCTGTTCGAGCAGGCCGGCGAGCTGTTTCATGGCAGCCATGGCGTGTCGCCGACGGAAGTGTTCGACAGCCTGTTCTCGCGCGAAAAACTGGGCTCCACCGCGCTCGGTTACGGCATCGCCATCCCGCATGGCCGCATCAAGCACCTGGCCGATACCGCCTGCGCCTTCATCCGCCTGAAGACCCCCATCGATTTCGACGCACCCGACCGGCAACCGGTCGATCTCGTCTTCATCCTGCTCGCGCCGGCGGCGGCGACCGACATGCATCTGCAGATCCTGGGCGAACTGGCGGCGATGTTTTCCGACGAGAATTTTCGCGCCCGCCTGCGCGATGCGCCGGACGCCGCCCGACTGCACGACCTGATCACGCAGTGGACACCCTGAAGGTCGATCCCGCCACCGACGCGCTCGAAGTCGAAGCCGCGACGCCGCATCACATCACGGTCGCCGAACTGTTCCGCCGGGCCGGCGAACGGCTGCGCCTGTCCTGGATCGCCGGGCGTGCCGGCGGCGATCGCCTGCTGACCTCCGACACCATCCAGAAACCCACACTGGCGCTGATCGGCCACCTCAACTTCGTCCACCCCAACCGGGTGCAGGTACTCGGCTGCGCGGAGATGGACTACCTGCGCCGGCTCACACCGGAGGCGCTGGACCAGGCGGTGGACAACCTGTTCGCCAACGAGATCGCCGCGGTCATCGTCGCCAATGACGAGGCGGTGCCCATGCAATTGATGGACGCCGCCGAACGCAGTTCGACCCCCCTGTTCACCTCACCGGAACAAAGCCCTCTGCTGATGCGCCTGCTCTCCCACATGATGACCCAGGCGCTGGCGCCGTCCACACTGTTGCATGGCGTGTTCCTCGAAGTATCCGGCCTGGGTGTGCTGATCACCGGCGATCCGTCGGTGGGCAAGAGCGAACTGGCGCTGGAACTGATCACGCGCGGCCATCGCCTGGTCGCCGACGACATCCTGGAAGTGTTCGCGGTATCCCCGGACACGCTGGAGGGGCGTTGCCCCACGCTGCTGCAGGATTTCATGGAGGTACGCGGCCTCGGCGTGCTCAACATCCGCCGTCTGTTCGGTGAGACCGCGGTCAAGCAGAAAAAGAATCTGAAACTGATCGTGCATCTGACTCCGGCCGGCCAGTGGCAGGAAATCGACCGTCTGGACATGCGCGCCAGTGATCGCGACGTGCTCGGCGTCACCATTCCGGAGGTGCGCATCCCCGTGGCCGTGGGCCGCAACCTGGCGGTCTTGGTGGAAGTGGCGGTGCGCAATCACATCCTCAAGCTGCGAGGATTCAACTCTTCGCTGGAATTCACCGAGCGGCAGCGCGCGGCCATCGAGGCGGATGGCGAATAGGGCGTCGATCCCATGCGTCTGGTATTGATCAGCGGCCTGTCCGGCTCCGGCAAGAGCGTGGCGTTGAAGGCGCTGGAGGACGCCGGCCACTACTGCGTCGACAACCTGCCCGCGGCGCTGCTGGCGGAAACCGTCGATTACCTGCGCATGTCCGGCGTGCGCGAGGCGGCGGTCAGCATCGACGCGCGTAGCGGCGCCGGTCTGCCCGGCCTGCCCGGCGAACTGGAGCGGCTGCGTCAGCGCGTGGACCTGCGCGTCATCTTCCTCACCGCCAAGGACGACACGCTGATCCGGCGCTTCTCGGAAACGCGGCGCCGGCACCCGCTGGCCGGCGGCGAACGTTCGATCGAGGAGTGCATCCGCGAGGAGCGCGAGCTGCTGGCGCGCATCGCCGCCAACGCGCATCGGATGGACACCAGCGATCTGTCGGCCAACAACCTGCGCGCCTGGATCAAGGATTTCCTCGCGCTGGGCAGCGCCAGCTTCACACTGGTGTTCGAATCGTTCGGTTTCAAGCACGGCATCCCGATGGACGCCGACCTGGTGTTCGACGTGCGCTGCCTGCCCAACCCCCACTACGACGCCACGCTCAAGCCGCTCACCGGGCGCGACGCGCCGGTGATCGCCTTCCTGCAGGCGCAGCCGCAGGTCGGCGAGATGCTGGGCGACATCCGCGCCTATGTCGAGAAGTGGTTGCCGGCTTACATTCAGGACAATCGCAATTACTTCACGGTGGGCCTGGGATGCACCGGCGGGCAGCATCGCTCGGTCTATTTCGCCGAGGTCCTGGCCGATCACTTTCGTGACGGCCAGCGGGTGCTGGTACGCCACCGCGAACTGACATGAGCGCCGCCGCACCGGCGCGCGGCGCGTGCTGAGCCGCACGTGTCGGAGCCATCGCCCGCCAGCCCTTCGCGCCTGCCGCTGCGCCCCGGCGACTGGATCGTGCTGCTGTGCGGCTGTGCCATGGTGGCCATGCTGGCCTGGCATCAGGCCGACAGCCTGGAGGGGCGCGTCATCATCCGCGTCGACGGTCGGGTGTATCAGGAGGCCGGCCTGCGCCTGAACCGCATCATCGAGGTACCCGGCCCGCTCGGCGTCAGTCATGTGGAGATCCATGGCGGGCGCGTGCGCATCGCCGACGACCCCGGACCGCGCCAACGGTGCGTGCGCCAAGGCTGGATCCCGCCGGGCGGTCAGGCCATCTGTCTGCCCAACCGCATCAGCGTGGAAAACGCCGCGGCCGGCTATGACACGCTCAGTTATTGAGCTCACCGCCAGCGCCGAGGACCGCCGCGTGGCCGGGCTGGCCGCTGCGGCCATCGGCCTGACGCTGGCGGAAGCGGCGATCCCGCTGCCGATCCCCGGCGTGAAACCGGGCCTGGCCAACATCGTCACGCTGCTGGTGCTGTACCGCTATGGCTGGCGCATGGCGGCCTGGGTCGCCGGCCTGCGCGTCGTCGCCGGCGCGCTCGCGCTCGGCCAGTTCCTCACGCCTGCGTTCGTGCTCAGCCTGTCCGGCGGCCTGGCCAGCCTGCTGGTATTGGCCTGGGCCATCCACCTGCCGCAACGCTGGTTCGGCCCGGTGGGCCTGTCCGTGCTGGCGGCCGGCGCGCACATCGTCGCCCAACTGCTGGTGGTCGACCTGTGGCTGTTGCCCGATATCCGCCTCACCGCCGTGCTGCCGCTGTTCCTTGGTGCGGCCCTGGTCACCGGTCTGGCCAACGGTCTGATCAGCCACCATCTACTCACGCGCCGCTGACCACCCTACACTCCACCCTCCCTTTGTCCCTTGCCCACATGCAACGCATCACCCTAGCCCTCACCGGCGCCTCCGGCATGGCCTACGGTCTGCGCCTGCTGGACTGCCTGTTGCTCGCCGGCTGCAGCGTCGATCTGCTGATCTCGCGCGCCGCGCGCATCGTCGCGCGCCAGGAACTGGATCTCGCCCTGCCGGCGGACGTCGATGCGTTGGCGGCTTTGCTGGCCGTGCGTGTTCCCGGACACACCGGCCGACTCGCCATCTACGGCCATGAGGAATGGTTCGCGCCGGCGGCTTCCGGCTCCAACCCGGCGGATGCCATGGTGGTGTGCCCCTGCACCATGGGTACGCTGGCTGCCATCGCCCACGGTCATGCCGACAATCTGATGGAACGTGCCGCCGACGTGATGCTGAAGGAACGACGCCCGTTGATCCTGGTGCCCCGCGAGACGCCGTTCTCGCTCATCCACCTGCGCAACATGACCGCGCTGGCCGAGGCCGGCGCCACCATCCTGCCGGCCAATCCCGGCTTCTACCACCGCCCGCAGACGGTGGACGGCGTGGTGGACTTCATCGTCGCACGCGTGCTCGATCAGCTCGGCGTGGCGCAAACCCTGATGCCACGCTGGGGCGACAACGCCGAGTAGGCGCGCTCGCGGCTCCGCGCCGCCCCGGGCGTCATCCGCCACGCCCCTGGCGCACGCCATCCCACCGCTGCGCGAAACCGGCCAGACCCAGTAGTCCGCGCACCACGCCGTAAGCCAGCCAGGAGGCGAAACGGGTATGCCAGGGCGTGCGCCGCCACACCATGCGGTGAATCTGGCGGGCGCCGTCGCCGATGGCGCGTTGCAGCGCGGAGCGCAACTCCTGGGCGAAACCGCGATCGAGCACGACGATGTTGGCCTCGCGCGCCAGCATCAGGCTGAACGGATCGATGTTGCTGGAGCCCACGGTCGACCAGCGGCCGTCGATCACCGCCACCTTGGCATGCAGTTCGCTGGCGTGATACTCGTGGATCTCGATGCCGTTCTCCAGGAAGTAGCCGTACAACGCGCGCGTCGCGGCGCGATACAGCGGATGATCGGTGTGGCCCTGCATCAGCAGCACCACCCGGGCGCCACGGCGCGCCGCGCGCACCAGCGCGTGGCGGAAGCGCAGGCCCGGCAGAAAATACGCGTTGGCCAGGATGATCTCCCGGCGCGCGCGCCTGATCGCGCGCAGATAGGCGACCTCGATGGCGCGACGATGGCGCAGGCTGTCGCGCGTGAGGAACTGTGCATGCTGCCGTCCGGCGGGCCGTGTCGGCGCCCGCAGCAAGGCGCCTTCATGGCGGCGCAGACCGATCCGGCTCCAGCTCACCAGGCGCCACAGCCGATGCACGCCGGCGTGGATGTCGGCCACCAGCGGGCCTTCCACGCGCACCGCGTAATCCAGGCGCGGCGCGGTGAGCCCACGGCCGTTGAGGTCATCGATGATGTTGATGCCGCCGACGAAGGCGACACACGCGTCCACCACCGCCAGCTTGCGGTGCATGCGGCGCAAGCGGGTACGGCGCAGGCGCAGGCGCGCGCGCTCCGGGCGGTAGAACAGCAGTTCCACGCCAGCGGTGCGCAGCTCGGCCAGAAACGCCGGCGCCAGCGTGCGCGCGCCGAAACCGTCCAGCAGCACCCGGGTCACCACACCACGCCGTGCCGCGCGCATCAGCGCCGCGCCCACCGCCAGGCCGGCATCGTCGAGCGCGTAGATGTAGCTCTCCAGATGGATCTCATGGCGCGCGCCATCCATGGCCGCGATCAGGGCCGGAAAATAGCCGCCGCCGTTGTGCAGCAGCGTCAACCGGTTGCCCGGAACGACCACTTAGCCGGTCGGACGCAAGTGCGCGGTCAACGCCGCATGATCGGACAACCGCCGCCAATGCGCGCCATGCAGCACCTGGGCGGCGGCGACGCCGAAGCCGCGCACATAGATGCGATCCAGCGTCAGCAGCGGCAACGCGGCGGGAAAACTGCGCGCCGGGCGGCCGTGCGCCGTTTCGAACACTTCCTTGAGTCCCAGCTCCGCGGCCAGATAGTGACGGGTCCGTTGGCGCCAGTCATTGAAGTCACCGGCGATGATCAATGGTGCGTCATCCGGCACCATGGTGCGGATGCGCCGCGACAACTGGTCGATCTGCTTGCGCCGGCCGGATTCGTTCAGCGCCAGATGCAGGCATAACGCATGCAATGGCTGCGCCAGGCCGGGCACCTTGATCTCGCAATGCAGAATGCCGCGGCTCTCGAACGCATGCGCGGAGATGTCGACGTTCTCCCAGTTCAATATCGGAAAGCGCGACAGGATGGCGTTGCCGTGGTGGCCATGCTCGTACACCGCATTGCGTCCGTAGGCCGCCGCGTGCCAGTAATCGCTGGCCAGGAATTCGTGCTGCGGCATCGCAGGCCAGGCATCGAAGCGGCCGGAACGATGCGCGTGATGCCCCTGTACCTCCTGCAGGAACACCACGTCCGCGTTGATGCCCATCAGACGCTCGCGCACGTCGTGCAGGACCACGCGGCGATTGAAGAAGGACAGTCCCTTGTGGATGTTGTAGGACGCGATGCGCAGCGTGTTGGACATGACGCCTCCTCACGTACCCTTGCCCGGTGCGCCCGCCGTGTCTTCCGCCGGGCTCGCGGCCGGCTGGCCGACGCTGGAAGGCACGGCATCCATGTTGTTCTTGATCATGTATTCGTTCATCTCCTTCCAGCCGGCGAACACCGCAGCCTTCGAGGCCTTGTCGTTGAGCGCGTAGCAATCCTCCAGCCCGCGTCCGGCATGACGGCAGGCGGCACCGATGGCCTTGCCTTCGGCCTCGATGCGCGCCTGGTCGGGAATGCCGGCGCGCTCCTTGAGCTGATCGCAACCGGCGAGCGGCGCGAGCAGCGCCAGGCAGAACCCTGCCAGCACCGGCGACAAGCGCGCGCGCGACCGTGGCGCGTTCATGGCTGATACAGCCGGAACAGCGGCGAGCGCGCCGCCTGTTCGCGCATGCGCCGCTCCGCCTCGCGGCCGACCGCTTCGAAACGCGAGCGCACCTCGTCCTCGACGAAGAAGCCCGAGCCCAGCGGCGGTATCGGACTGAGCGGCACGATATGGGCGCGGTACACCAGTGTCACCGGCGCACGGTCACCGATGATGCGCCATTCACCATTCATCGATACCAGCTTGCCCGATACCGCGCGAAAACGGATCAGGTTCGGCGGCGCCTCCTCCATGGCCAGCACCACCTGATCGGGCATGATGAAGGCGAACAGGCCGGCGTCGGCGATTTGTTCGACACGTTTCGGCGCTCCCGGCGGCGACACCACGCGACTGGAGATCATGTCCGGAACGAAGGATGCCAGCCGGTTGTAATCGGTCAGGGTCTCCCACAACGTGCGCGCATCCACCTGCAACACTTGGGTGGCTTCCACACGCACGCCGGACAGGCCAGAGTTCGCCTTGACCTTGGCGCGCGTGGAAGCTGCCGCAACACCGGCGCAGAGCAACAGGATCAATGCCCAACACAGCCTTTTCATTTGCGATTGTCCATGACGCGTTCCATTTCCCGCGCGAACACCATGCCTACGAAGGTACCCGATATGCGGCGATACCCAGTGCAAACGACGGCAGGAACGGTGATTTCATCACACCCAGGCACGAGCGGTAAGCCAAACGCTCGGCGTGTCCTATTTTGCCATGCCGCACGCGCGGCGCCCGAGGGTAAACGCTCAGGCCGGCTCGTCCACCCTGCGAACGCCGGGCACGGGCCACCGTCAGGCCAGTTCGTCGATGTCGTAGATGCGGCGATGCTCGCGGATGGCGTAACGGTCGGTCATGCCGGCGATGTAGTCGCACACCGCGCGGTACGGGTCGGCGTCGGCGCGCGCGCGGTGCTCGGGTGGCAACAGGCGCGGCTCGGCGATGAATGCGTCGAACAACTCGCGCAGCAGCCGCTTGGCCTTCTCGCTCATGCGCACCACGCGGTAATGGCGATACAGGTTGTGGAACAGGAAACGCTTCAGCTCGCGATGGCGCGCCAGCACCTCATCACTGAACGCGGCCAGCGGCGGGCAGGCGCGCACCGCGTCGAGATCGACCGGCCGGTGCTGCGCCAGGTTGCGCCGGGTCTGCTCGAGCAGATCGACCACCAGGGTGTTGATCATGCGTCGCACGGTCTCGTGGATCAGACGCCGGTCGGTAAGCCGCGGGTACTGGGCGCGCACCTCGTTCAGATGACGCGCGAAGATGTCCACTTCGGCCAGTTGTTCCAGCGTGATCAGACCGGAGCGCAGGCCGTCGTCGACATCGTGGTTGTTGTAGGCGATCTCGTCGGCCAGATTGGTGATCTGCGCTTCCAGCGACGGCTGTCCGCCGTCCAGGAAACGGCGCGCCACCTCGCCCAGTTCGCGTGCGTTGCGCGCCGAGCAGTGCTTGAGGATGCCCTCGCGCGCCTCGAAGGTCAGATTGAGGCCGTCGAACTCGGCGTATTTCTGCTCCAGCGTGTCGACCACGCGCAGCGACTGCAGGTTGTGCTCGAAGCCACCGTGGTCTCGCATGCAGGCATTGAGCACGTCCTGGCCGACATGGCCGAACGGCGTGTGGCCGAGGTCGTGCGCCAGCGCCAGCGTCTCCGTCAGATCCTCGTCCAGACCCAGCATGCGTGCCAGCGTGCGGCCGATCTGCGCCACCTCCAGACTATGCGTCAGGCGCGTGCGGAACAGGTCGCCCTCGTGATTGACGAACACCTGGGTCTTGTATTCCAGCCGGCGGAACGCAGTGGAATGCACGATGCGGTCGCGGTCGCGCTGATACTCGGAACGCGGCGCGGCCGGCGGCTCGGCATGACGGCGGCCGCGCGAACGTGCCGGATGCGCGGCGTAGGGCGCGCGCTCGGTCACGGTCGATGCCTCGGGCGGTCGCTCAGTCGGCCGCGCCGACGTCTTCGGTCAGCGTCGCACGCAACGCCGCGGCGTCGTAATCGGCGCTGACGAACGCCTCACCCAGGCGGCGCAGCAGCACGAAGCGGATGCGGCCGTCCTCCACCTTCTTGTCGATGCCCATGTGCGCCATGTAGGCGTCATGGCCGAGCGCAGGCGCGCGCACCGGCAGGCGCGCGCACCGGAACAAGGCGATCACGCGCGCGACGTCGCCCGCCGACAAGAGCCCCAGACGGCGTGACAACTGGGCCGCCAGCACGGTGCCGGCAGCCACGCCCTCGCCATGCAGCCAGGCGCCATAGCCCATGCCGGCCTCGATGGCATGGCCGAAGGTATGGCCCAGATTGAGCAGCGCCCGCTGACCGGCCTCGCGTTCGTCCGCAGCCACCACCTCGGCCTTGTTCAGGCAGGAACGGTGGATGGCATGGGTCAGCGCCTCGGCATCGCGCGCCAGCAGCCGATCCATGTTCGCCTCCAGCCATTCCAGGAACGGCAGGTCGCGGATCAGGCCGTACTTGATCACCTCGGCCAGCCCGGCCGACAGCTCGCGATCCGGCAGCGTGTCCAGCGTGGCGGTATCGGCCAGCACCAGGCGCGGTTGGTAGAACGCGCCGATCATGTTCTTGCCCAGCGGATGGTTGATGCCGGTCTTGCCGCCCACCGACGAATCCACCTGCGCCAGCAGCGTGGTCGGTACCTGTACGAACGGCACACCACGCAGGTAACAGGCCGCGGCGAAACCGGCCAGATCGCCGATCACCCCGCCGCCGAGCGCGATCAGCGTGGTCTTGCGCTCGGCGCGATGCGTCAGCAACGCATCGAAGATGTCGTTCAGTGTCTGCCAGTTCTTGTACGCCTCGCCATCGGGCAGCACCACCGCCTCGACCTGCACGCCGGCGCGGACCAGACACTCGCTGAAACGGTTCAGATACAGCGGGCCGACCGTGGTGTTGGTGACGATGAACACGCGGTTGCGTGCCAGATGCGGCAGCACCAACTCGGCCCGGTCGAGCAGGCCGGGACCGATGTGGATGGGATAGGCGCGATCGCCCAGGTCGACGGAGAGGGTCTGCATGACGGGGGTATTCGAAACGAGGGCGTAATGATACCGTCCGCGGCGCGCATCCCCCAAAATGCGCCGAACGAGACTCGGGACACGGACGGAACGCGGGCATCATGCTGGACGCAATCTACAGATCGATCGGCAGCACCCTGTCGCCGGCCGGCCCGCGCGCGCGTCTGACCATCCTCATCTACCACCGCATCCTCGACGAAGTCGACCCGATCTTCCCGTTCGAGGCCACGGCACAGATGTTCGACACGCAGATGGCGGCTCTGGCATCGGTGTTCAACGTCCTGCCGCTGCCGGAGGCCATCGCCCGCCTGAAGCAGGGCACCCTTCCCGCGCGCGCCGCCTGCGTCACGTTCGATGACGGCTATGCCGACAACCACCGTCTGGCCCTGCCCATTCTGCGAAAACACGGGTTGCACGCCACCTTTTTCATCGCCACGGCCTACCTCGACGGCGGCCGCATGTTCAACGACACGGTGATCGAGGCGATCCGCCACGCGCGCAGCGGACGCATCGATCTGCGCCCGCTCGACCTGGGCGAACACGACGTGTCCAGTCCCGCCGCCAAGGCGGCCGCCATCGGTCACATCCTGCCACGGGTCAAGAACCTGCCGACACCGCGGCGGGAACAGATCGTCGCCGAACTGGCCGCTCGGGTCAGCGACGCGCCGCTACCCGACGACCTGATGATGACGACCGAGCAGATCCGGGCACTGCACACGGCCGGCATGGAGATCGGCGGCCATACCCACCATCACCCCATCCTCACCGGCCTCGACGACGATGCGGTGCGCGCGGAGATCGTCGCCGGCAACCGCTGGCTGGAACAGGCACTGGGCACCCGCGTGCGCGTGTTCGCCTACCCCAACGGCCGACCGGACAAGGACTATCGGCGCGAACAGGCCCGCGTGGTCGAAGCACTCGGCCTGGAGGGTGCGGTATCGACACAATGCGGCGTGTCCACCCGCCACACCGATCCCTACCAACTGGCGCGCTGTTCACTGGCCTGGAGCCCGCCGCCACGATTCGTGCCGATGTTGCTGAACAATCTGCGCAAGGCGGTCTGATCGCGGCGGAAGGGACCGTCGCAACACCCATCCCCCACCCCGCTACACGAGCACTTCCTCCGGCGCCGGATGGCCGAGGAAAGCCGTCGGACTGGCACTCAGGCCATAGGCGCCGGATTGCAGCACGACGATCAGATCGCCCACCTGGGCATGTCCCAGCGCCATCCGGTCGCCGAGCACGTCCAGCGGCGTGCATAGCGGCCCGACGACGGAGGCGATGGCCTCGCCCGACGCGTGCAGGCGGTTGCCGACCAGCACGGGGTAGTTCTTGCGTATCACCTGGCCGAAATTGCCGGACGCGGACAAATGATGATGCAGACCGCCATCGGTAATCAGGAACACTTGGCCGCGCGACTCCTTGCGGTCGATGACCCGGCTGACGTACACGCCGGCCTCGCCGACCAGAAAACGGCCGAGTTCGATCACGAACTCCGCATCAGGGAAATCCTTGCGCGCCGCCGGTAGCAGTTCGGCCAGATGTTCGCCGATACGACCGAGTTCCAGCCTTTCCTCACCCGGGAAGTAGGGGATGCCGAAACCACCGCCCAGATTCAGCAGCCGAACCGGTGCGGGCGCGTGTGCAGCAAGCCGGCGTGCCAGCTCGAAGGTGTTGCGCTGCGCCTCCATGATCGCTTCGGCCTTGAGGTTCTGCGACCCGGAAAAGATGTGAAAGCCGTGGAATGTCAGGGGCAGATCGCGCATGCGCGCCAGCATGGCCGGTACGCGTTCGGCATCGACGCCGAACTGCTTGGGGCCACCACCCATCTTCATGCCGGAGGATTTCAACTCGAAATCGGGATTGACGCGCACCGCCGCCCTGGGGCGCAGGCCCAGTTGCGCGCCGATGGCGGCAAGCCGTTCCATCTCCAGCTCGGATTCGAGATTGACGACGATGCCCGCCGCCGCTGCACGCCGCAGTTCGGCCTCGGTCTTGCCAGGACCGGCGAAACTGATCTTGTCAGGTGGCATGGCCGTATCCAACGCGATCTTCATCTCGCCCGCCGAGGCCAGGTCGAAGCCATCGACCAGGCCGGCCATGTGCTGCACCAGCGCGGGCATGGGATTGGCCTTGATGGCGTAGTGTAGATGCATGTCGTGCGGCAGCGCGGCGCGCAACTCGGCGACCCGGCGGCTGATCAGGGCACGGTCGTACGCATAGAACGGCGTGCGTCCGACCCGCTCGGCCAAGCGGGTGATCGGCACGCCACCGATCACCAGCTCGTCACCGGTCACGGCGAATGGATGCGGGGCATGCCTGGGCGCGCTCATGTCTGCTCCTCGAACAGACTACCCAGTTCCTCGGCCAGGCGCTTGCGGTCGATCTTGCCGTTGGGGTTGCGGGGCAGCGGCACGTCACGCCGGATCACCCGCGCCGGCACCATGAAAGCAGGCAGCTTCTGCTTGCACGCCAGCAACAGCGGCTCGGTCCGGGACGCGTCCTCACCGGACCCGCCGTGGACCACCAGCACGATGGCCTGGCCGAGCACCGGGTGCGCGACACCGATGGCCGCCACCTCGTGAACCAGTCCGCTGCCATAGACCACTTCCTCGACTTCCGACGGGCTGACGCGGTAGCCGGAGGTCTTGATCATTTCGTCCCGGCGACCGATGAAATAGAGATAGCCATCGTCGTCCATGCGCACGGTATCGCCGGACCAGACCGCCAGTTCGGGGATGACCAGGCCGGGCAACTGTCCGGGGACGGGCCGGTAGCGCTGGGCAGTCTTCTCGGGATCGTTCCAATAGCCCAGCGCGACGTGGATACCGCGATGCACCAGTTCCCCGGGCTCGCCCGGCGCACAGGCCGTGCCATCCTCGCGTACCACCAGGATTTCGGCATTGGGTATGGCCTTGCCCATGGAGTCCGGCCGGCGGTCCACTTCTTCCGGCGGCAGGTAGGTGGAACGGAACGCTTCGGTCAGACCATACATCAGGAACGGTCGCGTGTCGGGCAGCTTCGCGCGCAGCGCAGCCAACGTCGTCCTCGGCATGTGTCCGCCGGAGTTGGTGATGTAGCGCAGATGCCCGCGCACGGTCGCGGGCCATTCCAGTTGCGCCAGTTGCACCCACAAGGGCGGCACCGCGGCCAGCCCGGTGATGCGTTCGCGCTCCACTGCGCGGATCACGTCGCGCGGCAACAGGTAGTTCATCAGCACGGCGCAGGCACCGACGCGGAACGCGGTGGTGAGCTGCGACAGGCCGTAATCGAACGACAACGGCAGCACGCACAGGATGCGATCGTGGGCGTCGTTGCCGAGATAGGAGGAGACGCTCTCCGCGCCAGCCACCAGGTTGCGGTGCGACAGCACCACGCCCTTGGGTCGGCCGGTGCTGCCCGAGGTATAGAGTATGGCGGCCATGTCCTGGTCGATGACGCGGTGCATGGCGACCTCGGGGGCTTGCTCGCGCTCGGCCCAGCCGACCAGACGCAGGCCGGCGATGTCGGCGGTGCTCGCCTCGCCCACCAGCACCACGGCACGTAGATCGCGGCAATGCGGCAACACATCCGCAAGGGAGGCGAGCCGATCCGCAGACGTGACCAGGATGCGTGCATTGCAGTCGATGAGCACGTGCGCCACCTGCTCCGGCTTGAGCAACGGGTTGACCGGCACGAACACGCCACCCGCAGCCGCCGCGCCGAACAGAGCGACCACGGTCTCCAGGCGCTTGTCCAGGTAGACCGCCACACGTTCCCAGCGCTCCAGGCCGATCTGCCGGTACAGCCGGGCAACGCGGCGCGTCTCGCCAGCGAGTTGCCCATAGTCGAACGTGTGCGCGCCGTCGCACAGAGCCTGCGCCGTTGGGGTCGATGCCGCACTTGCCTCGATCAGTTCATGTATCAGCGATGTCAAAGTCTAGTCTCCAGGGTCGGGGCGACTCGGCTCGTCGTCGCGCCGCGGCGCGACGCGGCGACGCCATTCGCCGAGACCTTGCCGAAGCGCGCCGAGGCAACCGCGCCAGGTACGCGCATTGTAGGCAACGATGCCCCAGCGCTCACGCCTATGGCTCATCCAGTCGCGCTTGTACGGCTCGTCGCCGATGAGGTAATCCACCTCGTCGACCCGGTCTACGTCCAGCACGTGCTGCATCAGATGCGCAGTGAGCAGCGTGCCGGCCGACAAACCGGCGTGACGTTCATCGTAAGCCAGCTTATAGATGGCCGCGCGCCGTGCTGTCACCAGCCAGACCTGTGCGGCCACGGGCTGGTCGTCGTACCAGGCCACGCCCAGGCGCAGCCAACCCAGTCGCGCCGCCAGCCGGATCAGGCCGGGCATGAATTGCGGATAGGGTTCGGGCACTTTCCAGCTCGCCGCATAGACGCGCGTGTAGGCGTCCAAGGCGGATTCCAGCGCATCGCCGCCGGACACGATCTGCAGACGGCCCCTTCCATCCCGCGCGTAGGCCCTGGCCTTGCGCCGATGGGTGTTGCGCAGCGTCGACGGCCGCGCCGCCCAGTACGCGGCGAACGACAGACCCGGGCTGGGCAGGTACCAGTTGCCGAAACGGAAATAGCGGTAGGTGAGAAAGCCGGCTGCGCGCAACGCCTGGGTAAGCAGGGCGAAATCCGCACTCAGCGGGTCCAGCGGGTGCATATCCACCACGTCCCAACGCGGCCGGGCGCGCGCCCACTCGGCGCACAGCGCATGGAGTGCCGAGGCGGATACCGCGCCACGCCACAGTGGCGCATACAGCGCGGTGTAATAGTTAACCAGGGCCTGCATGCGCCGTCCCGAACGCCAACCCAGTCGCGGCTCGACCATGGGCAACAGCACTTCCCTGGCGCCGTCGCGATACCGCCAGAGCCGCAATCGGGTATCTGCCGGCAGCGCGGTTCGTGCCAGGTGCACAAACCAGGGCAGACAGCGATCGAAGCCATCGCAGGGTTGCGGCGGCGTGCGCAACCAAGCTTCGTCCAGAGCCGCGAAATCGTCGTGGCACGCCGTCCGTCCCGAGACGGACAGTGCCGGCTCTGCCGCCGGTGTGCGGGCGATCTGCGACGGTTCCCGAACGGACGGATCGGCGGCCAAGGCGGTAAGGGGACATGGAATGGCCAATAGGATAACATCGCCGCCACGCCCGTCTGCCCAACCCGCCTCGCGCGAGACCCCCCATGCTCGAGAACGACATCAGGAACCTGATCGCCACCACCCTGAACCTCGGCGCCCGCGCCGACGGCATGACCGCCGCGACGCCCCTGCTGGGCGCGCTGCCCGAACTGGACTCCATGGCGGTGGTCGGCCTGATCACCCAGCTCGAGGAACGCTTCGACATCACCGTGATGGACGACGAGATCAGCGCCGAGACCTTCGAGACGCTCGGCAGCCTGACGCGCTTCGTCGAGGAGAAGACTCGGGCAGGCTGACGCCAGGCTTGGGTGGCGCGCCACGATCCCATGTCTGCCAAGCCGGCCATCGAACTTGAGCCGGCCTACCTGCCCGGTAGCGCGGGCGACCTGTTCACCCTGCATTACGGGCCGGCACAGCGCGTTCCGGTCGGCGGCATCCTCTACCTGCACGCCTACGGTGAGGAGATGCACAAGTCGCGCCGCATGGCGGCGTTGCAGGCCCGCCGCTTCGCATCCGCAGGCTGGATGGTCTTGCAGTACGACCACTTCGGCAGCGGCGACAGTGCCGGCGACGCGGGCGACGCGCGCTGGGACATCTGGATCGAAGATGCAGAGCGGATGCTCGACGCCCTGCGCTCACACGCTCGGGGTCCGATCCTACTTTGGGGGCTGCGGCTGGGCGCCAGCATGGCGGCGGAATTGAGCGCCCGCCGCGATGACATCCATGGCCTGCTGTTGTGGCAGCCGGTCATCAACGGCGAACGCTATCTCAACCACCTGCTGCGCCTGAAACTGGCCGCGGAGATGCTGCTGCGCAATCCGGCCGGCGAGACCACGCAGACCCTGCGCGAGCGCCTGGCAAGTGGCGAGGCCGTGGAGATCGCCGGCAACCGCCTCGATCCCCGGCTGGCCCAGGCCATCGACCAGATCCGCCTGCTCTCCATACGCCCGCGCGCCCCCACGGTGGTGCTGGAAATCCGCAGGCAAACGGAAGATGAACTTTCTCCGTCCGTGCAACAGTTGTTGCAGTCCTGGGGGGAACGGACCGCGACGACCGGCAAGGTGGTCGACTGCGCCGAGTTTTGGCAGACGCAGGAGATCGAGGTCTGCCCCCGGCTGCTGGACGCGACCGTGGCCTGCGCCGGGACGCTGGCGAACCCATGCCCTACCTCGACCGGCCACTCGTGATCCCGTGCCACGGCGAGCGCATGGTGGGCATCGTCTGCCTGCCGACCGCTGCAACCACGGGCTGCGACATCGGCGTGGTGATCATCGTCGGCGGCCCGCAGTACCGTGCCGGCAGCCATCGCCAGTTCACCCTTCTGGCGCGCCATCTGGCGGACCGCGGCATTGCCTCGCTGCGTTTCGACTACCGCGGCATGGGCGACAGCGAGGGCGACACGCGCGGTTTCGACGACATTGCGGACGACGTGCGCAGCGCGGTGGACGCGCTGACCGGAGCCGTTCCGCACCTGCGCCGGGTCGTCCTCTGGGGGTTGTGCGACGGCGCATCGGCGGCCGCACTGTATGCCTGGCAGGACAACAGGGTGGCGGGCATCGCCCTGCTGAATCCCTGGGTGCAGGATACCCAGGCGCACGCTCATGCACTTTTGCAGCATTACTATGTCGGCCGACTGACCGATCCAAGGTTCTGGCGCTCGCTGATGACAGGCAGGGTCAACGTGCTGCAATCCGTTGCATCGCTTGCGCACACGGTCGTCGATGCGTGCACGCGGCGCACTTCGCCGGCGCAGCAGCTCGGCCGCACGGTGCCGTCACCCGAGGGCATCGTGCACGCCGCCCCTTCGTCGGATGCGCAACTCTCCGAGCGCTTGCGCAGGGCGCTCGATCGCTACGCCGGTGAAACCCTGCTGGTCCTGAGCGGCAATGACCTGACTGCTCAGGAATTCAAGAACCTCTGGCATGGCGGACGCACCTGGCGGGACACCATGGGGCGTCTTTTCCTGCATCATGTCGACATTCCGGATGCCGATCACACGTTTTCCCGTGCCGCCTGGCGCGAACGGGTTGCGCAGGAAACGGCCGCCTGGATACTGCGACTGCCGGCCATGAACGCACGGCGTACCGATAGACATTCCCACCATGAAGACTCCTGATACCGCCCTGATCGCTTTGGTTGTGGCTTTGACCCCGGCATCCCTGCCCGCGGTCGCAACGGAGCTCTACCACGTCGGCAAGGTGAGCCCGTCGGAATACGCGATGCTGCCTTCCTACTGCCAGAAATTCGCCACCCATCGGTCGCCCGATCTGACCCATGGCTCGCATTGGTCACCCCAGGAACGTGCGCTCACACGTGGCATCGGCGGCTTGCACCACTACTGCCGGATTCCCGTGCTGCGCAGCCGCTACTTTGCCGAGCGTGACCAGGCGAAGAAGGCCTTCCTGCTGGCCGAAATCATCGACGAGGCCAACTACGTGATCCGAAACTCGCAGCCGGATGCCCCGATGTTGGGCCAGGTCTATCTGGAGCGGGCGAGGGCATACGCGGATCGCAAACAGCGTGCCGAGGCGGTGAAGGATTACCTACAGGCCCTATCGCTGACGCCGAACGTAGCATCCCCGTTTCTTGAACTGTCACGCCTGTTCGGCGACCTCGGCGACAAGGCCAAGGCCTTGGAGTACGCCACGGCGGGGCTGCGTCACAACCCCAATTCGCGCGGCCTGCGGCAACGCTATCTGGAACTTGGCGGCAAGCCGCCATTTCCGGAACCGATTGCACCGGCAGCGCAGCCCCCAACATCGCCAACCGCTCCGGTACCCAGCCCGGCTCCGGCGACGCCGCCGGTCACCGGCGATGCGGTGGAACGGCCCGAACGCGAACCGGTGCGGGAGCCGTCCCGGCCACGTGGGCCGGAAAGCGCGCCACCGAGCGGCGAGCAGGACGGCAAGCCCCCCGCGGCCAACCCCTATTGCCGGTTCTGTCCCTGACAGACCGCGGGCGATCATGCGGATTCTGCAAATCACGCCGTTGCGCTACCCCGAGATCAAGGGCGGCGTGGACACCATGGTAGTCAACCTCACCGGCCGGTTGCGTCTGGCCGGCCACGAGGTCTGCGTGTTCATTCCAGGGGATTGGCCGCAGGCAACGCTCGGACACCGCGACGAGTCGGGCGTTGCCGTGTATTCCCTGCGCCTGCGCTTGCCCCAGGATCCGGACCGGCCAGTCGCAGCGCTACTGGGATGGCTGGCCGAGATGCCGCTGACCCTGGCGCGGTTGCGCAGCATGCTGCGCCGGGAGCGGATCGACCTCATCCACGCACATCTGGCCAAAGACTACCTGTACTACTTCAGGCTGCTTCGCTGGCTGGGCGGCCCCCGGTACATCGTCACGTTGCACGGCAGCGACATCGTCACTCTCGGGCAGTTGAACCGGCTGTCGCGCACGCTGGCGCGCTTCGCCCTGCGCGGAGCCAGCCGCATCACGACGGTATCGCGCTGGTTGATCGACGTGGCACGACAGCAGATTCCCGACCTGCACGACATCGAGTGCGTCCATAACGGCCTCGAATTCGATGACATCGCGTTCGATACCCCGTCCGTTACGGCCCTGAGCAAAAACGGCCTCCCCCAACGCTATGCGATCATGGTCGGCTCCTTCGATCCGTACAAAGGTCACGAGTCGGTGTTGCATGCTTGGCCGGAGGTTCTTGCCCATGACCCCGAACTGCATCTGGTGATCGTCGGCGAAGGAGAACTGCTGCCGCGTTACGAGGAACTCATCCGCGCCTACGGTCTGTCCGGGCGCGTGCATCTGCCTGGACAGTTGTCGCGGGCGGCAACGTTCTCGCTCATGCGCGCGGCGACTCTGATGATCCTTCCCTCCCACCGCGAAGGCTTTTCCTACGCGCTGCTCGAGGCTGGCGCGGCACGGGCACCGGTCATCTGCAACACCATACCGTCGTTCCGCGAACTGATCATCGACATGGACAACGGCATGTTGTGCGATACCGGCAATCGCCACGATCTGGCGCGTGCCGTTTGCATGTTGGCGGGCGACGCCGAACTCAGGCAACGATTGGGCAAGAGCCTTCACGAGCGCGTCCGCACTGGTTACACCGCGGAAATCATGGCACGCGACTACGCACGCATCTACGCCGGGTGCTTGACTTGATCGCGCCAAACGACGCGCGCCGTTCCCGGTGCACGGAGCGCCTGCCCTGCGTCCGGCAGGCAAGTCATGAAGCCGGGAGGGGCTGATGGGTAACGCGAGACGATCTGCCTTGTTCGCCATCGGCGAGCGCTATGGCGCCATGGTCATCACCATCGTCTCGTCCATGATCCTAGCGCGCATCCTGACCCCGGGCGAGATCGGCATCTTTTCCGTCGGCATCGCCGCGGCCGGGCTGTTCCAGACGTTTCGCGACTTCGGTGTCAGCAATTACCTGATCCAGGCGCGGGAGATTCCCGTCGACACGATCCGCAGCGCGCTCACCATCTCCGCACTCATCTCGCTCTCGCTGGGTGCCGTGCTGGTGCTGTCCGCGCCGCTGTTGGCAGAGTTCTATGGTGAGCCCGGGGTGCGTCTGGTCATCTACGTGCTGGCCATCAATTTCCTGCTGGTGCCGATCAGTTCGACGCTGATGGCAATCATGAAGCGCGACATGTGGTTCGGCGCCATCGCCAAGATCGGCCTGTTGAGCGCCTTGGCCTCCGCGATCACCTCCATCGCACTGGCCTGGTCGGGCCTTGGCTTCATCAGCCTGGCCTACGGCGCCGTGGCCGGAACGGCGACGTCGGTGCTCGGCGTCATCCGCATGGCCGGCAACCGACACTATTACCGCCCTTCCCTGCGCTCCGCAGGCCACATCGTCCGCTTTGGCGGCGCCGCCACCACCGCCGCGCTGATCGGGGAAGTGACGGTCCGCGCGCCGGACTTCACGCTGGCGCGCACCATCAGCTTCGATGCCGTTGGGCTGTACGGCAAGGCCGTGTCCACCGTCACATTGTTCACCTCCACCATATTGGACGGGCTGGGCTCGGTGCTCACCCCGGCCATCGCCAAAGAAGTGCGCGCCGGGAATGAGGTCGGCGTCTTCTTCCTGAAAGCCATCAGCTATGTCACGGTCATCGCCTGGCCCGTGTACGCCACGCTTTGGTTTCTCGCCGAACCGTTCCTGATGGCGCTGTTCGGTCCGCAGTGGACCTCAGCGGCTATGGTGGTCTCACTGCTGGCGGTCACGGCGTCGCTGCAGATTTGTACGTTCGGGATCGAGCACACGTTCATCGCCACCGGCAAGCTGGGACGGCTGATTGCCGTGCGTCTGTCGCTTCTGCTGCCCACCTACGGCGCATTCGTGTTGTTTGCGCCGTACGGACTGGAAGCCATCGCCGGCGCCACCATCGCCATCATGGCCGGTTACGGCCTGATCAGTTACCGTCTCGCCTACGACACGCTCAGGATCGGTTTTGCCGGCCTGCTCAAGGCCACGTGGAAGTCGGGTGTCATCGCGCTGGCTTTCCTGCCCGTAGCCCGTTTGTTCATGTCTTTCTGGGACGGCAGCGAACCGTCGGCATGGCTGATCGCGTGTCTCTACGGCATCACGGCTTCCATCCTGTGGCTTCTTCTGATCTTCATAACCGCACATCCGATTGCCGGCGAGGTCCGATCCGCCTTTCGCCTGGCTCATGCGAAACTGAGGTGAACCCAGGCTGAGCAAGGAAAACCGTTCCCTTGCCTGCGTGCGGCCGGCGAAAAGGCGCTGTCGATCTTTCGTCGTAGCTGCGGAATCGTCATCACCGCCGGGCGTGCATGCGCAGCGGGCTCACCATCCCGCTCATGGCAACGCACGCGCCGCAGGGCGGAGCCACACGCTTTGTTGAACAGCGATCGGTTTGCCCAACAGGCATTTGACTTGCTGTTCACAGCGCCAAGACACCCGCTGCGTATGCCTGGATCGCCTGTAGACGTCCGCGTCATCTGCGCTGCCTTGAAGCGTCACACCAAGCACGGCCAAGTTCTCACAAAGGAATTTTTCTCGATGCCCACAATGATCGCCATCCGCCGCTGCCTTTCGTGGGCATTTGCAGCCGCCGTTTTTCTTCAGTCGCAGACGACATTCGCATCTGCGCCCGTGCCGCAGGCCGTCATCGATGCGCCCCCCAATCGTTGGGTAAAGCTCAACGTGAACCACTTCGTCGATGCCTGGGCGCCCAGTGGACTGACGCCCTACCACACCAAGGCAGTCATTGAAGCGTGGAGTTCGTTCGCCTGGGACAGCAATCGCGGCAATCTCATTCTCTGGGGTGGGGGTCACGCCAATTACCATGGCAACGAGGTTTACCTGTGGAACTCGGAAACCGGACTGTGGAGCCGCGGCTCGTTGTCGAGTTCCGTCGTCGCCGATCCCAACGTGCATGCCCGCTTCGAGACCGTCGACGGTCCGATGCATTCGCCGATATCCATGCACACCTACGACGGCAACATGTTTCTGCCGCGACTGGACCGCTTCGTGGTCTTCGGTGGCCCGCAATACAACCAGGGAGGGCATGGCGCGGATCGCTATGACGCGAACGGCACACGCCGCTGGACCGGACCGTATCTGTGGGATCCGGCCAAGGCCGACCCGTGGAAGACCGGGGGGCTGGACGGCAGCCACATCGTTTCAGCCGAGTATCCAGCCAATGCCATCGAGGGCGGCAGCATGTGGCAGAACCGCGATAGCTGGCCTCAGGGCATACCGGCGGGGAGCGATCGCATGTTCGCGACCAATTTCGCGGCCTACGCAGATGAAAACGGCCAAGACGTCCTGTACCTCGCCGGAACGGGTGGACTGTGGCGCTACACGATCCGTTCGCTGGACGACCCCAGCCAAGATACCTATGAACTGGTGGGCAGGTTCAATGGGGGTCTGCACCCGCATGGGGCAGGATCTTTCAACCCGGAAAGAAGGCTCTGGGTGGAGTTGCGCGGTTCCGATTTCGTCTATTACGACCTCGGTTCACCGGGGATTGCGCTCGGCAGAATATTCAATGACCGCATCGTTTACGCGGATGCCGCGGACCAGGGTGCGTTCACGCTCGGCTCCTGGACTTGGCCGACCCTCGGTGACCGCTTCGGATTGGAATACGACCCGCCGCGCGACCGCTTCCTGCTGTGGGAGGGCACGAACGAGCTATGGGAACTGAAGGCACCGGACGATCTGGCCGCTGGACATTGGATCCTCAAGCGCCTGATGCCACCGATCACGAACAACCCGTACCCGGACCGCATCGCCGACAGCGTCCTCTCGGGGGGCGGTTACTACACCTGGACTGGCACAGCTGGAAAATGGAAATACATCGCCGAATGGGATGTGTTCATCGGCCTATATCACCCGATCAGAGGTGACATCTGGGTTTACAAACCGGCATTGTCCGATCATGCCTTGCCCGCCGGCGAAGTTGGACGACCTTACAGGGCGCAGTTACAGGCACAGGGCGGTGTGCCGCCCTATAGCTGGCAACTCGGCCAAGGGCGTCTGCCGGAGGGTCTGATACTGGATGCCACCAGCGGCGAGATTCGTGGCATGCCGACCATCGCGGATACACAAAGCTTCACCGTAGATGCAGTCGACGCCGCGCAGGGACGAGTGTCGCTGGAATCAACGATAACCACTGCCGCCAACGACATCGTGTTCGCAGACGACTTTCAGGATGGCACGCTATCGCCCTGGATCCAGTTGCGCAATGGTCAGGTCACGCTGATCGAGGACAGCGACGGCAACCGCGCGCTGCGCAAGACCACCAACAACGACCCTCATGGCGGCTGGGCCGAGTTGTCCTTCCCGGTCGACGACTACGAGATGGTGCTGCATGCACGCAAAGCCAGCGATGCCGGCGGCGGCGCGCTGCGTTACAGCGTGACGGATGCGTTCGGCAATGGCTACGGTATCTACCTGAGTTCCAGTAACGGCCGCATCATCATCGAGCGCCGGGATGGCTGGAAAACGACTGAACTCGCCCGCAGCAGCAAAGGCATCGCCGGCGGGACGGAAATCGGGCGTTGGTACACGCTGCGCCTGACGCGCCAAGCTGAATTGCTGCGAGCCGACCTCTTCCTCGATCGGCCCGACGTCGATGTCAGCGCGCCCCATGTGACGGTGTTCGCCCATGACGCCACGCACCGCGCGGCCAGCCGCGTCAGCGTCAACGGTGGCTACGACTACGACACGGACAACCTGTACGTCAAACAACTGCCCTCACCGCCCGCAAACGCCCCGCTCTTGTTCGACGACGACTTCGAGCGAGGCTCGCTCGGTCCATGGAAAGCCTTGCGCAAAGGTGAGGTCGCCGTGGTGCACGATCCGAGTGTCGGCTGGGTGCTGCGCAAGTCGGGTTTCAACGACCCCCACGGCGGCACGGAATCGCTGGCCATGCCTGCACAGGATTTCGATCTGGTCCTGCATACACGCAAGGTCGACACCACGGGCGGATCGGCATTGCGGTACTCGCTGACCGACGCAAACGGTAACGGTTACGGCGTCAACCTTGGCTACCCGTCCGGTCGCTTGATCCTGGAGCGTCGCGACGCATGGGTCGCGAACGAATTGGCGCGCAGTACTTCCGGTATCACGGGCATGACGCTGGGCTCCTGGTATACGCTACGCCTCACACGCCATGGCGACCATCTGCGCGCCCGGGTCTATGCCGGCCGCACCGATGATCTGACGACCGCGCCGCTGCACGACGTGCAGTTCAGTGACGGCACCCATGCCACGGTCACCCAGATCAACGTCAACGGCGGCTACACGTTCGACACCGACAACATCAGGGTCTGGTGACCGTGGTCGGCGCCTTCATGGCGATCGACGACCGTTACTTCACCGCTTCGAGATTCAGGCTGATCGGGTAGGATGTGTCGCCCACCGTGACCCGGAGCGAAGAGGCATCCGTGAAGTCATGGTGATCGCAGGTGTCGGGGTTCCATCCTCTCACTTCACGGAAGCCGGCCTTCCTGAACAGCTCCGTCAGCCAGGCCTCATTGAAGGCGGCATAGTGAAAGTTGTACGGGTAATCCTGCCCCCCGAAGAGCGGGAAGATGATGCGTTCAAGGCTGCGGCCATCGGCTTCATAAATCCGCACCAAGGCATCGAAATCCGGCACGGCCACCCGGCAAATGCCACCCGGCCGCAGTATCCCGTGAATGACCTCGAGGACGGAACCCGCCGCCTGATGCGGCACGTGTTCCAGCACATGCGACATGTACACCAGATCGAACGATCCGGGCGGAATGAACTTGACCTCGGCCAGCTCTTTCACGACGAAGTGCACATGGGGCAATGGGCGGGCATCGATGTTGACGAACCCCTCGGCATCGATCGTTCCACATCCCAGGTGGAGCAGCCGACTACCATCATCCGCCCGAGGCAGTCTTGCATTCGATCCCTTCCACTTCAAGGCGTTTGCGTAGCGTCGTACCCGTTTCAAAAGTTTCTGGACAATGGCCATACGCAATAGGTTTCCTTCTTGTCATTACAAGGTAAGCAAGTCCCTGAATGCCGATCCTCCTCTGCGGCAGCAAAGTGCGACCAGCCTTCGAGCCCCTGATCGGCGTCCGACGACGGCCGGATTCGCCCTGGAGCGCCAGCCGGCACGGCAGTTGGGCTTACGGATCCCGTCCATCAATACAGCACTCTTTTCGCCAGGGTCATTGCCCACTTCCACCGGGCGAACGGGATGGCGCCCAGATGGATATCGCTCACGGCATGGCGGGCCGCGCGTAACAGCACCTGATCCCGGTCGGCTACCTTGTTCCTCAACTGCACCACACACTCTTCGAAGAATCCCAAGGTGTCATGATGGGTCGACAATCCTCCGCCAAGGTAATCGACCAACACCGCATCATGGACCGCGAACGGGTGCCCCCCCACCCGCAGTTTTAGCAAGGCCTCGTAATCGGCGGCAATACGCAAACCCGGATCGAAGCCGCCGACCGCCGTCAGCGCGGCGCGGGGAAAAAGCACACCGGGTGTCGGCACACTCATGCGGTCGGGGAGTTCATCCGGCGCCGGTCGCCAGACAAAGCCTTGGTTACTGCACATCCGCACCGCGAAGCAATGCACGGGCATAAATGAAACGTCCGCGGCATCCAGCGCATGATCGAGCGCCTGGATCGCCTCGCTGGCCAACGTATCGCCGCAATTGAGGTAAGACACGTAATCCGTGTCCGCCATACCTAACGCCTTGTTGTAAGCATCGTAAACACCATTATCCGGTTCGCTGATGCTGCGTGTCACCCTGGCATCCAGACGTATTTGCTCCGCCGTTCCGTCGGTCGACCCACCATCGACCACGATCCAGCGGATCCACGCGGGAAGCGTGGACGGCAGACTGTCCGCCGTTTTGACGAACAGATCCCGGCAATTGAGCGCGACCGTCAGGAGCGTCAGAGTCTTCCGGCATCGCGTTGAAGAAACGTCCGTCACCGATTCATCCATTCGACAACTCCTCATAGCGCCAGCCGGAGCACCCCCAGGAAGCAAGGCCAGGCGGTTCAGGTTTACAACGCCGGTACACCGAGGTACCGGATTCAACCGGCCTTTCCAACCAGTTCGTTCAGCAGCCCGGCGAAGCGGGCCGAAATCACACGGCGATCGAACTGTTCGAGATACTGGCGATCGGGTTCCATCGCCGGCGCAGCCGCTCGCCTCAAGACATCCTCCAGCGCCCGCTCGCACGCGTCCACATCCTCTGCCGGCACCACCACGCCTATCCGAGCGCGCTCGATGATGTCCTGGGTGACGCCGCGATCGCACAGCGCGAAGATCGGCCGCTGCGCGGCGACGTACTCGAACAGCTTGCCGGGGATCACACCGTCGGAGGTCTCGCCGGTATCGACGATCAGCAGCAGGTAGTCGCAATTGACCTGGGCGTCCATGGCTGCGTGGTAGCTGACGTCGCCGGGGAATTCGAAGTGGTGGGCAATACCGTATTGCCGCAGGATCTCGTCGTAGCGCGCGCGAATCTCGGGTGCCACGTCGCCGAGGATGCGAACCCGTACCGGCGCGACCAGATCCGGGACGCGGCGGGCGATGCGTCCGAGCGCCTCCGCGAACGGATAGCCACGGCGATTCTTGAACAGACGGCCCGTGAACACGAATTCGATGCGGCCGTCGTCCGCCGGGCGAGTGCGCTGGCGGCCGGCGTAGAGGTCGGTGTCGTAGCCGTTGGTCAGTGTTTCCCAGCGCGCGCCGAGCGTGGGATGCAACTTGCGCATGTAGGCGGTCTTGGGTTCCGACACGGTGACGATGACGTCCGCGCGCCGCAACAGGCGTCGTTCCATACGCAGTTCCAGCTTCTGCCGCCACTGCGGCAGCCATTCGCGCAGCACGTCGCCGTACCATAGATCGCGGTAGTCGACCAGCCAGGGGATGCGCCGTTCGCCGCGCAGGTGATAACCCACCCAGGCGGAGCTGAACGGCGGCAGCGTGGTGTATACGGCGTCGATGCGGCGACTGGCGACGATACGCTGCGCCTCGCGCAACGCCGCGTGCGCCCAGGCGCGGTAGTTGTCCGGCAGGTAGACGTAGTGCTTCAGCAGGTGGCGCGTGAGGTCGTGCGCACGGTCCAGCCAGCCCTTGCTGGTGGCGCCGGACGCCGCAGGCGCACGGGGAACGGCGGCGGACGAAGCCGCGCCGCTCGCCACGGCCCCCGGCTGCGCCGGCCGCCCAAGCAGACGCTTGACCGTCAACGCGATACGCTCTTCCAGATCGACCATGGGCAGGCGCACCACCTCGGTGCCTGTGGCGATCTCTCCCAACAGCGACGGGTCGTAGTTCGGCTCGCTGCCGGACGGCTCCAGGGTCAGCACGATGCTGTGCCATCCATGCTGACGCAGGTGCTCGACGAACTTGACGGTGCGGATGCGGCCTATGGTCTTGAGCGGCGGGAACTCGCCCGCCACCACCAGCAGGGTTTTGTCCGGCGCCTTCACCCGGCCTCCCGCGCGTCGACGATTTCCTGGCAAAAGGCGTGGAAGCGTTGCGCCTGGACCTGCCAGCTCGACGCCCGCGCACGTTCCAGGCCACGGTCCTCCAGCGACCGTCGCAACGCGTCGTCGGTGAGGATGCGCACCACAGCCTGGGCGATCTGCACCGGATCGTCACCTTCCACCAGCAGACCGTTCTCGCCATCACGGACCGCCTCGACCGCACCGCCGGCACGTCCGCCGACCACGGCCTTGTGGCAGGCGTTGGCCTCCAGGAACACCAGGCCGAAGCCCTCGGTATCGCCATCCGGCATGCGCCGGTTGGGCATGACGAACAGGTCGCAGCTCTGGTAATAGCGCGGCAGATCGGCCACGGACACACTGCCGGCGAAAGTGACCCGCTCGCGCACGCCGAAACGGTCGACCAGCATCTCCAGGGTGTCGCGGTATTCGCCGTCTCCCACCAGCACATAGTGGGCGTCCGGACACTGTGCCAGCACGGACGGCATCGCTTCGATCATGCGATCGAAGCCCTTGCGCGCCACCAGCCGGCCAACCGACAGGATGACGCGCCGGCCCGTTAGTCCGTGGCGCGCGAGGATGTCTTCATGCGCGGCGCAGGGGGTGAAACGTTCGACATCGACGCCATTGTGGATCAACCGGATCTTGTCGCGGGCAACGCCCATCAGATCCTCCAGGGCACGCGCGGTGAACTCGCTCACCGCCACCACGCCGTCCGCCTCGTGCAGATACTTGCGCCGCTTGCGGCCGAAGCGGCGGTAGGGCATGTCGACGGTGATTTCCTCGCCATGGATGTAATTGATGTAGGGGATGCCGAACACGCGCTTGCACAGGCCGCCGATCCAGGTACTCGAGGCCAACTCGCCGATGCACAGCAGGTTGATGCGCTCCCGGCGGATGATGGAAGCGACCCGAATCAGCACCTTGAGGTAGATGGGCAAATCGATGGTCAGCACGCGCCATGCGGACTCCAGCGGATGCCTGGGCGGCTTTGGCATCACTGGTGGGCGGAGCAGTTCGATACGGTCGACCGCGTAGGCGACGCTGGCGTCGTGCTCACGCCAGCCGCCGATCTCCTGCCTGGTCAGGTAGTGCTTCCAGGGCGCGAGGATGCGGATACTGCCGGGCTCGGCGAAGCGCGCCAGACTCTCATAGACGATGGCGGAGCCGCCGTTGATCGGGGCAAAGATATTCGCCACCAGCAAGCACCTGACCTGTTCGTGCTGTTTCATGCGGCGTGGGCCTGTGCGCAGATGTCGGTTGATCGATGGTGACGCGGCGCGCGCGGGCTATTTGCGCGCCAGCACGACATGCTGGTCGGCAATATACGCGAAAGCCTGCTCGGAGTAGGGTCTCATGGCATAAAACAGCCGGCCGGGCAATGACGTGGCTTGCGGATTCGCCTCACGGCTGCGGATGCGCACCTCGCGAAACCGGTCGCGCACCAGTGCGCGCAATTCGGGCAGGGACACCAGGCGCTTGCCGACATAGCGACCTTTGCCGGCCAGACGGCAGACGGGATCGATCAACGGGCGCGGCAGGAACGTGAGAAACCAGATGCCGACATGCGGCTCCGGACACACCACCGAATAGCGGTTGGGCGAGTTGAGCAGGAACACGCCTTGGTCGCGCAGCACGCGATGGGCCTCGCCCAGGTAGTCCGGCTGATTCGATACGTGTTCGATGACATCCGGCGAGTACACGAAATCGAAACTGTCGGCAGCGAACGGCAAGGCCTCCGCACACCCGGCGATGAGCAGCGCGTCCAGACCGGTCTCCTGCAACAGTTTCTTGGCCAGCACCAGTTCGATCAGGGAGATATCGACCCCGACCACGCGCCGGGCACCCTGTGCCAACAGGGTGGCCATGGCTTCGCCCGATCCGCAGCCGAGGTCCAGTGCAATGCCATCGCGCGGCACTGCACATCCGGCCATGGCCAGCATGTCGAGCAGGCGCCGGGGCGCACGCTCGCGTAACGCCATGCGATGGCGAATGTGCTTTTCGATCGTCTGGTTGTCATGCGCGTCGGGCGCCAGCTCGCTCTCGAAATGGCGCACCAGCGCGGTATGGTCCATGCGCTTGGCGGCCTCGTCGATGGCCAGGGCAAGGTGGTTCTCCGCCTCGCGCGTCATGTAGGGCGGATCGAACAGGCGGAAATCGTAAATGCCTGCGATCACCGGATAGACATGCCCGGAGCATTCGGAAACCAGAGCACCATCCGCGCGCGGCTGCAGGCGGCTGCCATCGCGCGGGCAACGCAGCAGGGCAAGGACATCAGCCGTCATTGGTGAATCTCCAGGTGGTGGCCGCGCCCGCCGGCTGCGCCACGGTCAGTTCCAGCATCAGTGCGTCGGCGAAGAACTTGGCGGCCCAGTTGGGGTACTGCCAGGGATGGTAACCGCCGTTGATCGGATGCGAGCCCTTGATACCGCCCCGTTCGGCGGGCTTGCCGTCCAGTTTGTGCGTGCGCTTGACGAAGCCGAGGATGCGCTGCACGGCCTCGCGGTAACGCGCCTCGCCGGTAATCTGGTATAGACGCGCCCAATTGATGGCGAGCTGGCAGTCGCCCGTCAGGCAGGACCATTTCACCGTCGGGCGCCAGTCCTGGTCGAAGCGGCCGGGCAGACGGCCATCGGCCGGCAGGCGCTCGACCAGGGCGTCCGCCATGCGCCGCGCTGCCGCGAGGATGTCCTCGCGCTGCGCGTAGACGCCAATCTCCAGCAACCCGCGCATCGCGTAGGCGATGGTATGTGTGAACGGCTGGCTGTTGTCCTGCAGGCAGTTCTCTGCCAGCCAACCATTGTCGCGCCGCATGGTCAGCGCCCACTCGGCATTGCGCACGGCGGCGCGCAACAACCGTTGCTCGCCGGTGATGGCATGCACGCGCAGCAGACCGAAGGCGCTGCGCGTGTTGTAGGTATTGACCGCTTTACCGGTCATGGGCGAACCATAGCGCCGCCAGCAGCCGTCCTCGTCCTGCACGTCGCACAACCAGTTGGCCGCGCGCAACGCCGCCTCTCGATACCGTTCCTCCCCCTCCTCCTCGAAACCGCGCACCCAGCCGAACAGCACCTGGCCGGTATTGAAGATGGTGGGTTGATCGGAATCGCCCAGCGCGCCGGCCAGCACGCCGCCGTCGGCGAGCTGGATGTCGCATTCCCAGTCGAGCATGCGGCGTGCCCGCGCGCGCGGTGCCTCTTCACCGGTGAGCGCCGCGTAGCTGTAGAAGGTGGGGATGATGTAGCCCGTGGTTTCCGGATACGAGTTCGCCCAACGCCCGCTGCGCACCAGGTAGGTCTGGGCGACCCCGCCATCGGCGGTGGCATCCTGGGCGCGGCACAACCAGTCGATGGCGGCATCCAGATGGCGCCGCGCGTCCTGCGGTGCCTGATCGAGCAAGCCACTTTGCTCGGCTAGGACCCGCCCTTTCTGTTTCACGGTTTGGATCAGTGTCTTCATGCGTTTCGCCGTTGGCTGACTGATGGGATCGGGCGTGCGACCGCGCGGACTCGAGCCATGGCGCACCACGACGAGGCAATCCACCGAGCGCGCCGGTCACGGCGCGTAAGTTTACGATGCCGCGCCACTGCGCAGGATGTCGACGCGCCTGACGCGCCAACTGGCATGTTCGGACCGGGTTTCAGGGCGCATCGAACAGGCTGCCCCCGGATGCCGTCCAGGCGTGCAGTTCCTGCGCCATCGCCCGTGCATCGAGCAACATCAGACGGGTGTTGCCGACGCGCCGCGCCCGCATCAGTCCGGCGTGCTGCAACCGCTCCACCAGACGATGTTCACGGCGCAAGCGGTTGGCCTGATCACTCAATACCTTGACCGGCACTTTCAGGTGGCGGCCGTCGTAGTCGATCACCACGCCGTGCAGGGGTTCGGCCTCGTAAAGTGGAAAGGGCAGCGTATCGGCGATGCGGTCCTCCAGATAGTGCGTATAGGTGATGGTGGAAAACGGCGCGTCCACGGTGAGGATCTTGCCTCCCCAGGCGCGCAGGCGATCGAACGGCGAGCCGATGCCGAACGGCACCAGACAGTGCTCGTGGCCTTGCAGGAACTCCGCGGCACGCGGCCCGGCGGCGAGGATCGGGTGGGTCGGACTGAGGCTGCGACGGGTATCGCGGCCGCGCCGGAACACCTCGGTCAACAAGCCCATACGCGACGGGCTGCGCCGCACGTTCATCGCCTCGCCCCGGGCGAGGAACTGAGCCGAGCTCTCGTTCTGATAAGTGAGCGAGGTCATGGCGAGCAGACCATCCGCACCGAGCACGGACTTCAGCGTGTCGATGAAATCCAGCGGCCGCCCGACGAAGCCGTTGGTCGCAAGCCAGGAGGAATGCACCATCAGCACGTCACCCGCGCGGACGCCAAGGGCGACCAGGGCCTGCCCCAGTTGCGCGCTACCGTAGGTGCGGAAGACACGAATGTAATGCTGCTTGAGCCAAGTCTTGATATGCATGCGCGCAAGAACGGATACGGTCGGGGCGCAATGCTAACGGACATCGCTGCGCGGCGCTTCCTGATCGACGCATCACCGCAGCCGGCTTTCAGGAGTGGCCGAGCCTACCGCGCAGCATGTCCACACCCTCCTGCAGCAGAGGATGTCTGAGGACATACAGTGCGGCGCACCAGATGACGAGCGCGCTCACCAGACATAACAGCAGATGAAGCAGCCCGGCGCCCGGCTCGAGCACGACCAGGCCGCTGTACACGTAAAGCGCCAGCACGCCGACGACGCCACCGGCGACGCCGACCGCGTGCAGCATCGGACGCCACAGTGCGCCGGCAGCGAAATTCAGCCGGTGTGCGGCATAGCGCAGCGTCAGCAGGCTGGTCGCGGTCTCCGCCAGGACATAGCCGATCGCGGCCGCCATCACCCCATGCGGCGCGCCGAGCAGCAAGGCCAGCACTTTGAGCGTGGTGGCGATCACGGCGATGCGCAGTACCAGCGGCGCCAGCCCCCGGGCAGTCAGTACGGCACCGGTGAGCACGGCAGGCACACGCACGGCGACCGCCAGCACCAGCACGTAGGCGATCGGCACCGCCGGCCCCCACTGGCTGCCGTACAGCAGACCGATCAGCACCGGCGCCAGCATGGCCATGGCGGCGAGCGCGGGCCAGGCGACGATCAACATGTAGCCGAGGGCGCGAAGATAGGCGGCGCGCACGTCGACGCCTTCGCGCTGCTGCCTGGAGAAATAGGGCAACCATACCGGTCTGAGCGCATCGATCACGGCATACTCGAACAACTGAACGAAACCCAGCGCGCGGTTGAAGTAACCGAGGGTGGTGAAGCCGAGCGCGCGGCCGAGTATCAGGTCGGGCGCTGCGATGGCGATTTCGTTGGTCACATTGGCCAGACCGATGCGTCCGCCGAAGGACAGCACCCGTCGCGCCTCGCGCAGCGTGGGCATGCCGACGAAGCGCTGCGGAGTCGCGGACAGCGCGCCGGCGACCTGCACCAGCACGCCTGCGACCGCCGCCCAGGCGAGACTCATGTAGCCAAAGCCGGCATGGGCCAGGGAAACGACGACGGCGGCATGCGCCAGCGCGCTCGCCACACCCACCCGGAACATGGGCTTGAAACGCATGTCCCGCCGCAACAGCGCGAGCGCGACGCTGCCGAACGGGATCAGGAAGAAATTCAGCGCGATGACGTGCAGCACGGCCTCCACGCCGCCCTCGCCATAGAATCCGGCAATCGCCGGCGCAGCCAGATACACCACACCGCCGAGTGACCAGCCGATGGCCAACGTGAGGGTGAACGCGGTGCGCACCCGTACTCGATCGATGTCCGGCTCCTGGATCAGGTAAGTGGTCACGCCGAAGTCGCGCAGCACGTTGGCGATGGCGACGGCGGCCGCGCCCACCGAGTAGATGCCGATTTCCTCCGGCGTGAGCAGACGCGCGACGATGACGGTGGACACGAAGTGGATGACCAGCGTCACATACTTCTCGCCACCGGACAGGGCGATGGCTCGGCGCAGACCCGACATGCCGGTCAACCCCGATGCACGTGTCGCCCACTCATGACGCCGGCACCGACCAGCGCGGGCGCCAGCCCGCCAGACTGGCCAGCAGGTAGGCGAGTGGCCTGAGGTCGCGCGGGTAGGTGCGCCAGGCCTGCATCAGCGCGTGTCTGGCCAGTGCGGCGTCTCCGGCGCCGACGTGTTGCAGCGCGAACTCCGTGCGATAGCGCGCCAGCGTGCGCCGGAACCGACGCGCAGCGACGCAACGGCCGTCGGCACTGCACAAACCCCATTCGCGCGCGGCACGTTCCAGCAGCTCGCTGCGGTAGTCGCGCATGCGCAGCACGCGGTTGCCCTGGCCGACGTGCTGGCGGTAGAGCGTGTTCGCGCGCCTGAGCATGATGAAAGGATAGGCCCGCGCGATGCGCAGCCACAGATCCCAATCCTCACTGAACGGCAGGTTCTCGTCGAAACCGCCGCAACGTTCGAACACCTCGGCGCGGAACATGGCGGTGCTGGTCAGCATCCAGCAGTCGAGCAGGAACTCGTGGTAAATCCAGCCGGAGAAACGTGCATCGACCGCATCCGGCGGCTCTGTGCGCACGAACGCGCCCGGTTCGGGAAAGCGACCGTCCGCGCCCGCATGCCAGGGCAGGAACGCCGCGAACACCACGCCGACGTCGACATGCCGGTCCATGCACGCCACCTGGGTCGCCAGCTTGTCCGGAAACCAGTAATCGTCATGGTCGAGCAGGCAGATCAGCGTGCCCCGCGCCTCGCTCAGGCCGCGGTTGCGCGCCGCGCACACACCGGAATTGGGCTGGGTGATCAGACGCACCGGCGCACCATAACCGGCGACGATGTCGCGCGTCCGGTCATGCGAGCCGTCGTCCACCACCACGACTTCGAAATCGCGATAGGTCTGCGCCAGCACGCTGTCCAGCGTCTCACCGATGTGGCGCGCGCCGTCATGGGTCGGAATGATGACGGACACCCGCGGCGCGGCGTTTCCACCGACACGCGAAGGGGTGACGTCAGCCGCAGACATTAAACGTCACGGCCCAGCAGGCGCTCCAGGAAGCGCACCGGCTTGCCGGTATACCAGGACCACGAACGCACCAGCCGGCGCAAGGTCAACGCCAGCCCGCCGTGCGCCATGCCCAAGGCCGCGAGCTGTTCCAGCCACAACGCCCCGGCGGCCTGCTGCATCTGCAGCATGCGCTGGCGGGCGGATTGCAGTTCCGTGGCTGCATGCGCGGGTGCGGCCTGCTCGCGCAGGCGGGCATAGATCGTCCAGGCGAGTTCGACGATCGGCCCGGCTGCGTCGGGCACGGTATGCCGGTGGTGATGACGCAGGTCGCGCGACAGGAAGGCCGCGAGGCAATCGGACGCCCTTTCCGGCGCGACCGGGAAAGTCACGCCCAGCCGGGCACCGGCCGCGGCCAGACAGGCGCCGGGCGCCTCCAGAAAATCGTCGTAGTCGATGACCGCGCGAGCCTGGTCCCGGCTCCACCGTTCCGCTTCAAGGTAGTGCAGGCACCACAGCCAATGAGCCTTTTCGCGCGAGAAACCGTCACGCCGGTGCAGCGACCGGAATACCGCCTCGGGCGAGCGCAGGACGAGCAGGCAGCGGGCCGTCAGACCTTCCTCGTGCAACAGTGTCAGCCACCACGGCAGCAGTCGGCACAGTCTGGGATCCTTCACCGCCCACAACGGCTCGCGGCCGAAATCGCGCCGCATCCGTTCGCGCAGCCGTCGGGCGTAAGGACGCAGTGCATCGGCCTGCCACCAGCCGTCCGCCGGCAGCAGAATGTCGTCCCAGGTCGAGCCGAGCGCGAGCAGCGCCTCGTCATGGAGGTCGGCCATGTCCGCATGTTCGAAGTAGCCCTTGGCATTGACCTCGGCATGACCACGATACAACCGTCTGCCCAGAGGCACCCCAAGGCAGCGCAACGCGCCGGCGGTGGCCGAGGTGCCACTGCGATGCATGCCCAGCACCACCAGCACCGAGCGGCTTGTCGCCGTGTCAGGGTTGGCCGGCATCCGGCGCCGTGCGCTTCCTGCGCGCGCTGATCACCGGGGTGGGCTGCTGGATCAGCGTCGACATGATGACCGCGATCGCCATGATGTGGTACGGCAGATCGAAATAGGCCATGCCCAGGAACGCCCCGGCAGTGGCGTAGCCGACCACGCTGACCTGCAGCATGGCGGCCAGATCGCCGGCCCATTTGAGCGAATCATCGCGCCTGGCCGCACGAATGATGCTGCCACAGCGGAACCAGGTCACGGTGAACAACGACAGGAACAGGATCAGGCCGATGAATCCGTGCTCGCCCAACACCTCGAAATAGATGCTGTGGAAATCGACCACGTAGTTGGGGTCGGGTGCGTAACGCATGTAGACCGCACGGGAGATTGGCTCGAAGCCGCCGCCGGTCAGGCGATCGGAAGCCATGTTGATGGCCATCTGCCAGGCATTGATGCGGCCCATCGCCGAGGCGTCCTCCTCGTAGGTCTGGATGGTGCTCATGCGCTCGTGCCACTCATCGGGCATGAACGGAACGGCGACCAGCACGGCCATGACGATCAGCATCAACATGGCGATCTTCTGCCGGCTCTTCCACCACAGTACGCTGCCCATCGCCGCCAAGCCGACCAGGGCGCCACGCGAATGGGTACCCAACGTCGCCAGCAGCGTCGCCACCATCAGGACCATCAGGCCGTGACGCACCCACTTGTTCTCCGTGTGGCTGCGCAAATACCACATCAGCGGCATGGTCACGATCATCGCCAGGCCCAGCTCATTGTTGCCTGCGATGAACGACCCCACCGGTCCCCAGACGCGCGAGTCGCCGCCGCCGGTCAGCGTGAACAGGCCGCCTTTGAGACCGTAGAAGCCGAGCGAGCCGACGATCACCCAGACCAGCCAGATCACGCGTTCGCGCGTGTTCACCGCGACGAGCGTCAACAGCGTGAACAACTGGATCTTCATGACCTTGTCCCACTGCGCCCATGCCTCTTCCTGGTGAAACGCGAAGGAAGTGGTCACCGTCATCCAGATCAGAAACCACACCAGAATCACCGTCTCCGCGGTGATCGGCAGCCGTTTGCGCTCCTTGGACAGAATCAGGCTGACGAAGGTGACGAGGGCGATGACGTAGGCCCATGGAAACGTCACGGCGAAGCCGTAGGCCAGCTTGTGCGGATTCATGTAGCTGATCCACGACCACAGATATACGCCGATGTAGGGCCGGGTGAGCGCCCAGGGGATGGCGCCGAACACGATCAGCGCGATGGCGATGTCACGCATGTCGGCAACCCGATGGGCGGACTGTCGCACGGATATCCGGTGTCGCTCTGACGCCGCCCGCCGGCCTCATGGTGCCGCTCCGGCCATTCGGCCTTCCATCGGCCGGCAGATCAGCCAGAACCCCTGTACCGCCAGATCGTCGTCGCTCAGGCCACGGAACGGCCGATCCAGACACGGCCGGACCGCCTGTACCGACGCCGCATCCAGTTGGGCGGTAACCACCGGTGTGTCCACCTGCAACGCCGCCGACCGCGCGGCAACCAGATGATGGGGCAGGCGCCAGCGATTCGGCACCCCTTTGTAGGCGTACATCAGGCTCCACAACCAAGACGGCCAGCACAGGAAATCCAGCGGATGACTACGATGCAGACCGTGACTGCGCAGATCGACCAAGTGAATGGCAACGCCGCCCGGACGCAACGCTCGCCGCATGTCCGCATAGGTTGCATCGAGATCGTTGACGTGTTCCAGCACCGCGCGTGAATAAACCAGGTCCACGTTCCCGACCAGCCCCGACATGCCGCTCGGGCGCACCAGATATTCCAGCTTGTCGGCGCGCAAGCCGGAGGCCGGGTCGCCAGGTCGGGCGAAGCAGGCTTCGGCGCGCGCGGCCTGCTCGGGCGTGAGACGTGCCAACAGTTGCCGCAGCACGTCCACGTTCTTGTCCGACAGACGGACCAGCGAAAAACGATCGACGCACCAGACCTTTTCCGCGCCATGCGCCAGCATCAGCAAGGCCACGCCCGGCACGTCGCCCGGACCGTACTCCAAGGCGGTCTTGCCGCGCAGCCAACCCTCCACATCATCGCGCGGCACCCCCAGGCGATCGAAGTAGTCCGTAAACGAATCCATGCAATAACCGGCGATGTCGTCCGGCACCTCCTCTCCCGCACCGCGCCCGGTCTGGCGGGTCAGACGCACGTAGAGCGATGGCACCAGCCCGGCCAGCAGATTGCTGGCCATGGCGTGGGCGATCCGGGGAAGCTCCCGCCAGGGCGATTTCATGACCGAACAGGCTCGTTGCCGCGCGACGCGCGGCCTGTTTGCGGTCGCACCGACGGCGGGGATGTCGGGCTGTGCGCCGGGGTCGTAGGGTCGATGGTCATGGCATCGGTAACGAGGCAAAGTCGCGCGCGGCAGAGGCATGCGCCGGCAGCGGACCGGCCGCTGGTGTCGTGAGCCGCAAGTATCGCGGCGCGCAGGACCGGTGCGCAACGGCCGCAGCCAAAACATCCATGCCATGCGATGATTGCAGCGTATGCACGATACCGTCCGAGGACGGGCCTGGAGTTCACCATGCAAGATTCCGTTTCACGAACGATCGCCGACCAACTGCGCGAAACCGCGCGCACGCTGACCATCATGAGCGAGAACGCCGGCCTGCACGCCGATCTGGCGCGGGTCACCTCGGCCTGTGTCACCGCCCTGCGCAACGGTGGCAAGCTGTTGTTCGCCGGCAACGGCGGCAGTGCCGCGGACTCGCAGCACCTCGCCGCCGAGATCGTCAGCCGCTTCAGCTTCGATCGGCCGGGCCTGCCGGCCTTCGCGCTGACCACGGACAGTTCGGTGCTCACCGGCATCGGCAACGATTACGGCTTCGAACGCATCTTCGCCCGCCAGATCGAGGCAGTGGGCGTCGCCGGCGACGTGTTCTTCGGCATCTCCACATCCGGTCGTTCCGCCAACGTGCTGACGGCACTGCGCACCGCGCGCGAACGCGGCCTCACCACGGTCGGTCTGACCGGCGCGGACGGCGGGGACATGGCGGCATGGTGCGACCACTGCCTGCGCGTGCCGTCGTCCTCGACGGCGCACATTCAGGAGGGCCACATCGCGCTGGGCCATATCGTGTGTCTGCTGATCGAACGGGAACTGTTCGCGCGCTGAAGGCTTCAACCCGAAAACCGCAGTTGACCGCTGCATAGCCCTTGTGAGGCCGCTATGGACGAGGGGTTTTCGCCTTCGTTCGAGGTCACCCGCTGGGTGAGCCCGCTACGCACCCGATTGCGCGCCTGCCGGGCCGCCTGGCGGCGTTGCTCCTCCTTGCAGGGAA
>CALEDT010000002.1 GCA_937949525.1 uncultured Burkholderiales bacterium | reverse complement strand
ACCCATGTGGTCGGCATCTTCCCCAACGAGGCTGCCATCTACCGCCTGGTCGGCGCCATGCTCCTGGAGCAGAACGATGAGTGGGCACTTCAGCGCCGATACCTGACCCTGGAAACCCTCACCGGTCTCGGCGACAATCCCAACGTCAGTCTGCCCGCAGTCGCAAGCTGACCGCCTCCCCAGCCTCGCCAGAGTCGACGACCTCCTGATCGCTTCTTACACCACTTCCAGGGACTCCGCCGCGGAATCAACACTCTACTTCGACATGGAGCCCCGGTTCTGGATCAACCTGCAGGCGGAGTGCGACATGCGCATTGCGATGCGCGAGCTGCATGACCAGGTTGCGCCACGCATCCGGGCGTTTCATTCTGTCGTCGCTTGAAAGTTCAGGTCTGGCAAAGACTGGCAACGACAGGCAAGAGCCAGAATTTTACCGGCAGGGTATTGCGAAACTCGATGCAGAAAACAACGCGGGTAGCCACGATGACTGCTCCGAGCCAGGTCCGCCATGGCGACCAGCCCGCGATCCAGCCGGCAATGGGTGCGTGACCGCAGCACCCGTTTGCGCACCGGGCATGCGTTTCCGTCCCGCCTCGTTTCCGCCTTACCGGCTGATGGGCTTGTAGCGGATACGTTTGGGCTTGGCGCCTTCCTCGCCCAGTCGTTTCTTTTTGTCGGCTTCGTACTCCTGGTAGTTGCCGGCGAAGAATTCCCAGTGCGAGTCGCCCTCGCAGGCGAGGATGTGGGTGGCGATACGGTCGAGGAACCAGCGGTCGTGGCTGATCACCAGCACGCAGCCGGCGAACTCCAGCAGGGCGTCTTCCAGCGCGCGCAGGGTCTCTACGTCCAGGTCGTTGGACGGTTCGTCCAGCAGCAGCACGTTGCCGCCCTGGATCAGCGTCTTGGCCAGATGCAGGCGGCCGCGCTCGCCGCCGGAGAGGTTGCCGACGATCTTGCCCTGGTCGGCGCCCTTGAAGTTGAAGCGGCCCAGATAAGCGCGCGCGGGCATCTCGAAGCGGCCGACGATGAGGAGGTCGCGGCCTTCGGCGACGGCATCGAACACGGTCTTGTCGTCCGGCAGGCCTTCGCGGCTCTGGTCGACGGACGAGATTTTCACCGTCGGGCCGATGACGATCTCGCCGGAGTCCGGCTGCTCCCGACCCTGGATCATGCGGAACAGCGTCGACTTGCCGGCGCCGTTGGGGCCGATGATGCCGACGATGGCGCCGGGCGGCACGCTGAACGACAGGTCGTCGATGAGCAGGCGGTCGCCGTAGGATTTTGAGACGCCGTGGAACTCGATGACCTTGTCGCCCAGGCGCTCGCCCGGCGGAATGAAGATCTCCTGCGTCTCGTTGCGCTTCTGGTATTCGTAGCTGTTCATCTCCTCGAAGCGCGCCAGACGCGCCTTGGACTTGGCCTGGCGTGCCTTGGGGTTGCTGCGCACCCATTCCAGTTCCTGCTTCATGGCCTTCATGTGCGCGTCGATCTGCTTCTGTTCCCGCTCCAGGCGCGCTTCCTTCTGTTCCAGCCAGGACGAATAGTTGCCTTTCCATGGGATGCCCTGGCCGCGGTCCAGTTCCAGGATCCATTCGGCGGCGTTGTCGAGAAAATAGCGGTCATGGGTGACGGCCACCACGGTGCCGGGAAAGCGGGTCAGGAACTGTTCCAGCCATTCCACCGATTCGGCGTCCAGGTGGTTGGTCGGCTCGTCCAGCAGCAGCATGTCGGGCTTGGACAGCAGCAGCTTGCACAACGCCACGCGGCGCTTCTCGCCGCCGGAGAGATGGCCGATGCGGGCATCCCATGGCGGCAAGCGCAGTGCATCGGCGGCGACTTCCATCTGGTGCTCGGCGTCCGTGCCGGCAGCGGCGATGATGGCTTCGTAACGTGCCTGTTCCTCGGCCAGCCTGTCGAAATCGGCATCCGGTTCGGCGTAGGCGGCGTAGATCCGTTCCAGGTTCTGCCGGGCCTCGATGATCGCGCCGAGGCCAGCCTCCACTTCCTCGCGCACGGTCTTGTCGTCATCCAGTTGCGGCTCTTGCGGCAGATAGCCGATGGAGATGCCGGCCAGATGTTGTACTTCGCCATCGTATTCGCGGTCGACGCCGGCCATGATTTTCAGCACCGTGGACTTGCC
The DNA here is from genome assembly GCA_937949525.1 of uncultured Burkholderiales bacterium. Taxonomy (GTDB): domain Bacteria; phylum Pseudomonadota; class Gammaproteobacteria; order Burkholderiales; family Thiobacillaceae; genus PFJX01. The sequence goes on along the minus strand of CALEDT010000002.1, from coordinate 93,171 downwards.
CGAGCCGTTGAGGCCGAGGAGGCCGATCTTGGCGCCGGGAAAGAACGACAGCGAGATGTCTTTGATGATCTGGCGTTTGGGGGGGACGATCTTGCTCACGCGGAGCATGGACATGACGTATTGGGCCATGATGCGGTGCCGAATGTTGGTGGGGGGTCTGCTTTGCCGGCGCGGCATGCCGGTCCGGCCGGGCGGCACGTCCAGCGGGTGTGGGGTGCGCGGCGTTCATCTTGCCACAGGATGCGCGGGAACGTCGCGCATGCCGGCGGACGATGTGCCGAGTTGCGGGCGGCTGGGCACCCGGTTTGTTCATTGCAGGGATATTTCCTAGAATCGCCCACTGATACCCCGCATCGTCAAGCTCACGCTCAGTCCCCGCCGGACTGGTTGTTGCCCACATGAACGAGGACGAACGAGTGGCCGACACTGTCGCTCCGGATGAAACCTTGGCCGTGCTACGTGCCCAGCTTGCCGCGGCCGAGCGGCGCATTGCCAGTCTCGAAACCATCGAGGCCGAGCATTTCCGGGTGGTGGAGGACCTGCACCTGCACCAGGAGGAATTGCGCGCGCAGAACCAGGAACTGCGCGAGGCGCAGCAGGCGCTGGCCGAGGCGAGCAGGCGCTATCAGGATCTGTTCGATTTCGCGCCGGTGGCTTATTTCCTGCTGGATCAGAACGGCGCAATCGAAGAGGCCAATTTCACCGCTTGCCAATTGCTGGCCGAGGATCGATCCAGTCTGTTGCAGCGCCCCATGCGCCTGTACGTGGGCAACGAGACGCGCTCGACTTTCGATCTGTTCCTGATCAACACCGCGACCAGCCGGCGCACCGCCACGCTGGAGGCATCGCTGTGCGGTCGCGCCCGGGAATGCGTACCGGTGCAGTTGACGTTGGCGGTCGACCGGGTGGAGGGCCGCCTGCGATACCGATTGGCCGCGCTGGACGTCAGCGAACGCATGAAGACCGAGGAGCAGCGTCGTCTCGCCGCGACCATGTTCGAGGAAAGCAACGAGGGCGTGCTGATCACCGACGCGCTGGGCCGTATCCAGCGGGTCAATCGCGCGTTCACGGTGGTCACCGGCTACACCGAGCGGGAGGTGGTGGGCAAGACGCCGGCGGTGCTGTCGTCCGGCCGCCACGACGCGGCGTTCTACCGCGACATGTGGGAGCGCCTGGTCAACGTCGGCGGCTGGATGGGCGAAATCTGGAACCGGCGCAAGAACGGCGAGGTGTATCCCGAATGGCTGAAGATCAACACCGTGCGCGGCGCGGGCGGGGAAATCCGCCACTTCGTCGGTATCTTCAGCGACATCGGCGATCACAAGCGTACCGGCCAGGATGTCGAGCGTTACGCGTTCTACGACACGCTCACGGATCTGCCCAACCGCACGCTGTTCGTCGAGCGCCTCAAGCACGCGCTGGTCCGCGCGCATCGCGACGCCAAGCCGGTGGTGCTGCTGTATCTCGACCTTGACCGCTTCAAGAGCATCAACGACACGCTGGGCCACCAAACCGGCGACCTGTTGTTGCAGCAGGTCGCCGCCCGCCTGCGTCAACTGGTGCGCGCGCACGACACCGTGGCGCGTCTGGGCGGTGACGAGTTCACGGTAGTACTGAGCGACATGGAAGACGATGTGACCGCCGTGGAGACCGCGCGCCGGGTGGCGGAAAAGATACACGAACACCTGTCGCGGCCCTTTTTCATCGCCGGTGGAGAGATCATGTCGGGATGCAGCATCGGCATCGCCCTGTATCCACGCGACGGCGAGACCTACGGCGATCTGGTCAAGCATGCCGACATCGCCATGTACCATGCCAAGCACGGCGGCAGGGACGGATACGCCTTCTTCTCTACGGAGATGAATGCCCAGGTGGTGCGCCGGGTTTCCCTGGAGACGGCGCTGCGCGGTGCGCTGCACCGCGAGGAGCTGAATCTGGCCTTCCAGCCCGTAGTGGATGGCAATGACCGGCGCGTGGTCGGCGTCGAGGCGCTGCTGCGCTGGAATGGTCCGGACGGGCCGGTGTCGCCGGTCGAGTTCATGCCCATCCTGGAGATGCTCGGGCAGGGACCGGAGATCGCACGTTGGGTGCTGGGGCGCGCCGGGTGCGAAGTCGCAGGTTGGGACTTCCCGGGGGCGGGCGGCCTGTGGCTATCCGTCAACCTGTCGCCGCGCCAGTTGCATCAGTTGCGTCTGCCATGGATCGTCGAGGCGTTGGAGCATGCGCGCATGAAGGCCGGAAGACTGGTGCTGGAGGTGACGGAGGAGCACTTTCACCCCAATGCGGAAATGCTGATCCGGCAACTGGAAGAGATACGCGGCATCGGCGCACGCGTGGCATTGGACGATTTCGGCATCGGCCACTCATCGCTCGGGCGTCTGCGCAACCTGCCGATCGACATCATCAAGCTCGATCGCGGATTCGTGCGCGGGCTACCGGACGATGCCAAGGATCTGGCCATCGTCAGCACGGTGCTGACCATGGCGCGCCAATTGAACTTCGCCTTCATCGCCGAGGGCGTGGAGAACGACGGCCAGTTGCAGGCGTTGCGCGTGCAGGGCTGTAGCCTGTTCCAGGGTTTCATCTACACCCCGCCGCTTCCGGGCCCGGAGTGCGCGCGTTGGTGCGCGGATTTCGGCACCGCGGCATGAACCAAACCGCCGAGTCACCGACGCCGGCCCCGATGGCCACGCCCACGTATTACGTCTGCATCGGCGCGTCTGCCGGGGGGCTGGAAGCCATCGAGACGTTCTTCAAGCACATGCCGCACGACAGCGGGCTGGCGTTCGTGGTGGTGCAGCATCTGTCGCCGGATTACAAGAGCCTGATGGCCGAACTGCTGTCCAAACACACGCGCATGCCGGTGTTGCGCTCCGAGGATGGCATGCGCATCAACGCCAACCATGTCTACCTGATTCCGCCCAAGAAAAACCTCACCATCTTTCACGGCACGCTGCTGCTCACCGACCAGGACCCGACGCGCGGCGTGAATCTGCCGATCGACATCTTCATGCGTTCGCTGGCCGAGGATCAGGGCGAGAAGGCCATCGCCATCATCCTGTCCGGCACCGGTTCCGACGGCACGCGCGGCATCCGCGCCATCAAGGAGCAGGGTGGCATGATCATGGTGCAGTCGGAAGAGTCGGCCAAGTTCGACGGCATGCCCAAGAGCGCCATCAACACCGGATTGCCGGACTTCGTGCTGCCGCCGGAGGAAATGCCGCGGTTGCTGCTGTCTTTCGTCAAGCATCCCTATGCCGCCAAAGTCGAGGGTAAACCGGTTCTGGTCACCGACGAGGACGCGCTGATCCGCATCTTCGCGTTGCTGCGCGAGCAATCCAAGCTGGATTTCACCTATTACAAGCCCAGCACGGTGATCCGCCGCATCGAGCGGCGCATGACTGTGAACCAGATTCGCGAACTGCGCGACTATGCGCGCTATCTGGAACGCTATCCGACGGAAATCGCCACGCTGTACCGCGAACTGCTGATCGGTGTGACCAGCTTCTTCCGCGACCGTGAGGTCTGGGAATACTTGGGCGAGGAACTGTTGCCGCGCCTGATTCAGGAGAGCGCCGGCCGGGAGTTGCGCTTCTGGGTGGCCGGCTGTTCCAGCGGCGAGGAGGCCTACACGCTGGCCATCGTCAGCCGCGAGGCGATGGAGCGCGCCGGACGTCCGGCGGACATCAAGATATTCGCCACCGACGTCGACCGCGACGCGGTGCAGCGTGCCGGCAGCGGCGTCTATCCGGAGAGCATCGTCGCCGACCTGTCGCCGCAACTGCTGGGCAAGTACTTCCAGCGTCGGGACGACAATTTCCACATTGCCCGTCACATCCGCGAGATGGTGGTGTTCGCGCCGCACAATCTGCTGAAGGATCCGCCGTTCACCAACATCGACCTGATCTCTTGTCGTAACCTGTTGATCTATCTGCAGCCGGTATTACAGAAGAAGGTGCTGGATCTGTTCGCGTTCTCGCTCAACGCCGAAGGGCTGCTGCTGCTCGGCAGCAGCGAGACGGTAGGCGATGCCGCCGACGTCTACGATCCATTGCATCTCAAACTGCGCCTGTTCCGCAGCCGGGGCAAGCGGCGCCTGTCGGACGCACAGGAGCCGGTCGGTTATGTCGAGGGTGGTCTGCCGCTGCGCGCGTTGCGCCCGGGCGCACGTCTCGGCATGCGGCCGAGCGACGAGGATCGGCTGCTGTCGCGTCTGATCGAAAGTCTGGGCGACTATCTACCGCTCACCCTGGTGGTCAACGAGCAGATGGAACTGCTGCACGTCATTGGCGATGCGGAAGGTTATCTGACCATGCCTTCCGGCAAGATGAATCACGACATCACTCGGCTGGCCGTCAAGGATCTGTCGATTCCCATCGCCACCGGGCTGCAAAAGGTATTCCATACCGGCCAGGATTTGATGTACACCAACGTGCACGTCAAAACGCGCGACCAGACGCGGGTGATCCGCATGCGCCTGCGACCGCTGCCGGCGAAGAAGGGGCAACCGCCATTGGCGATGGTATTGATCGATCCGATGGAGATCAGGCCGCGCGCCGGCGAATCGGTGGTCTACGACCTCGACCGCGAAGCCGAACAGCGCATCCGCGATCTGGAGGCGGAATTGCAGTTCACGCGCGAGAACCTGCAGGCGACGGTGGAGGAGCTGGAGACGTCGAACGAGGAATTGCAGGCCACCAACGAGGAACTGCTCGCCAGCAACGAGGAGTTGCAAAGCACCAACGAGGAACTGCAATCGGTCAACGAAGAGCTGTATACCGTCAATGCCGAGTACCAGACCAAGATTGTCGAGCTGTCCCAGCTCAACAACGATCTGGACAATTTGCTGTCCGGGACTGGCATTGCCACCTTGTTCCTCGATAGCGACCTCAATGTGCGTCGCTACACGCCGGCGCTGACCACGCTGTGCCGCATCACCGATGCCGACATCGGCCGCCCCGTGGACGAGGTGCGCCACCTGCTGCGCGACGTCGATCTGGCGCGCTTGGCGCGCCAGGTGCGCTTGGAGCGCGAGACCCTGGTGCGCGAGGTGGCCACGCGTGACGGACGTTGGTATCTGCTGGAGGTGCTGCCTTATCGCGTCGGTGTCGAGGCCACCGGCGCGGTGGTGATCAACCTGGTGTCGATCACGCAGCAGAAGCAGGCGCAGGCGGCATTGCAGGCCAGCCAGGAGCAGTATCGGCGCCTGTTCGACGAGGCGCCGCACGTGATCTGTCTGCTCGACGATGGCGGCCGGGTGAGCGAATGCAACGCCAACACGCGTGAGGTGCTCGGTTACCCCCAGGACGCGCTCACCGGCCGGCCGTTGCTGGAACTGGTGGCGCCGGATCGACGCGAGGATGCCGAGCGGGTGATGGCCCGGCTGCTGTCCGGCGAGGTGGTGGCGGGCGAGCGTTGCGATCTGCGCACGCGCGACGGCGATGACATTGCCATGGAACTCAGCGGCGTGCCGGAACTGCGTGACGGACAGGTGATCTGCGCACGTGTCGTGCTGCGCGACTTGCGTAAGAGCTAGGTAGGAAGGCCATCGGCGGGCGAGCTGTCGCCTCGCCGGTCAGATCAATCGCTCCAGCGCCTCCTGTTCCGCCAGCCATTCTTCTTCGAGTTGCTCCAAGGTCCTGGCCAGCGCCGCCTGCTCGTGCAGGCAGGCTTTCAGCGCGGCCCGATCGGCCTCGCCGTACATCGCCGAGTCGGCGAGCATCGCTTCCAGTTCGGCCTTGCGCGTGCCGTGCCGCGCCATCCGTTCCTCGATCCGGCGCAGGCGTGCCTCGATCGGTTTGCGCAACGCGGACAGGCGCTGACGCTCCGCCGCTTCCCGGCGTTTCTGCTGTTTGCGGTCCACTTCGCCTTGCGCGGCGTCGGCCGGCGGCCGCGGCGCGGTGTCGGCGTCATCCGTCCGTGCCAGCCGGGTGCGGAACAGCCAGTCGCGGTAGTCGTCCAGATCGCCGTCGAACGGCCGCACCCCGCCGTCGGCGACGATCAGGAACTCGTCGACGGTGGCGCGCAACAGGTGGCGGTCGTGCGAAACCAGCACCAGCGTGCCCTCGAATTGCGCCAGCGCGACGGTGAGCGCCTCGCGCGTCTGAAGGTCGAGATGGTTGGTCGGCTCGTCGAGCAACAGCAGGTTGGGGCGTTGCCAGACGATCAGCGCCAAGGCCAAGCGGGCCTTCTCGCCACCGGAGAACGGCGCGACCGGCGCGGTGGCCATGTCGCCGGCGAAGTTGAAACCGCCGAGATAGTTGCGCAGCTCCTGTTCGCGCGTGTTCGGCGTGAGGCGCGCCAGGTGCCACAGCGGTGACTGGTCGTGGCGTAGCCGGTCCACCTGGTGCTGGGCGAAGTAGCCGATCTCCAGCCCTTTGCCGAAACGAGCCGTGCCGGCCAGCGGCGGCAGTTCGCCGGCGAGTGTCCTGATCAGCGTGGACTTGCCGGCACCGTTGACGCCCAACAGGCCGATGCGCTGCCCAGCCTGAAGAGTCAGGTCGATACCGCTCAACACTACCCGCCCGGCCGAAGCGTCGGTATCGGAAGGGTCGGCCGGCGCGTCGGCATGCGTATCGCGGGTCGGATCGGCGGCGTAGCCGGCGGTGACACCCTCCAGCACCAGCAGCGGGTCGGGCGCCCGCGCCGGCGCGCGGAACTCGAAGGAGAACGGCGCGCTGGCGTGGATGGGCGCCAGTTCCTCCATCTTCGCCAGCATCTTCATGCGGCTCTGCGCCTGCCGGGCCTTGGTTGCCTTGGCCTTGAAGCGGTCGATGAAGGCTTGCAGATGGGCGCGTTCGCGCGCCTGTTTCTCGCTGGCGGCCTGGTCCAGCGCCAGGTTCAGCGCGCGCTGGCGCTCGAAACGCGAGTAGTCGCCGCCGTAACGGCGCAGCCTGAGGTTGTCGATGTGGACGATGACGTTGACCACGCCATCCAGGAAGTCGCGGTCGTGCGAGACCACCAGCAGCGTGCCGGCGTAGCGCCGCAGCCAGTCCTCCAGCCACAGGATGGCGTCCAGATCGAGATGGTTGGTGGGTTCGTCCAGCAGCAGCAGGTCGGACGGGCACATCAGCGCCCGCGCCAGGTTCAGGCGCATACGCCAGCCGCCGGAAAAGCTGCGCACCGGCCGGGTCAGATGGCCGCGCTCGAAACCCAGGCCGACCAGCAGTCGTTCGGCCCGCGCGCGCGCGGTGTAGGCATCGGCATCGTGCAGCGCGGCATGCAACTCGCCGATGCGATGGCCGTCGTGCGCCGCCTCGGCCTCGGCCAATGCGCGTTCCAGGCGGCGCAGTTCGACGTCACCGTCGATCACGTGATCCAGCGCGGGCGTATCCAGCGCCGGTGTCTCCTGGGCGACGTGGGCGATGCGCCAGGAAGCCGGCATGTCCAGTTCGCCGGCATCGGCGTGCAGTTCGCCGCGCAACAGCGCGAACAGGCTGGATTTGCCGCTGCCGTTGGCGCCGATCAGGCCGACGCGTTCGCCGGCGTGCACGGTCAGGTCGGCGCCTTGCAGCAGCGGCTTGGCGCCGCGCATCAGGGTGAGGGCTTGCAGTCGAATCATGGCGCGGATTATCGCAGCAAGCGCGTGACCTGCCTTGGCCATAGGGGCCATTGCTTCGCCGCGCGACTTTGATCCCGCGCGCCGTGGTGGGCGCCTCGAAAAACCGTCGCGAGCGGTCCAAGTGCCAGGCGGACCGGGCCCGAGCCGCGAGAACCATCCAATCGATCGGTGCGGGAGCGGGCACCGCCCAACGCGGCAATGGGGTTGTGTAGCAGGTTTTTCGAGGTACCCGTCAGGTCGATCCCGGTGGTGTCGATGCTCCGGCCAACGGGATGACGCCCCTTGGGGATGGCCACGCCGGGTTCACACCCCCTGCTTCAGGCTGGCCTCGATGAAGCCGTCCAGATCGCCGTCCAGTACCGCCTGGGTGTTGCCAACCTCGTAATTGGTGCGCAGATCCTTGATGCGGCTCTGGTCCAGCACGTAGGAACGGATCTGGTGGCCCCAGCCGATGTCGGTCTTGCTGTCCTCCAGCTTCTGCTGCTCGGCCTGACGCTTGCGCAGTTCCAGCTCGTACAGGCGCGATTTCAGCATGGCCATGGCCTCGGCGCGGTTCTTGTGCTGCGAACGGTCGTTCTGGCACTGCACGACGATGTTGGTCGGCAGGTGGGTGATGCGCACCGCCGAGTCGGTCTTGTTGATGTGCTGGCCGCCGGCGCCGGAGGCGCGGTAGGTGTCGATGCGTAGGTCGGCCGGGTTGATCTCGATCTCGATGGATTCATCCACTTCCGGATACACGAACACGCTGGCGAACGAGGTGTGGCGACGGGCGTTGGAATCGAACGGCGACTTGCGCACCAGCCGGTGCACGCCCGTCTCGGTGCGCAGATAGCCGTAGGCATAGTCGCCGGTGAACTTGAGGCAGGCGGACTTCAGGCCGGCCACTTCGCCCTCCGATTCCTCCAGCAGTTCCACCTTGAAGCCGCGCCGTTCGCCATAGCGCGCGTACATGCGCGCCAGCATGCCGGCCCAGTCCTGCGCCTCGGTGCCGCCGGAGCCCGCCTGGATGTCGATGAAGCAGTTGGCGGCGTCCAGTTCGCCGGAGAACATGCGGCGGAACTCGAGGTCGGCGACCCGATGCTCCAGATGGCCGAGGTCGGCCTCGACCGACTCCAGTGTGGCGTCGTCGTCCTCGGCGCGCGCCATCTCATACAGCTCGCCAGCATCCGTCAGGCCCTGGCTGATCTGGTCCAGCGCCAGCACCACGTCTTCCAGCGCCTTGCGCTCGCGCCCGAGCTCCTGCGCGCGTTTCGGATCGTTCCACACCGCCGGATCCTCCGACAGGCGGACGACCTCGATCAGCCGGTCATGTTTGCCAGGGTAGTCAAAGATACCCCCGTAGTTCGTCCGCCCGGCGGGTGATGTCGGCGAGTCGGGTGGCGATCTGATTGAGGCGTTCGGCTTCCATGGCGGCTAGGCGAGTACGGCTGAAAAGCCGAGAATTATACCCGTCACCAGGTTTGCGGGAGGGCATCATGTCAGCCGGTTACAGCTACCGGGACTGTGCCGCCGGTGTCGGGATCGATGCCCAGGGCAAGAGCTTCGAGCAGGTCTGCGAGCAGGCCGCATTGGCGCTGTTCGGTCTGGAGACACATCTGGCTACCGTGCTGCCCGAGCGCGGGTTCGAGCTCGAATTCGCCGCGATCGACCCGGTGGTCGATGCGCGTGCCTGGCTGGAACGACTGCTCGCACACGCGCGCCTGGCCGACCTGGTGCTGTGCGCGGCGCGTCTGACCCGCGCGGGCGATATCTGGCGCGGCGAAGCCTGGGGCATGCCCTGGCGCGGCGGCGGGCGCGCCCGCGTGCGTGGCTTGGAAGCGCGCGATTTCACGCTGCGCCGTGACGGCAAGCGCTGGCATCTGCATTGCGTGGCGTTGCTCGAACAGCCGCTGCGGCCGGCGTGACCGGCCGCAGCGGCGACCTGACCAGGCACAGGAGGCAGACATGAATTTCTGGCAACGATTGCTGATCACCATCGTGGCCATGGTGATCGCCGGTTTCGCCGCCGGACAACTCTGGCTGATGCTGTTCTCGGTGACCCTGCCCAGCTTTCTCGCCGGCATGGTGGGCGGGCTGGTGGCACTGCCGGTATGGGAACTGCTGAAGCGGTTCCGTGACCGCGCCTGATGCCTTCCGAGGCCGCGCCACGCGTCGCCACGGGCGGTTCCATGGCGTTGCCGCGCGCCTGCCGGCGGTGGGCCGTGGCATGGCTGTCAGCGCTGCTGCTGGCGGGCGCTGCCCACGCCGGCGCCGACGATGGGCAAAGCGGGTCCCAGCCGATGGACATCGAGGTGGATGCGCCCGACGCGGTGCGCACGTTACTGCGTCAGCATCTCGATGCCCCGCATTGGGATCTGGCCGAGGCGCTGACCGACGACGCGCGCAGGGCTTTCGTGCAGGCCCGCATCGAGCGTCAGGCGCGCGAACTGCTGGAAACCGAGGGCTATTACACCCCCCACATCGACATCGCCCTGCATGCGCTGCCGCCGCGTCTCGTGCTGGCGGTGACGCCGGGCGCGCGCGTGCGCGTGGCCGCAGTCGAGCTGAAGGTATCCGGGGCCGTCAACGATGCGCATCCGGAGCGGGTGGCTACCCTGCACGCAACCTGGGCGCTGCCGGTGGGCGCGCCCTTTCGCCATGCCGACTGGGAGGCTGCCAAACGCGCAGCACTGCTGCCGTTGCTGACCGGCGCGCATCCGGTCGCCGACATCCGCCTCCAGGCGCAGCGTCTGCGTGTCCTGAGCCGGCCGGATCGGCAGCTGGAGGTGAGCGGCAGCGGCCATGTCGATGGCGCCGATGGCGCGTTGCGGGTGCGCGGCGAGCTGCGCGCCGAACGAGCGCGCATGTTGCTGGCGCGCGCCGACACACCCACGCGCAGCGACGATGTCGTCGTGCTCGGTCGCGTGGCGCCGGAACGCGGCGCGCTGCCGCGCGTGGAGGTCGATGTCAAACTGGATCTGGGCGATGACTTCCTGTTGCAGGGCCGCGGTCTGGATCTTCGTCTGGGCGGCAGCCTGCGCGCGCGTGCCCCGCCCGGTGTGCCGCCGCGGCTGACCGGCAGCGTCGCGGTGGTACGCGGCAGCTATGCCGCCTATGGCCAGCGCCTGGACATCGAGCGCGGCATCCTGACCTTCCAGGGCCCGGTGGACAACCCCGGTCTGGACATCCTCGCGCTGCGCCGGAACCAGCCGGTCGAAGCGGGTGTGGCCATCACCGGTACCGCCCAGGCGCCACGCGCGCGGCTGGTATCCCGCCCCGAGGTGCCGGACGGCGACAAGCTGTCCTGGCTGGTGCTGGGGCGTGGCGGCGACGATCTCGCCCGCGGCGACATCGACGTGTTGTCGGTTGCCGCCGGCGCCCTGCTGGCCGCCGGCGAGTCGGTGGCACTGCAAGCGCGGCTGGCGCAGGCCACCGGCCTGGACGAGATCGGCCTGCGCGGCGGTGGCGCGCTGGAACAGACCGTGGTGACGTTGGGCAAGCGGCTGTCGACGCGTGCCTATCTCGGTTACGAGCAGGGCGTGACCGGGCTGGGCGGATTGGTGAAACTGGACTACCGGTTGACGCGGCGTTGGTCGCTGCAGGCGCGCAGCGGCCGGGAGAACTCGGTGGACCTGTTCTACACGTTCAGGTTCGATTGACGCCCGGCGCTCAGGCGATGGCCGCCTGCAGTTCGCGGATCAGCGCGACGCGTTGTTCCAGCGTGGCGCAGGCACGATCGATACGCAGGCGATCGGGGCCGGCCAGTTTGAACTCGCGCCGCGTCTGGATCAGGCGGATCAGCTTCATCGGATCGAACGGCGGGTTGGGTTCGAACTGTATGGTCGCGCCGTCGGGGCCCGCATCCACGCGCACGATGCCGTGACGACGCGTTTCCAGGCGCAACTGGTGGATGGCGAACAGCGCCTCCGCCGGCGCCGGCGGCAGGCCGAAGCGGTCGATCAGTTCTTCCTTCAGGTCGTCCAGTTGCGCGCGGGTGTCGCAGTTGGCCAGGCGCTTGTACAGCACCAGCCGTTCGTGCACGTCGGCGCAGTAGTCGTCTGGCAGCAGCGCCGGCGTATGCAGGTTGATCTCGGTCGTCACCGCCGTCGGCGCATCGATGTCGGGTTCGCGGCCTTCTTTCAGTGATTTGACAGCATTGCTCAGCATGTCATTGAAAAGATTGAAACCGACCTCCTGCATTTCGCCGCTCTGACGCTCGCCGAGCACCTCGCCGGCACCGCGGATCTCCAGATCGTGCATGGCCAGATAGAAGCCGGAGCCCAGATCCTCCATGCTCTGGATGGCGTCCAGCCGTTTCGCCGCGGCCGGGGTGATGCGCGCCTCGCCGGGCGGCGTCAGCAGGTAGGCATAGGCTTGGTGGTGCGAACGTCCGACCCGTCCGCGCAGTTGGTGCAGTTGCGCCAGACCGAACCGGTCGGCGCGGTTGATCAGGATGGTATTGGCGCTGGGCACGTCGATGCCGGTCTCGATGATGGTGGTGCATAGCAGCAGGTTGAAGCGCTGATGGGTGAAATCGCGCATCACGTGCTCCAGCTCGCGCTCCGGCATCTGGCCATGGGCGATCTCGATGCGCGCCTCCGGCAGCAGTTTGACCAGTTTCTCGCGCATCGCCGCGATGGTCTCCACCTCGTTGTGCAGGAAGTAGATCTGGCCGCCGCGCTTCAGCTCGCGCAGGCAGGCCTCGCGCACCAGGCCCTCGCCGTACGGCTGCACGAAGGTCTTGATGGCCAGGCGCTTTTGCGGCGCGGTGGCGATCACCGAGAAATCGCGGATGCCTTCCAGCGACATCGCCAGCGTGCGCGGGATGGGCGTGGCGGTCAGTGTCAGCACGTCGACCTCGGCACGCAGTTCCTTCAGCCGCTCCTTCTGCCGCACGCCGAAGCGATGTTCCTCGTCGAGGATGGCCAGCCCCAGGTTCTTGAACACCACGTCTTTCTGCAGCAGCTTGTGCGTGCCGATGACGATGTCGATGCGGCCGCTGCGCAGCCCCTCCAGCGTCGTCGCCACTTCCTTGGCGGAGCGGAAGCGTGACAGTTCGGCCAGTCGCACCGGCAGGTCGGCGAAGCGGTCGGAGAAGGTCTGGAAGTGTTGTTCCGCCAGCAGCGTGGTGGGGCAGAGCACCGCCACCTGGCGGCCGCCGGACACCGCGACGAAGGCGGCGCGCAGCGCAACCTCCGTCTTGCCGAAGCCGACGTCGCCGCACACCAGGCGATCCATCGGCCGGCCGCCGGTCATGTCGCGCACCACCGCTTCGATGGCCGCGAGCTGATCCGGTGTCTCCTCGAAGCCGAAGCCGGCGGCGAAAGCGTCGAGTTCGTGCTGGGACAGTTCGAATGCGTGGCCCTGGCGCGCCGCGCGTTGCGCATACAGGTTGAGCAGTTCGGCCGCGGTGTCGCGCGCCTTCTCCATGGCCCGCCGGCGCGCCTTGTCCCATTGGCCGCTGCCCAGGCGGTGCAGCGGCGCGGCATCCGGGTCGCCACCCAGATAGCGGCCGATCAGGTGCAGGTGCGCCACCGGCACGTACAGCTTGTCGCCGCCGGCGAACTCCAGCGTCAGGAACTCTTCGGTGCCATCGCCCAGGTCCATGCCGGACAGGCCCTGATAGCGGCCGATGCCGTGCTGCACATGCACCACCGGATCGCCGACCTTCAGCTCGGACAGGTCCTTGAGCAGCCCATCGGCCGTGCTGGCGCGCCGGCTGTCGCGCGCACGGCGGGTGACCGCGGTGCGCGCGTACAGCTCGGTTTCCGTGATGACCGTCAGTTGCCGGTCCAGAGCGACGAAGCCGGTGGCGAGCGGGCCGGTGGTGAGCAGGAATCGATGGCCGTCGGGCGCGTCGTTGCGGGCACCGTCGCTTGCGGGCGCCGCAGGCGCGAGACCCCAGCCCTCGCGCAATGCCGGTTTCAGGCCGTACTCCGCCAGCGCATTGGCCAGGGTTTCGCGCCGGCCCAGGCTCTCGGCCACCAGCAATGTGGCGCCGGTGTGGCTTTGCAGATGCGCATGCAGGCGGTGATAGGGGTTGTCGGCCTTGCGTTCCACCTCCACCTGCGGTGCCGGCCGGTAGGGCAGGGGCGCACCATCCGCATCGGCTTTCAGTTCCAGCCGGGCGTAGGGGCGCAGGCGGCCGAACAAGGCATCCGGCGGCAGGAACAGATCTTCCGGTGGCAGCAGCGGACGCTGGCGGTCGCCCTGCATCAGACGGTGCCGGCTCTGTGTGTCGCGCCAGAAGTTGTCCGCCGCCTGCGCCAGATCACCCAGCGCCACCACGGCGGTGTCCTCGGCCAGGTAATCGAACAGCGTCGCCGTGCCGTCGTGGAACAGCGGCAGGTAGTACTCGATGCCGCCCGGCGCCAGTTTGTTGGACACGTCGCGGTAGATCGCGCTCTTGGACGGGTCGCCCTCGAAGCGGTCGCGGAAGTTCTGGCGGAAGCGGGTGATACCGTCGTCGTCCAGCGGCACTTCGCGCGCCGGCAACAGGTGGATGTCGGCGACCCGGTACAGCGTGCGTTGCGTGTCCGGGTCGAAGGTGCGGATGGATTCGATTTCGTCGTCGAACAGGTCGATGCGGAACGGCAGCGCCGTACCCATGGGATACAGGTCGATGATGCCGCCGCGCACCGCGAATTCGCCCGGCGACAGCACCTGGTTGACCGCGTGGTAGCCGGCCTGGGTCAGGCGCGTGCGCAACCGGTCGGCGTCGAGCCGGTCCCTTTCCTGCAGCAGAAAGGCGCGCGCATCCAGGAAGGCGGGTGGACACAGGCGCTGCATGGCGGTGGCGGCCGGCGCGACCAGCACGTGCAGACGCTGCTGCGCGGCCAGCCACAGCGCGGCCAGCCGCTCGGACACCAGGTCGGGATGCGGCGAGATCGGGTCGTAGGGCAGGGTTTCCCAGTCCGGGAACAGCCTTACCGCCAGCGCCGGATCGAACCATGCCAGCTCCTCGGCGACGCGGCTGGCATCCCGCGCATCGGCGGTGAGTACCAGCAGGCGCTTCGAGCCGGCGTAGGTGGCGATCAGATGGCTGTCGGCGGAACCGGGCGGGGTGGGCAGGCGCAGGCGCTGGCCGGCCGCAGGCAAAGGGGGGAGTGCGGGTGGAACGGGCATGAGGCAATCCGGGATGCGGCCGCCATTATCCCGGAAACGATGGCGACCCGCGGGGTGGCGCGACTTCAGGCGCGCGCGACCTGGTTCATGTGCATCAGGCGCTGGGCCAGAGTGTCGACGACGCGGCGCGCCAGCGGCGCGGAATAGCGCATCAGTTCCTCCAGCAGTTCCGGCGGCAACACCAGCGCGGTTACTTCGGTCTTGGCGCGCACCGTGGCGGTGCGCGTCTCGTTCAGCAGATAGGCCATCTCGCCCAGCAGGTTGCCTTCGTCGATGTCCATCAGATGCACCTCGGCGTCCCCGACCTGCTTGTAGACCGCCGCCTGCCCGGCATAGATGAAGAAGGCCTCACGCGTGCGGTCGCCCTCGCGGATCAGCACGTCGCCGGGCGCGAAGGTTCGCCCGTAACGCGCCAGCAGGCGGTTGCCGCGCGCGAACACCAGCGCTTCCAGCTTGTCGGCGCCGGTGCCGCTGCCGGCGAGCAACAGTTTTTCCAGCGCGGCGACGTCGACCTTGCTCAGCGCGTACAGGAACTGCGCCCAGAAATAGAACACCAGACAGGCGACGAACGCGCCGATCAGCACGAACACGACGCCGCCCACCGCGCCGTACAGCGCCTGGTACTTCTCGACGCGGAAGAATAGACCGAAGCCGTAGAACAGCGCCGCCAGACTGAGTGTGGCCAGCGCGCCGACCACCAGCGTGGGGCGCAGCGGCGGCGGCTGGTGCGGCAGGCGGCGCAGGGTGGCGTGGAACAGTCCCCACACGACCAGCAGCGCGAAGCCGGTATTGAGCGCCTTGAGCAGCCCGGCGCGCGCATCGCCAAGCAGGTCGACGCTGGCGAGGAAACTGAGCACGGCCTGCGCCGTCACGGCCAGCAGCACCAGCGCGAACACCACGGGAATGATGATCAGCGGTTGCAGCCAGTGCAGCACGAAACGCTGCTTCGATTCGTCCGGAAAGATGACATGGAAGGCGCCCTGCAGCGCGTGCACCAGGCCGCGCGAGGACAGCAGCAGGGTCAGGATGCCGACGCCGCCGGCGGCCATCTGCGCGCGCTGCGGTATCAGGCCGAGGCTGGCGAGATGGTCGAGGTTGAACTGCTCGTACAGGGCGGCCAGCAGCATCACCGCCGGCACCGAGTCCTCCGCCACCGAGGCCAGATACTGGGCCGCATACATCAACAGCAGGATCAGCGGCGCGGCGGACAGCAGGAAGTAGAACGCCGTGGCGGCGGCATGGTTCTGCAACTGGTTCTTGCGGAACAGGCGCAACGTGGTGAACAGTGCCTGCGCCAGCCAGTCGAGACGGTTGCGCTGAGCGGTATTGAGGCGAGGCTTGGACAGGCGCGGCATGGCGAAGCACCAGGGTGGGACACAGGACGGGATCGTTCCGCATTATCACGGCAAACAAGGCGCACGGCATTGACCGGACCCGAGGCAGCGCAGCCATCGTTTCGGCACGATAGAATCCCGGCTTTCATCGCAACCCCATCCACATGAACGCCGCCCGTCCGCTCGTCACCCCGTTCCCCGCCCTGCGTCCCGCGCCCGGCCGCGCCCCGGAAGTCATCGCGCCGCCCTACGATGTGCTCGATACCGACGAGGCGCGTGCGCTGGCGCAGGGACGGCCGTGGAGCTTTCTGCACATCTCCAAACCGGAGATCGACCTGCCGCCGGGCACCGACCCCTATGCCGCCGAGGTCTACGCCAAGGCGGCGGACAACCTGCGCCGCATGCGCGACGCCGGCGTCCTGCGCCAGGACGACCAGCCCCGTTACTACGTCTATCGGCTGATCATGGGCGGTCACACGCAGACCGGTCTGGTAGCCGCCGCCAGCGTCGCCGATTACGACAGCAACCGCATCCGCAAACACGAATACACGCGGCCGGACAAGGAAGACGACCGGGTGCGGCAGATCGACGCGCTGGACGCGCAGACCGGACCGGTGTTGCTGGCCTATCCCGACGCGCCGGAGGTGGATGCGATCCTGGCCGAGGCGACGACGGCCGAACCGGATGCCGACGCGCTGGCCGACTGGATCGCCGGCGAACCGGTGCGTCATACGCTGTGGGTCATGCGCGATGCGGCGCGCATCGCCCGACTGACCGAGCTGTTCGCCGCCCTGCCGGCGCTGTACATCGCCGACGGTCATCACCGCTCGGCATCCGCCAGCCGCATCTGCGCGGCGCGCAAGGCGGCGAATCCGGCACACCGCGGCGACGAGCCGTACAACTTCTTTCTGTCGGTGATCTTCCCGCATCATCAGATGCGCATCCTCGATTACAACCGCGTGATCCGCGATCTCAACGGCCTGTCCGAGCCGGCGTTCATGGCGCGGGTGGCGGAGAACTTCATGATCGAGATGCAGGACCAGCCGGTCAGGCCCGCCCGCCCCGGCGAGTTCGGTCTGTACCTGAACGGCCGCTGGATGAAGCTCACCATCCGCCACGACCTGATTCCGCATGATCCGGTCGGCCGCCTCGACGTCAGCCTGTTGCAGAACCACCTGATCGGGCCGGTGCTGGGCATCGCCGATCCGCGCCGTGACCAACGCATCGATTTCGTCGGCGGCATCCGCGGCCTGGGCGAGTTGGTCAAGCGCGTCGATTCCGGCGAGATGGCGCTGGCCCTGTCACTGCACCCGACGCGCATGCAAGACCTGATGGCGGTGGCCGATGCCAACGAGGTGATGCCGCCCAAATCGACCTGGTTCGAGCCCAAGCTAGCGGACGGCATGGCGTCGCACCTGCTGGCGCGCTGAACACCACGATCCGGCGCGCAGCGGGCGCGCCCGGCGGGTGCGTGTGACGACCTGCGAGGCAGCCCCGGCGCATCCTTCCTTCGGCCGGCGTATCGCGGCTGGTCCGTTCACTCGAAATTGGCTGGCAGCTTGCGCAGATAGGGCTCCATGCGCTTGTCGTGCTTGAGCACGTGGTCCAGCACCCACTCGCGCAACAGCAGCATGACACGCTGGATCACCAGCTCACGTTCGCCTTCCACCAGCATGCCGTCACGCACATGCTCGTGATACTCGCGCACGTCCGCCTGCAGTTCGCCGATGTGGGCCAGGATCTCCTGGTGCACCTCGCGGTGCGCACCGGCCTGGGGGTAGAGCATCTTCTTCTGGATGCGCTCCTCGCGTTCGAAATGGAAGTGGGTGTAATGGACCAGCTCGCCGACGAAACTCAACAGTGCGTCGCTGTCCTCCGGATGGCGCATGGCCAGTTCGATGGAGTTGATCAGGCAGACCAGATAGCGATGGTCCTGGTCGATGAGGTCGTTGCCGACGCTCATCTGCTCGCGCCAGACGATGGGCATGATTGCGCTCCGCCGGAAGTTACGGTTGGCGCGGATGCTATCGCCCGGCGGCCGGCCCCGCCATGACCGCCGTCGGGTTTCCGTCGCGTCGGCTCAAACCTGCTGCTGGGCGGGCGCGCCGACGCGCTGCCAGGCGAGCAGTGGAGCCGTTGGTATCGAGTGGCTGCGATCGATCGCGCAGGGCGCGCGCGCTTGCGCGGCCGGGGCAGCGGCCAGCGCCGATGCGACCGGTGACGACGCCAGCAGCAGGGCGATTACGAGAGATTTGCAGGACATGAGCTTCTCCCTCGCGCTTCAGTTCACCAGCGTCGGACCGCTGTACGCGGGCCGCACGGCTTCATAGGCGTTGTCGCTCATCACTCTGTGGCGCACCGCGGCCTCGCCGAGCAGTCGGTTCAACGCGTTCAGCACCCGGTATTGGGTGGCGGCCGGCAACGGCGCGCGACAGGCGACTTCCAGCGCGTTCCACTGGTAGGCGGGCTGGCCATCGCGCTGGAACAGGCGTTCGCAGGCGGCCAGCAGTTCTTGCGCCTGCCGGGTACGCGGTTCGCCCGCCGGCATTTTGAGCAGATCCTCGAACTGGCTGCCCAGAACCTCATTCTCGATGGCCGCCGCCAAAGGGCCGCGCTGCCGTCCCAATGCGCGCAGTGCCGCGGCCTGGTAATCGCGTGCCTTGAGCGAGAGCGGGTCGGCGATGCTGTAGGCCAGTCCGGCCCAGTGCAGCAGGCGCGGGCGTTCCGGGTCGTTCTCCGGCAGGGTGTCGATCAGGTACTGCGCCAGGCCGCGCGCGCTGTCATCGCGGTTGGCGGCGAGCAGGTCGTGCAGCGCGCGGATGTAGGGCGGACAGGGTTCCAGCAGCGTGACGTGCGATTGGATCCACAACTGCCGTTCGATGTCGCGCAGCCGGTCCTGGTTGTGCGGCGCGATGTTCTTGCGGCTGCCGGGGTTCTCCCAGTTCTGCACGGTGGTGACCGAAACACCGGCCATCATCGCCAGGGCTTCCTGCGACAGGCCGTAACGTCTGCGCAGACCCCCCACCCAGTCGGCTTCGAACTCCCGCTGACTGCTGTAGCGCCGCGGCGGGTTGAGCTGCCGGCGATGGGACTGCCATTGTTCTTGCAGGAAAGACATGCCGCCTCCTCGCGTCGGATCGAATCAGGGCTTCAACGATAGCCGCCACCGCCGCGCGCGTATACCAACCCGGTTGGCCCACGTGCTCGGCCCTCCGGGTTGCAAGCGGGTTGCTCGGCACGCGCCATCCGCCGGCCTAGTCTGGGCAGGCCGGCATGTGCCGGTCGAACGGAATGGAGGAACGCCATGTATACCGAACAGTTCGCGGTATTGCTGCTGATGGCGGCGACGCACATCGCGCAGCCCGGCAGTGCGCTGCCGGGCGAGGCGGCAGCGACGAAACCGGCCGGCGACGACGCGCTCAGGCTCAGGATCGAACACGGGTTCAGCGATACGGCGATGCGTCAGGCCCAGCGCAAACGCACCCGTGCCGCCCGTCTGGACGCGCCCCACGTCATCCCGCTGCAACTGGCCCGCCAAGCGGGCGAGTAGACCGGCGCCATCTCAGGCGCTCCTCGCGATGTCGACCGGGATGCGGCGGCTGCCGAACGCGCCGCCATAGCGCTGGAACCGCCCGGCGATGGCGGTGCCGCACTGCGGGCAGCGGCCATCGTCGGTGACGCGGTAGGCGGGAATCTCGTACCAGTCCCGCTCGATCAGCGCGGCCTGGCAGTGCGGGCAATGGGTGGTGCCGCCGCCGCGGTCGTGCACGTTGCCCGTATAGACGTAGTGCAGGCCTTCGGCCAGGGCCAGGTTGCGGGCGCGCGCCAGCGTCGACGCTGGCGTGGGCGGCAGGTCGCGCATCTTCCAGTCCGGATGGAATGCGGTGAAATGCAGCGGCACATCCGCACCCAGTTCCCGGTGTATCCACTGCGCCAGCGCACGCAGTTCGGCGTCGCTGTCGTTCAGGGTCGGGATCAGCAGCGTGGTGATCTCGAACCATACCGAGGTCTCGTGCCTGAGGTAGACCAGCGTATCCAGTACCGGCTGCAGGTGTCCGCCGCAATACCTGGCGTAGAACGCGTCGGTGAAGCCCTTCAGATCGATGTTGGCCGCATCCATGGCCGCGTAGAACTCGCGGGTGGGCGCGGGGTGCATGTAGCCGGCGCTGACCGCCACGCTGTGAATGCCGCGCGCGCGGCAGGCAGCGGCGGTATCGATGGCGTATTCGGCAAAGATCACCGGGTCGTTGTAGGTGTAGGCCACGCTGGCGCAGCCCAAACGCTGCGCGGCCCGCGCGATCTGCTCGGGGCTGGCGGCCTGCATCAGCCGGTCCATGTCCCTGGACTTGGAGATATCCCAGTTCTGGCAGAACTTGCAGGCGAGGTTGCAGCCGGCGGTGCCGAACGACAGCACGGACGAGCCGGGATAGAAGTGGTTGAGCGGTTTCTTCTCGATCGGATCGACGCAGAAGCCGGAGCTGCGTCCGTAGGTGGTGAGCACCATGCGCCCGCCGCGCATCGCGCGCACGAAACAGGCGCCGCGCTGGCCCTCGTGCAGGCGGCAGTCGCGCGGGCACAGGTCGCACTGGATGCGCCCGTCGTCGAGCGCGTGCCACCAGCGCGCCGGATGGTCGGATTCGGGCAGGCTCATGCGGCATCCTCCTGGAATTTCTGCACGGTGTAGCGGGCGAGGCGTATGTCCGGTGACCAGAAGACGGCGTCGAGCCCGGCCTTCTGTTTCAAATGCGCCATGAACGCTTGCGGCTCGGGCAACTGCGCCCACACCTGCGGCAGGAAGGTGGCGCGATGGCGACCGCATTCCAGGATCACGCCATCGATGCCCGGGCGCAGCCGGGCCAGCGCATCGGCTTCGTCCGCCCACGCCAAAGGCTCGGGCGCACTCAACACCGAGACTTCGACCCGCGTTCGCGCCAGTTCGTCCGCTGTCAGCGGCGGGAAGCGCGGATCGGCAAAGGCCGCGGCACGCGCGTTGGCGACGACGTCGTCGCGCAGCCGGCGGCGCGCTTCCAGCGAGCCGATACAGCCGCGCAACGCGCCCCGTTGGGTCAGCGTGACGAAGGTCGCGCCGGGCGTGTCCAGCCAAGCCGCATCCTCGGCCGCAACCGCCACCGTGCCGGCTTGGCCCAACTCGCGGGCGATGGCGTCGCGCGCCAAGGCCAGTAGTAGGCGCCCCTGCCTTGGATCAAGCGCTGCCATGCGCGGCCTCCGTGAACGCGAACGCACCGTAGCCCACCACCCGTTCACGATCGCCGGCAGTATCGCCGGAATTGCGCAGGTCCAGCAGATGCGGCGTCAGGCCGCGCCGGCGCGCGCAGCGCAACAGCCCGTTGAGCGGATGGGCGCCACAGGCCTGTTCGCCCACGAGACGGTCGTCGAGCGCGAGGATCGCCTGCGCGGTGGCGTCGTCGACCCGGCGCGCCAGGTCGTAGGGCAGGTAATGCGACAGGTCCGAGCTGACCACGATCAGCGTTTCGTCGCCGCCCCACAGGTGGTCGAGCACGCGCGCCACCTGCTCGGCATCGGCGCCGCCCACGGCCAGCGGTACCAGGCCGAAATCTGCCAAGGCCGTCTGCAGGAAAGGCAGATGGACCTCCAGCGAGTGCTCGCGCGCATGCGCGGCAGGCAGGGTCTCAACCCCCGGCAGTCGGGCGACCTCGGCCATGGCATCGCGGTCGAGCATGACCTGTCCCAGCGGCGTGACGAACGCATCGACGCCGGGCAATGCCAGTCCGGCGACCCAGACGTGGTGCACCGGGCCGAGCAGGACCACGCGGCGGATCGCAGCGCGCCACGGGCGCAGCAGCGCGTAGGCGCGCGCGGCGACCGGGCCGGAATAGATATAGCCGGCATGGGGCGCAACCAAGGCTTTCGGCCGCAATGCCGGATCTTGCGCGGCAGCGGACAGATACTCGGTCAATTGATCACGCAGGCGCCGCGGGTCATCGGGATAGAACAGACCCGCGACCGCGGCGGGACGCACATGCAACATGTCACCTCCACCAGGTTACGCCGCGCAGTGCGCGGCATGACGAACGGCTTCAGTTTCAATGTAGCCCGGGTGCGGCAACCGTGCGGCGCCGCCTGCCGTCGGCACCGATGCGGTCAGCCCACCGGTGCGGTATCCCTGAAGGTGGGGCGCTGCATCAGCCGGTCATACACTTCGGACAGGTTGGGATGATCGCGCCGCCAGTCGATGTCGGGGAAGCGGAACTCCAGATAGCCGAGCGCGCAGCCCAGGGCAATGTCCGCCAGGCAGAAGATCTCGCCGGTGCACCAGGTCTGCTGCCCCAGGTCGTCGCTCATGCATTTCAGACCGGCGCGCACCTTGTCCATCTGCCGGCGCATCCAATCGGCGTTCTGCTGCGCCGGCGGGCGTTTCTTCTCCAGGTGGACCAGCGCGGCGGCGTCGCACACGCCGTCGGCCAGGGCCTCCCAGCGCCTGACCACGATGCGCGGCCGCGGCTCCTTGGGCAGCACGTGGCCGGCCGGGCTGATGTTGTCGAGGTACTCGACGATGACCCGCGAGTCGTACAGCGACTTGCCATCCTCCTGCACCCAGACGGGCACCTTGCCCAATGGGTTGAAGTCGGGCACGTGGGTGCCTTCATCCCATGGCACGTCGACGACGAATTCGTACTCGATGTACTTTTCCGCGGCGACCAGGCGCACTTTGCGCACGAACGGGCTGGTCAGGGAACCGATGAGTTTCATCTTGCTGGACATGGCTACGCGTTATGGCTGTGTCGTTATTGGGTGGGTCGCGGCCGGCGATTGTAGCGGCGCTGGCGGCGTTTGCTCCATCTCGCGGCGGCTCACTCCAGCGCGGCGCGCACCCGAGGCCACGCCGCGTCGAAACGGCGCAGGGTCTCCGCGCGTCCAAGCAGTGCAAGCGTCTGATCGATGGCCGGCGTTTGCGCCGTGCCAAACAGCACCAGGCGCAGCGGCATGCCGATCTGCCCCATCTTCAGGCCATGGGCCTGAGCCGTTTCCTTGATCAACGCGCCCAGCGCCGGCGCCTCCCAGGCGATCTCGGCCAACGCCGCGCGCAGCGACTCGAACGCCGGCACGGCCGCAGCGACCAGCTTGGCGCGCACCTCGCCATCGTCGGGCAAGGTCTGGTGATGATAGATGTGCAGCGCATCGGCCAGCTCGGCCAGCGTCGACACCCGCTCCTTGACCAGGCCGACCAGCGCGGCGAGTCGATCATCGTCGGCCGCGGTGATCCCCTGAGCGGCGAGGAACGGGCGCACCAGCTCGGCCAGACGGGCGTCGTCGGCTTCCTTGATGTATTGCTGGTTGAGCCAGGTCAGCTTGGCCATGTCGAAACGCGCGGCGGAATGGCTGACGTGGGTGACGTCGAACCATGCGACGAACTGTTCGACGTCGAACTTTTCATCGTCGCCGTGGCTCCAGCCCAGGCGTGCCAGATAGTTCAGCAGCGCCTCGGGCAGATAGCCTTCGTCACGATACTGCAGTACCGAAACCGCGCCGTGGCGCTTGGACAGGCGTTCGCCATCCTGACCGAGGATCATCGGCACGTGCGCATAGGTGGGAATGGGCGCGCCCAGCGCCTTGAGGATGTTGATCTGGCGCGGCGTGTTGTTGACGTGATCGTCACCACGGATGACATGGCTGATGCGCATGTCCCAGTCGTCGACCACGACGCCGAAGTTGTAGGTGGGCACGCCGTCGCCGCGCATGATGACCAGATCGTCCAGTTCGGCGTTGGCGACCGTGATCGGCCCCTTGATCATGTCATGGAACGTGACCTCGCCGTCCCGTGGCGTGCGGAAGCGGATCACCGGCGTCACGCCGGCCGGCGGCGTCGGCAGGGTCTTGCCCGGCTCGGGCCGCCAGCGACCGTCATAGCGCGGTTTTTCGCCGCGCGCTTTCTGCGTCTCGCGCAGGGCTTCCAGTTCTTCCTTGCTGGCGTAGCAGTAGTACGCATGCCCGGCTTCGAGCAGGTCGTCGACCACCGCCCGATACCGCTCCAGGCGCTGCATCTGGTAGTACGGCCCCTCGTCCCAGTCCAGACCCAGCCACGCCATGCCGTCCAGGATCGCCTGTACCGACGCCTGGGTCGAGCGCTCCAGATCGGTATCCTCGATGCGCAGCACGAATTCGCCGCCCATCCTGCGCGCGAACGCCCAGGAAAACAGGGCGGTGCGGGCGCCGCCGATATGCAGATAGCCGGTGGGGGAGGGCGCGAAGCGGGTGCGGACCATGTTGGACGGAGTGGTTGTAAGGGGCCTGCATTCTAACCGGCAGCCGACCGCGTCTTACGGCCCGTCGGTATAGCGCCAGATGTCGACATCTCGTCCGGACTCGCGAATGTGCTCGGCTCGTGCCGACAGGTAACGCTGAAAACTCGGTTCGCGCAGCCAGTCGCCGCTTTTGACGTAGTCGAACATGCCCGCGGTATGAAAGACGCGAAACCCGGATTCCCAACGGATGACCTCTCGCCCGGATCCATCAAAAAGTACGATGCTGGGGGCAAACTGAACGTTCAATTCGCGCGCCCAATCGCGCACCGAGCGCGTGCGGCCATCCGGTGTGGTGATGGGACGGGACGACCACATATCGAGCTGGATCAGGTCGAAACCATCCATGGCCTGATGTACCGAGGCATCGGCCAATACCCGCCGGTGCAGCACCTCACAATCCGGACAGTCGCGTTGATCGAAGAACACCGCCAACGGCCGCGCCCGTGCGCCAGTGCGGCGAAGATCGGTCAGATCCTTGAAAAACGGTTGCTGGATGAGCCCACGCCCTGCGCGGATGGATGCCTGATCGAGCGAAGCGAGATAGTCGCGAAAAGCGATTTGCTGCTCCATGCGTCGATCCACCCAATCCAGGGCAGCCTTGAACCGGCCTGGCGGTACATAGCCATTAAGCCGCAGGACGATCTCGCCCGCTTCATTGAAGAACAGCATCGTCGGAGTGAACTGTACCCGCAGCGCGGCAGCAAAGCTCTTCTCCGTGTAGTCCTTGCCATCGAGTCCGGTGACGGGGCGGTCCCCCCACATGTTCAAGGCAATGACGTCGAATCGGGAGCGCAATGTCGCTTCGATGTCCCGCTGGGCCAAGTTGCGTTCGACGAGCTGATTGCAATATGGACAATTGTCCTGGTGGAATAGCACGGCGACCCGCCGTCCCTGCGTAGCCGCCTCGGCGACGTCCTCCTTCAAATCGAGAAAGCTGACTTTGAACCAGTCCGGGTAATCCGTGGGCATGGCGCCGATATACGCGCCCTTGCTTGGGGTGGGTGCGGCATATGCGGCCGCCAGCGGCAACAACAGGTTCATGATCAAAACCAGCACGGTTCGCATGGCTTATCCTCCTCGCAAGCTGAAAATGAAGGGTACTCTAAACTATCAGAGGCGCGGAACCGTTATAAAGCCCCGTTGCAGCAAGCGTAGGCAATCGCCCGAACGGATGGATCGACCATGAAGAACCGGAACATCAACCCAACGTCGATGGAAAAAATCATGCGGGAGGACGACTTCATCGTCTCCAAGACCGATGCGAAGGGGCGAATTGCCTATGGCAATCGCGTCTTCATCGAGTTTTCCGGCTACACCGAAGCGGAACTATTGGGTAGCCAGCACAACATCATCCGCCACCCGGACATGCCGCGCGGCGTGTTCAAGCTGCTGTGGGATACCATCCAGGCCGGGAATGAATGCAATGCCTATGTCAAGAACATGGCCAAGGATGGAAGCTTCTATTGGGTCTACGCCAACGTCACCCCGGATTTCGGCCAGGATGGTCAAGTCGTGGGTTATACCTCGGTGCGCCGCAAACCCGGAGCCGGGGCGGTGGAACTCATGACCGGGGTCTATCGGACGATGCTGGAGATCGAAAACAAGGCCGGCCCGAAAGATGCGCCCTTCGCATCGTTGGAATACCTGACCGACCTGCTGGCGAAGAAGCGGATGAGCTACGCCGAATTCGTTTGTTCTCTGTGAGGTGTCAATGTCCAACCGTTCCCTGCATCAGCAATTGGCCTTGTTTGCCATGGTCTTCGGTGTGTTGCTGGCCGTCGGCATGCTCGTCCAGGTCTTGACGCACGGCTTCGAATGGCTGCCCATCGGCCTTTGGGCCAGCGGTTTTGTCATGTCCGGCTTGTTGTACATCAAGTCGCGCCGATGGCTGGCACCCTTGACCGAACTCACCGAAGTGTTGCAGGAGGTGAGTGCGGGGCGCTTCAGGCGACGCATCACTCACAGCGACGACCATACTGAATTCGGCCGGCTATGCTGGCACCTGAACGACATGTTGGATCAACTGGAAACGTTCAACCGGGAGCAAGCCACTACCTTTCGCCACCACGTCGAAAACAAGTTCTATCGCAAGGCCATGCCGACCGGTCTGCATGGTGGCTTCAAGAAGGGCCTGCAGAACCAGAACGTACTGCTGGAGCACATGGCCGCCAATGCCCAGTTGCACATGAAGAACATGCTGTTGTCCAGGGTGCAGGCGCTCAACAGCGGCAACCTACTGAAGAACCTGGCATCCAGCCAGCAGGATATGACCCGGATCACCGAGTATATGAAGGTGGTTGCCGCAGAGGCCACGCATACCGACCACGACGCGCAGGCCAGCCAGGCTACCGTGGCCACGGTGGTGCACAGCCTCCACGACATTTCGGCGCGTATCGATCATGCCAGCGAAGCCATCGCTCACCTAAACGCCCGGGGCGCCGAAATCCAGCAGGCGGTTAGTCTGATCAATGGCATCGCCGACCAGACCAATCTTCTGGCGCTCAACGCCGCCATCGAAGCGGCGCGTGCCGGTGAAGCCGGACGAGGCTTCGCGGTGGTGGCCGACGAGGTGAGAAAACTGGCGGAGAACACCAAGAGTGCGTCGATTTCCATCGGTCGGGTCATGGAAGACCTGATGCGCGAGGCGGAGGTCATGCTCGACGACTCCATGGTCATGCGCGACATGGCCAACGATTCCCGGGCCATGGTTGGCCAGCTTGCGGAACGCTTCAGCCAGTTCGCCGCTTCCGCCAGGAAGACGCTGGAGAAAACTTGGCACGCCTTGGACATGAGCTTTGCGTCTCTCATAAAAGTGGATCACATCATCTATAAACAACGGGCCTACATGGCCTTGAGTTCGGGCGGAGATGCGCAGTTCGTCAGTGCGGTCGGTGTGGATTGTCATGGCTGCCGTCTGGGTAAGTGGTATTACGAAGGCGAAGGCAAGGCACGATTCGGCCAGACTTCCTCTTACCCCGCCATGGAAGCCCCCCATCATCAGGTACACCACAGTGCCCATGAAATGATGGGCTTTATCGGCAAAGGGTGGGAAAAAGACTTGAATATGCAGCAGACCATTTATGCCCATTTGGAAAACATGGAGGCCGGCAGCCACGGGGTCATGGAAATCATCGACCGTATGGTGGCCGAGAAACACGGTGATGGCGTCGATGGCACTTCCGCTGCGGCGGCGCAAGCTTCGAGCATGACGGCAAGCCACCCCCGCGCCGCACGGCCTGCGCGACGCGCCACCGCTGCCCCGGCCCCGCAAACACCACCGCCCCGGTGAAATCCGGTTCAAGCGCCGGTGGAAGGATCCTGCCGGCCGCCTCACCGGGAGGAAGCCATGGCGGCAGCCGGCGCCCAAAAAAGACTTTGACCGCCTGCCGACCCCTTCTTTAGAATGCGCCCCTCTTTGGGCAGTTAGCTCAGCGGTAGAGCACCGCCTTCACACGGCGGGGGCCACTGGTTCGATCCCAGTACTGCCCACCAGATTCGACTCGCCCGCGCCGCGGGCGCGGCGCCTACAATGCCGGCATCGACAATGCCCACAGGCGACCGGGCCGGATCCATCCGGCCGCACCGATTCCCATGAGCGCAATCTGGAAACCCCATGTCGTGGTGGCCGCCGTGATCGAGCAGAACGGCCGCTTCCTGCTGGTCGAGGAAAGCACCGAAGACGGTCTGCGCTTCAATCAGCCGGCCGGTCACCTTGAACACGGCGAATCGTTGCTCGATGCCGTGCGACGCGAAACCTTCGAGGAAACCGCGCACCATTTCGAGCCGACCGCGCTGCTCGGCGTGTACCGTTGGACCTCACCCGCGCATGCCGGGCGCACCTACCTGCGTTTCGCCTTCACCGGCGTGGTCACCGGCTACGATCCGACGGCGCCACTGGATGACGGCATCCTGCGCGCGGCCTGGCTGACGCCCGGGGAGATCGCGGCCGTGCGCGCTCGCCATCGCAGCCCGCTGCTGCAACGTTGCGTCGACGATTACCAAGCCGGGCGCCGCTTTCCGCTCGATCTGCTGGCGGAATTCGGCGACGCATCATGAGCCGCGTGGTCGTCGGTCTGTCGGGCGGTGTCGATTCCGCCGTCACCGCGTGGCTGTTGCGCCAGCAAGGCCATGAGGTGACCGGCGTGTTCATGAAGAACTGGGAAGGTGACGACGACGATCCCGCCTGCCCGGCACGGCAGGATTTCCTCGATGCGCTGGCGATCGGTGACGCGCTGGGCATCGAGGTCGATCTGGTCAACTTCAGCGCCGCCTACCGCGAGCGCGTATTCGCCCATTTCCTGCACGAGTACCGGTCCGGCCGCACGCCCAATCCGGACGTGCTGTGCAACGCCGAGATCAAGTTCAAGGCCTTCCTCGACCATGCCCTGGACCTGGGCGCCGACCATATCGCCACCGGCCATTACGCGCGTCTGCGCGGCGAATCGCCGACGCGCGAACTGCTCAAGGGAGTGGATGGCGACAAGGACCAGAGCTATTTCCTGTACCGGCTGAGCCAGGCGCAGATCGCGCGCGTGCTGTTTCCGCTTGGCGAACTGACCAAGCCGCGCGTGCGCGCACTGGCGAGCGCGGCCGGGTTGCCGGTGGCCGGCAAGAAGGACAGCACCGGCATCTGTTTCATCGGCGAGCGGCCGTTTCGGGCATTCCTGCAGCGCTACATGCCGATCGAGCCGGGCGACATGGTGACGCCCGCCGGGCAGGTGGTGGGACGCCACCAGGGGCTGATGTATTACACCCTGGGCCAGCGCAAGGGCCTGGGTATCGGCGGCATCCGTGCGGCGGCCGAGGGAGCGGCCTGGTTCGTCGCCGCCAAGGATCTGGAACTTAACCGGCTGATCGTGGTTCAGGGGCATGACCACCCGCTGCTGAGTGCGACCTCGCTGATCGCGGAAGACCTGCATTGGGTCGGTGCGCCGCCGCGCGTGGGCGCGCGTTATGCGGCCAAGACACGCTACCGGCAGCACGATGCCGGCTGCGTGATCAGCGCGCTGGAACACGATCGCATGCGCGTCGACTTCGCCACGCCGCAGTGGGCGGTCACACCCGGCCAGTCGGTGGTGATCTACGATGACGAGGTTTGCCTGGGCGGTGGCATCATCGCGGCGACGCTGGCCGACGGCCCTCGACAAGTTAACAGTGATTGTCAACAAGCGGATGTAATACCATGAATAGACGAGATTTCATCTGGACGCTTCCTGGCCTGGGCGCGTCCATTTGGTTGACCGGCTGCGCCACGGATCCGGTCACCGGCCGGACGACTTTCGTGATGATGAGCAAGGAGCAGGAGATCGCGCTGGATCGCCAGCACTCGCCGCACCAGTTGTCGGAGGACTACGGCATCACCCGGGACACCGAGCTGAACCGCTATGTCGGCGCACTGGGCAAGGACATGGCGGCGCGCACGCATCGCCCGGACATGCCCTACAACGTCAACGTGGTCAATGCCAACTATGTCAACGCCTACGCCTTTCCGGGCGGGACCATCGCGGCCACGCGCGGCATCCTGCTGGAGATGCAGAGCGAGGACGAACTGGCGGCGCTGCTGGGCCACGAACTGGGCCATGTCAACGCGCGCCATCACGCCGAACGCCAGGCCAAGGGCACACTGCTGGAAGCTGTGGTGGCCGGCATCAGCATCGCCGCCGCGGACCGGCAGCCGCAATACGGCGCGCTGGCGCAGATGATCGGCAACATCGGCGGCGGTGCGCTACTGGCGCACTACAGCCGCGACAACGAGCGCGAGGCCGATGCGCTGGGACTCGAATACATGGCGCGCTCCGGGCACAACCCGGCGGGCATGGAGGATCTGATGACCATGCTCAACAGTCAGGCGCGCGAGAAGCCCAATGCGCTGGAACTGATGTTCTCGACGCACCCGATGAGTTCGGAACGTCTGGACAACACCCGCCGGGCGCTGGCCACCACGCATGCCGAAGCGGCGCGCCGCCCGCGCCAGCGCGAGCGTTACATGGACAATACCGTCCGCCTGCGCAAGCTGCGGCCGGCGATCGCCGAACAGCAGAAGGGCGAGGCGATGTTGAACCAGAAGAAGTTCGAAACCGCCGATGGCCACATGCGGCGCGCGCTGCAACTGGCGCCGGACGACTACACCGGTCTGGTGCTGATGGCGAAGACGCAGATGGCGATGAAGCGTCCGGAGGAAGCCAAGCCTTATCTCGCCCAGGCCAAGGCGGTCTATCCGAGCGAGGCGCAAGCGCATCACCTGGCGGGTGTCGCCTTCCTGCAGACACGCCAGCCCGATCAGGCCCTGGCGGCGTTCAGCGAGTTCGAGCGCCTGCTGCCGGGCAACCCCAATACGGTGTTCCTGAAGGGCTACGCGCTGGAGCAGATGCAGGATCGCCGTGGAGCCGCGCAGGAGTATTTCCGCTACCTGCAACTGACCAATCAGGGTGGCCAGGCGCAGCATGCCTACAGCCGCCTGCGAGGGTGGGGATTCGTCAAATGAGCAAACGGCCCGTCGCCGGCGCGACGGGTGAACGGCTGGCCGACCGGCTGGCGGATTTCCTGGCGCGGGTGACCCCGGACGGGCGTTTTCTGTTCGTCCCGCCCGCCGGTCTGGCCTGGCTTGGCGCCCCCGAGCCGCCCCAGGCGCATGCCGATCACGATCTGTTCCAGCATATCGGCATCGACTACCACGATGCGCTGCGCGCCGCGCTGGTGCGCACGGCTGACGGTGGCACCCGGCAGGCTCTGAGCCTGCGTTTCCAGTCCGGCGACGGTGGGCAGCGCCGGGTCACGTGCCGTATCCTGCCGCTGCCGGGGGCCGCAGGACGGACGGAGCTGTTGTTCGCGGCCTGGGAGTTCGACCCGCTCTTGGATCGGGCCGAGGGTGGCGCCGGTTCGCGCGATCCGCTCACCGGCCTCGCGGATCGCGGCGAGCTGATGCGCATGCTGGGACACGCGATCGGCCAAACCGGGGATGCCGGCGGCGGCTTCGCGCTATTGCTGGTGGGCCTGGACGGCTTCAAGAAGATCAACGACGCGCTGGGCCATGCACTGGGCGACCAGATCCTGTGCGAGTCGGCACGGCGACTGCGCACCGCACTGCGTGGCGATGACATCGTGGCGCGCATCGGTGGCGACGAGTTCGCGTTGTTACTCCCCGGCATGCGCACGGCCGAGGATGCGTCCACGCTGGCGCACAAACTGCTGGCGGCGATGCAACGGCCGTTCGAGCACGGCCGTGGCCAGTCCCACCTGTCGGCGAGCGTCGGCATCGCACTGTTTCCGGAGCACGCCCCTGATGCCGAGGTGTTGTTGAAACAGGCCGGTATCGCGCTGTCGCTGGCCAAACAGGCCGGGCGCAACCGTTGCCACGTCTACGCACCGGAGGGGGGCGCGCTGGCCGAGCGCCGCCTGATGCTGGAGGAACGCATGTACGACGCCGTGCGCAACGGCGAATTCGAGATGCATTACCAGCCCATCGTCTCGGCTGCGACCGGGGCGGTGGTGGCGGTCGAGGCGCTGATGCGCTGGCACCCTGCCGACGGCGGCGCCGTCTCGCCGGCGGAGTTCATTCCGCTGGCCGAGGCCAACGGCCTGATCGCATTCCTCGGCGCCTGGTCGCTGCGCGCGAGTTGCCATCAGGTCGCGCGCTGGAACCAGCGTTGGCAGGCACGCTTGCAGGCGTCCGTGAATCTGTCGCCGGCCCAGTTTCGCCAGGGCGACCTCGTCGGCGTGGTCGAGCGGGCGCTGGCCGAATCGGGGCTGCCCGCCGAACTGCTGACCCTGGAACTGACCGAGGGCATGCTGATGCGCGAGCCGGAACGTGCGCAGGAACTGTTGTCCCGGCTGCGCGAACGCGGCGTGAACTTCGCCGTCGATGACTTCGGCACGGGCTATTCCTCGCTGGCCTATCTCAAGCGCTTTCCGCTGTCCAGCCTGAAGATCGACCGTTCCTTCGTGGTCGATCTGGCAAGCGACGGCAACGACCGGGCCATCGTCGCTGCCATCCTCAGTCTCGCGCGCGAGCTGGGTCTGCGCGTGGTCGCCGAGGGCGTGGAAAACGAGACACAATATGCACTGTTACGCGACAAGGGTTGTGAGCTGATGCAGGGGTATCTGTTGGGGCGTCCCGAGGCGCCGCAGACGTTCGAGGATCGGGTGGAGGCGGGGGCGTGGCGGCTGGCGCCGTGATCGCGACCGAGGCGCAAACCGATCAAGCGCTGTTGGCCCGGGTCATCGAGCGCATGAACGCCGGTGGCGGCTTCCCCGCGCTGGAGCACTCGGTCACCCGCATCATCGAAGCGCTGGAGGTGGGCGCGGAGGACACCACGCCGCTGGTCAACGCGGTGCTGGCCGACGTGTCGCTGACCCAGAAGGTGTTGCGCCTGGCCAATTCGGCGATGTATGCGCCCATCGGCGGCAGCGTCGCCACCATCTCGCATGCCGTCATGGTGCTCGGCTTCGAGGCCGTCGGCCATCTGGCGCT
Organism: uncultured Burkholderiales bacterium; assembly: GCA_937949525.1. GTDB lineage: Bacteria > Pseudomonadota > Gammaproteobacteria > Burkholderiales > Thiobacillaceae > PFJX01. Next base: position 60,417 of record CALEDT010000002.1, on the reverse strand, counting down.
GGGCGCCAAGGTGATCGGCTCGATGGAGGCCATGGATGCGCAGTCCTTGAGCGCGCGCCGGCAACTGGCGCACAGCCTGATGGCCGGGGCGGTGGCGGGCAACGTCACCGCCAAGATGCAGGTGAGCAACGGCGAGCTGGGCGTGGTGTGCACCTTGCTGCACCGCGTCGGCCGCCTGCTGACGGCGTTCTATCTGCCGCACGAATGGACGCGTATCCAGCAGCTCGTGCAGTCCGGGCGCGATGAGGTGGCCGCCGCGCGCGACGTGCTCGGCCTGACGCTGGAGCAGCTTGGCGCCAGCGTGGCGCGGCACTGGCGGCTGCCGGCAAGGATCGTGCTGACCCTGCGTGGCGAACAGGACGATCAGGTCGATGGCGTGGAGGATTGGCTGCTGGCGATCACCCGCTATGCCGACAGTTCCGCGTCGGTGCTGTCGACCAGCGCCAGCGAGGACATCAAGCAGAAGCTGCAGGAGCGCCTGGCGGTTCGTTTCGCCGACCGTCTGGGGCTGGCGCGCGAGGAACTGATGGCGGCCACCCAGGCGGCGCTGAAGGAGCCGGGGGCCAGCATGCTGCTGTCGACCACCCCTGCAGCACCGGCCGAGGCGCGGTTGCCTGCGACCGCGCCGTCGGCACTGGACAAGCTGCGCGATGGTGAGGCCGAAGTGCGTGCGGCCATCGAACAGGGTGGTACACCCGCCGACATCGCCGGCATGGTGGTGGAGGTGATGTTCCGGGCGTTGGAACTCGCCCGTGCCGCCGTGTTCCTGCTCGACGATGCCCAGCGGGTGTACCGCGTGCGCGCCACGCTGGCCGCGCGCGAACCCAACGCGCTGGCCGGTCTCGTCATACCGGCGCAGTTCGCGCGCGATCTGGCGCACATCGCGCTGGCCAAGCGCGCGGACATCTACATCGACAATCCGCGCGACGGCGAGATCGCGCCGCATCTGCCGGCATGGATACGCGCGCACGCTCTGCACCCGTTTTTCCTGTTGCCCATGACCGCCGCCGATGGCAACGCGCTGGGCCTGCTGTTCGGCCAGCAGCACGACGACGTCAAGCTGACCAAGGCGGAGCTGGCCACACTGGCGACCCTGCGCAATCTGCTGCAGACGCGCCTGACCGGGGCGCGCTGAACGTCGCTCAGCGGTCAGCCGTGCCGGGCGGGCACGCGTCGCTCCAGTGCGTGACCTGGAACTGCGGTGTGCGCGTACCATTCCATTCGTTCACTTCCATACGGTAGGCCGCCTGGATGCGCCGCGGCAGCGGCGTGTCATGGAAGAACAGCATGGCATCCGCGGCCAGCCCGTCACCGGCCAGGCGCAGCTTCAGGTGCCGGTCACCGACCAGACGCTGGCTTTCGACCACGAACTCGCCGCTGAACAGGGGGGGCGGGAAGCCCTGTCCCCATACCGTGTCGCGCAGCGCCTCTGCGTCGCGCAGCGTGCACTCCGCCGGCGCCAGCGGGCCGTCGGTCTCGATCGAGCGCGTCAGATCGGCGGCCGAAAGACTGTCGCGCGCGACCGCCTCGAACAACGTGGCGAACTCGTCCAGCCGCGCGCGCGGCAGGGTCAGGCCGGCCGCCGCCGCATGCCCGCCGAAACGCAGGATCAGCCCGGGTGCGAGCCGGTCGACGCGGTCCAGCGCATCGCGCAGGTGCAGGCCGGGAATGGCGCGGCCCGATCCCTTCAGCAGGCCGTCGCCGCCGTCGGCGAACACGATCACCGGCCGGTGATGACGCTCGCGCAGACGCGAGGCGAGCAGGCCGATCACGCCCTGGTGCCAGGCCGGGTCGAACAGCGTCAGGCTGGCGCCATCGGCCACGGTCACACCGTCGAGCAGTGCCAGCGCCTGCGCCTGCATGTCGCTCTCGATCTCGCGCCGCTCCCGGTTGAGCCGGTCGAGTTCGCGCGCCAGCGGCAGCGCCGCGTCGATGGCCTCGGCCAACAGGCATTCGATGCCGATGCTCATGTCGGCCAGCCGGCCGGCGGCGTTCAAGCGCGGACCGATGACGTAGCCGAGGTCTTCCGCGCTGGCGCGCTCGATGCGGCGGCCCGCAGCCGTGAACAGCGCCTGGATGCCCGGCCGGGCATGACCGTTGCGCATGCGCGTCAGCCCCTGCGCCACCAGCAGACGGTTGTTGGCATCCAGGCGCACCACGTCGGCGACCGTACCCAGTGCGACCAGATCGAGCAGGCGCGCCAGGTTGGGCTGGGACAACGCATCGAAACGCCCGCGACGTCGCAGTTCGGCGCGCAACGCCATCAGCACGTAGAACATCACGCCCACGCCGGCCAGATGCTTGCTGGGAAAGGGACAGCCGGGCTGGTTGGGGTTGACGATCAACGCATCGGGCAGGCTGTCGCCGGGCAGGTGGTGATCGGTGACCAGCACCTCGATGCCGCGCGCGCGCGCCGCCTCGATACCGGCGTGCGCGGCGATGCCGTTGTCGACAGTGATCAACACGTCGGGACGGCGATCGGCGGCCAGCGCGACGATCTCCGGCGACAGGCCGTAGCCGTACTCGAACCGATTGGGCACCAGATAGTCGACGTCGGCGCCGAACGCCCGCAGCCCCTGCACCGCGACCGCGGTGGCGGTGGCGCCGTCGGCATCGTAGTCGCCCACCACCAACAGACGACTGCCACGCGCGATCGCGTCGGCCAGGCGCGCCGCGGCCGCATCGGCATGCAGCAGCGCGGTGAAAGGCAGCAGTTCATCCAGCCGCGTCTTCAGATCGTCGACCGTGGCACCGCGCGCCGCCAGCAGGCGCGCGAGCAGCGGAGGATGGCCGGCGTCGACCAGCGCGCGTGCGGCGGCCGGGGAGGCGTGGCGCAGGACCAGATTCAGCATGTGCGAATATTACAGGGCGCTGTTTGGTATCGCTCACGCGCGCGACTAACATGCGTGCCATGGCGCATTACCTTCCTCTGTCCCGTGTCGCCCGCCTGGTCGGGCAATCGCGCGCGAGCATCCAGCGCATGATCCATGACGGCGAACTGGCCACCTTCGATGGCATGGTGGACATGAACGAACTGCTGCGTGTCTTCCCCGACGTGAGCTGGGAGGACGACGGCGAGTTCAAACGGGTGCAGGAGATCAAGGAAAAGGCATACGGCAAGCGCATCTACGAACGCGCGCTGCCGGACAAGGAAGTGTTGGCCGAACGGCTGTTCGAGATGGGCCGGGAATTCGCCGCGGCCAAGACGCTGCTGCTGCATTACGACGAGGTGCTGCGCTTCCTCAACGACAAACTGGACGATCTGGCCGACCGGGGCGGCCCGGCGCTCTACGAGGCCGTGGCCGGAGTGAAACTATGGCTCAAACGCGAGCTCGACGCGGCCCCCAAGGAAGCCGAACGGGCGGAATCGCTGCTGGCCCACGAAAGTGTGATGCGCATCATGTCCGCTCAAGTCACGGTTCAGCCGTCCGGTCACGAATTCCTGGTGGAGGGCAACGATACGCTGCTGGAGGCCGCGCTGCGCGTCGGTCTGCCGCTCAATTACGGCTGCAGCAACGGCAACTGTGGCGAATGTCGCGCGCGCCTGGTGTCCGGCCAGTTGCGCAGGGTGCACCCGCACGATTTCACTTTCCGCGAGCAGGACAAGGCCAACGGCGATTTCCTGCTGTGTTCCTACACGGCCGTGACCGACGTGGTGATCGAGGCCGCCGTGGCCGGTGCCGCCGACATCCCGCAGCAGCGCATCCCGGCGCGGGTCAAGGCGGTGGAACGGCTGGGCGAACGCATCGTCGCGCTGCATCTCACCACCCCGCGCAGCCAGCGTTTGCGCTTCCTGGCCGGGCAGCGCGTGCGCCTCGCCGCCGACGGCATCGCCGGCGAGTATCACATCGCCAGTTGTCCGTGCGAGGACCGCCAGATCACCTTGCACATCCGCCGCGACAACCGGCCGTTCACGCGCAAGGCATTCGACAGCCTGGCCAAGGAGGACACGGTCACCATCGAAGGGCCGTTCGGCGGCTTCGTCTACAACATCGAATCGCGCCGTCCGGCCCTGTTCGTCGCCTGGGAACACGGTTTCGCGCCGATCCAGAGCCTGATCCAGCACGCCATGTCGCTGGAGATCGCCGATGCCATGCATCTGTACTGGGTGGCGGGCGAAACCGGGCATTACCTGGACAACCTTTGCCGTTCCTGGGCCGATGCGATGGACAACTTCCATTACCACCCGATCGACGGCGCGCACGATCCGGCCGGGCTGGTGGAACGCCTGCTGGCCGATCATGGCGATCTGGCCCATACCGATCTGTACGCGGTCGGACCGCATGACTTGCTGCGCGCGCTGGAGGCGGGCGCGATGGCGCGCGGGCTGTCACCCCTGGGCTGGCACGGCGAGGTGCTGTGAATCCGGAAGCGATGCCGGTACCGGAGAATGGCGTAAGCAATCTGCCGGTACGCTGAGGTAAGCTTGCCGGCATGTCGAACCGCATTTTCGCCATCGCGCTGCTGTTGCTGCTGGCCTTGGCCAGTGTTCATGCGCACGCCAGCCGCCAGGCCAACCAGTGGTTGCGCCTGATCGCCGCCGGCCAGTACGAGCAGGTGATCCAGCAGGCCGAGGCAGTGGCGCGCCCGGAGCGCCTGTCGGCCAGCGAAGTGCACATGCTGTGCCACGCCTATGCGCGGACCAAGCATTACGCCCGTCTGCAAGCCTGCCTGGACCGTTTCGAGACCACGTTCGCCCGGGCTGATCGCGAAAGCGTGCTGTTCGGTCTGGACGATGCCATGCCGGCGATCCTGCTGATGCGGGCCGAGGCGGCGATCGATCTGGGGCGTTACGACCTCGCGGCAGGCGAGGCGCAACGCGCGCTCGACTGGATGGCGCGCTCCGGCCTGGAGCCGCTGATCGCCATCGACAGCCATGCCACGCTGGCGCTCGCCCACGCGTTTCGCGGCGACCACGCGGCCGCGCGCGCGCAGTTGGAGCCCATCGGCCGCATCGGTCGCTCGTTGTTCAAGGACGACTACAAGACCACGCGCGCGCTGGCACAGGGCAGGGTGTACATGGCGCTGGGCGAGTATCGCCAGGCCTACGACGCGGTCAGCAGCGACCGCACGTTCAAGCTCGATGCTTTTCTCGACGATCTGTTCAGCGGCGCCCTGCTGCGCGGCGAAAGCAACTGGCTGTGGCAGGAACTGCCGCGCGCCTACATGCTGAGCCGCGCCCTGCTCGGCATGGGTGAGGTGGACGCCGCGGCCGCTCGCCTGGACCGGCTGCTGGCCCATCCGCGCACGCGCCAGAACGGCGAGATCTACTGGATGGCCAGTTTCGACCGTGGCCGCATCGCCGAACAGCGCGGTGAGGACGCGGAGGCCGCGCGCCATTACGCGCATGCCATCGAGGTGTTGGAGGCGCAACGCGCCAGCATCGCCACGGAGGCCAACAAGATCGGTTTCGTCGGCGACAAGCAGCAGGTGTACGCGCGCCTGATCCGCACGCTGCTTCGGCTCGGCCGCGAGCGCGATGCCTTCGAGTACGTCGAGCGTTCGCGCGCCCGCGCGCTGGTCGATCTGCTCGCCGCCCGCCAGGACTGGGGACCGCGCGCGCGCCAGGCCGAGGTCGCGCGCCTGTTGCAGGCCCAGCGCAGCGCTGAAGAAGCCGCGCGCCGGCAGATGACCGGCGTGTCGGAGCCGCGCGATGGTGGGCAGACGATCGCGCGGCTGCGCGAGATCGATCCGGAGATCGCTTCGCTCGTCGCCGTGTCCACGCTGTCGCTGGCCGAACTGCAAGCGATGCTGGCGCCGGACGAGCGCCTGCTGGCCTACCATGTCGATGGCGATGAACTGCTGGCGTTTCTGGTGTCCGCCCGCGATCTGCGGGTGGTGCGCAATGCGGCCGGTGATCTGGCCAATGACATCCGCGGCTTGCGCCAGGCCATCGCCGATCAGGCGGCGGACGTGCTGCCGCGCGCGCAGGCGCTGTACCGGCGTCTGCTCGGTCCGGTAGAGCCGGGCGACGACGTGCGCAAGCTGTATCTGGTACCGCATGGCCCGCTGCACTATCTGCCGTTCGCCGCACTGCATGACGGGCAGCGGCATCTGGTGGAGCGCGTCGCCTTCGCCATCCTGCCCAGCGCCAGCCTGCTGCGGTTCCTCGCGCCACGCCGGGCGGACAGGACGCCCGCGGGGGCGCTGGTGCTGGCCAATCCGGACCTGGGCAGTCGGCGCCTGGATCTGCCGCACGCGGAACAGGAAGCGCGCGCCATCGTCGCCGGCATGCCGGGCAGTACGCTGCTGATCCGGGCCGAGGCCAGCGAAACGGCGTTTCGCGCGCGCGCCGCGCGTCATGCCTGGCTGCATTTCGCCACGCACGGCCACTTTTCCGCGGAACAGCCCTTGCGCTCGGGCTTGTTGCTGGCGGCGGACGCCGAGAACGACGGCCGACTGAGCGTCGACGAACTGTACGGATTGGCATTGGATGCCGAGCTGGTCACGCTCAGTGCCTGCGAGACCGGCTTGGGTGCGGTCATGAGCGGCGACGATGTGATCGGCCTGATCCGCGGTTTTCTGTTCGCCGGCGCGCGCAACGTGGTCGCCAGCCTGTGGCCGGTGGATGATCTCGCCACCGCCGACCTGATGCGCCGCTTCTATGCCGGCCTGGGCACGCACGAGCCGGCCGAGGCGTTGCGCAGCGCACAGGTGGCCATGCTGCGCGCCGGCCACGCGCCTTACTTCTGGGCCGCGTTCCAGTCCACCGGGCGCTGAGCCGGCCCATGGCAAGCCTGTCGCGACGGCAATGGCGCTGGCTGGTGCTGGTCGTGGTCATGGCGGTTGCGTTGGCCGAGACGGCATATCGCTCCGGCCTGCTCGCGCCGCTCGATGCGCTGTACTCCGATGCCTGGCATCGCCTCGCCGGCACCCGCGGCGCACCCCGACACGTGGCGCTGGTGGTGGTCGATCAGGCCACGCTGGTGCGCTTCGGCGACGAGCCGCTGGCGTTCTTCGGCCCGCAGTTCGCAGCCGCCATCGAACGCCTGCGCGCGCTCGGCGCCAGCGTCATCGGCCTGGATTTTCTGCTCGCCATCAGTCCGGATGCCTGGTTGGCCAAAGTGGAAGGGCCGCAGGGGGCACGCGCGCGGGTCTATGACGCGGCGCTGCGCCAGGCCATCGCTGAGGGTGACGTGGTGCTCGCGGCCGGCCTGGCCCGTGACGACAAGGGCGGCGGCGATCGTTATGCGCTGCCGCACCCCGATTACCTGCTGGCCATTCCGGAACTGGATCTGACCAACCACGTCGGGCTGGCCGAATTGCATGCCGATCGCGACGGCGTGGTAAGGCGTTATGTGATCGAGCCGGTCGCACAGGCCCATGCGGACTATGCCGGGCTGGCCATGCCCGAGCTGAGCTTCGCGGCATTGCTGGCCAGGCGTCACCGGCAGCGGGGCGGGGCAGGGGGCGAGGCCGTGAATGGGCAGGCGCACCACATCGCATACCTGGGCCCGCCTGGGGCCATGCCGCGGCTGTCGCTGACGCATCTGCTCAGCGCAGAGCCGAAGGATCCGTTGCTGGGGACTTTCGCCGGCAAGGTGGTGATCATCGGCGCGGACTTTCCCGGCATGGGCGACATCCATTTCACGCCTTACAGCACCGGCTTCGTGGCTGACGGCCGGCAGCTCATGAGCGGCGCCGAGCTGCAGGCCAACATCGTCGAAAGCCTGCTGTCCGGACGCAACCTGCACGAACTTTCTGCCCGGACGCGCATCGGGGTGTCGGCCGCGCTCGCCGCGCTGGTCGTGCTGGCGCTGTTGCTGTCCGGCTCGTTGCCGATCGGCACCGCCGTGGCCTTGCTGGTGGGGTCGCTGGTCATCGCGTCCGGTTACCCGCTGTTCACCCAAGGCTTCCTGGTTTCCGTGGCTGCCTGGCACGGCGCCCTGCTGGCCGCCTTCGTCGGCGGCGTGGTGTTGCTGTTCACCGGCGAGGCGCGTCAGCGTGCCCGGCTGGCCGGCCTGTTCGGCAGATATCTGTCGGATGCGGCGGTGAAAGTGCTGCTGCGCGGCGATCAGGTGCCCGAGCTCGGCGGCAGCCTGTCGCACATCACGGTGCTGTTCTCCGACATCCGCAACTTCACGACCTTGAGTGAACAGCTTAGCCCCGGCGAAGTGGTGGAAGTGCTGAACGAGTACTTCGAGCGCGTCTGCCAACCGGTATTGGAAGAGGGAGGCAGCATCGACAAATACATCGGTGACGCCATCATGGTGGAGTTCGGCACCCCGCTGCCCACCGGCGATCATGCGCTGCGCGCGCTGCGGGTCGCGCTACGCATGCGCGCCATCGCGCTGGAGTTCCGCACCTGGATGCAGCGGCGTTTCCCCGACCGGGATTTGCCCGAGTTCGCGATCGGCATCGGCATCCACACCGGCGACGCCATCGTCGGCAGCATCGGCTCGCGCCGACGTAGCGAATTCACCGCGATCGGCGATACTGTAAACATAGCCTCACGCTTGGAAGGGATGACCAAGGTGTTCCACGCCGACATCGTCGCCAGCGAAGCCACCGTCAGTGCCGCTGGACGCGAGCATCTGCGCCTGGGGCGCAGCGATGTGGTCAGCGTCAAGGGCCATCGCCAGCCAATCACCCTACACGAAATTCTCGATGTGACGACGGAGACGGATCATGCCCAGTGATGCGACGCGCGCCACCTTCATCCGGGCCGCTCGTGGGTGGCGTCGGATCTGCGGCGGCTGGGCCGTCATGCTGGCGGTGCTGTTTTCGTTGCCGGCACAGGCCGATGAAGCACTGGTGACGCTGGTCCATGGCGCCGTCTGGGTCAGCGTCGGGCAGCAGCCGCGTGCGCCGGCCACACCGTTCATGAAACTGCGTGCCGGCGACCGCCTCGAACTCGGCGACGCGGCGCGCGTGCGTTTGCTGTACGGTCAATCCGGCCGCCAGGAAACCTGGAATGGCGCGGTGGTGCTGCAGGTGGGGAAGGACGCCACGACGCGCGTGTCCGGCACGGCGCAGGCGGAAGTGAAGCAGGTGCCCAGCGCGGCGTTGATGCGTCTGGCGCGGGCCGACGACGTGCTGGCGGACATGCGCACCCGCACCGGCATGGTGGTGATTCGCTCCGGCGGCCTGCTGGAACAATTGCGCGAGGCGGAGTCGGTCTATCGCGAACTGCGCGCGCTGGCGGCGGACGATGATGTAACGCCCGAACTGTACCTGGTCAGCGCGCTCTACGAGCTGAAGTTGTACAAGGACATTCCGGAGGTCATCGAGGACATCCTGTGCCGTCAGCCCGACAATCCCGTGGCCGCGGCCATACTGGAGAATCTGCGCGGGGTGACCGGACGTTGATTCTCCGGCTGTCCTGCATTTTTTTGTCCAAGGGGAATCCATCATGAAAGCATTGTCGATCCGCTCTGCGACGTTCGTCGCGCTCGCCATTGCCTCGGGCCACGCCGCTGCATCCTGCGTGTTCGATCACCATACGCACAGCTACATCTGTAGCGACCCGGTGACACAGACGCCCGCATCGAGCATCCAGATACAGGCGACCAGCGACTTCGATACGGCGTTCGGCGTCATGCACTTCGAGCACGAACCGGACGTCGCGCCGACACCACCCGGCGCCACACCGGCCAGTTACGGCGTGGGTTTGAATTGCGCTTCCTTCTCCGGCCGCAATATCGATTCCAAGTACTGCACCGTGCCGCTGAGCTACACCATACGCAACGAGGTCGACCCGCGCCGTCGCCTCGTGTTGAGCCTGCCGATCACGCGCGTCTGGTCGGAGGGCGAGAGCGCCTACAACGTGGGCTTCGGCGCCGCGTATACGTATCCGCTGGCCGCACGCTGGTATCTGACACCGGCATTGAGTTACACCCATGCCGAGCGCGGCGATTTCGACAAGGCCGCCAACCTGGTTTCGGCGTCCCTGACCAGCGTGTACTACTGGAAGATGGATGGCTACGACCTGGGCATCGGCAACATGTTCGGCCACAGCCACACCGTGCGTGAACGCGGCGACGCGCGCGCCAACCTGTCGGGCACGCACAACAACGTTCTGCGCAACGGCGTCATGGCGGCGATTCCGGGCCAGATGTTCGGCAGGAAGGCGTGGTGGGAAATCTCGGTGGTCGACACACGGTACTTCGGCTCGGAGATCTTCGCCGACAGTCAGCAGGAAATCAGTGTGACGGTGGGCGACACGCGCAGCTACAAGGCCACCGGCGGCGGCTATCGCGCGGGCCTGACGCTGATGCAGGCAGGCAAGACGGACGGGTTCAAGCTGGCCTGGCAGTACTGGTTCTGATGCCGCGTTCGGCGGCGCGATGCCCTTGGCCGTCGCCCCGTTTGCAGCGCGGCGGCCGGTTGATTGTGCGGCGCAATAAGCGTCTAATCGCGCGCATCGCGTCGATGCGTCGTGCAAGGACATGAACCAGCGGCCGTACGATCTGGACCTGATCCGCATCCGCCTGCCCGTGGGCGGCCTGGTGTCCATCCTGCATCGCGCCAGCGGCGCGTTGCTGGCGCTGGCCGTCCCGGTCCTGCTGTACCTGTTCATGTCGTCTCTGCGCTCGGCGGACGACTTTCAGCGACTGGGCCACCTGTTCTCCAGCGGCCCGGGGCGGTTGGCCGGGGTGCTCGCCACTTGGGCGCTGCTGCACCATTTCCTTGCCGGCCTGCGCCATCTCGGTTTCGATTTCGGTTGGGGCGAGGCGCGCGCACGCGCGCGCCTGAGTGCGCAGGTGACGCTGTGGCTGGCCATTGCGCTCACCGCGGTGCTGTGGCTGGGAGCATCGTTGTGAGAACCGTTGGCGGCGCGCGTCGCGGACTGGGTCTGTGGTTGCTGCAACGCGCCAGCGCGCTGTATCTGGTGCTGTTCCTGCCGGTATTTCTGCTGCTGCTGTGGCGCGCGATGCCGCTCGACTACGCCGCCTGGCGCGCACTGTTCACGCCGCTCGCCATGAAACTGGCCACGCTGCTGGCATTCGCGGCGCTGTTGCTGCATGCCTGGATCGGCCTGCGCGAGATCTTCATCGACTATCTGCGCGTGCTGCCTTTGCGTCTGACGGCGTATTTCCTGTTCGGCGCCCTGTATCTCGCCTGCCTGGCCTGGGCGGCCGACATCCTGTGGAGTGTCGGATGATCCGCAAACGCACGTTCGACGCGGTCATCGTCGGCGGCGGCGGTGCCGGCCTGCGTGCCGCGCTGCAACTGGCGCAGGCCGACCTGAAGGTGGCGGTACTGTCCAAGGTGTTCCCCACCCGTTCGCATACGGTGTCGGCGCAGGGCGGTATCACCGCGGCCCTGGCCAACGTGTCCGAGGACGACTGGCATTGGCACATGTATGACACGGTCAAGGGCTCGGATTATCTGGGCGACCAGGATGCCATCGAATTCATGTGCCGCAACGCACCCAGCGCGGTGTACGAGCTGGAACACATGGGGCTGCCGTTCTCGCGCCTGGACGACGGCAAGATCTACCAGCGTCCGTTCGGCGGTCAATCGAAACACTATGGCGGTGAACAGGCGGTGCGCACCTGTGCGGCTGCCGACCGTACCGGGCACGCGTTGCTGCATACGCTGTACCAGCGCAACATCGCCGCGCGCACGCAGTTCTTCGACGAGTTCTTCGCGCTCGACCTGGTACGCGACGCCGAGGGTTACGTGCTGGGGGTAGTGGCGCTGGAGATCGAGCGGGGCGAGCCCTGGCTGTTCGAGGCGCGCACCACGCTGCTGGCCACCGGCGGTGCCTGTCGCATCTTCCGCCATTCCACCAATGCGCATATCAATACCGGCGATGGTCTGGGCATGGTGCTGCGCGCCGGCCTGCCGCTGGAGGACATGGAGTTCTGGCAGTTCCACCCGACCGGCATCCCCGAGGTGGGCAGCCTGATCACCGAAGGCGTGCGCGGCGAGGGCGGCTATCTGGTCAACAAGGACGGCGAACGTTTCATGCCGCGTTATGCGCCCAACGCCAAGGACCTGGCGTCGCGCGACGTGGTTTCGCGCGCCATCGCCCAGGAGATCCTGGCTGGTCGCGGCTGTGGCGCCCACGGCGACTACGTGCACCTCAAGCTGGACCATCTGGGCGCACAGACCATCAAGGAACGCCTGCCCGGCATCCGCGAGCTGTCGATGCAGTTCGCCGGCGTGGATCCCATCGAGGCGCCGATACCGGTCACGCCGACCGCGCATTACATGATGGGTGGCATACCCACCAATCTGCACGGCCAGGTGGTCGCGCCGGTGCGTTATGGCCCGGAGGAACCGGTGCCCGGGCTGTACGCCGTGGGCGAATGCGCCTGCGTGTCGGTGCACGGCGCCAACCGTCTGGGCGGCAATTCGCTGCTCGACCTCGTAGTGTTCGGCCGGGCCGCCGGCCGGCACATGATCGAGTATCTGCGTGACAACCCGTTTCCACGCCCGCTGCCGGCGGATGCCGCCGACCCGGCACTGGCGCGTCTGGCGCGCTGGGACCGCGCGGGACGCGGCGATAGGGTTGCCGGCGTGCGCGCGGACATGCAGCGCGTGATGCAGGAACACTGTGGCGTGTATCGACGCGACGACCTTCTGGCCGCCGGCATCGCACGATTGGACGGTGTCGCCGCGCGCCTGGCGGAGATCACGCTCGGCGACCGCAGCCGCGTGTTCAACACCGCGCGACTGGAAGCCCTCGAACTGGAAAACCTGATGCTGGTGGCGCGCGCCACGCTGATCTCCGCGCGTGCCCGCACCGAAAGCCGCGGCGCGCACACGCGCGAAGACCACCCGCGACGCGACGATGATCACTGGCTGCGCCATACGCTGTATTCCCAGCCCGGAGACCAGCTCGACTACAAGCCGGTGCGGCTCAAGCCGCTGACCGTGGAAGCGTTTCAACCCAAGGAAAGGACCTATTGATGGTCAGGCGGCAGCGGACGGGGTGGCCATGAGATTGCGCATCTACCGCTTTGATCCAGAATCCGGCGCGCCGCCGCGCATGCAGGACTACGAGATCGATTTCGACGCGCGCGGCCGCAAGGTGCTGGATGCGTTGATCGCGCTGAAGGAGGTGGACGAGACGCTGGCGTTCCGGCGCTCGTGTCGCGAAGGCGTGTGCGGTTCCGACGGCGTCAACGTCAACGGTGTCAATGGGCTGGCCTGCATCACTGCACTCGAAGGGCTGCGCGAACCGATCGAGGTCCGGCCGTTGCCGCGTCTGCCGGTGGTGCGCGATCTGATCGTCGATATGGATCAGTTCTACCGGCATTACCGGGCGATCAAGCCCTATCTGATCAACCTGGATCCGGAACCGGAGAACGAACGCCTGCAGAGTCCGGCCGACCGTGCCGAGCTGGACGGCTTGTACGAGTGCATCCTGTGCGCTTGTTGCACCACCTCGTGTCCGTCGTTCTGGTGGAATCCGCAACGTTTTCTCGGGCCGGCGGCCTTGTTGCAGAGCTACCGTTTCATTGCCGATACGCGTGACCAGGCCACGGACGAGCGCCTGGACTACGTCGAGGATCCTTATCGCCTGTTTCGCTGTCACGGCATCATGAACTGTGTCGAAGTCTGTCCCAAAGGCTTGAACCCCACGGCGGCCATCGGCAAAATCAAGTCGCTTCTCGTGAAACGGGCGCTGTGAACGAGCTGGAAGAGCTGGAAGAGCTGGAACGCCTGCGTTGGCATTGCCGACGCGGCATGCTGGAACTGGATGCTTGGCTGACGACGTTCCTGGAGCAGCGCTATGCCGGATTGCCGTGCCCGCTGCGGGCGGATTTTTCCGCGTTGCTGGCGCACGATGACCTGTCGCTGTTCGCCTGGCTCACCGGAGCGGACGAGCCGCCCGACGCCTTGCGCGCGGTGCTGGCGCAGATCAAGACGACCCGGCACATGACGACATGAACGACATCCCTCCGCAGAATCTCGCCCGCCTGACGGTGGCCGGCCAGACCATCGAGCTTCCCACCATGTCCGGTAGTCTGGGGCCCGAGGTGATCGACACCCGCGCGCTGGGCAACCACGGTTACTTCACCTACGACCCGGGCTTCCTGTCGACGGCGAGTTGTTCCTCCAGCATCACCTACATCGATGGCGATCTGGGCCTGTTGTATTACCGCGGCTACCCCATCGAGCAACTGGCCGAATCGGCCGATTTCCTCGAGGTGGCCTACCTGCTCTGGCATGGCGAACTGCCCGAGGCCGCGCAGAAACGCGAGTTCGATCATCTGGTCAGCCACCACACCATGCTGCACGACCAGATGAACCACCTGTTCCGCGGTTTTCGTCGCGACGCCCACCCGATGGCGGTGATGGTGGCCATGATCGGCGCGATGGCGGCGTTCTACCCGGAAAGCGCCAATGTCACCGATGCGCGCCAGCGGGAGATCTCCATGTTCCGCCTGCTCGCCAAGGTGCCGACCGCGGCGGCGTGGAGTTACAAGTACAACAAGGGCGAGCCGTTCGTGTATCCGCAGAACCACATGAGTTACGCGGAAAACTTCCTGCACATGCTGCACGCCAATCCGTGCGAGAGTTATCAACCCAGCCCGACGCTGGTGCGCGCGCTCGACCGCATCTTCATCCTGCACGCGGACCATGAACAGAATGCTTCGACCTCGACCGTGCGGCTGGCCGGTTCCAGCTTCGCCAATCCGTTCGCCTGCATCGCCGCCGGCATCGCCTGTCTGTGGGGGCCGCTGCACGGTGGCGCCAACGAAGCGGTGCTGCGGATGCTGGAGGAGATCGGCGACGTGCGCCGCATCGGCGAGATCATCGAACGCGCCAAGGACCGCACCGACCCCTTCCGCCTGATGGGCTTCGGCCACCGGGTCTACAAGAACATGGACCCGCGCGCGGCGATCATGCGCCAGACCTGTCACGAGGTGCTCGACGAGCTGGGCCTGCACGACGATCCGCTGTTCCGCATCGCACTGAAGCTGGAACAGATCGCGCTGGAGGATGACTACTTCATCGAGAAGAAGCTCTACCCCAACGTCGATTTCTATTCCGGCATCGTGCTGCGCGCGCTGGGCATCCCGACCTCCATGTTCACGGCCATCTTCGCCCTGGCGCGCACCGCCGGCTGGATCGCGCAGTGGAACGAGATGGTGTCGTCGCCCGGCCACAAGATCGCGCGGCCGCGCCAGTTGTATACCGGCCCGCAAAGGCGGGAGTTCGTGCCGATCGCAGCGCGCAGCGCATGACGCGCGGGCAGGGCGGTGGGCGCGCGCC
This sequence comes from uncultured Burkholderiales bacterium, assembly GCA_937949525.1. Taxonomy (GTDB): domain Bacteria; phylum Pseudomonadota; class Gammaproteobacteria; order Burkholderiales; family Thiobacillaceae; genus PFJX01. The sequence goes on along the minus strand of CALEDT010000002.1, from coordinate 45,243 downwards.
GGAACACGGTTCCGCCCGGGTGACGGTGTCGGCCACGTCGCTCTATGCCGGCAGCGCCGACTACCTCGCCGCGCTGGAGGCCGAGCATCCCGAGCATCTGGTCTCGGTGGCTCCGTCCCGCGCCGATGAGCAGACCGCCGCCGGCGTCACCGACCGGCCGCTGGCCAAGTGCGAATCGTCCCAGGTGGGCGTACTCCAACTGATCAATGCCTACCGTTTCCATGGCTTCCGTGTCGCCGAGCTGGACCCGTTGCGGCGGTTGCCGACGCCCAACATCGCCGAGCTGGACCCGGCCAGCCATGGTCTGACCGCGGCCGACCTCGACCGCGAATTCGAAACCGGCTCGCTGGTGGGGCCGCCACGCGATCGCCTGCGCAACATCCTGGAACGGGTCAGACGCGCCTACTGCGGCACGCTGTCGGTCGAGTACATGCATCTCACCGATACCGCCCAGAAACGCTGGTTGCAGAAGCGCATCGAGGGCGGGGAGGGCGCTCCCGAGATCGACAACGGTCTGCGACGCTGGCTGTTGCGGCAACTCACTGCCGCAGAAACCCTGGAGAAAACGCTGCACACCCGCTACGTCGGGCAGAAGCGCTTCTCGCTGGAGGGGGCGGAATCGCTGATCCCGCTGCTCAACGACCTCATCGAACAGTCGGCGCGTGCCGGCGTGCAGGAGATCGGCCTGGGCATGGCGCATCGCGGCCGGCTCAACGTGCTGCACAACGTATTGGGCCGTTCGGTCATCGAGTTGTTCGAGCACGCGCAGGACGACTTCACGGCGACGCACCGCAGCGGCGACGTCAAGTACCACCAGGGCTACGCCACCGAACTCGATACGCCGGCGGGTCCGGTGCGCGTGGCGCTGGCCTTCAATCCCTCGCACCTGGAGATCGTCAACCCTGTCGTGGAGGGCTGGGTACGGGCACAGCAGCAACGTCGCGGCGACCGCGAGGGGACGCAGGTGATGCCGGTCCTGATCCATGGCGATGCCGCCTTCGCCGGCCAGGGCGTGGTCATGGAAACGCTGAACATGGCCGCCACCCGCGGCTTCCGCACCGGCGGCACGATCCACATCGTCATCAACAACCAGATCGGCTTCACCACGTCCGATCCGCGTGACAGCCGTTCCAGTCTGTATGCCACCGATGTCATGAAAATGGTCGAGGCACCGGTGCTGCACGTCAACGGTGACGATCCGGAAGCGGTGATCCGCGCCGCGCGTATCGCCATGGACTATCGCGCGCACTGGCGCCGCGACGTGGCCATCGATCTGGTGTGCTACCGGCGGCTCGGCCATAACGAGCAGGACGAGCCGATGGCGACCCAGCCGCTGATGTACCGTCGCATCCACCAACTGCCGAGCACGCGGGCCCTGTATGCGCAACGCCTGGTCGACAGCGGCGAACTGGCCTCCGACGAAACCGAAACCCTCATCCAGGTCTATCGCGCCAGTCTGGATGCGCCCGCCAGCCACCAGGCCAGCGCCAAGAGCCCGTATGCCGCGGACTGGCGACCGTTTCGTAACACGCACTGGCGCGAACCCGCTCGCACCGGACTGCCGATCGAGCACCTGCGCGCGCTGGCGCGTCGCCTGGTGGACCTGCCGCCCGAGTTCTCGCTGCACCCGCGCGTGCAGAAGATCATGGATGACCGCCGGCGCATGGGGGAGGGCGATGCCGCCCTCGACTGGGGCATGGCCGAGACCCTCGCCTATGCCAGCCTGGTTGCCGAGGGTACGCCAGTACGGCTGACCGGGCAGGATTCCGGGCGCGGAACGTTCTTTCACCGCCACGCGGTATTGCATGACCAGAACCGCGAGCGCTGGGATGACGGCGTCTACATCCCACTGCAACACGTGCTTCCCGGACAGGCCAATTTTCTGGTGGTGGATTCGTTGCTGTCCGAGGAAGCGGTGCTGGGCTTCGAATACGGCTACGCCGGTGCATCACCCGACCAACTGGTGATCTGGGAGGCGCAATTCGGTGATTTCGCCAATGGCGCTCAGGTGGTGATCGACCAGTTCATTGCTTCCGCGGAAACCAAATGGGCCCGGCTCAATGGACTGGTGATGTTCCTGCCGCACGGCTATGAGGGCCAGGGGCCGGAGCATTCCTCCGGGCGCATCGAGCGATTTCTGCAATTGGCCGCGCATGACAATATCCAGATCGCCCAGCCGACCACGCCGGCGCAGATATTCCATCTGTTGCGCCGCCAGGTGATTCGCCCCTACCGCAAGCCACTGATCGTTTTCACGCCCAAAAGCCTGTTGCGTCACGCAGAAGCCACCTCGACCCTACAGGAATTGGCCGAGGCACGTTTTCTGCCAGTCATCGATGACCGTCACGTCATGCCGGAGGTGGTCACGCGCATCGTGTTGTGCAGTGGCCGGCTCTATTTCGATTTGACGCACGCGCGCGCGGAACGGGGTATGAATGATTGCGCCTTGATCCGGGTAGAACAGTTGTATCCCGTTGCGGACATCGAGATCGCCGAGGTGTTGTCTCGTTACCCGAACGCGCAGGAACTGGTGTGGGCGCAGGACGAACCGCGCAACCAAGGCGCCTGGCGTTTCATGGCGCATCATCTGCACAAACTTTCGTCGCTGCCATTGCGCTACGTCGGCCGGCCGGAATGTTCCGCACCAGCGACGGGACTGGCTGCATTGCATCGCCGCCAGTGGCTGGAAATCATCGAACAGGTATTCGACCCAGCGTAATCCAGAATATCTTCAGGCGCATCGTCACGGACGGTGTGGACCTTGCAGCGCCATCAATGAAAGAGCCCCACATCGTGGGGCTCTTTCACCAACGGCGATTACCGCCTTAAGCGATTCTGTATTCCTCGACGCTGCGCCCTTGTGCTTCCAGATCGACCACCCATGCCGGGCGGCGGCCGCGGCCGGTCCAGGTCTTGCCGCTGGCGGGATCACGATAGCGCACCTGACCGACACGATCTGCGCGCGCGCGGGTACGGGTACGGCTCGGCCGGGTATCGTCCAAATCGGCCATGGTGATGCCGAATTCACCCATGAGGCGCCTGATCTCGGCAATGGCGCCGGCCATTTCTTCTCTGCGTACATCTTCCGCCTGGCGCTTGAGTTGCTCGATCTGATCAAGAATCGCCTTGTATTGTGACATCTGAGTGCTCCTGGTTGGGTTGACGGGAAACAGCAATTCGCTGACTGACGACGCGCATGATAGTTCCGGGAATGAATACTGGCAATTTCCCCGATCGACTGAATTGCGGCGTGACCAGCCGGCATCTGTTCCCTCGAGGAGCAAGTCAGCCATTCGTCCCGCCGCCACTTTTCAACAAAACCCTCAGCGCCCCAGAGCCACCATCGACGGCGCGTGCCTGCACGAAAGCGAGCACTTCGTCACGTTGCAGCAGCCAATGGCGCACATGCGATTTCAGGATCGGTTGGCGATTCAGTGAGCCCAGACCCTTGCCGTGAATGATGCGCACACAGCGTATGTCGCGCTTACGGCAGGCGCACAAAAAATCCACCAAAGCCTGCTTGGCGCCCGCCCGTGTCAATCCGTGCAGATCCAGCTCAGCCTGCGTGACCCATTCACCGCGACGCAATTTGCGCAGCGTATTGCGCGGCACGCCGGGCCGCAGGAATGACATGTCTTCGGTGGCATCGGTATCGACGTCCCAATCCACCGGATCATGCAGAGCCGCATGAATGGCGGCACGTTCGTCCCGCCAGCGCGAGCGCGGCAGCGGGGGCGGCCGCGGCACCGGGGGCAGGGCACGGCCATGCGGGGCAAGAGGCTGGATGCCGTCCAGCGCCTCCCGAAACATCCGGCAGTCGGTTTCGGATGGCGCCAAACGTTCCAACCCATGTTTTTTCATGGGCTTGCGCTATGTCGTCAATGTAAATTATCCAAATAGCGTTCGGCATCCAATGCGGCCATGCAGCCCGTTCCCGCGCTGGTGATGGCTTGTCGGTACACATGGTCCTGTACGTCGCCAGCGGCGAAGACGCCCGGAATGCTGGTCTGCGTGGCATTGCCTTGATTGCCGCCGCGCGTGATCAGGTAGCCGCGCTCATCCATGTCCAGTTGCCCACGGAAGATGTCCGTGTTGGGCCGATGTCCAATGGCGATGAATACGCCGGTCAGATCGAGTACTTTGGTGGAGTCGTCCTTGACGTGTTTGATCCGGATCGAGGTAACACCGCTTTTGTCACCCAACACTTCATCAAGAACGCTATTCAATTCAAGGCTGATCTTGCCTTCCTTCACCTTTTCCATGAGCTTGTCGACCATGATCTTCTCCGCCTTGAAGGTGTCGCGGCGGTGAATCAGCGTGACATGGCGGGCAATGTTGGCGAGGTACAGCGCTTCCTCCACCGCGGTATTGCCGCCACCGACCACGGCGACATCCTGGCCCTTGTAGAAAAACCCATCACAAGTAGCGCACCCAGATACACCCTTGCCCATGAATGCCTGCTCGGAGGGCAAGCCGAGATACATGGCCGAGGCGCCGGTCGCAATGATCAGCGCATCGCAGGTGTAGCGGCCGGCGTCGCCGGTCAGTTTGAATGGCCGGGATTGCAGATCCACGGTGTGGATGTGGTCGAACACGATCTCGGTGGCGAAGCGCTCGGCGTGAGCCTGGAATCGTTGCATCAGGTCCGGCCCCATGACACCGTTGACATCGGCCGGCCAGTTGTCGACCTCGGTCGTGGTCATCAGTTGCCCGCCTTGTTGGAGGCCGGTGATCAGCACCGGTTTGAGATTGGCGCGGGCGGCATAGACCGCAGCCGTGTACCCGGCCGGTCCGGAACCGAGGATGAGTAGTTGGGTGTGCTTTTCAGACATGATGACTCCTGGTTGTGACAGCGTTCAATTTGTGGGGGCAGGCCGGAAATGGCAATAGGGCCGGATTCTAGCGCACGGGCCGGGTGCGCCCGGATCTGGCGTCGCTCAGCCGGCGAGGCATGCCTGCTGCGGGTAAATGAATATTTGACATAATGTTCATTCCGTTTTCACTGTACGGCCAGGATGGAGCGTGGGCCGGCACATCCGATATAGTGCGCGCCATGTTTGCGAAGTCGAGTTCCCGCCGCCGCAGCGCCGGCGTCCGATCCGCGCCACGCGCGGCACTGTCCCCGCGCGTGGTCACGCTGTTGCGTGAAATCTGGTGGCTTGGCGCGGTCGGGTTGGCGATTTACCTGGCGATGATCCTGCTGACCTACGACGTGCGTGATCCGGGTTGGTCGCGTGCCGGCGGCGGCGGACTGGTGCCGCACAATGCGGGAGGCGCTTTCGGCGCATGGCTGGCCGACCTGTTGCTCTATCTGTTCGGGGCCTCGGCGTGGTTGTGGGTCCTGTTGGCTTTGAGCCTGATCTGGTGGGGTTACCGGCGCATCGGCGATGCCGATGAAGCGCATCGTCATGGCCTGTCGATCGCGCTGCTGGGCTTCCTGTTGTTCCTGCTGGCCTCCAGCGCGCTCGAATCCCTGCGCTTTCACCGCCTGCCGCTGCAGTTGCCGCTGACCCAGGGCGGTGCCCTGGGCGATGGTCTGGCTGCGCTGTTCAGCCGCTATTTCGGTTTCGATGGCGGCACCGTCCTGCTGGTGTTGGTCTGGGGCGCCGGTCTCAGCCTGTTCACCGGCCTATCCTGGATCGGACTCGCCGAACGCATCGGCGCCGGACTGGAGTACGGGCACGGCTTCTTGTTGGAGCGGTGGCGCGCTTGGCGCGATCGCCGCGCCGGAGCGGAGGCCGTCAATGAACGCGAGAACGTGTTGCGCGAAGAGCGCAAACGCTTGCGCAAGGATGCGCCGGTGCGCATCGAGGCACCCGTCGTCGCCATCGAGGTTTCGCAGCGGGTACAGGTCGAACGCCAGGATTTGTTGTTCCGCGACATCCCCGATGCGCAACGGCCGCCGCTGCGGCTGCTGGACGAGCCGACGGCAAGCGCGACCCAGATCGATCAGGCCGGGCTGGAGGCGACTTCGCGCCTGATCGAGCGCAAGCTGCGCGAATTCGGCGTCGAGGTGACCGTCCTGGCGGCCTATCCCGGACCGGTCATCACGCGCTACGAGGTGGAGCCCGCCTCAGGCGTCAAGGGCAGCCAGATCACCAATCTGGCCAAGGATCTGGCGCGCGCGCTGTCCCTGGTCAGCATCCGCGTGGTGGAAACCATCCCCGGCAAGAACTGCATGGGGCTGGAACTTCCCAATGCGCAACGCCAGGTGGTCCGGCTGTCGGAAATCCTGTCGGCCAAGGTGTACGAGGACACGCCTTCGCCGCTGACGCTGGCGATGGGCAAGGACATCAGCGGCAACCCGGTGGTCGCGGATCTGGCGCGCATGCCGCATGTACTGGTGGCGGGGGCCACCGGTTCGGGCAAGTCGGTGGCCATCAACGCGATGATCCTGTCGTTGATCTACAAGTCGTCACCGCGCGACGTGCGCCTGATCATGGTCGACCCGAAGATGCTGGAACTGTCCAGCTACGAGGGCATACCCCACCTGCTGGCACCCGTGGTCACCGACATGAAGCTGGCGGCGACAGCGTTGAACTGGTGCGTCGGCGAGATGGACAAGCGCTATCGGCTGATGTCGGCACTGGGGGTGCGCAACATCACCGGCTTCAATCAGAAGGTGCGCGATGCCGAGAAGGCAGGTGCACCGTTGGTCAACCCGTTCTCGATCACACCGGAAAACCCGGAGCGCCTTGCCCCCCTGCCCTACATCGTCGTGCTGATCGACGAGCTCGCGGACCTGATGATGGTGGCCGGCAAGAAGGTCGAGGAACTGATCGCGCGCCTCGCACAGAAAGCGCGTGCCGCCGGCATCCACCTGGTATTGGCCACGCAACGGCCGTCGGTCGACGTGATCACCGGGCTGATCAAGGCCAACATTCCCACCCGTGTCGCCTTCCAGGTCGCCAGCCGGGTGGATTCGCGCACCATCCTCGACCAGCAGGGCGCCGAATCGCTGTTGGGCCAGGGCGACATGCTGTATCTGCCGCCCGGCCATGGTGTACCGACGCGCGTGCACGGCGCCTTCGTATCCGACGACGAGGTGCACCGCGTCTGCGCCTGGCTCAAGGAACTCGCGCCGCCGCAATATGACGAAGCGGTGCTGGCCAGCCCCGAGGAAGAGGAAGACGGCGCCGCGCAGGACAGCAACGCCGAGGTCGATCCGCTCTACGACGAGGCCGTGGCTTACGTGCTGAAATCGCGCCGCGCCTCGATCTCCGCCGTGCAGCGTCAGTTGCGCATCGGCTACAACCGTGCCGCGCGCCTGATCGAAGCGATGGAACAGGCCGGACTGGTGTCAGCCATGCAGAACAACGGTAACCGAGAAGTGATCGCCCCCCGCCATGAATAAACTGTTCACCGTTCTCGCCCTGAGCGCGAGTCTTTATGCGAGCGCAGCGCTGGCAGGCGCCCAGGCCCGGCTGGAAGCCTTCGTCAATGGCACCAAGGGGCTCAGGGCCGAGTTCAGCCAGACCGTGTTCGATCGCGCTGGACGCCGCACACAGGAAGCCACGGGCGAGCTGTTCTTCTCGCGGCCGGGCAAGTTCCGCTGGGTCTACCGCAAGCCCTACGCGCAGTTGATCGTCGGTGACGGTACGCGGCTGTGGGTTTACGACGAGGATCTGGACCAGGTCACGGTGCGCCCGCTCGACCAGTCCATCGGCGAAAGCCCCGCCGCGCTGCTGGCCGGCGACAACGACATCGGCAAGCTGTTCGAGCTGCGCGACGTGCCCGATCGGGACGGCCTGGAATGGCTGGAAGCCACGCCGAAGAGCCGGGAAGGCAGCTTCGAATCGGTGCGCATGGGCTTTCGCGGCAACGATCTGCTGATCATGGAACTGCGCGACAACTTCGGCCAGACCACCGTGCTGCGTTTTTCCCGACTGCAGCGCAATCCGCGCCTGGGTGCCAGCCTGTTCCGCTTTACGCCGCCCAAGGGCGCGGACGTCATCGGTGAACCCTGACGGCCGGTTTGCCACCGCGCCGGCCCTTCACACCTGCGCGTACCCGCATGGATACCGCTGACCTGTTCGCACAAGACCAGGAGCCGGTGCCGTCGCCCCAGGTCGATGCCTGCACGCCGCTGGCCGAGCGGCTGCGCCCGCGCACGCTGGACGAGGTGATCGGCCAGCGTCATCTGCTGGCGCCCGGCAAGCCGCTGCGTGTGGCTTTCGCCTCCGGGCAACCGCATTCGATGATCCTGTGGGGTCCACCCGGGGTCGGCAAGACCACACTCGCGCGCCTGACCGCGCAGCATTTCGATGCCGATTTCATCCAGATTTCCGCCGTGCTGGCCGGCGTCAAGGAGATCCGCGAGGCGCTAGAACGCGCGCGTGCCAACCGCCGGGCCGGTCGGCGCACCGTGCTGTTCGTCGATGAAGTGCATCGCTTCAACAAAGCGCAGCAGGACGCTTTTCTGCCGCACGTCGAATCCGGTCTGATCAGCTTCATCGGCGCGACCACCGAGAACCCCTCGTTCGAGGTAGTGGGCGCCTTGTTGTCGCGCACCCAGGTCTACGTGCTCGAGCCGCTTGACGAGGACGCTCTCGCCGCCCTGCTCGCGCGCGCGCAGGCTGCGGACGCGACCCTGCCGGTGCTGGCGGACGACGCGCGGGCGCTGTTGCTGGCGCAAGCCGACGGCGATGGACGGCGTCTGCTCAACCAGCTGCAACAGCTCGCCAGCGCAGCGCGCGTCGCCGCCCGCACGCACGTCGATGCGGCGTTCGTCAACGACGTGCTGGCACCCGCACGGCGGCGCTTCGACAAGGGCGGCGATGTCTTTTACGACCAGATCTCCGCCCTGCACAAATCCGTTCGCGGTTCCGCGCCGGACGCTGCGCTGTACTGGTTCGCGCGCATGCTCGACGGTGGCGCCGATCCACGTTATCTCGGCCGGCGCCTGCTGCGCATGGCGGTGGAGGACGTCGGTCTGGCCGATCCGCGTGCCTTGGGCATCGCGCTGGATGCCGTGGCCACCTACGAGCGCCTGGGCAGCCCGGAGGGCGAACTGGCGCTGGCGCAGGCCGTGCTGTATCTCGCCTGCGCGGCCAAGAGCAACGCCGCCTACACCGCCTTCAAGGCGGCGCAGCGCTTCGTCGACGAGGACGGCTCGCGCCCGGTGCCGGCGCACCTGCGCAACGCCCCGACCCGTCTGATGCAGCAGCTCGGCCACGGCCGCGCCTACCGCTACGCGCACGATGAAGCGGAAGCCTATGCCGCCGGCGAACGCTATTTTCCCGACGATGTCGTCCAGCCGCCCCGCTTCTATCACCCCACACGGCGGGGCACGGAGGCGCGTATCGCCGCGCATCTGGCCCACCTGCGCGCGCTCGACGCCGTCTGGCAAGGCAAGAAATAGTCCCGCCATCCCCCTTTCCTGCTAGAATGCCGGCCGCCGCAAGCCGCCGATTCCCGTCGGATGCGGCCAATCCTCACATCCGCCCCAGTTAAGGTGCCCCGGCCAGACAGCCCGACGGGGTCATCGGCGGATGGCGGTTCAACCTTAACCCTCAGGAGCACCCATGTCTGTCACCATGCGTCAAATGCTGGAAGCCGGCGTTCATTTCGGCCACCAGACCCGTTACTGGAACCCGAAGATGGCGCCGTTCATCTTCGGCCACCGCAACAAGATCCACATCATCAACCTGGAAAAGACGCTGCCGATGTTCAACGAGGCGGCGAATTTCGCGCGCCGGCTGGTGGCCAACAAAGGCACCATCCTGTTCGTCGGCACCAAGCGTCAGGCGCGCGACATCATGGCCGAGGAAGCCGCGCGCTGCGGCATGCCGTGGATCTCCCACCGCTGGCTGGGCGGCATGCTGACCAATTTCAAGACCGTCAAGCAGTCCGTCAAGCGCATGAAGGAAGTCGAGGCCCAACTGGCCGAGCCGGGCGCGTTGTCGAAGAAGGAAATCCTGCGCGTGCAGCGCGAGTACGACAAACTGGTGCAGAGCCTGGGCGGCATCAAGGACATGGATCGTCTGCCGGATGCGCTGTTCGTGGTGGACGTCGGCTACCAGAAGATCGCCATCACCGAAGCCAACAAGTTGGGCATCCCCGTGATCGGCGTGGTCGATTCCAACAACACCCCGCTCGGCGTCGATTATGTGATCCCGGGCAATGACGATTCCAGCCGCGCCATCCGCCTGTACGCGCGTGGTCTGGCCGACGCCATCCTGGAAGGCAAGACCATGGTGATCGAAGAGATGGTCGCCACCGGAGAAGACGAATACGTCGAAGTGGAAGAGTCCGGCGAGACCGCCGAAGGTTGATCCGGGCCGGGCGCATATCGACGTCCGGCCGCCCGCATGCATGACGCCCCGATCGACGGGGCGTTTTTTCGATACGCAACCAATCAGGAGAATGAAATGGCGGAAATCACCGCATCCATGGTCAAGGAACTGCGCGAACGCACCGACGCGCCCATGATGGACTGCAAGAAGGCGCTCAGCGAAGCTGCCGGCGACATGCAGAAGGCCGAGGAGATCCTGCGCGTCCGCTTCGGCAACAAGGCTGCCAAGAGTGCCGGACGGGTCGCCGCCGAGGGGGTCGTCACCATCAGCATCGCGGGCGATGGCAAGAGCGCGGCGATGGTCGAAGTCAACTGCGAGACCGACTTCGTCGCCAAGAACGATGACTTTCTGGCCCTGACGCGCGCGCTCGCGGACATGGTGCTGAACCAGAATCCGGCCGACCTGGCCGCCCTGTCCGCCCTGCCCTACGCCGGCAAGACGGTGGAGGAAGCGCGCACCGAACTGGTCGGCAAGATCGGCGAGAACATGACCATCCGCCGCTTCACGCGCATGCAGGCGCAGGGTCGGTTCGCCAGCTACATCCACGGCAACAAGATCGGTGTGCTGGTCGACGTCAGCGGCAACGAGACCCTGGCCAAGGACATCGCCATGCACATCGCCGCGTCCAAGCCCAAGTCGCTCGATGCCTCCGGCGTGCCACGGGAACTGATCGACACCGAGCGCCGGGTAGCCATCGAAAAGGCGCGTGAAGCCGGCAAACCCGAGGCAATGCTGGACAAGATCGCCGAGGGCAGTGTGCAGAAATACCTGAAGGAAGTGACGCTGTTGTCACAACCCTTCGTCAAGGACGACAAGCAGACCATTGAGCAACTGCTCAAGGCCAACGGCGCGCAATGCCACGGTTTTGCGCTGTACATCGTCGGCGAGGGCATCGAGAAGAAGGTGAGCGATTTCGCCGCCGAAGTCGCTGCGGCTGCCAAGGTCTGAAGCCATCATGGCCGCGATCACCCGTATCCTGCTGAAGCTATCGGGCGAGGCGTTGATGGGGCCGGACGCCTTCGGCTACCACGGCGAGACCATGGCCGGCATCGTCGCCCAGATCAAAGACGTGGTCGAACTGGGCACCGAGGTGGGCATCGTCGTCGGTGGCGGCAACCTGTTCCGCGGCGCCACCGGCGCGCTGGCCGGCATGGACCGCGCCACCGCCGACAGCATGGGCATGCTGGCGACGGTCATGAACGCGCTGGCGCTGAAAGACGCGCTGATGGCCGTCGGGGTGCCGGTGCGGGTGCAGACGGCGGTGACCATCGCGCACGTCGGCGAAGCGTTCGAACGCGATCGCGCCGTGCGCCACCTGGAAGCCGGGCGCGTCGTCATTTTTGGCGGCGGCACCGGCAACCCCTTCTTCACCACCGATACCGCAGCGGCGCTGCGCGGCGCGGAGATCGGCGCCGATCTGCTGCTCAAGGCCACCAAGGTGGACGGTGTCTACAGCGCGGACCCGATGAAGCATCCCCAGGCCACGCGCTACGAACGCCTGACCTTCGACGAGGCCATCGCACGTCAGCTCGGCGTGCTGGATACCGCCGCGTTCGCGCTGTGCCGTGACCAGAAACTGCCGCTGGCCGTGTTCAGCATCTTCAAGCCGGGCGCGCTCAAGCGTGTGGTGCTGGGCGAACCCGAGGGTACGCTGGTCGTACTGTGACCCGGACGGGCCAACCGCAAGGAGACAGACATGATTGCCGACATCCGGAAAACCGCCGAAGACAAGATGAAGAAAACCCTGGAGGCACTCAAAGCCGATTTTGGCAAAGTGCGCACGGGCCGTGCCAACCCCGGCATCCTCGATCACGTCAAGGTCGATTACTACGGCAATCCCACCCCGGTGGGCCAGGTCGCCAACATCTCCGTCATCGACGCACACACGCTGGGGGTGCAGCCTTGGGAGAAGAACATGGTGTCCAAGGTAGAGAAAGCCATACGCGACGCCGATCTGGGGCTCAATCCCGCCGCGATGGGGGACATCATCCGCGTGCCCATGCCGCCGCTCACCGAGGAACGCCGTCGGGAACTGGTCAAGCTGGTGCGTGGCGAAGCGGAGAACGGCAAGGTCGCCGTGCGCAACATCCGGCGGGATGCCATCACCCATCTCAAGGACGCGCTGAAGAACAAGGAGATCGGCGAGGATGAGGAACGGCGCGCTCAGGACGACATCCAGAAACTCACCGACCGCTACATCGCCGAGGTCGACAAGCTGACGGCCGAGAAGGAGAAGGATCTGATGGCGGTGTGAGCCCGCCGCGGCAAGCCGGCCTCGAATCCCGGTTAGACTATGGCCGCGCCGTCACCCGCATCCACGATGATCAAGAGATTCTTCAGCTCGACCCTGGACGTGCCCGCCATCTCGGCGGTGCCGCGGCACATCGCCATCATCATGGACGGCAACGGTCGCTGGGCGAAGAAGCGCCTGTTGCCGCGGGTCGCCGGCCATGCACAGGGCGTGGAACGGGTGCGCGACATCGTCGAGGCCTGCATCCATCAGGGCGTCGAATATCTGACCCTGTTCGCCTTCAGCTCGGAAAACTGGCGCCGTCCGCAGGACGAGGTCAGCCGGCTGATGGAACTGTTCGTGCACGCCCTGGAGCGTGAGGTGGGCAAGCTGCACCGCAATGGCGTGCGCCTGAAGGTGGTCGGCGATCTGTCGCGCTTCGATACCCATCTGCGCGACCTGATCGAGCGTGGCGAAAAGCGCACCCACGGCAACGCCCGCCTGACGCTCACCGTCTGCGCCAACTACGGCGGTCGCTGGGACATCCTCAATGCCTTCAAGCACTGGCTGGCGGACCATCCGGACGGCGGCGTACCCGATGAGGAGGCGCTGGCCCCTTATCTGTCCATGGCCTATGCGCCCGAGCCGGACCTGTTCATCCGCACGGGGGGCGAACAGCGCGTCAGCAATTTCCTGCTGTGGCAACTGGCCTACGCCGAGCTGTATTTCACCGAGGTGTTGTGGCCGGATTTCGACGGCAAGCAGCTGGAAGCGGCCATTCAGTCTTACCAGCGACGCGAGCGGCGCTTCGGGCGTACCAGCGAGCAACTGGACAAGCGCTGATCCTTCGCCGATGGCGGCCAACCCCACTCGCACGCGGGTCGCCACCGCGCTTCCCCTGATCGCGGCTTTCGTGCTCGCGCTCTACTTCGCGCCGGCACCGTTGTGGATCGCCCTCGCCGCCGGTGTCACCGCGCTCGCCGCATGGGAGTGGGCCAAACTGACCGGGTTGACCGCGCTGGCAGGGGTGTCGTTCGGCGGCTTGGTCGCCACGCTCGGCGTCGGGTTGAGCCTGGCCGCACCGGCCACGGTCTGGCCCCATGCCGCGGCGTTGGCGTTCTGGCTGGTCTCGCCCTGGCTGATGGCACGGGGCATGCGCATCGCCGGCGCGCCGGCCCATCTGGCCATTGGCCTGCTGGTGCTCACGCCCGCGCTGATCGCCCTGATCGAACTGCGCGCCGCGACGGCCCATGGCCTGCTCGCCCTGGTCGGTCTGGTGGCCATCGCCGACAGCGCCGCGTATTTCGCCGGACGGCGCTACGGCCGGCGCAAACTCGCACCGTCCATCAGTCCGGGCAAGACGCTGGAGGGCGTGTTCGGTGCGTGGCTCGCGGTTTCGGTGTACGGCACCGCGTTGTACCTGCTCGGCTTGTCCGACCGTGGCGCGGTTGCGCTGGCCATGGCGCTGGCGGCGGCGTGGCTGCTGCTCGCGCTGTCGGTACTGGGCGACCTGTGGGAGAGCGTGTTGAAGCGCCGGGCGGGCGTCAAGGACAGCGGCAACCTATTGCCTGGACACGGTGGCGTGCTCGACCGCGTCGACAGCCTGACCGCCGTGCTGCCGGCGGCCATGTTGCTATGGATGGGACTGCAATGGATGGGATGGACATGAGCGTGCGCAACCTGACCATACTCGGTGCCACGGGTACCATCGGCGTCAATACGCTGGACGTGGTCGCACGCCACCCGGAGCGCTTTCGCGTCATCGCCCTCAGCGGGCAGCATCAGATCGAACGCCTGGCCGAACAGTGTCGGTGTTTCCGCCCGCGCTATGCCGTGGTGCTGACCGAGGACCGAGCCGACGCGCTGCGCGCCCGGCTCGCCGACGTGGATGTCGAAGTACTGGCCGGCGCCCGGGCGCTGGAGCACGTCGCCAGCCTGCCCGAAGTGGACAGCGTGATGGCGGCCATCGTCGGCGCCGCCGGCCTGCGCCCGGCACTGGCCGCGGCGCGCGCCGGCAAGCGGGTGCTGCTGGCAAACAAGGAAACCCTGGTCATGGCCGGCCGCTTTTTCATGGATGCGGTACGCGACCATGGCGCGACGCTGTTGCCGATCGACAGCGAACACAACGCCGTGTTTCAGTGCATGCCCCAGGCGCGCCCGGTCGCGGATGGCGAGGCGCACGCGCGCAGCGCCGGCGGATTGCCGGCAGGCGTGCGCCGCATCCTGCTCACCGCGTCCGGCGGACCATTCCGCGCCCGCCCGATCGAGACGCTGGCCGCGGCCACGCCCGAGGAGGCGGTGGCGCACCCCAACTGGGTGATGGGGCGCAAGATCTCGGTGGATTCCGCCACCATGATGAACAAAGGCCTGGAAGTGATCGAGGCGCGCTGGCTGTTCGACGCGCAACCCGAGCAGATCGACGTGGTGATCCACCCGCAGAGCATCATCCACAGCATGGTGGAATATGACGACGGGTCGGTGCTGGCGCAGTTGTCGCATCCGGACATGCGCACGCCGATCGCGCATGCCCTGGCCTACCCCGAACGCGTTGACGCGGGTGTCCCCTGGCTGGATCTGGCCCGCACCGGCACGCTGACTTTCGAGGCTCCGGACCTGCATCGCTTCCCCTGCCTCGGCCTGGCCTACGAGGCCCTGCGCATCGGCGGTGCCGCGCCCGCCGTGCTCAACGCCGCCAACGAGGAGGCGGTTGCCGCCTTTCTCGACCATCGCCTGAGCTACCCGGGTATTGCCGCGACGCTGGAACGGGTGCTCGACCGGCTTTCCGGCCTGGTCGCCGAAGACCTCGACGATCTGCATGCCGCCGATGCCGAGGCCCGTCGTCTGGCGCGGGAACTCGTCACCCGCATCGCCGCCTGACATCGGCATGACCACCCTGCTTGCCTTCCTGTTCACGCTGGCCGTGCTGATCGTGTTTCACGAACTCGGCCACTATTACATCGCCCGCCGCGCCGGCGTGCGGGTGCTGCGCTTCTCGGTCGGCTTCGGCAAGGTCATTGCGCGTCGCGTCGACCGCCACGGCACGGAATGGGCGCTATCGGCGATACCGCTGGGTGGTTACGTGAAGATGCTGGACGAGCGCGAAGCGCCGGTGCCTGCGGACCAGCTCGACCAGGCATTCAACCGCAAGTCGCTGGGCGCACGCGCCGCAATCGTGGCGGCCGGTCCGCTGGCCAATTTTCTGCTCGCCATCCTGTTGTTCTGGGGCCTGTTCCTGACCGGCGTACCCATCCTCAAGCCGGTGCTGGGCGAGCCGCCCGAAGGCACGCCGGCGGCCCAAGCCGGCATACAGGCGGGTGACCGCGTGTTGTCGATCAATGGCGAGACCGTGGAAAGCTGGCAGGACGTGCACTGGCTGACGCTGCGGCACGGCATCGCCGGCACGCCGCTGCGCCTGGAAATACAGAACGCGCGTGGTCACCTCGTCACGCCGACGCTGACGCTCGCGCAGCGTGACGAAGAGTTCGAACGCAACCCGCTGCGCGCCTACGGCTTGGTGCGCTATCTGCCGCCGTTGGAGCCGGTGTTGGGTGATCTGACCCCGACTGGCGCCGCCAGCCGCGCGGGCCTGCATCGTGGTGATCGCATCCTGGTCATCGATGGCATCCAGCCCGAGCGTTGGGAGGACGTCGTGAAAATCGTCCAGGCCGCGCCCGGGCGGCCGCTCGATATCGCCATCGAGCGCGAGGGCGTGCGGCTGTCCATGCGGGTCACGCCGGAAGCCGCGCGTGAGCGCGGGCAGGAAATCGGTCGCATCGGCGCCGCGCCACACATCGACCCGACCCTGCTGGAAGACCTGCACGACGTCGCCCGTTACGGTGTGTTCGACTCGGCCCATCGCGCGCTGGCGCGCACCTGGGAACTGTCGGTGTTCAGCCTGGAGATGCTGGGCCGCATGGTGCTCGGCCAGGCATCGCTGAAAAACCTGTCCGGCCCCATCACCATTGCCGATTACGCCGGACAATCGGCGCAGATCGGTCTGGCCGCATTCGTCGCCTTTCTCGCCCTGGTCAGCGTCAGCCTGGGCGTGATCAACCTGCTGCCCGTGCCGTTACTGGATGGTGGGCACTTGCTGTATTATCTCGCGGAATTTTTGACCGGCAGGCCGGTTTCCGAGCGCGCGCAGATCATCGGCCAGAAGATCGGCATCTTCCTGCTCGGACTCCTGATGTTCTTTGCCATTTACAACGATCTCCAGCGACTCTTCGTCGGATAACCTTCGCGCCATGCCCGTGTTCCGCCCCAGCCTGCTCGCCCTAGCCCTGTTCGCGTCGCAGGCGCATGCCTTCCAGCCGTTCGAGATTCGCGACATCCGTGTGGAAGGCATCCAGCGCACGGAAGCCGGCACCGTGTTCAGCTACCTGCCGATCAAGGTCGGCGAAACCCTGACGCAGCAGCGGGCGTCTGAAGCCATCCGGGCCCTGTACGCCACCGGCTTTTTCAAGGATGTCCGCTTCGAAGTGCTGGGCGATGTGCTGATCGTCACCGTGGACGAACGTCCGGCCATCGCCAGCGTCGAGTTCAGCGGCATGAAAGAGTTTTCCAAGGACGACATGAAAGCCGGCCTCAAGCAGTTGGGCCTGGCCGATGGCCGTATCCTGGACCAGTCACTGCTGGACAAAGCCGAGCAGGAACTCAAACGGCAGTATTACAACCGCGGCATGTACGCGGTCGAGGTCAAGGCCATCACCACCCCGCTGGAGCGCAACCGCGTCGCGGTCCGTTTCGAGGTTACCGAGGGACCGGTCGCCAAGATCCGCGCGATCAGCATCGTCGGCGCCACGGTGTTCAAAGAAAAGGACTTGCTCAAGCTGTTCAATCAGGGCACCACCGGCATGATGTCGTGGTGGACCAAGAACGACCAGTACTCCCGGCAAAAGCTGGCGGGCGATCTGGAGACCTTGCGCTCGCATTACCTGAATCAGGGCTATCTGGAATTCGATATCGAGTCGACCCAGGTTTCCATCACACCCGACAAGAAGGACATCTACATCACCATCAACATCCGCGAAGGCGAGCGTTACACGGTGTCCGACTACAAGTTCGCCGGCGACATGCCGGTGGCCGAGGAGGAACTGCAAAAACTGGTCAGTCTCAAGGTCGGTGACGTGTTCTCGCGCGAGCGCCTGAACGAGTCGACCAAGGCCATCGGCGACCGGCTCGGCAACGAGGGATACGCCTTCGCCAATGTCAACGCCGCACCCGAGATCGACAAGGAACAGCGCAGGGCAGCCTTCACCTTCCTGGTCGACCCGGGACGCAAGGTCTACGTGCGCCGCATCAACGTGGCCGGCAACACGCGCACCAAGGACGAGGTGATCCGACGGGAGATGCGCCAGATGGAAGGCGCCTGGTATGCCGCGGACAAGATCAACCGTTCGCGCTTGCGCATCGAACGGCTGGGCTATTTCAAGGAAGTCAACATTGAAACGCCGCCGGTGCCCGGCGCCACCGACCAGGTCGACGTCAACGTCGACGTAATCGAGCAGCCCACCGGCAACATCCTGCTCGGCGCCGGCTTTTCCAGTTCGGAAGGGCTGGTGCTGTCGGGCTCCATCTCGCAGAACAACCTGTTCGGCACCGGCAACCGTCTGTCGGCGCAGATCAACAGCGGCCGGATCAACTCGGTGTACGCGCTGTCGTTCACCAACCCCTACTTCACGCCGGATGGCATCAGCTTGGGCTATGACGTGTACATGCGCAACGTCGATACCTCCAGACTCAGCAGCGTCGCCGATTACACCACCTCGACCGCCGGTCTGGGCATGCGCCTGGGGGTGCCGATCAGCGAACTGGATACGGTCAACTTCGGTCTGGCCGCGGAACGCATCAAGCTCGACCTGCGCAGCACCGCGCCCGACGTCTACAAGAAGTTCGCCAACGATTACGGCGGCAGCAATTCCGGCGTCACCACCGACACCCTGCGTTTCGAGTCCGGCTGGGCGCGGGATTCCCGCGACAGCCTGCTGTATCCCACCAAAGGCATGTATCAGCGCGCGTTCGCCGAAGTGGGCACGCCGCTCGGCGACTTCAAGTACTACAAGCTCAGCTACCAGCACCAGTGGTTGAAGCCGCTCACGCGCAATATCAGCCTGATGTTGAACGGTGAAGTGGGCTATGGCGGCGGCTACGGCGGCAAGAGCATGCCGCTGTTCCGCAATTTCTACGTCGGCGGCATCGGCTCGGTGCGTGGTTTCGAATCCGGTGCGTTGGGTCCCAAGGCCAAGAACGCCAACAACGAGAATTTCGCCATCGGCGGCGACAAACGCCTGGTCGGCAATGCCGAGGTGCTGTTCCCGTTCCCCGGCATGGCCAACGACCGTTCGGTGCGCCTGAGCGCCTTCGTGGATATGGGCATGGTCTACGGTGGCGACGATTTCGCCGGACGTTTCAGCAAGTTCTCGTTCGCCGACATGCGCTATTCGACTGGTCTGGCGGTCACCTGGTATTCGCCGATGGGGCCGATCAAGCTGTCGGTCGCCAAACCATTCCGGCACAGCAGCGACGATGAAACCCAGTCGTTCCAGTTCCAGCTCGGCAACGTGTTCTGACCCGAAGGAGTCCCGTCTTGAAGCGTCTATTGCTGTTGTGCCTGCTGTTGTTCGTTGGTGGCGGCGCATATGCCAACACCAACCTGAAGATCGGTTTCGTCAACACCGAAAAGGTGTTCCGTGAATCGCGCCTGGCGGTGAACGCGCAGAAGAAGCTGGAACGGGAATTCCAGGCGCGCGAGCAGGAGATCGAGCGAATCATCCGGCAGGCGCGTGACCTGCAGGCTTTCCTGGAAAAGGAAGGCTTGACCCTGGCCGAGCCCGAGCGGATCAAGCGACAGAACGAGCTGACCACACTGAGCCGCAATCTGCAGCACGCGCAGCGCGAGTTCCGTGAAGATCTCAATCAGCGCAAGAACGAGGAATTTGCCGTGGTTCAGGACCGTGCGCGCAAGGCCATCATGGAGATCGCGGAGCGGGAGAAGTTCGACCTGATCCTGGAGAACGTGGTGTACGCCAGTACCCGCGTCGATATCACCGACCGCGTGCTGAAGGCCCTGGAACGCTGATGTCGCGCATGCAAGTCGACCATCCGGACCGCTTCGTCGACCACGGCGCATGACCATTGTCACGCTCGGTGAGTTGCACGCGCACCTGGGTGGGCACCTGCGCGGGGACGCAAATATCGCCCTGACCAGCGTCGCCTCGTTGGAGCGTGCCGGCCCCGACCAGTTGGGCTTTCTGACTTCCGCCAAGTATCTGCCGCAGGCCAGGGCGTCGCACGCCGGTGCGCTGATCGTGCCCGAAGCACTGGCGGAGACCCTGCCGCAACCCTGCCTCGCAGTGGCCAACCCGCATGTCGCGTTCGCGCGTGCGGCGGCGCTGTTGCATGACGATGCAGCGGTGCGTGGCGAGGGCATACACGCCGCCGCGATGGTGGCGGAAGACGCCTTCATCGGCCTGGACGTACACGTCGACGCCGGCGCGGTGATCGGTCCGGGTGCGGTGATCGGTGCGCGCAGCCGCATCGGTGCGCTGGCCGTGATCGGTGCGGGTGCGCGCATCGGTGAGGATTGTCTGCTGCACGCCCATAGCACGGTACAACACGGTTGCATCGTCGGTGACCGCGTGGTGCTGCATCCCGGCAGCGTGATCGGCGCCGATGGCTTCGGCTTGGCGTGGGACGGCGACCATTGGGTCAAGGTGCCCCAGGTCGGGCGTGTGGTCATCGGCAACGACGTGGAAGTCGGCGCCAACACCACGATCGACCGCGGCGCATTGGACGACACCATCATCGAGGACGGTGTCAAACTCGACAATCTCATCCAGATCGCACACAACTGCCGCATCGGTCGTCATACCGCCATCGCCGGCTGTACCGGCATCGCCGGTTCCACGCGCATCGGTGCCTACTGCCAGATCGGCGGCGCGGCCATGATCGTCGGCCACATCGAGATCTGCGACCGGGTGATCGTGTCCGGTGGCAGTCTGGTGGCCAAGGACATCCGCGAACCGGGCACCTACACCTCCGTACTGCCGCTGATGCCGCATCGCGACTGGCTGCGCAATGCCGCTCACGTGCGCCATCTCGACCACCTGGCGCAACGCATCAGGCACTTGGAGTCGTTTGCAAAGAACGCATCGCAACCCATCGAACCCGCTGAAAAATGACCATGGACATCGCACAGATCATGCGGCATCTGCCGCACCGCTACCCGTTCCTGCTGGTGGACCGGGTAGTGGAAATGACGCCCAACGAGCACATCGTCGCCATCAAGAACGTCAGCATGAACGAACCGCACTTCCCGGGCCATTTCCCCAATCACCCGGTCATGCCGGGCGTATTGCTGATCGAGGCCCTGGCGCAGACCGCGGGGTTGCTGGCGTTCAAGAGCGACGGACGCGATGTGACGGAAAACAGCGTGATCTACTTCGTCGGTATCGACGCGGCGCGTTTCAAGCGACCCGTGGTTCCCGGCGACCAGGTGCGCATGGAGGCGCGCATCCTGCGCTGCACGCGCGGCATCTGGAAGTTCGCGGCCAAGGCCACGGTGGATGGCCAACTGGCGTGCGAGGCGGAGCTGATGTGCACGCTCAAGCAGCTCGTTTGAACCTAGAAACCGCAGTTGACCGCTTCCCACCTTGGTCATCGCCGCATGCATGCTGGATTTTCTGCCTTCGATCCTGTTCACCTTTTGGGCGAGATCGCTACGCGCCCGCTGGCACGTCCAACTGCGGTTTCTAGGTTGAAGCGATGACCGCCATCGATCCCACCGCCCTGGTGCACCCGACCGCGCTGGTGGCGGATGGCGCGCGTCTGGGCGCCAACGTGCGCATCGGCGCCTACAGCGTGATCGGCGAACATGTGCAGATCGACGCGGATACCGAGGTGGGGCCGCACGTGGTCATCACCGGCCATACCCGTATCGGTCGCGGTAACCGCATCTTCCAGTTCGCCTCGCTGGGCGAGCAGCCGCAGGACAAGAAGTACGCCGGCGAGCCGACCCGGCTGGAGATCGGCGATGGCAACGTCATACGCGAGTTCTGCACCTTCAACACCGGCACCGTGCAGGACAAGGGGGTGACCCGCATCGGTGACGGCAACTGGATCATGGCCTACGTGCATGTGGCACATGACTGCGTCATCGGCAACCACACCATTTTCGCCAACAATGCCTCGCTGGCAGGCCATGTCGTCGTGCAAGATCACGCCATCCTCGGTGGCTTCACCGGCGTGCACCAGTTCTGCCGCATCGGCGCGCATGTGATCACCGGCATCGCCTCGGTGATCCGTCAGGACGTGCCGCCCTACGTCATGGTCGCGGGCAACCCCGCCAGCCCGCACGGCATCAACGCCGAGGGGCTGAAGCGCCGCGGCTTCGACACCGAAGCCCTGGCCGCCGTCAAGCGTGCCTACAAGACCCTGTACAAGTCCGGCCTCGGCCTGGCCGACGCCCGTGCCCACATCGCCGACGAGGCGCGGCAGCGGCCGGAATTGCAGCCTCTGGTCGAGTTCCTGGCGACACCCGGACGCGGCATCCTGCGCTGATCGTTCATGGCGCGCCAGGGGACCGGCTTGCATTCCGACATGGCGCGCCAAGTCGCCGTGGTCGCCGGCGAAGCCTCCGGCGATCTGCTGGGCGGCCTGCTCATCGACGCACTCAAGCACGCCGGCCTGGCCGACGGCTTCTACGGTATAGCCGGGCCGCGCATGCAGGCCGCCGGCGCACGTTCGCTGCACGACATGGAGACCTTGTCGGTGCGCGGCTACGTCGAGGCGCTGGGCGGCCTGCGCCGCATCCTCGCCATACGTCGGGATCTGCGCCGGGAGTTGCTGGCACGGCCGCCGCGCCTGTTCATCGGCATCGACGCACCGGATTTCAATCTCGCGCTGGAACGCGATCTCAAGTGTGCCGGCATCGCCACGGCCCACTTCGTCAGCCCATCGGTATGGGCATGGCGCCCGCGCCGCATCGAGAAGGTGCGGCGTGCCGCCGACCACACCTTGCTGATCTTCCCGTTCGAGGAGGAGATCTACCAGCGCGCCGGCATTCCGGCCACCTACGTCGGCCATCCGCTGGCGCACGCCCTGCCCGAGCCGAACCGCGGGCGTGCGCGCGAACGCCTCGGCCTGACGGCAGAAGGCGAATACGTGGTGCTGATGCCCGGCAGCCGCATGAGCGAACTGGAATCACTCGGCACGCTGTGTATCGCCGCCGCGCAGCAACTGGCCGAGCGGCGGCCGCAGGCGCGTTTCCTGATTCCGTTGGTGAATCGTGCCACGCGTGCGCGCTTCGAGCGCCAACTGCATGAGCAGGACGCGACACAACTGCCGATCCGCATGCTCTATGGCCATGCGCACGATGCGCTGCAAGCCGCCGACGCTGCGTTGATCGCTTCGGGAACGGCCACGCTCGAAGCCCTGCTGCTGGACTGTCCGCACGTCATCACCTATCGCGTGCCCTGGCTCACCTGGCAGATCATGCGCCGGCAGGCGCTGCTGCCGTGGATCGGGCTGCCCAACATCCTCGCCGGTGATGCCGTCGTGCCGGAGCTGATCCAGCATCAGGCCGAACCGCATGCGCTGGCTGAAGCCCTGCATCGACTGCTGGCCGATCCGCAAGCGGCGGCCGCGCAGACCCGCATGTTTCGCACCCAGCGCGCACGGCTGAAGCGTGACACGCCGGCGCTGATCGCTCGCGCATTGCGCCCGTTCCTGACCGGATGCCGTCATGACGACGATGGTTGAAACCACGCTGATCTGCGGGGTCGACGAGGCCGGGCGCGGCCCGCTGGCCGGACCGGTGTACGCCGCGGCGGTGATCCTGGATCCGGCAAGACCCATACCCGGCCTCAAGGATTCCAAGAAGCTGGCCGCTGCCAACCGTGTGCGCCTGGCCGAAGCCATCCGCGCCCACGCGCTGGCCTGGCATGTGGCCAGCGCCAGCGTTGCGGAGATCGAAGCGCTCAACATCCTCGGCGCGACCATGCTGGCCATGCGCCGTGCCGTGCTTGGACTGCGCCCGCAGGCGACGCTCGCCCTGGTGGACGGCAACCGTTGTCCCGATCTGCCGGTGGCGTCACGCGCCATCGTGCGCGGCGACGCCAGCGAACCCTGCATCAGCGCTGCTTCCATCCTGGCCAAGACGGAACGCGATCAAGAAATGCGCCGCCTGGCCGATATCCACCCCGCGTACGGTTTCGACCGGCACGCCGGCTATCCCACCGCGGAGCATCTCGCGGCCTTGCGCGCGCATGGGCCCTGCGCCGCACACCGGCGCACGTTCGGCCCGGTTCGGCGTATGCTGCGACAAGAATCAATCGACTAGGAGAACCTGAGCATGTTCGTGATCATCGGCTGGGTCGTCGCTCTCGGCTGCATCTTCGGAGCCTACGTGGTCATCGGCGGGCCCATCGCCGCGCTGATCCAGCCCACCAAGTTCATCATGATCTTCGGCGGCGCGCTGGGCGCCTTCATCGCCGCCAACAACGCGCACGCGCTCAAGCACACCCTGGCCGGCCTGGCCAGTTGCTTCAAGGGCTCGCAGTACACCAAGACCTTTTACATGGAACTGCTGGGTCTGTTGTTCGAACTCTTGGCCAAGGCGCGCAAGGAGGGGCTGATGGCCCTGGAGAACGACGTCGAGGAGCCCGACAAGAGCGCGATCTTTTCGAAATACCCGACCATCACGGCCAACCATCATCTAGTCGAGTTCATCACCGACTACCTGCGCATGATGGTGGGCGGCAATCTCAACGCGATGGAGATCGAGAATCTGATGGACAGCGAAATCGAAACCCACCACCAGGAAGAGATGCACATTTCCCACGCGGTCGCCAAGATGTCCGATGCGCTGCCGGCGTTCGGCATCGTCGCCGCGGTGATGGGCGTGGTGATCACCATGGGCTCGCTGCATCTGCCGCCGCCTGAACTGGGCGGTCTGATCGCCAAGGCCCTGGTCGGCGCCTTCCTCGGCATCCTATTGTCCTACGGCTTCATGGCGCCGCTGGCCAGCGTGCTGGAGACCAAGGCCAACGAGTCCACCAAGGTGTTGCAGACCGTCAAGGTGGTGCTGCTCGCCTCGCTCAACGGCTTCGCGCCTCAGGTCAGCGTGGAATTCGGACGCAAGGTGCTGTACGCCAACGAACGGCCCAGCTTCCGCGAGCTGGAAGAAGACATCAAGCAGCGCAAGGGCAAGTGAGCAACGGCCTGAAGGCACACAATCGGGAGACCCGCGATGGCTGATGATTCACAACGCCCGATCGTCATCAAACGCATCAAGAAGGCGGCCGGCGGCGCGCACGGCGGCGCCTGGAAGATCGCCTATGCGGACTTCGTCACCGCGATGATGGCCTTCTTCCTGCTGATGTGGCTGCTCGGCTCCGCCACCAAGGCGACGTTGCAGGGCATCGCCGACCATTTCAACACGCCGCTCAAGGTCGCCCTGCTCGGTGGCGAGGGCGCCGGTGATGCCACCAGCGTCATCAAGGGCGGCGGCGAGGATCTGACGCGCCGCACAGGTCAGGTCAAGCGCGGCGAGGTGGAGAAGAGCGACGAGCAGAAAGCGGCCGAGGCGCGTCAGGACGCCGCGCGTCTGTCCGACCTCAAGGAGAAGCTGGACCGCGCCATCGCCAGCAACCCCAACATGGCACAGTTCAAGAACCAGCTCAAGATCGACATCACCACCGAAGGACTGCGCATCCAGATCGTCGACGAACAGAACCGCCCCATGTTCGATTCCGGCGGCGCGGTGATGAAGCCTTACACCCGCGAGATCCTGCGCGAGATCGGCAAGACTTTGAATGAAGTGCCCTACCGCATCAGCCTGTCCGGCCATACCGACGCGGTACCGTTCATCGGCGGAGAACGCGGCTACAGCAACTGGGAGCTGTCCGCCGATCGCGCCAATGCGTCGCGGCGGGAACTGGTGGCCGGTGGCCTGGAGGAAGGCAAAGTGCTGCGTGTGGTCGGCCTGGCCTCGGCCATTCCGTTCGATCACGACAATCCGTCGGCACCGGTCAATCGGCGCATATCCATCATCGTGATGAACCGTCAGGCCGAGGAGGCCATCATGCGCGAGGGTCGCCAGTTCGACGCCGACTCCGCCCAGGCGGTGGCGGAGAAACTGGATGTGCGCCGCTGAAGTCCTGCGCCCCCAGCGCTTCACTTCCCACCCGGCGTTGGGCGCGCTGCTGGCGCACCTGCCCGGCATCGTGCTGGCCCTGGTCATGGTCGGCGCCGGTCTCACCCTGCCCGCTTGGCTGCTGGCCCTGGGCATCGGCGTCAGCGCCGCGGCGTTGGCCGCGTGGTGGCGTCTGCCGGTGTGGTGGCTGGCGATCAACCTGCTGTTCGTGCCGGCGTTGTGGCTGACGGCGCGCGCCGACCTGGACCCCGGCTGGTTCCTGGCCGGCTTCGTGCTCCTGGCCCTGACGTCATTGGGCGCCATACGCCATCGCGTGCCCTTGTACCTGTCCAGTGCGCGCGCCGCCGAGGCGCTGGCGCAACGGCTGCCGCCGGCAAGCACCCTGATCGACCTCGGTTGCGGTCTGGGCGGGCCGCTGGCGCGCGTGGCCAGCCTGCGCCCCGACGTCCGGCTGGTGGGTGTCGAGTCCGCCCCGTTGAACTGGTTGCTGGCCAGGCTGCGCCTGGCGGGCCGTGCCGAGATCCGGCTCGCCGACCTGTGGCGCACACACTTGGGCGAGGCCGACGTGGTGTACGCCTACCTGTCCCCCGCCGCCATGCCGCGGTTGTGGCGCAAGGCGATCGCCGAGATGCGTCCGGGCAGTCTGCTGGTGAGCAACAGCTTTGCGATCCCCGATGCCGTGCCGCATGAGATCGTCGAGGTCGACGATCTGTCCCGTGCCCGTCTGCTGATCTGGAGGATGCCGGCGTGACCGACTGGATCGAAAGGCTGAGGCCGGGCGAGTTGCCGGTGTTCAAGCGCACCAAGGCCGTGGTCACCGCCATGAGCGATCGGCGTGAGGCCATCACCGCGCGTCAGTTGGCGGCCGAGGTACTGGCCGACCCGCTGGCCAGTTACCAGTTGCTGCACACCATCAACAAGAAGGTCGGTGAACGCTACGGCACGGAAGTGACGACGGTTGAACACGGCCTGATGATGCAGGGCATCGGCGCGTATATCGACGCTGCACGCAAGCTGTCGGTGCTGGAGGATACGCCGGCCGCGCGTGATCCTTATGTCGTGCGCAAGCTGCATGCGCTGACCCGCCGCGCCCAGCATGCCGCATGGCAGGCGCGTGACTTCGCCGTACTGCACGCCGATGTGCATGCCGAAGAAGTGCAGGTGGCGGCACTCCTGTACCACCTGCCGGAGTTCCTGCTGCTGCTGCGTGCACCGGAGCTTGCGCCGCGTTGGTATCGCGCGCGCCGACGCATGGGCGCGACGGCCGCCGATCAGGCGGTCCTGGGCACGACACTGGACACGTTGCGCCCTGCCCTGCTGGCCGAGTGGCAGCTACCGGCCACGTCGCGCGAGCTGCTGGTCATGGCAAGCGGCGAGCGGCCCCGCCAGTGCATCGTCAGCGCATGCGTCGACATCGCCGAACGCAGCGAACGCGGCTGGTGGGACGAAGCCTTGGTGACCGATTACATCGCCCTGGCCGGCGTCGAAAACACGCCGGTGGAGACCATCGTCGCCACGGTGCATGCCAATGCGGCCCGCGTCGCGCGCGCCTGCGACTGGATCGCAGCGCCGCCGGCCGCAGCCTGGTGCCCGATGTTGCCGGGCCCCTGGCCGCCGGACGAGGACGACATGGACGAGGCCGCTGCGCAACGGCCCGCGCCCTCCCCGCGTCCGCCTGAGCCGGCCGCCACCACCGCACCACCGGCGGCACCGGCACCGCCGTCCCCCCCGGCGACACCGGCGACACCGGCGGCGTCCAGCGCACCCGCGCCGAGCGCCGCCTGTCCGGTGCCGGACAAACAGGTGTTCCAGCAAAGCCTGAAAAACATCGAGGCGCATCTGGACGGCAGCTACACCATCAACCAGATGTCGGCGGTCATCCTCAAGGGTCTGCATTCCGGCCTCGGCCTGGCGCGCATCCTGTTTGCCATGGTGACGCCCGACGGCACGCGCGTGAAGACCCGCTTCACGTTGGGCGTGGCCAGCGACGATCCGCTGCGCCATTTCGAGTTTCCGCTGGCCGGCAAGGATCTGTTCGCGCAACTGATGGGCAAGATGCAGGGCGTGTGGCTCAACGACGGCAATCGCGCCAAACTGCTGCCCATGATCGCCCCGCACCTGCGGCCGCTGGTGGGCGACAACGAGTTCTTCGCCATGAGCCTGCACCAGGGTGACCGCCCGATTGCGCTGATCTACGCCGACCGGGGACGGGACGGTTCAGTCCTGGATCCGCTCACCTACACCGATTTCAAGATGCTGTGCCTGCAGGCCGCGCGCGGTCTGGCCAAGGTCAAATCCTGAAACGCCCCCGCCTGCGCGCATCTACCGGCCAAGCGCGTCAACGCGCCGGCGCGCGCGCATCCAGCCATTTGCCGATCGCGGGGGGTACGGTTTTCTGCGCCTTGCCGCTGACGTAGATGCCGATGTGGCCGCCCGGAAACGACAGTTCGGTGTAATCGTTCGTGCCCAGACGCCCGCGCATGGCGCGGGACGCGTCGGGCGGAACCAGATGGTCCTGCTCGGCGAATACGTTGAGTACGGGCATGGTCACGTTGCGCAGGTCGACCGGCTCACCGATGGTCAGGCCACCGTGGATCAGGCGGTTGTGCTGGTAGAAGTCCTTGATGAACTGGCGGAAGGCTTCGCCGGCCTGATCAGGACTGTCGAATATCCACTTCTCCATGCGCAGGAAGTTCTTCAGCGCCTCCGGGTCGTCCAGCGTGTCCAGCAGGCCCAGATATTTCTGCCCCATCAACTGGTAGGGCTTGAGATTGAGGAAGGTCCAGTTGAGCATCTCGCCCGGCACGTTGCCCAGCGTGTCGACCAGTAGGTCGACATCGACCTCGCGGACCCAGTGCGACAGCAGGTTGTCCGGCGTCTGAAAGTCCACTGGCGTGACCATCGTGACCAGATTGCTCACCTTGTCCGGATGCAGGGCCGCGTAGCACAGCGAGAACGTTCCCCCCTGACAGATGCCCAGCAGGTTGATGCGCTGCAGGCGGTGCCGTTCGCGGATGACGTCGACCGAGCGGTCGAGATAACCATTGATGTAGTCGTCCAGCGTGAGAAACCGGTCGGCGCGATCGGGATAGCCCCAGTCCACCAGATAGACGTCCTGCCCGGCTTCCATCAGCGCCCGCACCGTCGAACGGTTCTCCTGCAGGTCGGTCATGTACGGACGGTTGACCAGCGCGTAGACGATCAACAAGGGCACGCGCGACGGTACCCGGTCGGCCGGCGGATCGAAACGGAACAACTTGAGCTTGTCTTCCTGGTACACCACGGTCTTGGGCGTCACGCCGCAGGCGATCTCGCCCACCTGCATCAGGTTGTTCACGCCATGCGCGAGCTTTTCGCCGTACTCGTTCAACTCACGCAGGATGGCGTCCGGTCGGATATCGATGGGTAGCATGGTGGCGCTCCTGATCAGCTTTTCCGGGCTTTGTCGGCATCGCGTCGGGCCGCAACATCTGCCCTGGCACCGGCGGAGGCGGCGGTCTGCGCGGGCGTGCGGGAACGCGTCGTCGCGGCTTTCCGTGGCGCCTGCGCAGGCATCGCAGCCTTTGCTTGCAGCGCCGCAATCTGTTGATGCAACAGATTCATTTCTTTCTTCAAGCCATTGATTTCATTTTTCATGCGCTGATTGTCACGCCGCAGCGCCTGCTGCCGGCTTTGCAGCGTGGTGATCTCCGCGTGGGTGGGCATGTGCATTGCTTCCAGGCCCTGATCGACCACCAGCGCCAACTGCTGTTTCAGGGCCAACAAGCTGTTGACCAGGCGGCCGTACAAGGTCTGGTACTCGTCGGTCATGACGAAATCCGCGTAGGCCGACTCGCTGATCTCGACCCACAGGTCATACAGTTCGCGCAGGCTGGTGACCGGATCACCCGCGCGTGCATGCAGTGCCTGCCGGAAGGCATCGACCGATTGCAGGCCGAGCTTACCGAACGCGGCCTGATAGGCCTGGCTGGCGGCAAGGTAATCCAACTGCCGGCGGGCAAGCTGCTGTGCCTGCTCCTGGGCTTCGCGCGTGTAACCGACGGTGGGAATGGACAGGAAGCGGTTGACCTGGTCGCGCAGCGGATGCTCGCCGTTGCCATGGAACGCCTGGGTGAAATCGCCGGGCAGTGGCATCACGGTGGCCAGCATACGGTTCCACGTATCCATCGGCAGGTCCCAGAACGTGGCCATGCCCTGCATCGGCGCGTCGCGCTGGCCCGGTGTCGCCATCCCGTGCGCCGGGGGCCAGGCCGAGGCGGCGGCGGACCATGGCTCCCATGTCTTGCGCAGTCCATCGAGCCACTGCTCCAGCGCATCGGCCGGTTTCGTGTCCTGTCCGCCGCCGGTAAGCATGTGCTCGGCCAGCACAAAATATCCCTGCCCAGCCTGCATCAGCTTGTCGAACATCGCGCGTCCATCCGCGGGCGCGAACGCCGAAACCGCCTTCCACCAGTGGTCCAGTCCTTCCCCGAGGCGTTGCCGCTGCGCGTCTTCGGACACCTTGCCGCCCGCAGCCTGCCGCGCCATGTCCTCCCAAGCCCGCCAGTACCCCTGCTGTGCCTTGATCCAGCCCGCCATCCAGTCATCCGTCTGACTCATCGTGATTCTCCTCACACTCCTTGGGCTGCCGATCGGTTCACTGACCGAAAATCCGGCTTTCGGACCATGCCGAAGGCATTCTTGTGCAACGCAACAAAAACTGTCAAGTGCGTGGCGTGAATAGCGCTAGAATCGTCGACGAGGGAGGAAGTGATTCCACCTTGAGGAGACTTCTACATGTTCGATGATGTTGTGATCGTCGCCGCCGGACGAACCGCGGTCGGCGCCTTTGGCGGCACGCTGGCCGGCGTTTCCGCCAGCACACTCGGCGCACGGGTGATCGAGGGGCTGCTCGGCCGTGCCGGCCTGCAACCCGACCAGATCGACGAGGTCATCCTGGGTCAGGTGTTGCAGGCCGGTGCCGGCCAGAACCCGGCCCGCCAGGCCGCGCTGGCCGGGGGGTTGCCGGACACGGTATCGGCGTTGACCATCAACAAGGTCTGCGGCAGCGGTCTCAAGGCCGTGCATCTGGCCGCCCAGGCGGTGCAATGCGGAGATGCCGGCATCGTCATCGCCGGCGGCCAGGAGAACATGAGCCAGGCGCCGCACGTGCTGCCGCGCTCGCGCGAAGGCAAGCGCATGGGCAACTGGGAACTGGTCGACACCATGATCCAGGACGGCCTGTGGTGCGCTTTCACCGACTGCCACATGGGCATCACCGCGGAAAACGTCGCCGTGCATTACGCCTTCAGCCGCGCCGAACAGGATCTGTTCGCGGCCACCTCGCAGCAGCGCACGGAAGCGGCGCAGCGGGCCGGTCATTTCGACGCCGAGATCATTCCGCTGGAAATCCCGCAGCGCAAGGGTGATGCGGTGATCTTCGCGCGCGACGAGTTCCCGCGCCCGGGCACCACCACCGACACGCTGGCGAAACTGAAGCCGGCGTTCAAGCCGGATGGCACGGTCACGGCCGGCAACGCGTCCGGCATCAACGACGGTGCCGCAGGCGTCGTCGTGATGTCCGGCACACGTGCACACGCGCTCGGACTCACGCCGATGGCGCGGGTGGTCAGCTTCGGCAGCGCGGGGGTCGACCCGGCCGTCATGGGCACCGGGCCGATCCCGGCGGTGCGCAAGTGCCTGGACCGCGCCGGCTGGTCGACCGGCGATCTGGACATGATCGAGGCCAATGAAGCCTTCGCGGCGCAGGCGCTGTCGGTCAACAAGGCTCTGGGCCTCGACCCGGTCAAGGTGAACGTCAGCGGCGGCGCCATCGCGATCGGTCATCCAATCGGCGCCTCGGGGGCGCGCATCCTGGTGACCCTGTTGTATGGCATGCATCGCACCGGCGCCCGCCGTGGCCTCGCCACCCTGTGCATCGGCGGCGGCCAGGGCGTCGCGCTCGCCGTGGAAAGGAT
This sequence comes from uncultured Burkholderiales bacterium, assembly GCA_937949525.1. Lineage (GTDB taxonomy): Bacteria > Pseudomonadota > Gammaproteobacteria > Burkholderiales > Thiobacillaceae > PFJX01. Next base: position 13,608 of record CALEDT010000002.1, on the reverse strand, counting down.
GTGAACATGAGCGGCATGAATGGCAAGGTAGCACTGGTCACCGGCGGTACCGGCGGCATCGGCAGTGCAATCTGCGCGCGTCTGGCGCAAGCAGGCTGCAAAGTGATCTCGACCTGCATAGACGAGACGCTGGCCGCCGAGTGGCAACGGTCCATGGCCGCCGCCGGACATGACGTGGCGCTGGTGCGCTGCGACGTCTCCAGCTTCGACGACTGCAAGGCCATGGGCGAGCGCATCAACGGCGAATTCGGCGGGGTCGACATCCTGGTCAACAATGCCGGCATCACGCGCGATGGCACGTTCCGCAAGATGACGCCGGAGCAATGGACACGGGTCATCGACGTCAACCTGATCTCGGTATTCAATGTCACGCGCCAGTTCATCGACGGCATGATGAACAAGGGCTGGGGCCGGGTGATCAACATCTCCTCCATCAACGGCCAGAAGGGTCAGTTCGGCCAGACCAACTATGCCGCCGCCAAGGCCGGCATGCACGGCTTCACCATGTCGCTGGCACAGGAGACGGCGCGCAAGGGCGTCACCGTCAATTCCATTTCTCCGGGCTACATCGGCACGGACATGGTCATGGCCATCGCCGAGGAGGTGCGCAACCAGATCATTGCCCAGATTCCGGTCGGACGCCTGGGCAGACCGGAAGAGATCGCCGCGTTGGTGGCCTTCCTCGCCGGCGACGACGCCGCATTCATCACCGGCGCCAACATCGCCGCCAACGGTGGCCAACACATGGGCTGAGTACGGGGCCGACGCCACAGCCACATCCGCGTAGAACACCATGACGAGCGAGCGTCTGATCAAGAAGTACCCCAACCGCCGCCTGTATGACACGGAGGAAAGCCGTTACGTCACGCTGGCCGAGGTGAAACAATTGGTCATGCGTGCCATCCCGTTCCGGGTCGTCGACTCGCAGACCGAGGAAGACCTGACCCGGGCCATCCTGTTGCAGATCATCCTGGAGCAGGAAGCGGGCGGTGCGCCCCTGTTCACCGCCGCCATGCTGGAGCGCTTCATCCGCTTCTATGGCGATACCGCGCAGGCAGCGTTCACCACCTTCCTCGATCAGAGCCTGGACCTGTTCGTCAAGCAGCAGCGCCTGTTCAATGAACGCCTTCAAGATGCCATGGGCGGCAATCCCATGGCCTTCTGGCTGAAACTGGCCGAACAGAACATGGCCTTGTGGAAGGACATGGAAGCGATGGCGCCGCGCACGCAAGACATGGATGACAACCGGGAGAAGTAGTCCGGCATCTGCGAGCAGGCTTGACGATCAGGTGCGGAAGCGATATTGTGCAACGCAGCATTTGTGCATCGCACAAATCCCGCCACTCATTCCAGGAGCACCATCATGAAGCCGATGATCACGCTGTTCGAACAGTCCACCGAATTCACCCTGCAATCCGCCCGTCGCATCGCCGAAACCAACGCCCGCGCTTGGGACCGGATGTTGCGCCAGCAGGCCGATCTCGCCGCGCACTGCCTCGATGTCGGCACGCGCGGCCTGGAACTGATGAGCAAGGCCAAGGGTTATCAGGATCTGCTCTCCGGCCAGGGCGAACTGCTGCGGGAATCTGGCGAGCGTGGCCTGGACGCCCTGCGCCAGAGCTACACGCTGGCCAGCGAGATCGGCACGGTATACGGCGAGCTCGCATACGAGGGGATCAAGCTGGCACGCGAGCATGCCGCCGAGCTCGTGAAGGAGACCCACTGAGTCGCTGCGGACCGCCTTCCTTGCCGGCCGGTACGCATCGTTCCGGCCGAAGCCGACTCGGGTGTGTTCCTGCTCGGCATGGTGTAGGCTGCCAAGGCGCAGCTGAAACACCGGACTGACGCCGCCGGCAACCTTTGCGTGATCCTGCGGCGGCGCTGCGCTCGACAGGGGATCGCACGATGAACGACTGGACCGGCGGCTACGTAGCCGATATCGGCTACACCTACGGCTACTATCGGGAACTGAACCCGCTGCGCGCGCGCCTGGTGCTGCTCGCCGCCGGCATCGCACCGCCGCCCATGCGCACCGCCTGCGAGCTCGGCTTTGGCCAGGGCCTGAGCGTGGCGATCCATGTGGCCGCCGGCGCCACTCGTTGGTGGGGCAACGACTTCCTGCCGGCCCAGGCCGGTTTCGCGCGCGCGCTGACCGATGCGGCCGGCACGCAGGCCGAGCTGACCGATCAGTCGTTCGCGGATTTCCTGCGGCGCGACGACCTGCCCCGCTTCGATTACATCGGCCTGCATGGGGTGTGGAGCTGGGTGTCGGCGGAGGAGCGGGCACGCATCGTCGAATTCGCGCGCCGGCATCTGGAAGTCGGCGGCGTCCTCTACCTGAGTTACAACACGCTGGTCGGCTGGGCGCGCATGCTGCCCTTGCGCCGCCTGTTGATCCAGCATTACCGGCTGATGAGCGGCCCCGGCGCCAGCACTGCTCGCCGTATCGGCGAGGCGCTGGCGTTCGCCGATCGTCTGCCGGCGGTCGACGCCCGACACTTGCGCGCGGATCCGGAACTGACTCGGCGCCTGCATGACCTCATGGGTCGGGACGCGCGCTATCTGGCACACGAATACTTCAACCGCGACTGGACGCCGATGGACTTCGCCGACGTGGCCGAGCAGCTCGCCGTGGCCAAACTGGACTACGCCGGCAGCGCCCACTACTTGGACTGGATCGATGCGATCAACCTGAACGAGGCCCAGCAGGCGCTGCTGGCGGACATCGATTCGGTCGCGCTGCGCGAGAACACGCGCGACTTCTGCGTCGACAAGGCCTTTCGCAAGGACTACTGGATCAAAGGCGCGCGCCGGTTGACGCCGCTGCAGGCGGCGGAAGCGTTGCGCGCCGAGCGCGTGGTGCTGGCGCGACCGCGGCAAACCATCGCGCTCGAAGTCGAAGGACCGCTGGGTGTGGCCGATCTGGCCGAGCCGCTCTACCTGCCGCTGCTCGACCATCTCGCCGATGGCCTGCCGCATTCCCTCGGGGAAATCGAGCAAGCCCTGAGCGCAGGCACCGGCCTCGACATGGCGGCGATCCTGCATGCGGTGATCGTGCTGGCGCATCGTGGCGACGTACAGGCCGCACAGCCGGACACGGCCATTGCCCAAGCGCGCTCCAGCAGCCGGCGCCTGAACGCGCATCTGCTCGACCGTGCGCGCGGCGACGGCCAGATCGCCTTTCTCGCCAGCCCGGTCACCGGTGGCGGCGTCGAGGCAAGCCGGTTCCAGCAATTGTTCCTGCTCGGCGTACAGCACGGCTGCACCGATGCCGCCAGTCTGGCGCGCTTCACCTGGTCGATCCTCGCCCCCCAGGGCGAAGGTGTGCTACGCGACGGCGAGGTGATCGAAAGCCCCGACGACAACGTCGCCGAACTGCAAACGCGGGCGCAGACCTTTCTGGATAGCGAACTGCCGCTGTTCGCGGCACTGGGTGTGGCCGAGCACCCGGCGCCGGCTCGGTTCGGCGACTGACCGGCCGCGCTTCGGACCGGCCCGGCGCCGTCACACCGGCTCGGCCGCGATCAAGCGATCCAGGCGCAGCTTGGCGATTTCGCCCTGTGGCCGGCGATAGTGCAGCCATTCCGCGCCATCGCGCGTGACCACGTCGACCGCCAGCACGACCTCCTCGCACTCGTCGTCGCCTTCAAGCCAGCGCAGGCGCAAGGGCTGCCGGCGCAGCACGGCGCATTCCAGCTTCTCGTGCTCGGCGCAGGCGATCGGCACATAGTCGCTCATCAACCGGCTCAGCGCACGTGCAGCGCACCGCGCGACCAAGGCATCAGGCTTTCGCCCATGCCGGTGCCGATGCGCCGCGCCAGACGCTCGGCCAGACCCTGTTTGGGCGTGAAATCGACCACGTCCTCGACCTTGACCACCTCGCGCGCGACGTAGTCGAGCGAGCCCAGGCCATCGGCCAGACCCAGTTCGATGCTGCGCGTGCCACTCCAGATCAGGCCGCTGAACAGATCGGGAGTTTCTTTCAGGCGGTCACCACGGCCCTGACGAACGATGTGCACGAACTGCTGGTGGATGTCCCCGAGCATGGCGCGCGCATGTTCGACCTGTGCCGGCTCCAGCGGCGAAAACGGGTCGAGGAAACCCTTGTTCTCACCGGCGGTCAACAGCCGACGTTCAACCCCCAGCTTTTTCATGCTCTCGGTAAAGCCGAAGCCATCCATCAGCACGCCGATGGAGCCGACCAGCGAGGCCTTGTCGACGAAGATCTTGTCGGCCGCGGCGGCGATGTAGTAGCCGCCGGAAGCGCACACGTCATCGACCACGGCATACAGCGGAATCTTGGGGTACTTCTCGCGCAGCCGCCGGATCTCGTCATATACCTGCCCGGCCTGCACCGGACTGCCGCCCGGACTGTTGATGCGCAACACGACGGCACGCGTGTGGCGGTCGGAGAAGGCGCTGTTGAGCGCGCCGTTGAGCACGTCCGCGGTGATGCCGTCGTGGCCACCGATCTGCCCTTGCAGCTCGATCAAAGCGGTGTGCGGCTTGGTAGAGACGAAACCACCGTCACCGATACTGGCGATCACGCCGATCAACGCGAACAGCCACACCAACCCCATCAGCTTGAAGAACACGCCCCAGCGACGGGTGCGGCGTTGCTCGTCGAGATGCGCAAGCAACAACCGCTCCAATGCGCCGCGTTCACCTTCCTGCGTGGATTCCGCCATCAACCTTCCTCGATGAATATGCCGCCCGCACGCTCCACCACCGGCAGCGGCACCAAGCCCTGCCCGCGGCAGCGGCCCTCGATGCAGGCGCCCGTGCGCGGGTCGTACAACGCGCCGTGCGTGGCGCAGATCAAGTATAGCCGGGTCACATCAAAGAATTCACCGGGTTGCCAGTCCAGTTCGACGGGCACGTGGCCGCAGCGATTGAGGTAAGCATGGACGCGCCCGTGGAAGCGGATGACGAAGGCCGGTACCGTCTCGCCGTCCTGCTCCACCGTGAAGCGCACGCCCGGACCGACTTCCGTGACCGCGTCGCCGGCACAAATCAGCCGTTCGCGCGCAGCCATTGCGCCAGCTCGCCAAACTCCCGGCATACCGCCAGCGGATTCAGGCGTTCCAGTTGCTCGGCGGGATGCGCGCCGTAAGCCACCGCCAGCGCGGCGACACCGGCATTGCGTGCCATTTCCAGGTCATGCGTGGTGTCACCGATCATCAGGGCACGGGACTTGTCCACAGCCAGTTCGTCCAGCAACTCCTCGATCATGGCCGGATGCGGCTTGGAGACGGTCTCATCGGCGGTGCGCGTCGCATGGAAATGCGCATGCAGCCCGGTGTGATCCAGCGCGCGGCGCAGGCCCATGCGCGCCTTGCCGGTGGCAACGGCGAGCAGATAGCCCTGCGCACGCAATTCGTCGATCAACTGGAAGGCGCCTTCGAACAACGGAATCTCGGCGTCGCGGGCAAGGAAATGGCGACGGTAATGCGCCGCAAGTTCCGGGTGCAGTTCATCCGGCAGATCGGGGAACAGGGTCCGCAACGCCTGGCGCAGGCCCAGTCCGATGATGTGGCTCGCGGTCTCGCGCGTCGGCTCGGGCAGCCCCATGTCGCGACTGGCCGCCTGGATGCAGGTGGCGATGACCCCGGTGGAATCCATCAGGGTGCCGTCCCAATCGAAAATCAGAAGTTCGTAGCGGCGCGTGCTGAACGGCAATGGAATACTCTGCGGATCAATGCAAGGGCAGCCATTCTACCGTGCCACCGGCCCGCCGCAGGCCGGTCCGCCCGGTGCGCTCAATCGGCCAGCAGCAGATCGAACATGCGGTTGCGGCGCTGTTCGCTCAAGCCGCGCAGCAACGCCACGGCGGCGCGCGCGATGCGTTCGTCGCGCATGCGCGCATATTCCAGCGCCAGCGTGCGCCAGGCCTGGGCCAGCGCGGGGTCCTCGATCTGCAGGCGTTGCAAGGCCAGCACGACGCCCTGTGTGCCCTTGACGTCGAAGTAGACGATGCCCAGATTGTGCCAGGCCGGTTCGAACGCGGCGTTGCGCGCAACCGCGGCGCGATACGCGCCCAGTGCCTCCAGCGGCCGGCCGGACTGGCGGTACAGGTTGCCCAGGTTGATGAGCGCATGCACGTCGTTCGGGTCGAGGCGCACGGCCTCGCGATAGGCGGCGATGGCTTCGCCGTGCTGGCGTCGGGCACCGAGTGCGCGCCCCAGCACGAACCAGGCGAGGGCGTCACCGGACTCGCGCACGGTCCACTCGTGTGCCAGCAGCATCAGCCCCTGCCAGTCGCCGCGGCGCTCCAGTTCCCGCGAGCGTGCCAGATACTGCGACCGTGCGACGGCCCCGGCCGTGGCTGTCGCCGCGGCCGGGGCGGCGGCTGCGGCGGATGGATCGGAGGCGCGCGCCATGCATGGCGTCACCACCAACGCACCGCCGATCACCCACTGCGCGCAGCGCGCCAGCCCGCGCACCGGCCGCATGGCTGTACCCGTCCCCTATCCGGCCAGTGCGGCACCAACGATCAGGCGCGCCTCGCGCACGATGTCCTGCAGATGGCTCTCGCTCTTGAAGCTCTCGGCATAGAGCTTGTAGACATCCTCGGTACCGGAGGGGCGCGCCGCAAACCAGCCGTTGGCGGTCACCACCTTGAGGCCGCCGATCGGCGCGTCGTTCCCGGGCGCGCGCGTCAGCCGCGCGAGGATCGGTTCGCCGGCCAAGGTGGCGGCCGTGACGCGCTCCCCGGTGAGCTGTTTGAATGCCGCCTTCTGTGCCGGGGTCGCTGGCGCGTCGATGCGCACGTAGAACGGCGTGCCATGGCGGGCGGTGAGTTCCTGATAGTAGACGCCGGGGTCCTTGCCGGTCACGGCGGTGATCTCGGCCGCGAGCAGGCCGAGGATGATGCCGTCCTTGTCCGTGGTCCATACCGTGCCGTCACGCCGCAGGAAAGACGCGCCGGCGCTCTCCTCGCCGCCGAAGCACAGGGCGCCATCGAGCAGGCCGGCGGAGAACCATTTGAAGCCCACCGGCACTTCCAGCACGTCGCGTCCCAGGCTGGCGACCACGCGATCGATCAATCCGCTGGACACCAGGGTCTTGCCCACGGTGGCGCCCGCCGGCCACTGCGGCCGATGCGTGAGCAGGTAGTGGATGGCGACGGCGAGATAGTGATTGGGGTTCATCAGGCCCATGGACGGCGTGACGATGCCGTGGCGGTCGACGTCGGCATCATTGCCCCAGGCGACATCGAAGCGATCCTTCAAGGCCACCAGCCCGGCCATGGCATAGGGGCTGGAGCAATCCATGCGGATCTGGCCGTCGTGGTCCAGCGTCATGAACGCGAAGGCCGGATCGACGCGCGTGTTCACCACTTCGATATCCAGGCCGTACTTGCGCGCGATCGGCTGCCAGTAGGCCACCGCCGCGCCGCCCAAGGGATCGACGCCGATGCGCAGCCCGGCGGCGCGGATCGCATCCATGTCGATGACCTCGCCGAGATCGGCGACGTAAGCGGCGACGAAATCCTCGTGCAGCGTGGTCGGCGCGGACAGCGCCTGCGCCGCCGGCACGCGCTTCACCTGGCGATTGCCGTCGGCCAGCAACGCATTGGCGCGCTGCTCGATCCAGCCGGTCACGTCGGTGTCGGCCGGGCCGCCGTTGGGCGGGTTGTACTTGATGCCGCCATCCTGGGGCGGATTGTGCGACGGCGTGATCACGACACCGTCGGCGCGCGGCGCGCCCTGCACCCGGTTGTAGGCGAGGATGGCGCGCGAGATGACCGGCGTGGGCGTGTAGCCGTCGAACGATTGCACGCGGGTTTCCACACCATTGGCAGCCAGCACCTCCAGCACCGTAGCCTGGGCCGGCGCGGACAGCGCGTGTGTGTCCTTGCCGAGAAACAGCGGCCCGGTGATGCCTTGGGCACTGCGGTATTCGCAGATCGCCTGGGTGATGGCGAGGATGTGCGCTTCGTTGAACGAACGCTTGAACGCGCTGCCACGATGCCCGCTGGTGCCGAAGGCGACACGCTGGGTGGGCTGACTGACGTCGGGTGTGTCCTGATACGCGCGCAGCAGCGCTTCGATGTCGGTGAGGCTGTCGGCGGGTGCGGGCTTGCCTGCGAGTGCGTGGATCATGGAGGCTCCGGAATCGAGGGGACGAACGCGTGCGGCAATGGTAACTCCAAACCGTTCATGGCGTCGGCGACCGCCCTGCCCGGGCCGATGCCTGCCGGTGCCATGAGAACCCAGCGCGGCGCGCCGGTATTTCCGGTCACGCCGTGGATCCAAGCATCGCAGGCGCATGTTACATGTCGTAACGCCCTGAAACCCCGCTCCAACGCCGTCCTGCATACCCTGGAAACAGGGCGAACCGGCATGCTGCCGGTTTTTGCTCCGGATACGAGGAGTCGATCATGCGCAAACCATTTCGATCCATGCTCACCGCACGGATGGCGGTCGGCGCGCTCAGCCTGGCCCAAGGCGCGATGGCGCACGATCGCGGCCCATGGCGCGGCCCGCCGGGTCCGCACTGGAGCCACACCCAATCGCACTGGCACCCGCACCACGACCGGCGCGCATGGCCGGAGCGGTACGTCGTGCGCGAACGGGTTTATGTCCACGGCGCTCCGCTGTACTACGACAGCCGGGTGTACTACGGGCCTGTGCGGTACGTGTCGCCGGTCGTGCCACGCGACGCCAGCGTCGTAATCCACCTGCCGCCCATCGTCATTCGCTGACCGGCGCATCGGGCACGGTGGCGGCACGCACGCGAATGCGCAGGTCGCGCCAGGTCACCACCTGGCCGGCACGGATCTTGGCGGTCTTGCGTCCTTCGCGGCTGCCGTCGACGTGCACCTCGCCGGCCGCCACCAGTGCCTTGCCCTGTCCGCCGCTGTGCACCACACCGGCCAGTTTGAGCAGGTCGCACAGCGCCACGTGCGCGCCAGAAAGCATGAACTCGACATCGCGCATGGGTCACGCCTGCGGATCTGCGGACATGGCCTGAACCAGCACCCACGGCGCCACCACCACCGCCCGCAATGTCGTCCGGCACTCGTGCCAGGCCCGCGCGTCCTCGCTCGACGCGCGGGCGATGGCACCGTCGTGCAACCAGTCGGCCACCTGCATCGCGTCATCGCGCGCCATGGCTGCGGCAACGTCGACCAGGTCGAGGCCCATGGCCACGCGGATGACGACGCCCCGCGCGAAATGCCGTTCCAGATCCGGCCATGCCAGCGTGCCGGCCTCGGTTTCGAGGCGCGCGCGCAATGCCGTGTCATCGTGCATGGCCAGCCTCCAGCGTGACGAGAAAGCCTGCAAGGTCGTCGGGTATCGGCGCCTCCAGCACCAGCGGCAGGCCGCTGACGGGATGCCTGAGCTCCATGCGCGCCGCGTGCAGGAACATGCGCCGCAGCCCCCGTTTCCTGAGCACGCGGTTCAATTCGAAGTCACCATACTTGTCGTCGCCGGCGATGGGATGGCCGAGCGCGGCCAGATGCACGCGAATCTGATGCGTGCGCCCGGTTTTCAGTTCGGCCTCCAGCAGGCTGAAGCCATCAATGACGCGCCGGCGGCGGAACACGGTGTGCGCATGCTGCCCATCCTCATGCACGTGCACGCGCCTCTCGCCCGACTCGCCGGTGGTCTTGTGCAACGCCAGGCGCACATGGCGGACGGCATCGCGCCACTCGCCCACGGCCAGGGCCAGATAGGACTTGCGCGTCTCACCCTCGCGCAGCATGCGATGCAACTCGACCAGCGCGGAACGTTTGAGCGCCAGCAACAGCACGCCCGAAGTCTCCTTGTCCAGACGATGCACCAGTTCCAGAAAACGCGCGTCGGGCAGTTCCAGACGCAACTGCTCGATCACCCCCAGGCTGACCCCGCTGCCACCGTGTACTGCCTGACCCGCCGGCTTGTCGATGACCAACAGGCTGTCGTCGCGGTAAATCACGCGCGGCAGCAAGGACCGCACGACGCGCGCCGGTGGCACCGGCGCGGCCTCGGCGACCCGTGCCGGCGGAATGCGCACCTCGTCGCCCGGCCCCAGCTTGTAATCCGGCTTGGCACGGCGCCCGCTCACCCGCACCTCGCCCTCGCGCAGCATGCGGTACACGCGGCTCTTTGGCACGCCTTTCAGCCGGCGAAACAGAAAATTGTCCAGGCGCTGCCCGGCCTCCTCGGCGGCTATGGTCACCTTGCTTACCGTGGCTTTGCCAGTCGCATCCATTCCCGTATACTCGCGCGGCTCATTGATCATGGTGTGTCGCGCGGCAGACGCGCGCGGGCTCGGCGGCGAGGATGGCGCCGGCGCACCGAAAATTCTGGGCGCCGGTTGTCTCGCTCACCGGCGATCGACCTTCCGACAGGAATGCCACAGGCTTGCGCGCAGTGTCGCGCACCTGACGCCGCTGGAAGGCCATGAAGCAGCGATGGTAACGCAATTCATACTGCGCGACCCGCACCCGGACATGTACCCGGTCGGCGGTCTTGGCATGCGATGCCGTGTGCCGCCGGCGACATGAAACGACGAACCCGACCACCATGCACCAGCCGTTCAGCGACACGAACAACTCAGCCGCCTGATCCCCTGCCTCGCATCGCCGCCGCACCGCGCGGCGGGGTTTGTCGCCCCGGGGCGCGTAAGCGCTGGGGTATAACATGAAACGTATGCTGTTCAACGCGACGCAGGCGGAGGAACTCCGCGTCGCCATTGTCGATGGTCAGAAGCTGGTCGACCTCGACATCGAATCCGCCAACAAGGAGCAACGCAAGGGCAACATCTACAAGGCCGTCGTCACCCGCGTCGAGCCTTCGCTGGAAGCCTGCTTCGTCAATTACGGCGCGGAGCGTCACGGTTTTCTGCCGTTCAAGGAGATCGCCCGCGCCTCCCTGCCCGCCGGCGACAAGGCCGAGTCCGGCCGCACCCGCATCCAGGATCTGTTGAAGGAAGGCCAGGAACTGGTCGTCCAGGTCGAAAAGGATGAACGCGGCAACAAGGGCGCCGCGCTCACCAACCAGATCAGTCTGGCCGGCCGCTATCTGGTGCTGATGCCCAATAACCCGCGCGGTGGCGGCGTATCCCGGCGTATCGAGGGTGAGGAACGCAATGAGCTGCGCGATGCCCTGGCGCAACTGGAAGTACCCGCCGGCATGAGCCTGATCGGCCGCACCGCAGGCATCGGTCGCAGCGTCGAGGAGTTGCAGTGGGATCTCAACTACCTGCTGCAGTTGTGGAGCGCGATCGACGGCGCAGCCAAGGCGCAATCGGGTGCTTTCCTGATCTATCAGGAATCCAGCTTGGTGATACGCGCCATCCGCGATTACTTCACGCCGGACATCGGCGAACTGCTGATCGATGAACCCAACGTGTGCGAGCAGGCGCGCCAGTTCATGGCGCACGTGATGCCGGCCAACGCCAACCGGGTCAAGCTGTACACCGATCCGGTGCCGCTGTTCTCGCGCTTCCAGATCGAGCACCAGATCGAGAGCGCCTACTCGCGCACCGTCACGCTACCCTCGGGCGGCGCCATCGTCATCGATCACACCGAGGCACTGGTCGCCATCGATGTCAACTCGGCCCAGGCCACCAAGGGCGGCGACATCGAGCAGACCGCGCTCAACACCAATCTGGAGGCCGCGGATGAGGTGGCGCGCCAACTGCGGCTGCGTGACCTGGGTGGCCTGATCGTGATCGATTTCATCGACATGGAGAACCAGAAGAACCAGCGCGAAGTCGAGGAGCGCTTGCGCGAGGCACTGCACCACGACCGCGCGCGGGTGCAGACCGGCAAGATATCCCGCTTCGGCCTGCTCGAACTGTCGCGCCAGCGCCTGCAGCCGAGTCTGGGCGAGACCAGCTACGTCACCTGTCCGCGTTGCGCCGGTACGGGTCACGTGCGCAGCACCGAATCCTTCGCGCTGCACCTGCTGCGCATGCTGCAGGAAGAGGCGATGAAGGACAACACCGGCGCCGTGCATCTGCAGGTGCCGGTCGACGTCGCCACCTTCCTGCTCAACGAGAAGCGCCACGACATTCTGGCCATCGAGGCGCGCCACCGCGTCGAGATCGTGCTGATCCCGAACGTGCATTTCGAGACACCGCGCTACACGCTGGCGCGCTTCCGCCACGACCAGCTCAACCAGATCGATCAATCCGCGCCCAGTTACAAGATGGTGGAGAAGCCGGCCGAGGAAGAAGCCAAGGCGCACAATGGCGGCGCCGCCAAGGCCGAGCGTGCCCAACCGGTGGTGCAGGGCATCACGCCCACGCAACCGGCGCCGACGCAAGCCAGCGTCGCCCCCGCAGCGGCCGCCGCCAGCCCGAAGGCCGGCCTGTTCGGCCGTATCGTCGGTTGGCTGCGCGGCATCAGCCAGCCTGCCGAAGAAGCGAAACCCGAAGCGCCGCCGGCGCCCGTGCCGGCAAGGCGCGAGCGAGAACGGGACAGCCGGCGCGGGCGCGGCGATCGCGAGCCGCGCGGTGAACGCGAAGGGCGTGGCGAACGGAGCGAGCGCGGCGAGCCCCGCAACGGTGAGCAACGTCGCCCCCGCACCGAGCGACCAAGCCGCGCCGAAGGCGCCGAGCGCGGCCCGCGCGGCGAGCGGACGGACACGCGGGAGCCGAGGGAAGGCCGGGAGGCCCGGGAAGGACGCGATAACAAGGCGCCGCGCACCGAGCGGCCTCAGCGCGAGCGCCCCCAGGAAACACCCAAACCCGCGATGACCGAGAGCGTCGAGGCCGTTACGCCGATTGCGCCGGAAACCACGGTCGAACCTGGCGGCGAAGACCGGGAATCGCGCCGCCGTCGTCGCGGTGGCCGCGGGCGTCGAGCTGACGGGCGTACCGATGTGGCCAGTGTGACCGACCAGACCGTCAGCGAGCTGATGACCGAAGCCGCAGCGCCGCAGATGCCGACGGCTGCCACCGAGTCGGATACCGATGCGATGCCACCTGTCCCCGCCGAGCAGACTGGTGTGTCACCGGTCATCGCGGAGAGCACGGCGCCGGTCGTGCCACCGACGCCGCAGCCCGCGCAGGGCCGGGATGCCGTCGCCGGGCCCCCGCCCCTTTCGGCGCCAGACCTGGCCGCTGCCGGACTGCAACTGGTCGAGACCGTGACCGCGTCGGTCGAGCCCGATCAGACCGCGCAGCCCGCTGCCGTCGAGGAGCCACAAGGCCAGCGCGGCTCGCGCCGGCGACGTGGCGTCAAGACGCAGGATCGTGACGCCACGCAGGAGCCGCTGGTGCTGGTGGAAACCCGGAGCGAAACGACCGGGGCGGATGAGCCCACGGAAAGTCTGGTTCCCAGCGAATGGGGTCCACCGTCGAATCCGCGGCGACGCGCCCGCCCCAAGGTGGCGGCGACGAACGACGTCGAGCCGCTGGTGCTGGTGGAAACCCGGACCAGCGACGAGAAGGCGACCGGCTGAACTTCGGGTCCGGAGCGCAGGAAACGAAAAAGCCGCCCGAGGGCGGCTTTTTCGTCCGTCAGGCACGTTCAGCCGACGGTGGCGTCCGCGCTGTTGGTGGCGCCGGTGTTGTCCACCCAGTTGACCTGCACCTTGGCACCCTTGCCGACACCGGCCACCCGGAACGCCAGGTACGGGTTGCGCGAAATGCCGCCGCCCCACTGCGCGT
>CALEDT010000001.1 GCA_937949525.1 uncultured Burkholderiales bacterium | reverse complement strand
ACGCGCAGTGGGGCGGCGGCATTTCGCGCAACCCGTACCTGGCGTTCCGGGTGGCCGGTGTCGGCAAGGGTGCCAAGGTGCAGGTCAACTGGGTGGACAACACCGGCGCCACCAACAGCGCGGACGCCACCGTCGGCTGAAGGCGCAGGACCAGTTCACCTGAAAAACCCGCCGCATGGGTCGTTCCGACCCATGCGGCTGCGTCGTTTGGGTCATATCGACCCAATCCTGCCGTTTTGCTTCAAACAAAACCACAATATAACAATGGCTTAGAATGCACCAAGGCAGGGCACACTATTTGCATACACCCTCTGGGCGATCACCGCCACCGCGTCGCCGGGTTGCGTGATCGGGAGACGTACGATTCCTGAACCCATGAGGAGCACGACATGAATCACACGAAAATGCCGATGACCCGTCTGGCCATCAGTCTGGCCGGCGCATTGGCGCTGTTGCAGCCAGTCGCCGCATCCGCCGCCAAAGCCCCCGTCTGGCCCGATGTCGTGGTGCAACTGCACGGCGCCGGCAAGGCGTTCATCGTCGACACCAAGACCGATGCGGTGCTCGCCGCGCTGGATACCTGCAAGGGCGGCACGCTCGGCTCCACCACGCCGGACGCACGCAAGGTATACGTGAGCTGCGCCGCCGATGGCGAAAAAGACGTGGTGGTGATCGACCTCAACGGCAAGAATGTCATCAAACGCCTGGCCACCGGCTCGCGGCCCAAGCACGGCCTGGTCAGCCCGGACGGCAAGCTGGTCGGCGTCGACCACTGGGGCCTGTCCGACGGCAAGCTGCGGGTGGCCTTCATCGATGCCGGCAGCGATCAAATCGTGAAAAGTCTGGACATCGACGTCGCCGGCAAACCGGTCGGCGTCACCTCCATGCACAATTCGTGGAGCCCGGATTCGCGCTACTTCTTCACCATGGACCGGGTCGACAACCGCTTGGTCGTGGTGGACACACGCGATTTCAGCGTGCGCACCGTCGCCGCCCCCAGCGCGCCGCATTACCCGGCGATCAGTCCGGACGGCAAGGAGCTATGGCTGGTGCACGAGGGCAACGTCACCCCCGGCTTCCTTGGCGCGCGTGGCATGCAGATGATCATGGGTCGCCAGCCGGACGGCAGCATTCCGCCCGGCGTGGTGGTGTTCGACCTGACCCGCGCCGACATGCCGGAGATCACCCGTTTCGACATGCCGCTGATCGGCGAGGAAGTGGTGGAGGCGCACCACGGCAACTTCACGCAGGACGGCAAGTACTTCATGCTGCTCAATCGCGGCCCGGGCAAGGACATGCGCGGTCGCGAGGTGGCGTTCTATGACGCCAAGACCAAGAAACTGGTGCATCGCCTGTCCACCGCCAGCAACGGTATCGGCCACACCTACAACAGCCCGGACGGCCGTCACGCCGTGGTCACCAACTACGGCAACAACGTCATCAGCGTCGTCGACGTGAAGGACATGAAGACGGTCAAGGATCTGGTGATCGGCAAGGGCCGCATGGGCCATGTCGCCTTCACCCCGGACGGCAAGTGGGGCTATGTCTCCAACGCCGGTGACGGCAACCTGTGGAAGCTGGACATGAGCAACTTCACGGTGGCCAAGGAGATCGTCACCGGCGGCGGCCAGGCTGGTGGCGGCCAGGCGCTCAACGTCTGGACCAATGTGTTCGAGGAACTGCCGCGGCGCTGAGACGGTAGCCCGGCGCATTACGCCCCGTTTGGCGCACGCCGGACGGGGCGTTGTTTCATTGGGCGACGTGTCGCGCCCGGGTGCCGCATCGGTCGTTCACGCTGCGCACGCCGCTCACGACGGGCGCTCGCGGGACGCAGGCGCCGCTTGCCGTCTAATCCATGCGCGCCAGATTGGTGCCGCGCAGCAATTCCAGCCGGGTGACCATGGGTTGGGCCTGTTCGGCGAACAAGGCCCGGTAACGCGCATCGAGCGGCAGCGACGTGGGCAGCTTCATCGCCAGCGGATCGCGCTGCTCGCCATTGACCCGGAACTCGTAATGCAGGTGTGGCCCGGTGCACAGGCCGGTGCAGCCGACGTAACCGATGATCTGGCCCTGGCTGACCCGCGCGCCATTGCGGATGCCGCTGCCGAAACGGGACAGATGGGCATAGGCCGTGCTGTACGGCCGCTGATGGTTGAGCACCACGAGATTGCCGTAGCCGCCCTGCGTGCCGACGAAAGTCACCGCGCCATCGGCCACTGCACGCACGGGCGTACCCGTGGGCGCGGCGTAGTCGATGCCCTTGTGCGAACGCCAGGTTTGCAACACTGGATGGAAGCGGCGCGTGGTGAAGCCGGAAGACACGCGGTCGAACGGCATCGGCGACTTCAGGAACGCCCGTTTCAGACTCTGGCCGTCCGCCGTGTAATAGCCTTCCCGTCCCTGCGGATCCTGGAAGTAGATGGCCTGATGGGTCTTGCCCTGATTGATGAACTCGGCCGCCAGCAGGCGACCGGTGCGTACCAGCCGGCCGTCGACGTAGAACGCTTCGTAGACCACGGAGAACTGGTCACCGCGGCGTAGATCGCGGTGGAAATCGATCTCGCCGGAGAACGCTTCCGCCATCGCCGAAGCGATGCGGTCCGGCACGTCGGCGGCATCGGTGGCACCGAACAGGGAACCCTGGATGGTGCCGGAACGCATGATCGGCCGCATTTCAGGCTGGATGGCCTGTTCCGCCACACGGAAGCCATCGCCCACCCGTTCCACGCTGATCAACGTGTCGTCGCTGGCCATGTAACGCAGCAGCATCAGGCTGCCGCCGGAGGTCACCCGCGCCAACACGGTGCGGCCGGAGGCCAGACGGCCGAGCGCCGAATTCTGCCGTGCTGCGGCCATCACGCCCTGGATGTCGTCGGCGTCCACGTCCATGCGGGTCAACAGCCCCGGCAGCGTGTCACCCCGGCTGATGCGCTCCTCGCGCCAGAAATCGAAAACACCGCTGTCGGTGGCTTGGATTTCCGGCGGCATCACGGTCTCGACCACGGTGGACGATTCCATCTGCTCGATGGTCGTGTCGGGCGCGATGCCGAACGCGGCCACCACACCGAAAAAGGGAAGCGTGGCCAAGGCCAGAATCACGCGCTTGCGCACGGCATGCGGGCGGTTATTCATGGGTCGGTTCTCCCGGGTAAAAAACCCTTGCAAGGGTAACAGATATGCCTATCGGCACCAAACCCGGCCGACTTTAGCGTGCAGCACGGCCTCCGCCGTTCGGGTGGCGGCACACCGCGACCGTTAGAATGCCCGGGTCGACATCGGCACGATACACCGTGAACCCCACAGCAACGTCTCCACCCCTGGCCCGAAGCGGGCACACAGCGTCCAAACGCTGCACGCGGCGCGGATTTCTGACCGCCGCGCTGGCCTTGGCCGGCCTGCCCGGCTGCGGCGCCGGCCGGGCACCGCTGTTGCGGGTCGCCACCCATGTCTGGCCGGGCTACGAGACGCTGCCGCTGGCCCGCCAGATGGGCTGGCTGGACGAGGGCACCGTGCGTCTGGTGGAACTCCTGTCGGCCACCGATGCGCTGCTCGCGCTCTACAACGGTACGGTCGAGGCAGCCGCGCTGACCCTGGACGAGGTACTGGCCGCGCGCGCCCAGGGGTTGGAACTGCGCGTGGCGATGATCTTCAACATCTCGACCGGCGCCGACGCGCTGGTCGCGCGCCCGGACATCGACCGCCTGCCGGCGCTGGCCGGTAAGCGCGTCGGCGTCGAACACAGCGCGGTGGGCGCTCTGATGCTGACCGAGGCGCTGCGCCGCGCGGGGCTGACGCGTGCGGCGCTGCACCTGGTGCCGCTCACCGTGGACGCGCATCGCCAGGCCTATCTCGACGGCCGGGTCGACGCGCTGGTCACCTACCAGCCGACACTCCGGCAACTCGAGCGCGCGGGCGCACGGCGTCTGTTCGACAGCCGCGCCATTCCCGGGCGTATCGTCGACGTGCTGGCCATCACGCCCGAAGCCCTGGAGCAATCCCATGCCGGCGCGCGCCAACTGGTGGCCGCGCATTTCCGCGTGCTGGACTGGTTGCGCGAGCATCCGGCCGACGCCCACCCGCGCATGGCGCAACGGCTCGGCCTGAGCGCGGATGAGGTGGCCGATGCGCTGGCCGAACTGGAACAGCCCGACCTAGAGGCCAATCGCCGGTGGCTCATGCACACGCCGGCGCAATTGGAGGCGGTAGCCGCGGAGCTGGCGGCGCTGATGTGGCGTGAACGGCTGCTGCCGCGCGAGACCGGGGTGGCCGGCCTCGCTTACCCCGGTCTGCTGCCCGCATGAGCACCGAGACCTTGCTCGCCCGCGTCCCGTTGCGTCTCGCGCTGCCGCTGACGCTGTTGCTGTTGGTCGCGACGATCCTCGGACTGTCCATGGCCAACGCGTTCTGGCAGCGCACCCACCAAACCATGACCCAGGCGCGCACCGACATGGTCGCGCTGGGCGCACGCCTGGCGCGTGCGGCGACGCGCGATCTGGCGACCGACCCGCGCCGTGTCGAAGCCGATGTCACGCATGCCGCGACCGACCCGCGTCTGCGTGTGGTCGCCGTGCTCGATCCGCAGGGTCGGGTGCTGCTCGCCAACCGCTCGGAATGGAAAGGACGCCCGGCCACGCTGGTCCTGCCCGGTTTCGACGGTTCGACGTTCGCGCGCGTCGCAGCCGGCGGCCGGCCGCATCACACCGGGACCGACAATGGGACGCACGCGACCGTGCTGGTGCCCTACGCCCCGCCGGCACCGGACGAAGCGCTGCGCGACCCGCGCAACGGCGTGATCTTTCTGGCCTACGACCTCGGCGCGCAGCGCGCGCAGATCCGCACCCAGGTACTGCGGGCACGCGCGCCGGAGCTGGCGGCCACCGTGGTGCTGGCCCTGCTCATGGGCTGGGCGCTGCATCGCCTGGTCGCCCGCCCTCTGCAGGGACTGCGGGACGCAAGCCGGCGTGCGGCGCTGGGCGATTTCTCGTCGTCCGCACCGATCGCCGGCCTGGCGGAGGTCGCGGACCTGGGCCGTGCTTTCAACACCATGGCGCGACGGCTCGATACCGCCATTAGCAATCTGCGTGCCAGTGAGGAACAGCTTGCGGTGACACTGCATTCGATTGGCGATGCCTTGATCGCCACCGACCTCGCCGGCCAGATCACGCTGATGAATCCAGTGGCCGAGGAACTGACCCGATGGAGCCTTGCCGAAGCGCGCGGCCAGCCCGTGGCCAATGTGTTCCGCATCGTCGACGCCCGCAGCGGCGAGCCGGCGGACATACCGGTGGAACGCGCGCTGGCCGACGGCGCGGTGGTCGGGCTCGGCAACCACACCGTGCTGATCGCGCGCGACGGCACGCGCCGTCACATCGCCGACAGTGCCGCGCCGATCCGGGACGGGCAGGGCCAGATGTTCGGCGTGGTGATGGTGTTTCGCGACGTGACCCGCGAATACACGCTGCGCGAGGCGCTACGCGAGAGCGAACAGCATTTCCGCACGCTCGCCAACTCCGGGCAGGCCCTGATCTGGACGGCGGATACCCAAGGCCGGTGCGATTCCTTCAACCAGGTGTGGCTGGATTTCACCGGCCGCAGCCTGTCCGAGGAATTGGGTGACGGCTGGACAGAGGGCGTACACCCCGACGACCTCGGTGACTGCCTGCGCCAGTACCGGGCCGCACTGCAACGGCGCGAGCGCTTCAGTCTGGTCTACCGCCTGCGTCGCCACGACGGCGAGTACCGCTGGCTGCTGGACGAAGGCATGCCACGCTATGACAGTCACGGCGAATACGTCGGCTACATCGGCCATTGCCTGGACATCACCGACCGCCGCCGCATGGAGGCCGAGATGGCGCAGCGCCGTGAGGAACTGGAGGCGATCTTCCGCGCGTTGCCCGACCTGTTCTTCCGCATCGATGCGCAGGGTGTCATCACCGACTACAAGGCGCGTGACATCGGCGAACTCTACCTGCCCCCGGAAGAGTTCCTGGGACGTCCGCTCCATGAGCTGCTGCCGAGCGAGGCCGTGGCCCGTTATCAGGCGGCATTGGCGCAGAGCCGCGCCAGCGGCGAACCGTCCACTTATGAATACGCGCTGCCCATGCCCGACGGCAGCCGCTGGTTCGAGGCGCGCATCAACCGTCTGGGTACGAGCGACGAAGCGGTAGTACTGGTGCGCGACGTCAGCGAGCGCAAACGCGCCGAGGCCGAGATCCACCGCCTGGCCTATTTCGACGCGCTCACCGGTCTGCCCAACCGGCGTCTGATGATGGACCGCCTGTCACAGGCACTGGCGGTGGCCCGTCGCGGCGGCCACGTCGGCGCACTGATGTTCATCGACCTCGACCAGTTCAAGCGCGTCAACGATGCCCGTGGCCATGAAGTCGGCGATGCCGTGTTGCGCCAGGTAGGCGAACGCCTGAAGCGCTTCCTGCGCAATGAGGACACCGTCGCGCGGTTGGGCGGCGACGAGTTCGTGGTGTTGCTGGTGGAACTGGCCAACACGCATGAAGCCGCGGCGCGCCTGGCCTTGGCGGTGGCCGACAAGATCCGTGGTGTGCTGCGCACGCCGTTCGATGTGGACGGAGTCGATTACCACATCGGCGCCAGCATCGGCATCACGGTGTTCCCCAAGAATGGCGAACGCGAGGACGACCTGCTGCGCGAAGCCGACACGGCGATGTACCGCGCCAAGGAAGCGGGGCGCAACGCGGTGATCTATTTCGAAACGGCCATGCAGGAGCATGTGCGTGCGCGCCTCGCGCTGGAGCAGGATCTGCATCGCGCCATCGCGGCGCGCGAACTGTGCCTGTACCTGCAACCCCAGATCGACCGGCACGGCCGGTTGGTCGGCGCCGAGGCACTGGTCCGCTGGCGCCATCCCGAGCGCGGGCTGATTCCTCCCGCGGCGTTCATTCCGGTAGCCGAGGAATCGGGACTGATCGTCGCCCTGGGCGATTGGGTTCTGGCGGAAGCCGCCACGCTGCTGCGCGCATTGCAGGACGCGCGCCTGGCACTGCGCCTGGCGGTGAACCTCAGCCCCCGCCAGTTTCGCCAATCCGGCTTCGTCGCGCATGTACGCGACGTGCTGGCTGCGGCCGGCGCCGACCCGACCAGCCTGGTGCTGGAAGTCACGGAAAGTCTGATGATCGAGGACATCCACGACACCATCGCCAAGATGGCACAGTTGAGCGCGCTCGGCATCCATTTCTCGGTCGATGACTTCGGCACCGGCTACTCGTCTTTGGCCTATCTGAAACGCCTGCCGCTCAATGAACTGAAGATCGACCGCACGTTCGTGCAGGACGCGCCCGACGACGCCAACGACGCGGCCCTGGTCGAAACCATCCTTTCGGTCGCCCGTCACCTCGGCCTGCGCGTCGTCGCCGAGGGCGTCGAGTCCGAAGCCCAGCGCGAATTCCTGGCCATCCGCGGCTGCGACGTCTTTCAGGGCCATCGGTTCGACCATCCGATGCCGTGGCGCGACTTCCTGGCCAAGTGGCGCGCCGGCGCGAGCGATGCGGACATCCACCACCCGGGACCCACTGGAGAGACCCCGACATGAGACATGCAATACCGATCGACGCCGGACGCCGGCGCTTCCACCGCCACCTGCTCGCCGGCGCCGCCGGCGCTTTGCTGACGGCCTGCGGCGCCGAGCAGCCATCCGCACCGGTTGCACCGGCCAGCCCCGTCGCAGGCGGCACCGGCGGCACCCGTACCACGGGCGGCGGCGCTCCCGGGGAGGGCATCGACTGGGTGGCCATCGACCCGCCTCAGCCGGGCGAAAGCCCCGGCCGCATCGAGGTGCTGGAATTCTTCTCCTATGGCTGCGTGCACTGCGCCAACTTCAACCCGCTGATCGGCGCCTGGGAACACGCGCTGCCGGCCGACGTGGCCTTCCGGCGCGTGCCGGTGACCTTCGGCCGCGCCGCCTGGCGCAATCTGGCCCGGCTCTACTACACGCTGGACAGCCTGGGTGAGCTGGCGCGCCTGGATCAGGCGGTGTTCGATGCCATCCACACCCGGCGCGAACCGTTGAACAGCGAAGCCGAGATCACCGCCTGGGCAGCGCGCAACGGCATCGATGCACAACGCTTTGCGGCCCAGTTCGACGGCTTCGCCATGCAGAGCCGCATCGCCCGCGCCGACCAGCTCGCGCGCGATTACCGGGTGGAGGGTGTACCGCTGCTGACCATCGACGGTCGTTACGCCGTCGTGGGTCGTCAAGCTCGCCGGCTGGAAGACTTGCTGATCATCGCCGACGACCTGATCGCGCGCGTGCGCGCGGCGCGAGGCTGAGCGTCCGGAAATCCGCTGGTGCGGACATTGACGCCGATCAGGTCCATGCCACGCATGGGGATTGGCCGTGAACCCGACATGGAATACCCTTGCGCCTGTCGGGGCGCATCGCACTCCGCGCGCCGGCACGGCACACGCATACAGGAGAGAGACATGAAGCACCCATTCCGCCTCGCCGCGGCCGTCGCCGCGTGCGTGCTCGGCAGCGGCGCGAACGCCCAGCAGGTCTACAGCATCACCCCACCCGGCGCACCCAACCCCTACCTGCAGATGGTGCCGCGCCCGGTCGCGCCGTCGCTGTCCCTGCCATTCGCCGGCATGCCGCTGCCGCTGATCGGTGCGCCGCGCCCGGCGTCTACCAAGCCCTACACCATGCGGCCGCCGATTCCACAGGAAACCAAGCGGCAGATGATGCAGATGATGATGCCGTTGATGACCAACGTGTTCCGCATGAGCATGGCGGACGCGATGAACTGGGCGGCACACAAGGTCAAGGCGAAGCCCGGCCTGAGCTTCGACGAGGTGCTGGAATCGATGATGCTGCGCGCCAACCAGCTCAACTTCAAGTACGTCGGCAGCAACCTGATGTACAAGGATTTCCAGGCGGTGCTGAACGACTTCGAGGCGCCGCGCATCGAGGTGCACAGCTTCTGCGACATCGCCGTCGGCCGCGACCTGCTCAGGATCAGTCCGGAGTTCCTGGTATTCCTGCCCTGCCGCATCGCGGTCATGGAGGATGCCGACAAGAATATCTGGGTGATGATGCTGGACTGGAATCTGGACTGGGTCACGGGCTACGAACAGGCCTTGGGCATCACCTCGGACCTCGCGCGCGGCGCCATCGAAATCCGCAACAAGATGGAAGAGATCATGCTGGCGGGCGCCAACGGCGACCTGTGACCGCTCCGGCGCGGCGCGCACGGCGACATCGGGCCGCCGTGGACCGAGGCGTCAGAGATTGCGCGCCGGCCGGTCGCGCGCCAGCGGCGGGTTGCGCTCGAAATAGCGCTTGATGCCGTTGACGATGGCGGCCGCCATCTTGTCCTGGTAGGCCTCGTCGTTGAGCCGCTTCTCCTCCTCCGGGTTGGAGATGAAGGCGGTCTCCACCAGGATGGAGGGAATGTCCGGTGCCTTGAGCACGGCGAAACCGGCCTGCTCGACGCGCGGCTTGTGCAGCCGGTTGATGCCGCCCAGTTCCTCCAGTACCTCGCGGCCGACGATCAGGCTGTCGGCGATCTGCGCGGTCTGCGACAGGTCGATCAAGGTCTGCTTCAGATAGCGGTCGCGCACTGCGAGGTTGACGCCGCCGATCAGGTCGGCGTCGTTCTCGCGCTTGGCCAGCCATTGTGCGGCCGCGGAGGTGGCGCCGCGCTCCGACAGGGCATACACGGACGAGCCGCGCGCATCCGGCCGCACCCAGGCGTCCGCATGCACCGACACGAACAGATCGGCGTTGGCGCGGCGCGCGCGGTTGACCCGTTCGTGCAGCGCGACGAAATAGTCGCCATCGCGCGTCAGCACCGCGCGCATGTTGTCCTGCTTGTCGATCATGGCCTTGAGCCGGCGGGCGATGGACAGCGTCACGTCCTTCTCGCGCGTGCCGCGCGCGCCGATCGCGCCGGGATCCTCGCCGCCGTGGCCGGCATCGATGGCGATGGTGATCAGCCGCGTGTACGCCGACCGGGCGCCGCCCGCCTGGGCACTGCCGGCGGTGCTGCCGCCGGCCTGGGCGATCGCGTTCTCCACCTGGCGTTCGATGGCGTCGAGCGAGGCCGGGTACAGGTCCATGACCAGGCGATGGCCGTATTCCCCCATCGGACGCAGCGTGAACACCTGCGGCCGCACCGCCGTCTTCAGCTCGACCACGACACGCGTCACGCCGGGGCGATTGCGCGCCACGCGGATGCCGGCGATGTAGGGATCGTTGGCAGCCACCTTGCCGGCCAGTTCGGTCAGCGCCGCCACCGGTTCCACGCCCTCCAAGTCCAGCACCAGCCGGTCCGGGCCGGTCAGCGTGAAATGCTTGTGGCCGACTTCCGCGGCCAGTTCCAGCGTGATGCGGGTGTATTCGGGCGAAGGCCACACGCGCGTGGCGGTGACCGTGGCGGCAGCCGCGCCCGCCAGCAGCATCAGCAGCAGACCGATCAGGTACCCATACGCGCGATGCATGCCCGTCCCTCCTCCGTCATTGCCTCGATGTGCGCGACCCGGCCATGGTCCAGGATGTCCAGGTCGATGCACAAATCCGGCGCCGGCACGGCGCCGCGCGCCTTGTCCGGCCATTCCACCAAGCACACGCTGGCGGCGTTGAAGTATTCGCGAAAGCCCGCGTCATGCCATTCATCCGGATCGGCAAACCGAAACAAATCAAAGTGATATAGATTAAACCTCGATAAAGCATAAAGTTCAACCAAAGTATAGGTCGGACTCTTGACTCTGCCAGCAAAACCGAGTCCGCGCAGCACGCCGCGCGTCAGCGTGGTTTTGCCGGCACCGAGGTGGCCGCGCAGCCAGATGTTCAGACCGGGGGCCAGCACGGCGCCCAGGCGTGCACCCAGCGCCAGCGTCGCCGCTTCGTCGGGCAGATCGACGCACAGGCTCACGCTATCATCCCGTCATGCCCGGCGAACCCACTCCCGAGAGCCTGCAAGCGCTGAAACCATCGATCCGGCAATGGGGCCGGGAACTGGGCTTCGCCGCGATCGGCTTTGCCTCCACCCGTCTGGAGGGGGCGGAACGGGCACTCATGGACTGGCTGGCGGCGGGCTGTCATGGCGACATGGATTATATGGCGCGGCATGGCGCCGACCGCGCTCACCCCGACCGGCTGGTGCCGGGCACCGTCGGCGTCATCAGCGCCAGGCTCGACTACCTGCCGACCGCCGCCGACGCGCACACGACCCTGGCCGCGCCGACGCGCGCCTATGCCTCGCGCTACGCGCTGGGGCGTGACTACCACCGCATCGTGCGCCAACGGCTGGCGCGCCTGGCCGAGCGCCTGACGCAAGCGATCGGCCCGTTCGCGTTCCGCGCCTTCGCCGACAGCGCGCCGGTGATGGAGGTGGCGCTGGCCCAGGGCGCCGGGTTGGGCTGGCGCGGCAAACACACGCTGCTGCTGGAACGGACCGGCTCCTGGTTCTTTCTCGGCGAGCTGTACGTCGATCTGCCCTTTCCGCCCGATGCGCCGACGTCGAATCACTGCGGCACCTGCAGCGCCTGCATCGACGTCTGCCCGACCGCCGCCATCGTCGCGCCCTACCGGCTGGATGCGCGCCGCTGCATCTCCTACCTGACCATCGAGCATCGCGGCGCCATTCCGCTGGAACTGCGCCCGATGCTGGGCAACCGCATCTACGGCTGCGACGACTGCCAGTTGGTCTGCCCCTGGAACCGCTTCGCGCGCCCGGTCACCGAGCCGGATTTCCAGCCGCGCAACGGCCTGGATCGGGCGACGCTGGTGGCACTGTTCGCATGGCAGGAAACGACCTTTCTCGATCGGTTGCAGGGTTCGCCCATCCGTCGGATCGGCCACGAACGCTGGCTGCGCAATCTCGCCGTGGCGTTGGGCAACGCCTTGGCGCATCCGGCCACCGGCGCGGCGGATGCCATGGCGCTGCGCGCGGCGCTGCACGCGCGTGCCGACCACCGGTCGGCGCTGGTGCGCGAACACGTACAATGGGCGCTCGCCCAGCAGCCACCCGCGCCATGATCCGCGCCCACCAACGATCCTCCCGTCATGCCCGCTGACCCCAACCCCTTGAGCCCGATCGGCGTGTTCGACTCGGGCGTCGGCGGGCTCACCGTCGTACGTGCGCTGATGGAGCGCCTGCCGTTCGAATCGATCCACTACTTCGGCGATACCGCGCGCGTGCCCTATGGCGTCAAGTCGGTGCAGACCATCGCGCACTACACCACGCAGATCGCCGAATTCCTACTGGAGAAGCGGGTCAAGCTGCTGATCATCGCCTGCAACACCATGGCGGCAGTGGCCGCACAGGTGGTGCGCGACCTGTCGCCCACACCGGTGCTCGACGTCATCGAAGCCGGCGCGGTGTCGGCCCTGGCGGCCTCGCGCAGCCGCCGCATCGGCGTCATCGGCACGCCCACCACCATCAACAGCAATGCCTACGCGCGCGCCATCCATGGCATCGATGCCGACGTGCGGCTGACCTCGCAGGCCTGCGCGCTGCTGGTGCCGCTGGTGGAGGAAGGCTGGCTGGACCATCCGGTGACGCGCCTGACCGCGCGCGAGTATCTCAGACCGGTGCTGGCCGAACGCATCGATACGCTGGTGTTGGGCTGCACCCATTACCCGCTGCTCAAACCCCTGTTGCAGGACGAAGCGGGTCCGGATGTAACCCTGGTCGATTCCGCCGAAGCCATGGCCGAACAGGCTGCGCAACTGCTCGGGGCGCGCGGCCTGCATACGCCGTCGCGCGCCGCGCCGGAATACCACTATTGGGTGACCGACGTGCCGTTGCGTTTCCAGACCATCGGCGAGCGATTCCTCGGGCGCAGCCTGAGCCACGTGCACGTGGTGCAGTGGTAGCCCTGCGCAGGCGCGGATTGACGCAAGTCAAAGCCGCGTCAACCGATGCCCCTATACTCCGTTAAAGACTTGCAAGTCCTGTTTCATTCACGCAGCCCATGAAAGGAAAAGCCATGAAGCTCGCCCTCGCCGCCGCCCTCGCCACATCCGTGCTGCTGTCCGGCACCGCCCTCGCCAGCGCGGAGCTCGCCACCCAGCACAAATGCACCACCTGCCACGCCATGGACAAGAAGATGATGGGGCCGACCTGGAAGGAGATCGCCGCCAAGAACAAGGGCCAGGCGGATGCCGAGAAAACCTTGGCCGAAGCCATCACCAAGGGCGTCAAGGGCAAGTACGGCAAGGTGCCGATGCCGCCGCAACCCAAGGCTGCCAGCGACGCGCCCGCGCTGGCCAAGTGGATCTTGTCGCTGAACTGATCGAACCGACCGCTCGCGCAGCGGGTGGTCAGCGCCACTCCGGCGGCAGGAAATCGTCGGTATCGAGCCCCTCCAGCGGAATCTCGAACACGCCGCCCGACACCGCCTCGGGCGCGTGCAACACCAGGCCGGGAAAGGCCAACACCAGCCCCACCATGCACACCTGGATCGCCAGGAACGGCACCACGCCGCGATAGATGTCGGCGGTGCTGACCGTGCGCGGCGCCACGCTGCGCAGGTAGAACAACGAGAAGCCGAACGGCGGCGACAGGAAAGAAGTCTGCATGTTGATGCCCAGCAACACGCCGAACCACACCAGATCGATGCCGAGCTTGTGCGCCACCGGCGCCAGCAGCGGTACGACGATGAAGGCGATCTCGAAGAAATCCAGAAAGAACGCCAGCAGGAAAACCACCAGGCTGACCACGATCAGAAATCCCAGCGCACCGCCCGGCAGGCCGGTCAGCAGGTGCTCCAGCCACAGGTCGCCGTCGAGCAGGCGGAACACCAGCGCGAACACGGTGGAGCCGATCAGGATGAACACCACGAAGCTGGTCAGACGCGCCGTGCTGTCCAGCGCCTGAGCCAGCACCGGGCCGCGCAGCCGCCCCTTGGCCCAGGCCAGCAGCAGCGCGCCCAGCGCGCCCATGGCGCCGCCCTCGGTGGGCGTGGCGATGCTCAGCAGAATGGTGCCCAGCACCAGGAAGATCAGCGCCAGCGGCGGCAGCATGGACACCAGCACCCGCCGCGCCAGCGCACCGCCATGCAGCGTGCGCGCGGCCGGCGGCAGCGCCGGCACCGCCGCCGGCCGCACCACGGTGAGCACGAACACGAACAGCAGGTAGGCCCCCGCCAACAGCAGACTGGGCAGCAGCGCGCCGCGATACATGTCGCCCACCGACACCGCGAGCTGATCCGCCAGCACGATCAGCACCAGCGACGGCGGGATGATCTGCGCCAGCGTGCCCGAGGCGGCGATGACACCGGTGGCGATGCGCCGGTCATAGCCGTAACGTAGCATGATGGGCAGGGAGATCAGACCCATGGCGATCACCGAAGCCGCCACCACGCCGGTGGTCGCCGCCAGCAGCGCGCCCACCACCACCACCGCGTAAGCCAGGCCGCCGCGCATCGCGC
The DNA here is from genome assembly GCA_937949525.1 of uncultured Burkholderiales bacterium. Lineage (GTDB taxonomy): Bacteria > Pseudomonadota > Gammaproteobacteria > Burkholderiales > Thiobacillaceae > PFJX01. Next base: position 53,602 of record CALEDT010000001.1, on the reverse strand, counting down.
CGAACAACTGCCCCATGGTGTCGAGCAGTTCCTCCGCCATGCCGCTGCGCTCCAGCACCAGGCCCATGAAGGTGAAGAACGGGATGGCCAGCAGCGTGCCGTTGCCGAGGATGCCGAACACCCGCTCCGGCAGCGCCAGCAGTTGGTCGAAACCGAACAGGCCAAGGCCCATGCCGGCCAGCGCGAACAGCAGGCCGTTGGCCGCGAGCGCGAACGCCACCGGATAGCCGAGCAGCAGGAAGGCCACCAGGCCCAGCAGCATCAGCGGCGCGAGCCATTCCGGAGTCACCGCCCCACCCTCCTCAAGCCATGACGCACGTCACACCACCTCGCCGGCACGGCCGCCGTCGGCGGGTGGCGGCGTGAACGGCAAGTCGCCGCGCAACTGGGCGATACGGCGGATGGACTCCGCCACCCCTTGCAGGAACAACAACGCGAAGCCCATCGGCAAGAGCAGCTTCAACGGCCAGCGCGACAGGCCGCCGGCATCGGGCGAGGTCTCGCCGATGCGCCAGGATTCGACGAAGAAACCCCAGCTCAGCCAGACCAACAGGCCGGCCAGCGGCAGCAGGAACAGCAGCGTGCCGGCCAGGTCGACCCAAGCGCGCATGCGCTGCGAGCCACGCGCATAGAACAGGTCGACGCGCACGTGGCCGTCGTGCTTGAGCGTATAGCCCGCGCCCAGCAGCACGATGGCCGCGAACAGATACCACTGCGCTTCCAGCCAGGCGTTGGCGCCGAGATCGAAGCCGTAACGCAGCAAGGCATTGCCGGCGGCGATCAGCGTGGCGGCCAGCACCAGCCACTTGACCGCCCGGCCGATGGCCTCGTTGACGCGGTCGACAACACCCGCGAAGGCCAACCACCCGCGCATCAATCACCCGCCACGGTCATGCGCTCGATCAGGATGGAGCCGACCCGGCGCGACCCGCGCGTCTCGACATCGCTGCCGATGGCGACGATGCCGCGGAACATGTCGCGCAGATTGCCGGCGACGGTGATCTCCTCCACCGGGTAGGCGATGACGCCGTTCTCCACCCAGAACCCTGCGGCGCCGCGCGAATAATCGCCAGTGACCATGTTGAGGCCGTGGCCCAGCAGTTCGGTCACCAGCAGACCGGTGTCCAGCTTGCGCAACAGCGCGGCGAAATCCTCGCCGGTGGACGGCACGATCAGGTTGTGGTTGCCGCCGGCATTGCCGGTGCTGTGCATACCCAGCTTGCGCGCGCTGTAGCTGCCGAGGAAATAACCGTTGACCACGCCATCGGCGACGACATCGCGCTCACGCGTCGCCACCCCCTCGGAATCGAACGGTGCCGAAGCCAAGCCGCGCTTCAGGAACGGGCGCTCCTGAAGCTGGAAGAACGACGGAAACACCTGGGTGCCCAGACTGTCGAGCAGGAACGACGACCGGCGGTACAGGTGTCCGCCCGACACCGCCGACACGAAGCTGGCGATCAGCCCGGTGGCCACCGGTGCCTCGAACAGCACTGGGCACTGCCGGGTTGCCAGTTTGCGGCCGTTCAGACGGCGCGCGGCGCGCTCGCCGGCGCGCCGCCCCACCGCCGCGCCGTCGGCCAGGTCGGCGGGCGCGCGCGCCGTGGTGTACCAGTAATCGCGCTGCATGGCATCGTTGTCCTCGGCGATCACCGCGCACGAAAGGGTGTGGCGGCTGCTGGGATAGCCGCCGAGGAAACCCAGGCTGTTGGCGTAGACGAACTGCGACACCTGACTGGACAAGGAGGCGCCCTCGGAATTGACGATGCGTGCGTCCGCCGCGAACGCCGCCGCCTCGCAGGCGCGCGCCAGCTCGCCTGCGCTGGCGACGTCGATGTCCCAGGGATGGAACAGATCGAGATCCGGCTGCTCGCGCGCCAGCAACTCCGCTTCGGCCAGGCCGGCGCAATCGTCCTCGGCGGTATAGCGGGCGATGCTCACCGCCTTGTACACCGTGCGCGCCAGCGCGTCGGCGGAGAAGTCGCTACTGGAGGCATGGCCGCGGCGCTGCCCCAGGTAGACCGTCACACCGATGCCCTTGTCGCGATTGTGCTCGATGGTCTCGACCTCGCCGTGGCGTACCGCCACGGTCAGGCCGCTGCCTTCCGAGATCTCAGCATCCGCGGCGCTGGCGCCGGCGGCGCGGGCGAGATCGAGCACTTGCGCGGCGAGTCCATCGAGTGCGGCGCGGCTGTAGGCGAAGGGGGAATGGGGCACGGCGCGATCCGGGGTCAGGCGGCAAAGCGGCTATGATACCAATCCCGTCACACGAGCTTCACGCAGCGCATGCATGACCCCGAATCCGAGCACATGCCGGCGGCACCGAGCAAATCGCAACGCAAACGCGACAGCACCGCGTTGCAGGATGTCGGTGCCGAACTGGTGAAGCTGTCGTCCGAGCGCCTGGCGCGCCTGGAACTGCCCGACGCGCTGCGCGCCGCCGTGCTGGAGGCCCGGCGCATCAGCAGCCACGGCGCGCTGCGCCGGCAGATGCAGTACATCGGCCGGCTCATGCGCGAGGTCGACGCCGCGCCCATCGTCGCGCAACTGGCGGAACTGCGCGGCGAATCGGCTGAGGCCAAGGCCGCCTTCCACGCACTGGAACGATGGCGTGAACGCCTGCTGGCGGACGACGGCGCGCTCACCGACTGGCTGGCGCTTCATCCCGGCGGCGATGCCCAGGCGCTGCGCCAGTTGATCCGCAACGCCCGGCGCGAAGCGGCCGAGGGCAAACCGCCGCGCGCCAGCCGGGCGCTGTTCCGCATACTGCGCGAGACGGCGGGGAGTCCGGCCGAGCCCGGCCAGTAAACAGTAACTGCTCCGCCACGGGACGGACTGTCGGTTTTTTTTACACTTTTCAGTCGGGAGTGACCCTGATGTGCGCCCGGCCGCAACCCGCAAGCGGGCGCGCAGCGTCGCCATCGCCGCTGTCGCGCCTACTCGACGCTTGTGGCACGTGAATTGCTTGCGTTACATACCCCTCATCCCCGACCTGAATACTTTAGGCAATGCCCGACACGCGCGCAGTGCCTCCCTCTCCCGAGCTGCCGTTCGCCAGCCATCCCGGTGTCCTCACCCGGCTGCTGGGCGAGCTCGCAGGTGCGCGTGTGGTCGGTGACGAAGCGGCCCGTCTGTTCCTGCTCGATCCCGCGCTCGCGCTGCTGGCCCTGCAAGCCCTGGCGCACGCGCAGCCGGGGGTGAATCTCGCCGGCATGCGCCTGCGCGCGCGCATCGCCACCCTGGACACCACCACGCTGAAGAGCCGCGTGGTCGCGCTCGCCGCCCAGCAACTGACGCAACCCGCCGCGTCCGCGGAAAATCTGGAAACCTACTGGCGCAAGGCGTTGGCCACCGCCGCGTTCTGTCAGGCACTGGCGCTGCGTAGCCACTATCCGGGCGAGGACGAAGCCTGGCTGGCCGGTCTGATGTGCTGGCTGCCGCGCTTTGCCCGGCCGGTGGAAAGCGGCGCCGCCCAGGCGGCGCTGGACGCGCTGGCGCTAGACAGTTTCATCGCTGACGCGCCGCGCTACCTGGAGACCCCCGCGCAACGCCTGGTGGACGCCGCACCGCTGGTGCGCCTGGCGATCGCGGCGCATCGCCAGACCATGAACTTCCCGGCCTGGATACCCGCGCTGCCCCATGCCGACGCGCTGCTGCTGGCGGCACCGCTGGATGGCGAGGCCATGCGCGAGATCCATCTGGCCATGGCGCGCGATGTCGACCGCATCGCCGCCGACATCGGCCTGTATCCGCTGGCGGAGATCGCCCACGAGCTCGGCCGCATGGCGCGCCTGGAGCTGCTGGCCACCTGCGCGGCGCGCGACCAGGACAGCGCCATCGCCCGGCTGGCCGACGATCTGGCCGGCGAGGATGGGCTGGGGCACGCCATCTACCTGCGCATGAACGTGGCCGATGGTACGTTGCGCGCACAGCCGCTGCGCGCCGAACCTGCACCGCCGCTGTATCTCAAGCCGGAAGGCAGTACCGCCGCCGCCGCGTGGGCACTGCTGACCCGCGCGCCGGTGGTGGTGACGCTGGACGCACCGGCCGACGCGGCGGTGCTCGATCTCCAACTCATCCGTCAAGCCGGTGCCGAAGGCCTGGCGGCGATCCCGATCGGTGCCGGCGATCCGGTCGGCGTGCTGCTGGTGCGCGGCGGCCGTGCGGCACTGGCACGCATCACCGCGCATCCGCATCACTATCGCCGTCTGGGCGAGATCGTCCTGCCGTCCGCCGGTGCCGCGCGCATCGCCGCGGCGCACGAAGGCGAATCGGCCCTGGCCGGCCGGGTGCGGCGTGCCACCCACGAGATCAGCAACCCGCTCGGCGTGGTCAAGAACTATCTCGCCATCCTGCGCGCCAAGCTGGGTGACGATGCGCCCATCGCCGACGAGCTGCGCATCATGCGCGAGGAGCTCGACCGCATCGTGCGCATCCTGCGCAACCTGGCCACCGGCGGGACGGAGGCGGACCAGGGCGGCGCGGAATGCGACGTCAACGCGCTGGTCGAGGATCTGATCAAGGCAACCGAGGCCACCTGGCGCAGCAAGGGGCTGCGCGTCGAGACCCGGTTGGCGCCCGACCTGCCCAAGCTGGCGCGCGATGCCGACAAACTCAAGCAGATCCTGCTGAACCTGCAGCTCAACGCCCAGGAAGCCACACCCGCGGGCGGCCTGATCCGCTGGGAAACCGGTCTGCTCACCGATCACCAGCAGACACGCCAACTGCAGATCACGGTCAGCGATACCGGCCCCGGCATCCCCGCCGAGGTGCGCCCGCGCCTGTTCACGCCGATCGAATCCACCAAGGGCGACGGCCACGCCGGCCTCGGCCTGTCCATCGTCAAGTCCCTGACGCAGGCGCTGGCGGGTGCCATCCGCTGGCGCAGTGACGCCAACGGCACGACGTTCGATGTAACGTTCCCCCTGTAACATTTCCGCTTGACTGTTTCCACGCCAGCCATCTAAATCGCCACACCCGACCGATCGAGGCAGCGCATGATGCCCGGTGAGACCGTAGCCCGTTCGACCCAGCCGACACCCAGCCTGCTGATCGTCGAGGATGAACCGCGCTACCTGGCGAGCACGCGTCAACTGTTGGCGCCGTACCTGCCCCGCATCGACCTCGCCGCCAGCGGCGCTCAGGCCTACGGCCTGCTGGCGCGCCGGGAGTACGATCTGGTGCTGCTGGATCTGCGTCTGCCCGATACCGATGGCGAAGACATCCTGGCCTACCTGCGCGAACACCAGCCCGCCTGCCGCGTCATCGTCATGAGCGGCGACGACCGTATCGACGGCGCCATCCAGGCCCTGCGCCTGGGCGCCTACGATTACCTGCGCAAACCCTGCGAACCGGACGAGTTGATCCGGACGCTGCGCAACGCCGCGCAAAAACTGGCGCTGGAGCGGGAGAACGCCCGCATGCGCCGGGAACTGGAACAGTCCGAGCATTGGCACCGCCTGCTGATCAACGTCTCGCCCGACCTGATCTATACCCTCGACGCCGACGGCCGTTTCACCTACCTGAACAGCGCTGTGCGGCGCATGCTCGGTTACCACCCGGAGGAACTGGTCGGCCATCATTACCTCGGCATCGTGCCGCCGGACGAGCACGACAACGCACGCCACCACCTGGACGAACGGCGTGCCGGCGACCGCGCGACGCGCAACCACGAGTTGCGGTTGCGACGCAAGGACGACCTGCTGTCCGGCCTGACGCACGAGCACCCGGAACAGACCGTCACGGTGGAGCTATCGTCCTTGGGCATGTACCAGCCGCCAGCCGATGCCGGCAAGGGCATGGGCGAGTTTCTCGGCTCCTACGGCATCGCCCGCGACATCACCGCGCGCAAAATGGCCGAGGCCACCATCGCCTTCCAGGCCTACCACGACCTGCTCACCGGCCTGCCCAACCGCGCGCTGTTCAAGGACCGTCTGGGCCAGGCGCTGGCGCACGCCAAACGCCACGGGCAGATCCTGGCCACGCTGTTCCTCGACATGGACCGCTTCAAGGTGGTCAACGACACCCTCGGCCATCTGGTCGGCGACGGCCTGTTGCAGGCCGTGGCGCAACGCCTGCGCGGCTGCCTGCGCGAGGGCGACACCCTGGCGCGTATTGGCGGCGACGAATTCATGGTGCTGCTGCCGCAGATCCGCTCGCGCGACAGCGCCGCCTTCATCGCCCAGAAGATCCTCGGCGCGCTCGAACAGCCGTTCACGGTCGAGGGCCATGAACTGTACGTGGGCATGAGCATCGGCATCGCCATCCACCCGGACGACGGCGAGACCATCGAGACGCTGATCAAGCACGCCGACATCGCCATGTACAACGCCAAGGATCATGGCCGCAACGATTTCAAGTTCTTCACCCAGGACATGCATCAGGCCTTCACCGGCCGACTGGCCATGGAGAACGAGATGCGCCATGCGCTCGACGGCCGGCAGTTCGAGGTCTACTACCAGCCACAGGTCTCGGTGCGCAACCAGCGTATCCGCGGCATGGAGGCGCTGGTGCGCTGGAATCACCCGAGCCGCGGCGTGGTGTCGCCGGACGAGTTCATCCCCATCGCCGAGGAGTCCGGGCTGATCACGCCGCTCAGCGAATGGGTGCTGGCCACGGCCTGCCGTCAGGCCCGGCTGTGGCGCGAGGCGCATCTGCCGGCCGCGACCATGTCCGTCAACCTGTCGGCGCGGCAGATCGAGCATCCGCATTTCCTGGAGAAGTTCCGCCGCTGTCTGCGCGACAACCAGATCGACGGCGAAGGGCTGGAGATCGAGATCACGGAGAGCACGCTGATGCGCGACCTGGATGGCGCCGTGGCCAAACTGCGCCAACTGGCCGACTTGGGCGTGGACATCTCCATTGACGACTTCGGCACCGGTTACTCGTCGCTGGCCTATCTGCGCAAGCTGCCGGTGCACACGCTCAAGATCGACCGCAGTTTCGTCCACGACCTGGACAACGGCCAACACGACGGCAACATCGTCGCGGGCATCGCCGCGATGGCCAAGGGACTCAAGCTGCACGTGGTGGCCGAAGGCGTGGAAACCGATAGCCAGCTCGCCTGCCTGCGCGAGCTGGATTGCGACGCCTATCAGGGCTACCTGTTCAGCCGCGCGGTCGTCGCCGAACGCGCCACCGAGATCCTGGCGCGCCAGGCGGCCTGAGACCAATATGCGCGCGCTCCGCACACCGACCGGGCTCCGCCGCGCATATGCCCATGGCATCACGCTGCTGCTGGTCTGCAGTCTTCAAGGCTGTGCGCCGCAGCGCATACTGGCGCCGGAAACGCTGTACGAACGGCTGGGAAGTCTGCCCGCCATCGAAGCAGTGACCAGCGACCTGGTCGACCGCATCGTGGTCGACCCCCGCATCGAGCGCCATTTCAGACAGACCAACCGCGCCAAGTTCAAACGCTGGCTGGCCGACTTCATCTGCGTCGAGACCGGCGGGCCGTGCCACTACACCGGCCGGCCGATGCGCGCCGGCCACCGTGACATGGCCATCGGCCCGGCAGATTTCCAGGCGGTGATGGAAAACGTCGAACGGACGCTGGACCGGTTTCAGGTGCCCGCGCGCGAACGCGCGGAACTGCTCGCGCTGCTGGCGAGCCAGCGCGACGACATCGTCACCCGCCCATGAGGGACTGATCACGACTCCGGCGATGACGACAGACCACACCCCGTCATCGACGCGTGGCGGCGACGCGGATCTCGTCGACACTGAGCAGGCGCTCGGGCGTATCCAGGTGGTATTCCTCAGCCAGCGTGAATTCCGGATCGAAACGCAGCGCCAGCGCGAACGCCGCGCGCGCCTGCGGGTAACGCTGCTCGGCGAGGTATTGCAGTCCCAGCGTGAACTGCGCGTAGGCATTCCAGTTGCGCGTATGGATGCGGTCGATGTCCGCCGGCCGCTCGGTCACCCCGAGGATGTCGAGCACGCCGTGGACGATGCGTTTTTGCAATTCGAAGAAATTCTCGCGCTGGCCGTAAGCCTCCTGCACGCCCAACAGCCGGCCCTCGGCCACGTCGCTGACGCTGACGCTGATCGAATACTCGCCCTCGCCGGTGTAGACCGGATCGGGCGGCGCGCCGCTGTATACCGTGCCGACCACGATGCTGCCGGCCCCCAGCAGCCGGCCACCGCGCAACGCGGTGGCCGGGTCAACGAGATCGGCGGCGGACAGTTTGAGTTCCTGCAGCAATGCATCGATGCGTCGCCGTTCGAGCAGACGCAGTCCGGGCACGCGCGCCAGATCGCTGGCCACCATGGCGAGGATGGCATCGTTGAACGGCCGGGTATCGTCGGCATGCGCGCGGGTCAACGCAAACGGCAGCACCGCGACGTCGAGGCGGTCGCCCACGCGGTCGGCCAGCGTCGCCTCGCGCGCCGCCACGGCGCGCGCATGACGGATGGCACGCTCGCGCTCCAGCAGCGTCAGATAACCGCGCACCGCGCGCACCTGCGGATCGACCCTTGGTGCCGCAGCCACATGGCGGCGCCAAGCGTCGATGGCGGTGTCGAGATCATCCCGCGCCAGCGCCGCCAGGCCGGCTTCGAAATCGGCACGCATGGCCGCCGCCACCGCCGCGCCGGGCGTCGCCGGCTCGATCGGCGGCACCAGGCCGAGCCGAACGTCGAGGCGGTCGACGTGGGTGGCGCAACCCGACAGGGCCAGAATGAGGAGGGCGATCAACAGACGCGCGGGCATGGTATTCCTGAATCGGTGGCAAAGTGCGGATCGCATTTCAGCACAACGCGCCCGGCCGTGGTTCATCCCTGACGTCCGGCCCACCGATTGGGCGTGCGCAGCCGGCCGTCAACGGTCTAGCCAACACGGAATCTCCCCGAATCAGCAGGGCCGGGCAGGCGCCGTCGGCAGGTCGGATCGTTTGCAGGCGCCCCGAAAAACCTGCTGCGCGACCCGATCGTTGCCCGGTCAAATCACCCGGAAACTTTTGGCACTCTCCGCGGTCGAGTGCTAGCATTACAGCAAACTGGATACAGGAGATGCCCGTATGACCGCTCATGCCCTCGACTTCCCCGTACCCTCCACGCTGGGCAGCATCGAGAGTTACGTCCAGGCCGTGAACCGCTTTCCGTTGTTGACCGCCGAACAGGAACATGAACTTGCCGTGCGCTTCCGTGACCAGGGCGATCTGGATGCGGCGCGTCAGTTGGTGCTGTCGCACCTGCGCTTGGTGGTGGCGATCGCGCGCGGTTATCTGGGGTATGGCCTGCCCCACGCCGATCTGATCCAGGAAGGCAATGTCGGCCTGATGAAGGCCGTGAAGCGCTACGATCCGGACCGCGGCGTGCGTCTGGTGTCGTTCGCGGTGCACTGGATCAAGGCGGAGATCCACGAGTTCATCCTGAAGAACTGGCGCCTGGTCAAGGTGGCGACCACCAAGGCGCAACGCAAGCTGTTCTTCAACCTGCGCGGCATGAAGCAGGGCAGCGGCGCGCTCACCGCCGGCGAGGTGCAGGCCATGGCGCAGGCGCTGAACGTCGAGGAGCACGACGTGCGCGAGATGGAGACGCGCATGTACGGCCAGGACGTGTCGCTCGATCCGAGCGTGGACGACGAGGAAGAGACTTTTGCGCCCATTGCCTATCTGGCCGCCCCCAACGCCGAGCCGACCCAGCATCTGGAAGTCGCGGAACGCGAGAAACTGGCCAGCGAAGGGCTGACCCGCGCGCTGGCGACGCTGGATGCGCGCAGCCGCCACATCGTCGAGGCGCGCTGGCTGGCCGAGGACAACGCCGCGACGCTGCATGAACTGGCCGCGGTGTATGGCATTTCCGCCGAACGCGTGCGCCAGATCGAAGCCAAGGCGCTGCAGAAGATGAAGGCGGCGCTGGTCGCCTGATGCCCATCGGGCTGGCGCGCCGCCGCGTCAGCCCAGCAGTACCAGCCCCCACACCACCGGCACGTTGAGCAGCGAGATCAGCACCGCGGCGCTGCCGATGTCCTTGGCACGCTTGGCCAGATGGTGGTTCTCCAGCGAGACGCGATCCACCGTCGCCTCGACCGCGGAATTGAGCAACTCGACGATCAGCACCAGCACCAGGCTGGCGATCAGCAGCGCCCGTTCCAGGCCGCTTTGGCCCAGCACCAGCGCCAGCGGCACCAGCACGACGGCCAGCAGCACTTCCTGACGAAACGCATCCTCGTGCCGCCAGGCGGCGCGGAAACCGTCGAGGGAGTAGAACAGCGCGTTCCAGATGCGACGCAGGCCGGTCTTGCCCTTGTGCGGGCTCTCCCCGGCCGCGTCGCTGCGCGGATCCTGCGGCGCCAGGCTCACGCCGGCTTCCAGGCCAGGTCCAGTTCGCGCGCGGCCTTGACGTCATCCAGGCGGCGCACCGGCAGCTTGTGCGGCGCCGTCTTCACCCGTTCCGGCTGGCTCTCCGCCTCGCGCCGCACCGCGACCATGGCGCGCACGAAGGCATCCAGCGTCTGCCGGCTCTCGGTTTCGGTCGGCTCGATCAACAGACACTCCGGCACCAGCAGCGGGAAATACGTGGTGGGGGCGTGGAAGCCGTAATCCAGCAGACGCTTGGCGAAGTCCATCGCACTCACGCCGGTCTGTTCCTTCAGCTTCTTCAGCGTGACGATGAACTCGTGGCTGGCGCGCCGGCGCGGGTAGGCCAGTTCGAATCCGGCGCGCGCCAGTTCCGCCGCCAGATAGTTGGCGTTGAGCGTGGCGAAATCCGCCACCCGGCGCATGCCGGCGCCGCCCAGCATGCGCGCGTAAACCCAGGCGCGCAGCAGCACGCCCATGTTGCCGCCGAAGGCGCTCATGCGGCCGATGCTGTCCGGGCAGTCGGCCTCCTCGGCCCAGCGGAACGCGCCGCGTTCCTCGAGCACATAGGGAATGGGCAGATAGGGGCGCAGACGCTCGGACACGCCCACCGGACCAGCACCGGGACCGCCGCCGCCGTGCGGCGTCGAAAAGGTCTTGTGCAGGTTCATGTGGATCACGTCGAAGCCCATGTCGCCGGGGCGCACGCGGCCGAGGATGGCGTTGAGATTGGCGCCGTCGTAGTAGGTGAGACCGCCGGCGGCATGCACGATGCGCTGGATCTCGACGATGCCCGGCTCGAAAACGCCCAGTGTGGACGGGTTGGTCAGCATCAGCCCGGCGGTGTGTGGGCCGACCGCCGCGGCCAGCGCGGCCAGATCGACGTTGCCGTCCCGGTCGGTGGGAATCTCGCGCACCGTGTAACCGCACATGGTGGCGGTGGCGGGGTTGGTGCCATGCGCGGCGTCCGGCACGATGATCTCGCGCCGTGCGCCGTCGCCGCGCGCATCGTGATAGGCGCGGATCATGGCCACGCCAGCGAACTCGCCGTGCGCGCCGGCCATGGGCGCCATGCTCACCGCCGCCATGCCGGTGACTTCCTTCAACATCTCCTGCAGCTCGTGCAGACAAGCGAGGAATCCCTGGCCGCTGTCGGCATCGGCCAGCGGATGGCGCGCGAGGAACTGCGGCAGCATGGCCAGGCTGTTGCACGCGCGCGGGTTGTACTTCATGGTGCAGGAGCCGAGCGGGTAGAACTGGGTGTCGATGCTAAAGTTCTTGCGTGACAGGCCGGTGTAATGCCGCACCACGTCCAGTTCGGAGACTTCGGGCAGCGGCGGCGCGATGCGCCGCAGCGCATCGGCCGGCAGATCGTCGGCCGGAGCGGCCGCTTGCGGCGCCTGCGCATGGGCGCGGCGGCCGGCTTGAGCGTGTTCGAAGATGAGCATGCTGAGGCAGTGGCAGACGGGCGGGTGGAGCGCCGGGCGGGCGGTGGCTTGCCGCGCCCGGCGCCCGCTTCGCGGTGTTACAGCGGTTCGCCGCGCGCGGCGGCCAGGGCGGCTTCGTAGTTGGGCTCCTGCTTGATCTCGGGCACCAACTCGGACCAGACCACCTTGTCGTTCTCGTCCAGCACGATCACCGCGCGCGCGGTCAGACCGGCCAGCGGCGGGTCCATGATCATCACGCCATAGTCCTTGTGGAAGTCGCGGCCGCGCAGGGTCGACAGCGTGATGACGTTGTTCAGGCCCTCGGCGCCGCAGAAGCGGTTCTGCGCGAACGGCAGATCGGCGGAGATCACCAGTACCACGGTGTTGGGCAGGCTGCCGGCGGCGGCGTTGAACTTGCGCGTGGATTCGGCACACACCGGCGTGTCCAGGCTGGGCACGATGTTCAGCACCTTGCGCTTGCCCCAGAAGGATGACAGCGAAACGTCCTTGAGATCCTTGTCCACCAGCATGAAGGAATGCGCGGAATCGCCCACGCGCGGGAAGTTGCCACCGACGGAAATGGGCTCGCCGCCCAGGGTCACCGTTGCCATGTCTGTATCTCCTTTGGGGTTGGGGGTCAGGACTTGTAAGCGCAGGGTGGCGCCTCGCGGCGCCGGCTGAGGATACGCGCCAGTTGTTGCGCGTAGGTGTCGATATCCTGTTCGCTGCGCGTCTCCGTGGCGCACACCAGCAGGCAGTCGGCCAGTCCCGGGTAGTCGCGCGCCAGCGCGTACCCGCCCAGGATGCCTTGCGCGCGCAGGGCGCGCAGCACGTCGTCGACCGGCGCGCTCAGGCGCAGCACCAGCTCGTGGAAGAACGGTGCGGCGAACACCCGTTGCACGCCATCGATGGCCGCCAGACGCTCGCCCAGCGCGCGCGTGTTGGCATGCGATGCCAGCGCGACGTCCTTCAGGCCCTGCGGCCCCAGCAGCGCCATGTGGATGGTGGCGGCGGTGACCAGCAGGCCCTGGTTGGTGCAGATGTTGGAGGTGGCCTTGGAGCGGCGGATGTGCTGTTCACGCGCCTGCAACGTCAGTGCATAGCCGGGCCGGCCGTCGAAGTCGACGGTGCGGCCGACGATGCGGCCGGGCATCTGCCGGGCCAGCGCCTGGCGCGCGGTCATGAAACCGAAGTAAGGTCCGCCGGACGACAGCGGCACGCCCAGCGGCTGCCCGTCGCCGACGCAGATGTCGGCGCCGCGCCCGCCCCACTCGCCCGGCGGCCGCAGCAGCGCCAGCGCCAGCGGGTTGACCACGGCGATGGCCAACATGCCCTGCGCGTGCGCCCAATCCACCAGCGCATCCACCGGTTCCAGCACGCCGAAGAAATTGGGCTGCGGCACCACCAGCGCGGCGGCACCGGAGGCAGCCAGCGCGTCCAGCGTCTCCACGCGGGTATGACCGTGTTGCGGGCACCACGGCACGCTGACCAGTTCGATGCCCTGATGGCGCACGGTGGCGCGCGCCACGGCGACATAGCGCGGATGCACGCTGGCCGGCACCAGCACGCGGCGGCGTCCGGCCTTGTCGGCGCGCACTGCCATCAGCACGGCCTCGGCCAGCGCGGTGGCGCCGTCGTACAACGAGGCGTTGGCGATGTCCAGGCCGGTGAGCCCGACCATCATGCTCTGGAATTCATACAGCAGTTGCAGCGTACCCTGGCTGGCTTCGGCCTGGTAGGGCGTGTAGGCGGAGTAGAACTCGCCGCGCGTGACGATCTGCCAGACTGCGGCCGGGATGTGGTGCTCGTAGGCACCGGCGCCGACGAAGCAGGTGTAATGGCCGTCGCGCCCGGCGCGCTCCTGCGCCAGACGGGTCACCGCCATCTCGGACAGGCCGTCGGGCAGGCCGGGCAGGCCGGCGCACATCAGTTCGGCCGGTATCTCGTCGAACAGCGCATCGAGCGAAGGCGCGCCGATGCTCGCCAGCATGGCGTCGATGTCGGCCTGGGTATGCGGGATGAAAGGCATGGCTCGGCAATCAGTGATGGCGGAATGCAAACAGGGAACGGCCGGCAGCGGCGCGCCGCTCCAAGCCCCGGTCAGTGGGTTTCGGCATCGACGAACGCCCGATAGGCGTCGGCATCCATCAGGTTGTCGAGTTCGGCGGCATCGTCGGGCTTCACCCGGAACATCCAGGCGGCGTAGGCGTCGTGGTTGATGATCTCCGGCGCGCGCTCCACCTCGGCATTGCTCGCCACCACCTCGCCGGCGATGGGCGCGTACACGTCCGAGGCAGCCTTGACCGATTCCACCACCGCGCATTCCTCGCCGGCCGCGAGCCTGCGGCCGACCGTCGGGTTTTCCACGAACACCATGTCGCCCAGCAGTTCCTGGGCGTGATGCGTGATGCCGACGGTGACGCTGCCGTCGGCCTCCAGGCGCGCCCATTCATGGCTTTTGGCGTAGCGCAGGTCGGCGGGGATATTGGACATCGTGGGTACTCCTATGGCGATACGGTCACGTTGGGAGGGAAATGCGCCGACTTTACACCAGGGCGCGGCCGTGGCGCGCGAACGGCGGTTTGACCACCGCGGCCTTGAGCCGCCGCGCGCGGATCTCCACCTCCACGGTGTCACCCGGCGCCACGCCGGCCGGCACGCGCGCGAAGGCGATGGAGGCATTCAACGTCGGCGCGAAGCCGCCGCTGGTGATCTCACCCTCACCCAGATGGGTGAACACCGGCTGATGCGCACGCAGCACGCCGCGTTCGAGCAGCTTGAGCCCGACCAGATCACGCGCGCGCGGCAAGCGCAGCAGCGCGTCGCGGCCGATGAAGTCGCGCTCGCCGGCGAGCGCGACGGTCCAGCCCAGACCGGATTCGAACGGCGTGGTCGATTCGTCCATGTCCTGGCCGTACAGGTTCATGCCGGCCTCCAGGCGCAGCGTATCGCGTGCGCCCAGACCGCAGGGACGCACGCCGGCCTCGAGCAGGGCCTGCCAGAAGTAGGGTGCGGGCTTGGCCGGCAGCATGATCTCGAAACCGTCCTCGCCGGTGTAGCCGGTGCGCGCCACCAGCATCTCGCCCACCGCCACCGCGTTGAACGGCTTGAGCGGCTCGGCCAGCTCGCGCGTGCCGGGCATGGCCTGCCACAGGCGCGCCGGCGCCTGCGGCCCCTGCACTGCGATCATGGCCAGATCGCGCCGCGGCAACACCTGCAGCTCGGGCGCGAGCCGGTCGCGCCAGGTTTCGATCCAGGCCAGATCCTTGTCGGCACAGCCGGCATTGAGCACCAGCCGGAACCAGGACTCGTGCAGGAAATAGACGATCAGGTCGTCGATCACACCGCCGCCCTCGTGCAGCATGCAGGAATACAGCGCGTGGCCGCTGGTCTTGAGCTTGTCGACGTCGTTGGCCAAGAGGCGCGCCAGGAAGGCGCGCGCACCCTCGCCCCGCAGGTCCACCGGCAGCATGTGCGATACGTCGAACATGCCGGCGTCGGTGCGCACCGCGTGGTGTTCCTCGACCTGCGAACCGTAGTGCAACGGCATTTCCCAGCCGGAAAAATCGACCAGCCTGGCATGGGCCTCGCGGTGACGCGCGTTGAGCGGGGTTTGTTTCAGTTCAGCCATGCCTTTGCACCTCGTCGGCGTGATAGGAACTGCGCACCAGGGGCCCGGCCTTGACCCAGGTGAAGCCCATGGCGCGCGCTTCGAGTTCGTAATCGGCGAACACCTGCGGCGGCAGATATTCCGCCACCGGCAGACTGTCCACACCGGGACGCAGATACTGGCCCAGCGCCAGCCGGCTCACGCCCACGGCGCGCAGGTCGGCCAGCGTGGCCAGCACCTCGGCGCGCGTCTCGCCCAAACCCAGCATCAACGCCGACTTGGCCTCGACGCCGGGCTGGCGCGCGGCCAGGTGCAGCAGATCGAGCGAGCGCTGGTAGCGGGCCCCCTTGCGCGCGGTGCGGTACAGCCGTGGCACGGTCTCGACGTTGTGGCCCCAGATCAGGTCGCGCCGTGCCGCGGCCGGCAGATCGTGCAGGGTGGCCGCGAACAGCGCGGCGGCGGCGAGCTGTACGCCGCGGAAGTCCGGGGTGAGAAACTCGACGCCGATGTCGCCGCGTCGGGTGCGCAGCGCACGCAGGCTGGCGGCGAAGGCGCCGGCACCGCCGTCGTCGAGGTCATCGCGGTTGACCGAAGTCAGCACGACGAAATCCAATTGCAGATCGATGCAGGCCTGGGCGACACGCCGCGGCTCCTCGACGTCCGCCGGCGCCGGCCGGCCAGTCTTCACCGAGCAAAAAGCGCAGGCGCGCGTGCAGGTGTCGCCCAGCAACATGAAGGTGGCGGTGCCGCGGCTCCAGCATTCGCCGCGATTGGGGCAGCGCGCCTCCTCGCATACGGTGTGCAGGCGATGGCCGTGCACGGCGCGCGCGGTGATCGGGAAATGCACATCGCGGCCCAGATTCTGGCGTATCCAGACCGGCATGCGGGCGACGTTGCGGGTTTCGGCGTGCATCGGATGATGGATCGATGGTTGATCGGCGCGCGGCGCCGGTGCGCCCCGTTTCACCCCTCCGTCCCGGTACCTGAGAGATTTGCCCCATCGGTGGCCGCGTCCGCGGCACTCTCCAGAGTTGCCCGATCCCCGCGGTCCTGGGTGCCTGAGCGGTATTGGGTGGCTTGCGCCTTCGGCGGTTCCGCACCGGCGGAACGCTCTCCCACGGGGACGATGGCGGGCCGGACTATACCGGGCGCGCACATGCCGGGCAACCATGCGGTCGGTGGGGGCACGTCCCCGGCCGCGGGCGGGGTGTCAGGAAAAACGCACGTCCTCGTACAGATCGTCGAGCGACAATGCGATGGCGAGCGCACCGCAGCGGAAGGTGACCACTTCGTTTTCGTCCATGACCCCCTGCCGCCAGGCGCCGGTTTCGTCGCGCTGGTAGTATTCAACCGCACGCCGTTCGGCATCAACCAGCAGATAGGCGGTGAGGCTGGGCAGTTGGCGATAGGCCAGCCACTTCTCGCGCCGGTCGATGGCAGCGGTGGAGGGCGACAGCACCTCCACCAGAATGCACGGCGCGCGCTTGTACAACGGGTGGTCGTCGTCCGCCTGGCAGGCCATCATCACGTCGGGATAGTAAAAGCTGTTGCTGGCGTCCACGCGCAGTTTCATGTCGGCGATGTAGACGCCGCAGGTGCCGCCGCGCGCTGCGGCGCGGAAATGAAAGAAGGCATTACCGGCGATGCGGTTGTGGCGCTCGCTGGCACCGGACATGGCGTAGACCTCGCCGTCCAGATATTCGTGCTTGACGCTGGCGGCGGCCTCCATGTCCAGGTATTCCGCGACGCTCAGGCGAGGCGTGCGCTGTGCAAGTGTCATGGCGGTGTTTCCTGTGCGTGCCGGCACGATTCTAGCGCACCGCCTGCGCCATGCGCGCCAGCTTGACCGGCAGGTAGTCGCGCGTGGCGGCATAGCCGGTCTGATACAGGCGGTTCTTCTGTTCCGGCGTCATGTGGAATTCCAGCGGCGACATGCCCTCGGTTTCGATCAGCACGGTGTTAAGCCAGAGCGCCTCGCTCAGATACTCGCGGGACAACGTGGTCATGAAGGTGCGGATCAGCATGAACAGATAGTCGGCCAGCGGCAGCACACGGCGTGCGGGATGCTCGTTGGCGATGCGGTTGTCGCGCAGCCGGAAGCACACCACCGGCGTGTGATCGCCGGCCCAGTCGCGGAACAGGCCGTCCTCGGCGAGGATGCTGCCATCCACCAGCACATGACGGTCGTGATGGTGGAACGGGAACAGCAGCGGTATGGAGATGGAATACAGCACCGCGCGCGCCACCGGCAGGTCGGGGCTGGTGTGACGGTCGAACACCACCGGCTGGGCGGAGCGCACATCGGTGGCGACGACGTGCAGATCGACGGGCAGATCGGCGAAGCGGGCGCCGCCCAGTTCCTCGTGCAGCCAGCGCTCGAATACGCGACCGTCGGACAGACCGCCACGCATCAGCAGATTGACCAGCGAATGGCCGCGGAAGCGGCCGAAGTCGATGTCGCGGAACAACTGGCCCAGCCGTTCGATGCCGACCCCGGCGGCCGCGAGTGACGCCACCACACTGCCCCCGGAAACGCCGACGAGATGGCGATACTGGTAGCCCAGATCGTGCAACGCGGCGAGCACGCCGACATGGGCCGGCAGACGCGTACCGCCACCGGCCAACACCGGCACGATACGGGTTGGCGCGACGTCGCCGACCGTGGCCTGTAGCGTCATATGGAGGCTCCCCTGTATTGCTGTCCGATGCGGGCGACGCTGTCGCCCGCGCGGCAATGGTAGCACCGCCGTACCCAGACCATCACCGTAGGTGATGGAACGGTGTAGAGTAGCCGCATTGACCGGGTCGGGTCGTAGTCGGCCATCACCATGCATGAAATGTCCCTCGCCGAGGGCATCCTGGACATCGTCGAGGACACCGCGCGCGCGCAAGGCGCCTCGCGCGTGCTGGAGATCACGCTGGAGATCGGCGCACTGGCCGGCGTCGAGGTTGACGCGTTGCGGTTCTGCCTGGACGCGATCCTGCACGACAGCGTCGCGGCCGACGCCCGCGTGTCGATCGAACGCCTGCCGGGACGCGGCTGGTGCCTGGCCTGTGCGGCCGAAGTCGAGATCGCGCAGCTCTACGACCCCTGCCCGCGCTGCGGCGCCTACCAGGTCACGGCCACTGCCGGCCGGGACATGCGGGTCAAGGACTTGCTGCTGGAATAGTCTTTTGGAAAGGACATCATCATGTGTACGGTATGCGGTTGCGGCCAGGGTGAAACACGCATCGAAGGTGAGGCGCACACGCATCGCCACGAACACGCGCAGGAACATGCGCACGAACACGTTCACGAACATGCGCACGAACACGTCCACGCCGACGGTACCGTGCACCGCCATGCCCATGGGCACGCGCACAGCCATGCGCACATCGACCATGATCACGCGCACGACGAACGGGAACTGCACGGCCATGACGCGCATGGTCTCGTCCCGGCGCACGATCATGACCATGCCGGCGACCTGCACTACGGCCTGGGTCCGGCCCACGCGCACGCACCCGGCCTGAGCCAGGAGCGCATGGTGCGCATCGAGCGCGACATCCTCGGCAAGAACGATGCCTATGCCACCGACAACCGGCGCGTGTTCGGGGAACGCGGCATCTTCGCCGTCAACCTGGTGTCCAGCCCCGGTTCCGGCAAGACCACGCTGCTGGTGCGCACCATCGAGGCGTTGCGGGGCGAACTGCCGATCGCCGTGGTGGAGGGCGACCAGCAGACGAGTCAGGACGCCGACCGCATCCGCGCCACCGGTGCGCCGGCCATCCAGGTCAACACCGGCAAGGGCTGCCACCTGGACGCGCACATGGTCGGCCATGCGGTCGAGCGCCTGCGTCCGGCGCAGGACAGCCTGCTGATGATCGAGAACGTCGGCAACCTGGTCTGCCCGGCGGCATTCGACCTGGGCGAGGCAGACAAGGTGGTGATCCTGTCGGTCACCGAAGGCGAGGACAAGCCGCTCAAGTACCCGGACATGTTCCACGCCGCCAGCCTGATGCTGCTGAACAAGGTCGACCTGCTGCCGCACGTCGCCTTCGATGTCACGCGTTGCGAGGACTACGCGCGCCGCGTCAATCCCCGCCTGCGCATCCTGCACGTGTCGGCGACCAGCGGCGAGGGCATGGCGGCCTGGCTGGACTGGCTGCGCGCGGGCCTGGCCGCGGCGCGCGCGCGGCGGCAGGACGAGGTGGCCGCGCTGCGCCGGCGCATCGCGGAACTGGAGGCGCGCCTGGCGGAGAACTGACCGCGCGGCCTGCCGGCCCGGGCGACCCTCAAGCCTCGCTGGCGCGATCCCGCCATACCAGCAGGCCCTGCGCGTTCAGCTCGACGTCCCCCGCCAGCAGGGCCCGCATGCGCGCGTCCGGCAGCGTGCAGCCGTGCGCGCGCGCGGCCTCGAGCAAACAGCGCTCCAACGCCCGCTTCAGCCCCTCGTGCCGCGCCTCGCCCTGACCGGTGACATCGCGCGCCAGACGCACGAACGCATCGATCAGCGTGTGCAACTGCGCCGCCAATGACGCCAGGCCGGTGACGCGGCCGTAGTGCGTGAGATAGGCGGCTTCCGGCGCCAGCGACATCAAGCGATCGATGGAGGCATGCAACGCCTCGGGCTCGAACTGCACCGGCGTGGTGGTGGGGAAGATGAAGGGTCGGCCATCCACGTCGAATTCGCGGTAGGAGATGCCGAAGGTATCGCCGGTGAAGATGGCGTTGCTGACGCTGTCGTGCACGCAGTAATGATGGCGCGCATGGCCGGGGGTATCGAAGAAACGCAAGGTGCGGCCATGGAAGTCGATGGTGTGACCGTCCTCCGCCTCGATCACCCGTTCTGCGGGTGCCGGTGTCACCTCGCCGTACAGTGCCCGGAACGCCTGCTCGCCATACACGGCCTGCGTGCCGGCGACCAGCTTGGCCGGGTCGATCAGATGACGCGCCCCCTTGGGGTGGGCCACCAGGCGCGCGTTGGGGCACACGGCCAGCAACGCGCCGGCGCCGCCGGCATGGTCCAGATGCACATGGCTGGCGAGTATCCACTCCACCGCCTCCGGTCCCAGACCCAGATCACACAGCGCCGCCAGCACGCCCGGCACGGAATGGCGCGTGCCGGTATCGAACAGCGCCACTTGGCCGTCCTGCACGATCAGGTGTACGGCGGCCAGGCCGGCGCGCACGTAGCCGGCGTCGACGGTGTGGATGCCGTGATCGTGGTGCATCACGGGGCGCAGTGTGGGCAGCATGTCTAGGCTCCTTGGACGGCAGTGTTCAGAAATCCCCCGGATGAACGCCGCGGCGACGGGTCAACGGGTCACGCCGTCGAGGTGATACGCCGCGCCATCGTCCTGGGCCAGCGCATCGCGCAGGGTCGGCAGGCAGGCTTCCAGTTCGGCGCGCAGCCTCCACGGCGGGTTGACGACGAACATGCCCGAGCCGTGCATGCCGAAGGCGCCGGGCAGCGGATTGCGCACGTTGAGCGTCACCTCCAGCCAGTCGCCGCCGGCGAGCGCGCGCAGGCGCTCCGGCAGGCGGCGCGCTTCCACGCGCGGCAGCAGCGGATACCAGACGGCATAGACACCGGTGGCGAAGCGGCGCAACGCATCGCGCAATGCCTCCGGCACGCGCGTGTAGTCGCGTTTGTCCTCGTAGGAAGGATCGATCAGCACCAACGCGCGCCGCGGCGGCGGTGGCAGCAGCGCCTTCAGCTCGGCGTAACCGTCGCCCAGCGTCACCTGCACGCGTCGGCCGGCATCCTTGAAGGTCTTGCCCAGCAGATCGACATCGGTGGGGTGCAGTTCGAACAGGCGCAGGCGATCCTGCGGGCGCAGCAGCTTCCAGGCGATATACGGCGATCCGGGATACAGCGTCGGCGTACCGCGTGGATCGACCGCGCGGATCAGGTCGACGTAATCGGCCAGCGGCGGCGGCAGGTCGGTGCGCGTCCACAGGCGGGCTATGCCATCCCGATGCTCCGCATTCTTGCTGGCATAGCCCGCGTCCAGCCCATAGGCACCGGCGCCGGCATGGGTGTCGATGTACCAGAACGGCTTGTCCTTGGCGGTCAGGTGGCGCAGCAGGCGGACCAGCACGAAGTGCTTGAGCACATCGGCATGGTTGCCGGCATGGAAGGCGTGACGGTAGCTGAACATGGTGGGACACGACGAGGCGGGGCGTCATTGTCCCACCGTGCGCACGCCGGAGCGCATTAAGGCGCAAGTATCGCCTCGATCCGCCGGGCCAGCACGCCGGCCAGCCGGTCCGCCGCCTGGTGCGCGCAGTCCAGCGGCGTGACGCCCGGCCAACTGCGCAACCAGGTGAGCTGGCGCTTGGCGAGTTGCCGCGTCGCCGCCGTGCCTTGCGCCGCCAGTGCGGCGGCATCGATCTCGCCCTCCAGGAAGCGCCAGGCCTGGCGGTAACCGACGCAGCGCATGGACGGCAATTCGGCGCTGAGCGGGTGGCGGGCGCGCAAACCGCGCAGTTCGTCCACCAGCCCGTCGGCCAGCATGCGCTGGAAGCGCTGGCCGATGCGCGCATGCAACCAGGCCCGATCCTGCGGGAACAGCGCGAACGGGTGCCATCGCCAGGCCGGACCGGCCGCAGCGGCCGCGCGGCCCAGCAGGTGCGAAGCACTGCCGCCGGTGACGAGGCACAGCTCCAGCGCGCGCTGGATGCGCTGCGCGTCGTTGGGCGCCAGCCGGGCTGCGGCTGCGGGGTCGCGGCGGGCCAGTTCGGCATGCAGCGCGGGCCAGCCCTCGCGCGCGGCACGCGCATCCAGTTCGGCGCGCAACGCCGCATCGGCCGGTGGCAGATCGTCCAGGCCGTCGATCAGTGCGCGGAAATACAGCATCGTGCCGCCGACCAGCAGCGGCGTACGGCCGCGCGCGACGATGTCCTGCATCACCCGCGTCGCGTCGGCGCGGAAGCGTCCCGCCGAGTAGGCCTCGGTGGGCGGCAGCAGGTCGATCAGATGGTGCGGCGCGCGCGCCAGCAAGGCCGCGTCCGGCTTGGCGGTGCCGATGTCCATGCCCTGATACACCAGGGCGGAATCGACGCTGACGATCTCCAGCGGAAAGCGCTGCACCAACCAGGCCGCGACATCGGTCTTGCCGCTGGCAGTGGGCCCCATGAGGGTGATGACGGGAACGGGCGCGATGGACATGGAATGGCATTATCCTGCGCTCGCGCCCAACACGCCCGTCGGCGCGCGGCGACCATCGATCCCGTACCCGCCGCCGGCGCTCCACCGTCCGGTCCCCTCCACGCCACGATCCCATGTCTTCGACAGGGTTGCACCGCTCGCCCCCTCGGCGACAATCACGGCTCGCACCCCACGCATGACCCAGAGGTCTTCCTTGGACGCCCACGCCCTCGCTCCCGAAGAGCACTACATCCGCAAACAACCCTATTACGAAGCCGTCGGCAACGAAATCGCCATCTTCGAGGCGGCCTACCGGCACAAGCTGCCGATCCTGCTGAAAGGCCCGACCGGCTGCGGCAAGACCCGTTTCATGGAGTACATGGCTTGGCGCCTGCAACGCCCGCTGATCACGGTATCGTGCCATGACGATCTCACCGCGTCCGACCTGGTCGGCCGTTATCTGGTCAAGGGCGGCGAGACCGTCTGGGTCGATGGGCCATTGACCCGCGCGGTACGCGTCGGCGGCATCTGCTATCTCGACGAAATCGTCGAGGCGCGCAAGGACACCATGGTGGTGATTCATCCGCTGGCCGATGACCGCCGCACGCTGCCGATGGAAAAGCTTGGGCAGTTGCTGGAAGCGCCGGACGACTTCTGCCTGGCGATCTCCTACAACCCCGGCTACCAGAGCGTGCTCAAGGATCTCAAGCAATCGACGCGACAGCGCTTCGTCGCGCTGGAGTTCGACTACCCGACCGCGGAACTGGAGCGGCGTATCGTCGCCAGCGAATCCGGGGTGGACGCGGCCATGGCCGACAAACTGGTGAAGTTCGCGCGCATGACGCGCAACCTGAAGGGCAGCGGCCTGGAGGAAGGCGCTTCGACCCGCCTGCTGGTGCACGCCGGCAAGCTGATCAATGGCGGCATCGATCCGGTCGCGGCCTGTCGCGGTGCGGTGGCGCAGGCGGTGACCGACGACGCCGACATGCTCGCGGCCATCCAGGAACTGTCGTCCTCGGTGTTCTGACCCGACCCCCCATGTCCGAGGCCCGCGCCGCCGAACTCGCCGCGCTGCTGGAAGACTGGCTGGAAGCCGATCTGACCTTCCACAAGGTGGAGGGCCTGGCGCGCGAACTGGCCGGACTGTCGCGCGAGGACTGCGACTTCATCCTGGGCTGGATCAAGCGTATCGCCACCACCCATCTGGAACTGGGCTGGCAGTTCGGCCGGCGCGCACCCAAGCTGCTGGCCAGCATGGGCCGGCGGCAGATGGAGGCGTGGGCGGTGTTCGCCTGCGACACCTACGACCGCGTCGGCCTGCGCCCGGCGTTGCAGGCCGTCGAACAGGTGGAGAACTTCGCCGATAAGCAACTGGAGCTGACCGCCGGCGTGCTGTTCGAGGACGTCGCCGGCGTGCTGGGCAATTTCGTGCGCGGACTGTCCGGACGCAAGTTGGCCATCGTCCAGGGCGAGGCCGTGCACACCGACACCGACAAAATCTATCTGCCGGCGGTGATCGCGCGGCTGCCCGACATGGACGACAACTTCCGCCTGGCCAAGGCCATGGTCGCGTTGCTGTGGGCGCAAACCCGGTTCGGCACCTTCCGCGTCGATCTGATCGAGGCCTGCGCCGCTTTCCCGCATCCGTCGCGCGCGCTGGCGCAGCTCAACGCCCTGGAAACGTTGCGGCTATCGGCGTGCATCGAACGCGAACTGCCGGGTCTCCACCGCGACATGGAACGGCTGAAAACGGCGCTGGGCGATGTGCTGCCGCCCGCGTGGCAGCGTTTCGCGCGCCGCCTGGGCGAACCGGATGCGAGCATCGAAGACAGCCTGCGCCTGCTCGGCGACGCCTACCAGTTGCCGGACTTTGCCGCCTGGTGCTTCCAGGGGGAATTGCGCCCGGACGCGGTGGCCGGCGCGTTCATCGCGCGGCGCGACAAGGAGAAGGCGCGGCTGCGCGTGAAGCTGGCGGAACTGCTGGAAGAACAGTCACGTCACCAGCCGCAGTCGGACACCGCCGATGCCGCGCAGCCGCCCGCATTCGAGGCCGAGGTGGATGACAGCGACGGCCGCCTGGAGCTGGAACTGACCCTGGACGGCGCGCCGGTGGCACCGCCGGAGGACGTGCGCCAACTGCTGACCTCGGTCTGGCTGGATTTCGGCGAAATCCCGCACGACTACCTGGTACCGGCGGGCGACGGCGAATACGACGCCAGCCTGCTCGGCGAGCAGCCGGTCGATCCGGACGCCGTGTGGCAGGGCACCTATCACGAACAGGGCGCGCTGTTCTATCCGGAATGGGACATGGGCCGCCAGCATTACCGCAAGAACTGGTGCGTGATGCGCGAGAAGGAAGTCGCGCCGGTGTTCGACGACTTTGCCCGTGCCACGCTGGACAAGCACGCCGGTCTGGTCAAGCACCTGCACCGCGCATTCGAGGCGATGCGCGACGAGAACCGGCTGCTCAAGCGCCAGCCCTATGGCGACGACGTCGACATCGACGCGCTGGTGGAAGCCATGGCCGACGCGCGCGACGGCAGCGAGATGTCGGACCGCCTGTTCGTGCGTCTGCACCGCGCCGAGCGCAACATCGCCGTCGCCTTCATGGTCGACATGAGCGGCAGCACACGCGGCTGGATCAACGAGGCCGAGCGCGAGGCGCTGATCCTGCTGTGCGAGGCGCTGGAACGGCTGGGCGACCGCTATGCCATCTACGGGTTTTCCGGCACCACGCGCAAACGCTGCGAGCTGTACCGCATCAAGACCTTCGAGGAAAGCTACGGCGACGTGGTCAAGGCGCGCATTTCCGGCATCCGCGCGCAGGAATACACGCGCATGGGCTTCGCCATCCGCCACCTGACCGATCTGTTGAAAAAAGTGGAAGCGCGCACCCGGGTGCTGGTGACGCTGTCGGACGGCCGTCCGGACGACTACTTCGACGGCTACCGCGGCCAGTACGGCATCGAGGACACGCGCATGGCGCTGTTGGAAGCGCGCCGCGCCGGCGTGCATCCGTTCTGCGTCACCATCGACCGCGAAGCGCGCGACTACCTGCCGCACATGTACGGCGCCGCGCGCTATGTCATCCTCGACGATGTCGCCGAACTGCCGTTCAAGGTATCCGATATCTACCGCCGCATCACCCGTTGAGCCGCCATGTCCACGCCGCTCGCCATCGAACCCGGCCTGTATTACAGCAACGGCGCCTACGGCCGTAACTGGGGCGTGCGCCTGGTACTGACGTGCGAGTCACCGGACGGCGGCAGCGAGCCGGAGGTGACGTTCAAAGGCGTCGCCGGCACCTGCCGGCGCAAGACCGGTCGTTGCGCGCTGAGAGAATTCCGCCGTTGGGCACGCTACCGCGTGGCGCTGAACGAGAACAGTTGGCAACGCGTCGGCGGCGACGACACCATGGCGGAGGATTGAACCTGAAAACCGCGGTTTACCGCTGACGAGACCGGGGCAGGCCCGCATCGCGGGCCGAACCGATGCAGTCACGCCGGACCCGGCCCCGGATCCGATCCGGGGCCGGTTTCCAGCCGGGCTCAACGATCCCTGGCGATGACTTCGATCTCCACGCGGCGGTTGGGCGCGTGGCATTCGCGCAGGTGCTCGCGCGGCATCGAAGCGTCGCAATGCACGACCGGCTGGGTATCGCCGAGACCGCTGGTCATGATCACGCCGGGTTTGACGCCCTTGGCCACCAGATAGGACTTGATCGAGCGCGCACGCGCCTCGGACAGCCGCTGATTGGCGGCGGCGTTGCCGGTCGGGTCGGCATGGCCGACGACCTTGATCTGCTCGATCTGCCCCATCTTCTTCAGCTTGGCGACGACTTCGTCCAGACGCTGTTTGCCCTCGCGCGACAGGTCACGGATGCCGGACTTGCCGGTCTGGAACAGCGCGTCCCCGGCCAGCACGATCTTGTCCGGAGCCGGCGCCTCCGGCGCGGCGACGGGTGCCGGAGCAACGACGGGTGCCGGAGCAACGACGGGTGCCGGAGCAACGACGGGTGCCGGAGCAGCGACGGGTGCCGGAGCAGCGACGGGTGCCGGAGCCGACGGAGCGACCACCTGCGGCGCGGGTTGGACTTCCTTGACCGGTTCCGGCTCGACGGCGGCCGGTGCGGCCGGCATGGCGCTCGGCATCACCGGCGCCGCGGGCAGCGCCGGCAAGGTCGGCAACGTCAGCGTGGGCATGGTCAGTTTGGTCAGATCAGGCAGTCCCAGGCTGGGCAAGCCCGGCAGGCTGGCCGGATTCACGCCCGGAATGTAACCCACCAGATTGCCCAGCATGGCGACGGGATCCCACATGCTGAAGCTGCCCGCGCCCTGCACGCTGGCCGCCGGTTTCCAGGTCAGCCAACTGCTGGCGCCCTGGCCATAGGCATACGGATTGATGACGGCACCGAGCATGCCGGTATACAGCGCCGGGTTGGCCACCGTGCCCGCCAGGTTCCAGGCGCGTGGGTCCATGGGCGACATGCCCCAGCGGATGTAGGTATTGGGGTTCAGCGTGCTGAGCAGCAGGTTCCACAGTTTGGGATCGATCGGCAGCATGGCCCAACGCATCAGCTTGCCGGGATCCGACAACTGCGTCAGCAGAGCGGTATAGAAATTGGGATCCGCGCTCGCCGCCGCCCAGCGCATGTAGATCTCCGGATCGGCGAACTGCACGACGTTACGCACCGCGTCGGGATGCGCCATGCTGTTCATCATGTTCAGCCAGCCGCCGGGATCCATCATGCCGCTGAGCATGGCGACATAGAAACCCGGTTCGGTGACGGCATTGGCCCAGGGTACGAACACCTTGGGATCCTTGAACGCCGACAGGTTGCGAGTGAAGTCGGTCATGCGTTCCAGCCACTGCTCCGGCGTCTGCGGCGTGGCCGCGCGCGCCGCCGCCTGGCCGGCGAAGGTGGGGATGTCGGTGGTGCCGATGGCGGCGTGCGCCGGCAGTCCGATGACCGCCAGGGCGAGGGTGAGGTGCTTCAGCTGCATCGCGATCCCTTTCAAAAAACTCAAATAAAACAAAAATTTGTTGTTAGCCAGCATTTTATAGCCGGGCCATGGCCGGGTAAACGTTTGCCTGCATGGCCACGACATCCGGCATCCGGGGTGATGCAAAAACGGGAACGGCGCGCGGAAATCCAGACCGCGCAGGCCGCCGCCCTGAGGCTATCATTGCGCGCAACAGGCCACACGAGACCCATCCCTTGATCCACGGCATCGGCACCGACATCGTCGCCACGCAGCGCATCGCCCAGTTGCATACCCGCTACGGCGGCAGGCTGGCCCAGCGCGTGCTGGCCCCGGAGGAATGGGGGGAGTACGCGCAGGCTGCGGACAAGACACGCTTCCTGGCCAAGCGTTTCGCCGCCAAGGAGGCGCTGGCTAAGGCACTGGGTACCGGCATGCGTACGCCGGTGACGTTTTCCGCCATCAGTGTGACCCATGACGCGCGCGGCCGGCCCGGTTTCGCCTATGCACCGGAATTGCAGGCCTGGCTGCGCGCGCGGGAACTGGGCCCGGCCCATCTGAGCGTGTCCGACGAGGTCGAATACGCCGTGGCCTTCGTCGTGATGGAACGGGCGTGAGTATGCTCCATCTGCCCCTGGGACCGGTGATGTGCGACGTCGCCGGCCATGCCCTGGACCCGGCCGAACGCGCGCGCCTGACCCATCCGCTGGTCGGCGGGGTAATCCTGTTCAGCCGCAATTACCGGGATCCGGAACAGTTGGCCGCGTTGTGCCAGGACATCCATGCGCTGCGCAGCCCGCACCTGTTGATCGGGGTCGATCACGAGGGCGGCCGCGTGCAGCGCTTCCGCACCGGTTTCACCGTGCTGCCGCCCATGCGCACGCTGGGCACGTTGTGGGACGACCACCCGCAACGCGCCCGCCGTCTGGCGCGCGACGCCGGTTACGTGCTGGCCGCCGAACTGCGCGCGGCCGGCGTGGATTTCAGCTTCGCGCCGGTGCTGGACCTGGATTACGGCGGCAGCACGGTGATCGGCGATCGCGCGCTGCACCGCAATCCGCAGGCGGTGAGCGAGCTGGCGCACGCGCTGGTGCTGGGCATGCAGGAAGCGGGCATGAGCGCGGTGGGCAAGCATTTTCCCGGGCATGGCTACGTCGCGGCGGACTCTCACGTCGCCGTGCCGGTGGACGAGCGCACGCTGTCCGATCTGGAGTTCGCCGATCTGCTGCCCTTCCGCCAGCTCATCGATCTGGGTCTCGCCGGCGTGATGCCGGCGCATGTCGTCTATCCGCGCGTGGACTCTCAGCCGGCCGGCTTCTCGCACCGCTGGCTGAGCGAGATCCTGCGCGGCGAACTGGGCTTCGAGGGTGTGATCTTCAGCGACGATCTGACCATGGAGGGCGCCAGCGTGGCCGGCGACGTGACCGCCCGGGCGCGCGTGGCGCTGGCGGCCGGCTGCGACATGGTGCTGGTGTGCAACCGCCCGGATCTGGCCGACCAGGTACTGCGTCACCTGGCCTGGCCGCCGACGCCGATGTCGCTGATCCGTTTCGCGCGCATGCACGGGCGGCCGCACCCGCCTTCACGCATGGCGCTGCTGGAAAGCGCGCGCTACGCCGCGGCGCTGCGCCACATCGCCGGACTGGGCCAGACCGACACGCAACTGGCGCTGGACGACCCCACCGCACCCCTGCCGTCCGGCGACGCCGGCGGAGCGGAGCGCGTATGACGCAACGCGTCGACGGCGGTCGGGTCTCGGTCGATCGCGGCATCGACCACGTGCGCCACCACGTCGGCCACGAACACGGCGGTGCGGCGCTGTTCAAGGCGCTGTTCTTCACGCTCGGCTTCGCGCTGGTGGAAGCGGTCGCCGGCGTGTGGTCGGGCTCGCTGGCGCTGCTGGCCGATGCCGGCCACATGCTCACCGACTCCACCGCGCTGGGACTGGCGGCGCTGGCCGCCTGGCTGGCGCGCAAGCCGCCGTCGACGCGCCACACCTACGGTCTGGTACGCCTGGAGGTGTTGGCCGCGCTGTTCAACAGCCTGTTGATGCTGGCGCTGATCGGCTACATCGCCTATGAGGCGATCGAGCGGCTACGCGAACCGCGCCCGGTCATGGGCGGCATGGTGATGGTGGTGGCGGCCATCGGCCTGGGCGTGAACCTGATCGTGCTGTGGCTGCTGCGCCATGGCGGCGACAGCCTGAACACACGCGCTGCGCTGCTGCACGTGATCGGCGACCTGCTCGGCTCCATCGCCGCACTGGCGGCCGGCGTGGTGATCTGGACCACCGGCTTCTATCCCATCGACCCCATCCTGTCGCTGCTGGTCGCCGGCCTGATCCTGATCTCCGCGCTGCGCCTGCTGCGCGAGAGCCTGCACGTGCTGATGGAAGGCGTGCCGGCGCACATCAGCCTGGAGCGGGTAGCGGCGGACCTGGGCGACATCGCCGGCGTGCGGCGCGTGCACGACCTGCACATCTGGACCCTGTCGTCGGGTCAGATCGCGCTGTCCGGCCACTTGGAGCTGGACAGCTTCGACGACTGGGACCACATCCTGCACGCCAGCCGGGAACGCCTGGACCGGATCCATGGCATCCGCCACGTCACGCTGCAACCGGAGCTCAAGTAAGCGTTCGGACGCCCCGGCGTCATTGCACGGCATGCAGCGACGCGGCAATGACGAGACGCACCCGACGGCGTGCGCCGATCAGGCCGATTTCAGCTTGAACACCTCGTCGCTGAGCTGGCGCGTCAACTCGATGTCGATCAGCGCGGTCCGGTGCGGCTGGAAGACGACGTCCATCTGCCTGCGTGTCAGCTTGATGCCGCCGCTGCGGCTCTCGCTCACCGGCGCATAACCCACCGGCTGGCTCTTGCGGGTGCGCTCCAGATAGACCGGCTGCGCCATCACGCTGATGAACAACTGCTGGATCGCGGTGTCGCGCGCGGCGCGCAGCGCGGCCAGCTCAGCGACGTCCAGGTAGAGCGCGCGGTAGGAAGGGTCGTCATCATAGGGATGCACGGACTTCAGCACGCGGGTATACAGCGCCTGCTCGAAGGCATGGTCCGTATCGGCCGTGCGGTAGAACTCGACGAAGTAGTCGCGAACCGCGTTGCCCAGGTTGTCGCGCACGCGCAGCACCGCGGTCTGCATGCGCGCCGACGTCGTCGCCGTCGCGCCGGTCACCCGCTCGATCTCCTGCTGCCACGAAAAAGACGTGCCGGTCACTGCGTAATCGGCATCGGACACCGTGAGTGCACGCAGGATCAGGCGTTCCAGCGGATTGGCCGGGTCCGGCCGGCGCACTTCGCCCAGCGTGATGCTGCCGTGGTTGGCGCCCGCCACGATGCCGAAACCGATGGCGCCATTGGACACTTGCAGCGTGGGCTGCACCGGGGTCTGCGCCTCGTCCAGGCGCACCTCGATTTTCAGCGCGTTGAGGTTGGCGGTGCTGATGCGCACGGTACCGTCCGAACCGGTCTCGTTGGCGATGGCGCGCAGGCCGCCATAGCCCTCGTTGCCGACCAATACCGTGGCCAGTATGCCGCCGGCGCCGTACCACGGCGTGGCGACGAACAGATCCCGCTCGGCCAGGCCCCAGGTATAGGGCGAGGCCAATTCCAGGCCCTTGAGCAGTTCGCGCCCGGTTTCGAAGCCCTCGTTGCCCCAGCCCTTGACCGCGCGGCCGAGGAAACTGCGCCCCTTGTGCGCCAGCGGCGAGCCGAAGTTGGCCGGTGCCAACATCAGCAAGCGCCTGATCGGCACCGTCGCCGGCGTGAAATGGCGCGTCATCCACTCGCGCGTGACCAACGCGCCGGTACTGTGTACGACGACGTTCACCGTCCTCGGGCCGGTGGGCAACCCGTGCGCACGCCAGGCCCGTTGCATGCCTTCCGCCAGGTCCGCATAGCGGATGTCGTCCTCCATGGACACCCAGTCGGCCAGATCGATCGCGGTCGGCGCCGTGCCCAGATGACGCTTGAGGAACGCGGCCAGCTTGACGAACGAGGCGGATTTGTCGCTCCAGCCATGCAGGATGACGATGGGCTCGCTCATGGCTTCCTCCTTGGTGTGGGTCGATATGCGGGGAGCATTCCCGCGTTATAGCCGAGCGGGCGCACTGCGCAACGACTGCAAGCCCGGCGCGCTTCCGGCGGGTCGCGGGCGTGGCCATCCGCCGGGAATCATGGGACCATCCGCCACTCCAGATTCGATCATTCGCTGCCTGGCAAGAACCAAGGACACCATCATGAAACGCCGCCGATTGCATGGGCGCCATCGCCCTTCCCGTGACGCCGAACGTCTCGCCCGCCTGGCCCAGGGTCTGGCCGATTCCGGCAGCCGCATCGAGGATGCCTGGTGGGAACAGGAAATGACCCTGCTGATCGACAAACTGTTGCGCGCCGGCGACGACGAAGCCCTGAACCAGGCGCTGGACAAGCTGCACGAGAGCGGCAGCCGCGGCTACGACGAGCTGGCCGACCTGATCGAGGCCGGTTGCGAGATCGTCCACGACGCCGACCATGCCGCGCTGCTGATCGCGCTGCCCATCCTGGCGTGGTCGCGCTACACCATACCGGCGCGCGAACTGCCGGCGCCGACGCGCGACGCCTTGCGCGCGCAGTTGCGCGCGCACGTGTTGAGCGCGGACGCCGAAGTCTGTTTTGCCGATCATCTGTACAGCCCGGATCAACTGCCGCAGGGTTATGTGGAAACCCGCGCGTTCACCGATGCGCTGGCGGCAGCGGCGGCCAGCGGCCGGGATCTGCCGATCGATGGCCGGGAACTGCCGGAAAGCCAACCCTTCGTCTCCGACGTGCGCTATGTCATGGCCTGCGTGCGCACGCCGCGCGGCCGACCGTTGTTCCGCTGGAACGAGCCGGACGGCACGCGCGAGGCGGCGTTGGACGCATGGCGCGCGCAGGGCGCGCCCAGTCTGCGTGCGCTATTGCCCGGTTGCAGCATCGAGGTGCTGCTGCCGGACGCCTATTTCGCCGCCTGGCGTCAGGCCGACCGGGAGACGCGGCCGTTCGCGCTGCGTGCCGCAGTGGCCTATCTGCAAACCCTGTTCGGCGCGCAGGCGCGGCAGATCCGCGCGGTGGCCGCACCCTATTACGACCGCTGGCTGGAGGAATGGCGCGTGGGTTTCGGCATGGCCGGCAATGACCAGGTGGTGCACGGCGTCACCTGGCCGCTGCTGGGCGACGACGACGAGCACAGCGACATCGGCGGCGAGATCGAAGCCCTGTTGAAGGACGCCGGCGTCGGCGAAGTGCGCATCCTGGACACGCGCATGCCGCTGGAATACTGCGATGACTGCGGCGCGCCGCTGTTCCCCAACGCGGACGGCGAGAACGTGCATACCGAGATGCCGGAGGACCTGCAGGGCACGCCGGCCCAGTTGCATTGAGCGGCCCCGACCCGGCGGCGGCGGAGCTGACCGCCTGCCGCGCCTGCCCGCGTCTGGCGGCGTTCCTGGAGGCCACGCGCGCGCGTCATCCCGCGTATTTCTGCCGGCCCGTGCCGGCCTTCGGCGATCCGGCGCCACGCCTGCTCATCGTCGGCCTGGCGCCGGGACTGCACGGCGCCAACCGCACCGGCCGGCCGTTCACCGGCGACTATGCCGGCGAACTGCTGTATCGCACGCTGTATGAGTTCGGCTATGCCAGCGCGCCGGCCTCCAGCGCCGCAGACGACGGCCTGCGCCTTATCGGCTGCCGTATCAGCAATGCGGTCAAATGCGTGCCGCCGGCCAACAAGCCGGACAACGGCGAGATCAGACGCTGCAACGCCTGGCTGCGCGCCGAACTGGCGGGGTTGCCGGCCGATGCCGCATTGCTGGCGTTGGGCCAGATCGCCCACCGCGCGGTCCTGATGGCCCTGGATGCCCGCGCCGCGGCGCACCCCTTTGCCCATGGCGCATGCCACCCGGTCGGCGGCCGGCGGTTGTACGACAGCTATCATTGCAGCCGCTACAACACCCAGACCCGGCGCCTCACGCCGGACATGTTCCGCGCCGTATTCACCCGTATCCGTCAGGAGGAATGCACATGCCCGTCGTCACCATCAAGCTCGCCGGCAATCTGACCCGCGAGCAGAAGAAGCACATCGCCGAGGAGATCACCGACACGCTGGAGCGCCACGCGCTCAAGCCCCGGCGCTACACCTACATCGCCTTCGAGGAACTGCCGGACGAGAACTGGGCGATTGCCGGCCAGTTGCTGGACGAGGAGGACTGACCGCGGCGGCCCGCGCATGACTGCCTCCGAGTTCGACCCCAAACCACTGCTCGCCGGCCTGCCCGGCCTGCCCGGCGTCTATCGCATGCTCGACGCCGACGGCACCGTGCTGTACGTGGGCAAGGCGCGCGACCTGAAGAAGCGTGTCTCCAGCTATTTCCAGAAAGGCGACCTCAGCCCGCGCATTCGCCTGATGGTGGCGCGCATCCGCGACATCCACACCACGGTGACGCGCACCGAGGGCGAGGCGTTGTTGCTGGAGAACAACCTGATCAAGGAACTGGCGCCCAAGTACAACATCCTGTTCCGCGACGACAAGTCCTACCCCTATCTGCTGCTGTCCGGTCATGCCTGGCCGCGACTGGGCTTCTTCCGCGGCACGCCGGACCGCACCCATCGCGTGTTCGGGCCGTTCCCCAACTCGCATTCCGTGCGCGAGAGCATCCACATCCTGCAGAAGGTGTTCCGCCTGCGTACCTGTGAGGACACGGTGTTCAACAACCGCTCGCGCCCCTGTCTGCTGCATCAGATCCGCCGTTGCAGCGCACCCTGCGTCGGCAAGGTCAGCGCCGAGGCCTACGCGCGCGACGCCGACAACGCCGCGCTGTTCCTGGCCGGCAAGGACAACGAACTGCTGGATGCGCTGAACGCGCGCATGCGTGCCGCCGCGGCCGCGCAGCACTACGAACTGGCCGCGTTGTATCGCGATCAGATCCAGGCGCTGTCGCAGGTGCGCGCGCGCCAGTTCGTGGAAAGCCGCTCGACCCAGGATTGCGACGTCATCGCCGGCGTACTGCACGGCGGCGTCGCCTGCGTCTACCTGGCCATGGTGCGCGGCGGCCGCGCGCTCGGCGGGCGGGCGTTCTTTCCCAGCCATGCCGAGGATGCCGACCTGGCGTCGCTGCTGGAGGCCTTCGCCGGCCAGCACTATGTCGGCCGGCCGGTGCCGCCGACCCTGATTCTCAACGCCGAGGTCGAGGGGCTTGGCGACTGGTTGAGCGAACAGGCCGCACGCCCGGTACGCGTGATCACGCAGCCGCGCGAGGAACGTCGGGTATGGCTGGAAATGGCGCTGAAGAACGCGCAGCTCGCGTTGGCCACGCGCGAGGGCCAGCGCGAGCACCAGGCCGCGCGTCTGGCCGCGCTGAACGAGGCGCTGGGCGAAGAGGGCATCGCCCGCATCGAGTGCTTCGACGTCAGCCACACCATGGGCGAGGCCACCACGGTGTCCTGCGTGGTGTTCGACCAGGGCGCCATGCAGCCGGCGCAGTATCGCCGCTACAATGTCGCCAACCCCACCCCCGGCGACGACTACGCGGCCCTGCGCGAAGCGCTGACGCGACGCTACGCCAAGCTGGCACAGACAGGAGAAGGCGTGCTACCCCACCTGGTGTTGATCGATGGCGGCAAGGGCCAGTTGCATGTCGCCATGGACGTGCTGGGTGAACTCGGCCTCGCCCACCTGCCCATGCTGGGCGTGGCCAAGGGGGTGGAGCGCAAACCCGGCCTGGAACAACTGTTCCTGCCCGGCGAGGTCGAGCCACTGCGACTGCCGCCGGATCACCCGGCCCTGCACCTGATCCAGCAGGTGCGCGACGAGGCACACCGCTTCGCCATCACCGGACACCGCGCACGCCGGGCCAAGGCGCGCACGCAATCCAGCCTGCAAGACATTCCCGGCGTCGGTGCCAAACGGCGGCAGAGACTGTTGCAGACCTTCGGCGGCTTGCGCGGCGTGATCGACGCCGGCATCGAGGAACTGGCACGCGTGGACGGCATCAGCCGCGCGCTGGCCGAGCGCATCTACCGGGAACTGCACTGATGCCGCTCAACCTGCCCAACAGCCTGACCTGGCTGCGCATCCTGCTGATTCCGCTGTTCGTGGCGGTGTTCTACCTGCCCGACGGCTGGCTGCCCAAAGAGACCATCAACCTGACGGCGACGCTGATCTTCGCGCTGGCGGCGGTGACCGACTGGCTGGACGGCTGGCTCGCGCGCCGGCTCAACCAGATGTCGGCGTTCGGCGCCTTCCTCGATCCGGTGGCGGACAAGCTGATGGTGGCCGCCGCGCTGATCGTGCTGGTCGACCTCGACCGCGCCGGCGTCGACGTGGCGCTGATCATCATCGGCCGCGAAATCGCCATCAGCGCGCTGCGCGAGTGGATGGCCAAGGTCGGCCGCGCCGGCAACGTCGCGGTGTCGTTCATCGGCAAGTTGAAGACCACGGCGCAGATGATCGCCATCCTGATGCTGCTGTATCACGAACCCATCCTAGGCTGGTCCCACACCGGCCAGGTCGGTCGCCTGCTGCTGTATCTGGCCGCCTTGCTGACCTTGTGGTCCATGCTGCACTACCTGTTCATGGCTTGGCGCGCGTTGAAAAATCAGCCCGCGAGTTGACAGCCCGGTGACAGCACTTATAATGCGCATCCACTTCGACGCGGGAATAGCTCAGTTGGTAGAGCGCAACCTTGCCAAGGTTGAGGTCGCGAGTTCGAGCCTCGTTTCCCGCTCCAGCTTCCGGGGAAAGCCGTCAAGCTTTCCCCTTTGTCTTTCGAAAGTACGATTTGCCACGGCGCGTTAGCAAAGCGGTTATGCACCGGATTGCAAATCCGTGAAGGTCGGTTCGACTCCGGCACGCGCCTCCAAAGCCTGACGACGGCCTGCAGCGATGCAGGCCGTCGTGCTTTGGCGCATCGGCATCGACTCAGCCTTGCGCCCTGGCGCGCAACACCTTGATCTGGAACAGCGTGTTGCGCTCGTCCTCCTCCAGCGCGGCGCGGATGTGACGCACGGTCGCCTGATAGCGCGGAATGATGTTGTATTTCAGCGCATTGACCCGTTTCTGCGTCTTCCGGCTGGCGGCCAGCAGCCGCCACAGCGCGTTCTCCGCCTCGCCCAGGCGCGCCAGCGTGACCGTGAGCTGGCGCAGACGCATGCGCGCCTCGTCGAAGCTGACATCGGTCCACATCAGGCCCACCGGCTGCAACGGCAGGGGTTCCGCCGATACACTGGGATACTCCACGCCGACGCTGGAGCGGGCCACCACCTTGAGCGCCACCGCCGGCCTCAGACCCACCGACGCCTGGCGCAGCATCTGCCCGCCCATGCGCATCTGCACGATGCCCAGCCAGTGATAGGCCTCAGCCAGTTCGCGCACGGTCTGCGCGCGCAAGGCGCGATACTGAGCCAGACGCTCGTACACCAGGCGCGTGAGCAGATCGCGCTTCTTCTCCAGCATCTCGCGCCCCTGTTCCAGGAAGCGCACCTGGCGCCCGACCTGCAACAGTGCGCTCTTGGTAGGGGGGACGGACAGGCGGCTCTTCATTCGGCCCCCTGCCACTTGTGGTACTTGGCCAGTTCATCCTCGCTGACGCGGATCAGCGCTTCCGGCGGCAGCATGGACAGCAGATCCCAGGCCAGGTTGAGCGTCTCGAACACGCTGCGGTCCTCGTCCTCGCCCTGGCCGATGAAGCGGCGCTCGAACTGCTCGGCGAAGCGCAGGTAGCGGCGGTCGCCCTCGGACAATTCCTCGGCGCCGATGATGGCCGCCAGTCCACGTACCTCCAGCGCTTTGGCATAGCTGGCGAACAACTGGCTGGCGACGTGGGGGTGGTCCTCGCGCGTGAAGTTCTTGCCCACGCCATCCTTCATCAGGCGCGACAGCGACGGCAGCACCGCCACCGGCGGGTACACGCCCTGGTTGGCCAGTTCGCGCGACAGCACGATCTGCCCCTCGGTGATGTAGCCGGTCAGATCGGGAATCGGGTGGGTGATGTCGTCCGAGGGCATGGACAGCACCGGGATCATGGTGATGGAGCCGCGCCGGTGCTTGATGCGGCCGGCACGCTCATAGATCTCCGCCAGATCGGAATACAGATAGCCGGGATAGCCCTTGCGCGCCGGCACGTCGCCGCGCAGCACCGCCACTTCGCGCAGCGCCTCGGCGTAGGCGGTCATGTCGGTCATCACCACCAGCACGTGGTAATCCAGGTCGAAGGCCAGATACTCGGCGGCGGTGAGCGCGGCGCGTGGCGTCAGCAGGCGCTCGATCACCGGCTCGTCGGCCAGGTTCAGGAACATCACCACCTTGTTGAGCACGCCGCTGTCTTCGAAGCTCTCCTGGAAGAAGCGGGCGTCGGCATGCGAGGCGCCGAATGCCGCGAACACCACGACGAACTCGGCGGCATCCTCGCCCAACAGCTTGGCCTGACGCACGATCTGCGCGGCGACGCGGTTGTGCGGCAGGCCGCCGCCGGAGAACACCGGCAGCTTCTGGCCGCGCGTCAGCGCATTCATGCCGTCGATGGCGGAAATGCCGGTCTGGATGAATTCCCGCGGATAGGCGCGCGCCGCCGGATTGAGCGGCTCGCCGTTGACGTCGCGGCGGTCGGCGGAAATGATCGGCGGTCGGCCGTCGCGCGGCTGGCCGGCGCCGTTGAACACGCGGCCCATGATGTCGCGCGACACCGGCAGCCGGAACGGCTCGTCGAGAAAGCGCACCCAGGTGCGCTCCAAGTCCAGTTCGTCCGTGCCTTCGAACACTTCCACCAGCACGGCATCGTCCGCCGAACGGATCACCAGACCGTTGCGCAGACGCCCCATGTGGTCGCGCAGCGACACGCGCGAACCGGCCGAAACGCCGGGCACCCCGGCCATCACCACCAGACCGCCCTGGGCGGAGGCGGCGGTACGGAATTCGATGTTCTTCATGACGGCACCCCTTCCGCGCCGGCACGTCCGCCGCCGCCGGTTTCGTATTCCTCGGCCAGCGCCTCGAACACCGCGGGTATGCCGGCGATGCGCGCCCTGAGCTCGTCCATCTGGTCGGACGCGAACTGGCTCTTCCAGCGACGCGCCTGCGCCAGCAGCGGCAACTGGATCAGACGGCGCGCCGGTGCACCCAGCTTGACCAGCTTGAGGCCATGGCGATGGATGTCGAGCAGCGCCGCGAGCAGCGCATACTGTTTCTGCGGCGAGGCGAAGCTGTCGACCTCGTCGATGGCGGACTGTTGCAGCAGCCCCTCCTTGATCAGGCCGGCGGCTTCCAGCGTCCAGCGCTGTTCGGAGGACAGCGCCTCCACCCCCACCAGGTTGACGATGCGCTGCAATTCCTCCGACGCCGCCAGCAGATCCAGCGCCTCGGCGCGTGCCGCTTCCCAGCCCGGATCGATGTGCTCCGCCCACCAGCGGGCGGCCGACGGCACATAGCCGGAGAAGCTCTCCAGCCAGTCCACCGACGGGTAGTGGCGGGCATCGGCGAGTTCCTTGGACAGCGCCCAGAAGGTCTGGATGATCTCCTTGGTGTGGCTGGTGACCGGCTCGGAGAAGTCGCCGCCGGGTGGCGACACGGCGCCGATCAGCGTCACCGAACCGTGACCGCCGGCCAGCGTCTCGACGCGGCCGGCGCGCTCGTAGAACGCCGCCAGGCGCGAGCCCAGATAGGCCGGGTAGCCCTCTTCCACCGGCATCTGCCCCAACCGGCCGGCCACCTCGCGCAGCGCCTCGGCCCAGCGGCTGGTGGAGTCCGCCACCATGACCACGTCGTAGCCCTGGTCGCGGAAATACTCGGCCAGCGTGATGCCGACGTACACCGAAGCCTCGCGCGCCACCACCGGCATGTTGGAGGTGTTGGCCACCAGCAGCGTGCGTTCCATCAGCGGCCGGCCGGTGTGCGGGTCCATCAGTTCCGGCATGAACTCCAGCACGTCGGTGAGCTCGTTGCCGCGTTCGCCGCAGCCGACGTAGATCACGATCTCGGCGTTGCACCAGCGCGCGATCTGCTGTTGCAGCATGGTCTTGCCGGCGCCGAACGGCCCGGGAATGGCGGCCTTGCCACCCTTGAGCAGCGGATAGAAGGTATCCAGGATGCGCTGCCCGGTGAGCAGCGGCTGCACCGCGTGGTCGCGCCGGCGGAACGGCCGCGGGGTGCGCACCGGCCAGCGATGGAACAGATGCAGCTTGTCGATGCGGCCATCGGCCAGGCGGGCGCGGCCGATCACGTCTTCGACGGTGTAGTCGCCCTCCGGCGCCAGTTCGATCAGCTCGCCGCGCAGCAGCGGCGGGGTCAGGATGCGGTGCTGGATCGATGCGGTCTCCTGCACCGTGCCGAGCACATCGCCCCCCTGCAACGCGCACGTCTCACGCCACGCCGGCGATGGCACGAAATGCCAGGCCCGGTCGCGCGGCAACGCAGGCACGGCGACACCGCGCGCGATGCGATCGCCGCTGCGCGCCCACACCGCATGCAGCGGGCGCTGCACGCCATCGAAAATGGCGCCCAGCAGCCCCGGGCCGAGTTCCACGGACAGCGGCCAGCCCAGGCCCTGCGCGGCCTCGCCCGGCCGCAGGCCGGCGGTGTCCTCGTACAACTGCGCCAGCGCGGAGTCGCCCTCGCGCCCGATCACCTCGCCCACCAAGCCGATCGCGCCCACCCGCACCTGTTCGCCCAGCACGCTCTCCCGCAGCTCCAACTTCACCAGCGGGCCATTGATCTCGAGTATTTTGCCCATTTGCGTTCCCTGCGTTCCCGGACCACGAATCCGGGTTGCCGTTGCCCTATCCCTCACCCATACACCAGCGTTCCCAGATCGGGCGCGCTGGCGAACAGCCGTTCCATGGCCACGCGCGCCAGTTCTTCGGCCAGGCGCGCGCTGCGCGCCTCGAAGGTCTGATCCAGGCGTGCCCGACCGTCGGCGGTGCACACGCGCAGGCCGCCCTCGCTGGCCTGTTCCAGCACCTGCAATGCCACGCTGCGTCCGGGTGCCGCGCGCCGGCACAACTCGTCCCAGACCGGCCGTAGCAGCGGCTGATCCTCGGCGCGCGCCTCCACCACCAGGTCGCCCTCGGGCAAGGCGCGGGCGGCAGCGGCCAGCCAGTCCTCCAGCACCGCCAGATAGCGCGCGTCATCCCTGACCAAGGCCTGGAACGCCACGCGCACCTGGGCCAGCGTGGCCTCGGTCAGCGCCCAGCGCATGCGGTCCAGCTCACCGGCCAGACGGGTCTCCGCCGCCTGCGTATGGCGCCGCACCAGCCGTTCCGCTTCCGCCTTGGCGCTGAGGATCTCGCGCTCCTCCAGCAGTTTCAGACGTTCCGCCGTCTCGTTGGCGATGCGCAAGCGCGCCGATTCCGCATTGTGCAGATGTTCGCGCGCCAGGGTTTCGGCCTGACGCAACAGCGCCTGCTCCAGTTGGCTGACTTGTGCTTCCGCTTCCATGTGCTTCTCCAAAGCGCGCGTCAAGCGTGCGTCACCACCGGGCACCGGCGCGCCGGCCACCCGCTCACTTCATGGCCTCCGGCCCCAGCACCGCGCGCACCACGTCGTCCACCGCCGGGCTGTAGTCACGTGGTGCGGCCAACGGAGGCAATTCGGTGACGACGATACGGCCGCCCTCGTTACGCAGCCGGTCGAGCGTGGCGCCGCCGGCATGGGCCAGATGCGATTCCAGCAGCACCAGCGCCTCGGCGTTGTCCTTGACCAGGCGCGCCAGCACGTCCTCGACCTTGGCGGCATCGGCATCGGTATGCACCTCGGCGCCGATCAGGCTGAAACCCTCGGTCAGTCCGGCACTGCCCAGCACCACCAGGCGCGCGCCGGCGCTCGGCGCACTGGTCTCGCGTGTCATGACCGCATCTCCCGAACCCGACATCCAGCCATCACACCTTGCCCAACAGCAGGATGGACATGACCAGACCGTAGATCGCGATGCCTTCGGCCAGGCCCATGTAGATCAGCGTGCGGCCGAACATCTCCGGCTTTTCCGCGATCACCGCCAGCGCCGCCGAACCCACCGGCCCCAGCGCGATGCCCGCGCCGATGGCGGCCAGCGCAGTGGGCAGGCCGACGCCGATCAGCGCCAGACCGGTGCCGATGGATATCTCCACGGCACCGCCCGCCTCCGGTGCCGCCGCCAGCACTTCCTGCACACCCAGCAACAGGGTGCCGGCCAACGCCAGGCCGAACAGCAGCAGATTGGCCAGCAGCCCGCCCTTGAGCCACGCCGGCGAGGGCAGACGGCGCGGCCGCAGTTCCAGCCACACGCCGGCGGCAATGGTGGCGACGACCGACAAACCCAACAATGCAATGAGCCCACTCATGTTCTTCTCCTGTAAGACACACCCAAACCGCGATCGCGCAGATCATTTGGCCCCGACCAGCCGCAACGGCACGAATTCACGGCCGTCACCGCTGTAGAAGCGCGAGAAACCCTCGTAGTACATCAGACGCAGCGCCTGGATGGCGACGATGGCGCCCTCCAGCACGATGATGACGACGTTGCCGAGCACGATGGTGATCCAGTGCCCGGCGAATGACAGACCCTGCGCCAGCGTGAACACGGCCAGCGCCAGTGCCACGTGGTTGAGGCTGAACGCCGCCACGCGCATGAACGACAGCGTGTTGGCGAACAGGTTGATGCCGGTCTCCAGCGCCTCGATCAGCGTCACCAGTATGCGTTCGCCCAGCCCGGCATGGGACTCCGCCCACTTGTAGACCACCACCGTGACCAGCCCGATCGCCGCCACGCTCCATGCCGGCGTGGCCAGGTCCAGCGCGCCGGCCAGACTGGCCAGACCGGCCACCGCGCCGAGATAGAACACCAGCCCGGCCAGGCCGCCGGAATCGAACAGGGCATGCGCCCCCTGACCCGCCACCAGGCGGTTGCGCGCATTGATCAACAGCGTCAGGCTGATGAAGCCGACGCCGAACGTCACTGCCAGCGTCAATACATGCGTCGGATGATGCAGCGGCGACAGCCAGACCGGCTCGAACAGATCCTCATAGCCGAACACGCTGCCGTACAGCAGGCCGAACAGCATGGACACCGCACCGGCGCTGACGCCCACCCAGACGAAGCGGCCGAGGAAACGCCGCAGCGCCACTGCCAGCAACAGGATCACGCCACCGTGGCCGATGTCGCCGAACATGGCGCCGAACAACAACAGATAGGTGAAGGCGAACGGCAGGGTCGGATCGAACTCGCCGTAGCGCGGCACGCCGTAAGCCTTGACCAGCGGCGCGAACGGCCGCAACCAGGCGGGATGCCGTACCAGGGACGGCACCTTGCTCGCCTCATGCCGGGCCGGCTCCGCGGTTTGCAGCCAGTAGCGGCCGTGGAAGCGCGCGTCCAGCGCGCTGCGCAGCGCCTCCAACTGGCGTCGCGGTATCCAGCCGGTCAGGCAGGCCAGCCCGCCGCGGCCGCGCACGCCCACCAGCGCCGCCTCAGCCAGCGGGCGCGCCAGGATCAGGCTCAGGCGCGCGCCCTCCAGACGCGGCCGGAACTGGGCGCGCAGGGCGTCGATCGCCGCGCACTCCGCGCCGGAGCGCGCCTCCACCTCACGCCGCAT
Organism: uncultured Burkholderiales bacterium; assembly: GCA_937949525.1. Classification (GTDB taxonomy): domain Bacteria; phylum Pseudomonadota; class Gammaproteobacteria; order Burkholderiales; family Thiobacillaceae; genus PFJX01. The sequence goes on along the minus strand of CALEDT010000001.1, from coordinate 10,565 downwards.
CTGCGCCAGCCACGCGCGCGCGGCGTCGGGATGGGTACGCAGTTCCACCGGCACCGGCAGTTCCCGCCAGCCGGCCTGGGCCAGCACGCCGCGCACCTCGGCGTCCCGTTCGCGCGGCCCGGCGATCACCGCGTAGGTCTGGTCGCCGACGTGGTCGAACAACGACACCAGCGAGCCGGTCATGGCCAGCGCCTCGGTCACGCGCTTCACCGCCGCGCTGGGCAGGCTGCCGATGTGCACCGCCAGCAGACCGTCGGCGCGCAGCAGGTGCGCCAGGTCGACATCCAGCCGGGCCAGCTTGTCCAGCGTCTCCTCCAGCGCATCGAGATGGCGCAGCTCTTCCTGGATGCGGGTTTCGCTCTCGGTCGCGGACAGACAGGTGCTCCACACGTTGCCGAGCCAGTTGTTCAGGCCGATCAGATCGGTGAGCGACGGCGGCACCGCATCCGCCGGCACTTCCGGCGGCTCGGTGAGGCCGCACCGCTCCGCCAGCTTGGCCAGCCGCGACTCCGCCTCCAGCCAGGCTTCGCGGTAGGCGTCGGCAGGGTTCTCGGGCAGCGTCTGATCCTCGAAGCGCGCCGGGCTGAACACGCCGAAGCGTGCCAGCTCCAGCGCCATGTCCTGAGCCTCGCTGGCCAGCACCATGATCTGCACGCGGTAGAGCGGTTCGGCGCGGAACATCAGGCGTTGCCTCCGGGATCATGGGCGATCGCCAGGCGGATGTCGTCCGCCGGCAGACCCAGATGACGTCCGCGCAGGATGGCGCGCACGGCACGCAGATCGCGCTCGCGCAACAGCAGATAGGCGAAGGCGCGCGCCAGCGGCGGCGCCCCGGAACGCAGGATGCGCCCGGCCAGCTCGGCGGCCGAACCGTCCATGCGTGCGAACAGCGCGGCGATGTCGGTGGTATCGGCCAGACGCGCACGCATCGGCGCCGGCAACGCCCCCAGCACCGCGTCGAAGCTGCCCAGCGCCGCCAGCTCGCGCAGCATCGCCGACGGCAGGGCATAGCGCGAGGCCACCAGCAGGAAATACACCTGCGCCGGCGGCAGGTTATAGTTGAAGCGATAGCGCAGCAGCCAGACCAGGTTGATGCGGTCGATCAAGGCCCCCATCAGCTTGCGCATGGGCGCGCCCAGTGCGTCCTCCAGCGGCTGCGCCCGCCGGACCAGACCTTCGTAATAGTGCCGGTCGAGCGCGGCGTCGAGCATGAACGGATCGCGGCTGTCCTCGAACGCACGCCGTGCCTGACGCACGATGCCGGCATACGGCCCCGCCTCCAGACGCCGCAGCAGTTCGACGACATCCTCGGCATGGGCCAGCGTCTGCGCGTCGAGACGGCCGAAAGCGCCCATCGGCGTCAGCCGCGCCAGCAGCGCCGCCGGCCGTTCGCCGGTCATCTTGCCGCGCAGCAGCGTCTTCAGGTTGGTGACCTCGAAACGCTCGGTCCAGTAGATCAGGAATGCCCGCTCGGCGCCGTGCAGCGGGCGCAACAGCACGCGCGTCTCGTCCAGCACCTCGGCGATGATGCGCTGCTCCAGCGACAGCGGATCACGGTTGTCGAATCCCCGCGCCAGTTGTGGCAGGCCGCGCCGGTTCAGGGCATCGCCGATGTCCTCGTCGGCCACCTGCATCAGCGCGTCATAATCCTCGGCATGCCACAGCCGGCCGCTGAACAGGCTGACCCGGGTGTTGAGATAGGCCGACATCGCGTCCTCGGCCGGCGTGGGCGATCAAAGCGCGGGATCGAGCAGCAGATGCAACGCGGCGTCCACCGCCTCCCGCTCATGACGCGCAGCCAGATCGCGCAGGCTGCGCTGACGCTCTTCGTACTTGCGGGCCAACTCGGCCACGGCCTGCTCGGCACGGCTGTGCGCCTCGCTCAGAAACGGCGCACGCAAGCCCGCGCGCCCGGCTTCGAAACGCGCCTCGGCCTCGTGCGCATTGGCCAGCGCCTCCTCGATCTGGCGCTGCCGCTCCTGGCTCGCGGCATCGATGATGGCGCGCGCCCGAGCCTCGGCTTCCAGTAATCGTTTGAGTGGATCGTCCATGGCAGCGTGGGCGTCAGGGGACGAGGCGAAAACCCGACGCTTCGTCGCCCTTCCCCTTCCTTATTTGACCTTCACCTGCACCAGTTCCTCGCCATCCGGATCGGTCACGTGCACCGCACAGGCGATGCAGGGATCGAAACTGTGGATGGTGCGCAGGATCTCGATCGGCTTGTGCGGGTCGTGCATCACGTGGTTGTGCTGCAACGCCGCCTCATAGGCGCCGGGCACCCCCTTGGGATCGCGCGGGCCGGCGTTCCAGGTGCTGGGCACCACCGCCTGATAATTGGCGATGCGGCCGTTCTCGATGACGATGTAATGCGACAACGCGCCCCGCGGCGCCTCCATGAAGCCCACGCCCAGCGCGCGCTTCGGCCAGGTCGACGGATCCCACTGCTTCTCGTTGAAGGTGCGCAGGTCGCCGGCGCGGATGTTGGCGATCAGGTCGTCGTACCAGCCCTGCATGGCGTCGGCGATGATCTTGGTTTCCAGCGTGCGCGCGGCGGTGCGCCCCAGCGTGGAGAACAGTGCGCCGACCGGCACGTCTAGGTGCTTGAGGGTGAAGTCCACCAGTTCCCGGGTCTGCTTGTGGCCCGTGCCATACAGCATCAGCACGCGTGCCAACGGCCCCACCTCCATGGAGTTGCCCTTCCAGCGCGGCGACTTCAGCCAGGAATACTTCTGTTCGACGTCGAGCAGGTCATAGGGCGGCTTCGGTCCGGTGTAGTTGAACTCGGTCTCGCCCTTGTGCGGGTGCAGGCCGACGTCGTCGCCGGCGCTGTACCTGTACCAGGAGTGGTTGACGAATTCCTGCACCTCGTTGTCGGCGTACAGGTCGACCGGGTGGACGGTGGACAGGTCGCGATTCAGGATCGCGCCGCGCGGGATCATGAACGACTCGGTGTCCCAGATGCTCCTGGCCGGGAACTCGCCGAAGGTCAGGAAGTTGCCCAGGCCCTCGCCCATGCCACCCCATTCCTTGTAGAACGAGGCGATGGCCAGTGTGTCCGGCACGTACACCTGATCGACGAAGTCGCGCATCTGCTTGATCACGTTCTGCACGATCTGCAAGCCGACCATGTTCAGCGAGGTGGCGTCCTGGCCGCCGCGGAACATCGGCCCCTTGCCCTGTCCGCCGCCGGTTTGCACCGAGATGGCCGAGGGCACGCCGCCGACCACGAAGTTGGGGTGCGGGTTCTTGCCGCCGAAGATGGCGTGCAGCTTGACCACGTCGCGCTGCCAGGCGAGCGCCTCCAGATAGTGTGCCACCGCCATCAGGTTGGCTTCCGGCGGCAGCTTGTACGCCGGATGGCCCCAGTAGGCATTGGCGAAGATACCCAACTGCCCCTGTTCGACGAAGGTCTTGACCTTCTTCTGCACGTCGGCGAAGTAGCCCGGTGACGATTTGGGATAGTTGGAGATGCTCTGCGCCAGCGCCGACGTGGCCTTGGGGTCCGCGCTCAGCGCCGACACCACATCCACCCAGTCGAGCGCGTGCAGGTGATAGAAGTGCATGACGTGGTCGTGCACGTACTGTGCCGCGATCATCAGGTTGCGGATGAGTTGCGCGTTGGCCGGAATCTCGTACTTCAGCGCGTCCTCCACCGCACGCACCGAGGCGATGCCGTGCACCAGCGTGCACACGCCACAGATACGCTGGGCGAAGGCCCAGGCATCGCGTGGATCGCGTCCCCTGAGGATGATCTCGATGCCGCGCACCATGGTGCCGGCGGAATAGGCGTTGACGATCTTGCCGCTGTCGTCCGTCTCCGCCTCGATGCGCAGATGGCCTTCGATGCGGGTGATGGGATCGACGACGACGCGTTGGGCTGTGCTCATTTGTTCAGTCCTCCAGGTGTTCCGCCAGCAGTTCGGTGAGGCCGAGCAACTGGGTGTTCATGCCGTAGTGGTCGAAGGCTTCCTCGATGACGATGCGGCAGTTGGCACAGAACGTGACCATGGTGCCGACGCCGGCCTGCTCGATCTGGCGCTTCTTGATGCCGAATGCCTTGGCACGCAACGCTTCCGCCTCCTCGGTATGGATGGCCGAGGCACCGCCGCCGCCGCCGCAACACCAGTTCCACTTCTGCTTGTCGACCACCGGGATGTAGTTCTCCGCCACGCTCTGGATCAGCGGCTCGGGCGCGTCCAGCACGCCGCCGCGGCGCACGATCTGGCACGGGTCGTGCAGGATCAGCGGATCCTTGAACTTGTCCTTGACCTTGAGCACGCCCTTCTTGCGCAGGTCGTCGAGCAGTTCCAGCACGTGCACCACCTCGAACTTGTAGGGCCGCCCGATCAGGTTCGGGCCCTCCCAACGGATGGCCATGTAGGCGTGGCCGCATTCCGGCGAGAGCACGTACTTCACGCCCAGTTTCTCGGCGGAATTGACGATGCGCGAGACGATCACCTTGGCGATGTCGGAGGCGCCGATCTGGATGCCGGCGTTGGTCGCCTCGAACGCATCCGAAGCCAGCGTGAAAGTGAGCCCCGCCTTCCTGAAGATCTTCACCAGCGCTTCCAGGTACTCCGGATAGTTGACGATCTCCATGGACGACAACAGCACCAAGTAGTCCGCGCCGGGTTTGTCGACGTTGATGGCCTCGCCGGTGGCCGCCTCGGCCTTCTTGATGACGTTGGCCACGGCCGGCCATTTCAGGCCCATGGGCCCGCCGATCTCGACCGTGCGTTTGGTCGCGCCCTTGATGCCATCCGGCGCATGGCCGGACACGGCCATACCCTCGCGCAGCTTGCGCACCATGTAGACGATGTCGTTACCCACCGGGCAGACCATGGAACAGCGGCCGCACATGGTGCAACTGTCGTATACCAGCTCCTTCCATGACTCCAGTTCGTCGTCGGTCACCGGCTTGGACAGCCCGACCATCTTCGCCAGGCGGCCGAGCAGCGTGTATTCCTGCTCGTAGACACGGCGCAAGGGCTCCAGCTTGTGGATCGGCGTGTACTTGGGATCGCCGGTCTCCACGTAGAACAGGCAGGCCTCCGCGCACAGGCCGCAATGCACGCAACTGCTGAAATAGCTGGCGACGGGGGCATCGATGACTTCCTTGAGGGCATTGATGCCCTTTTGCAGTGAGGCACTCATACCGGGACTCCCCTATGACCGTTGATCTTGCCGATGTACCAGCGCGAGCCGAACACCGTGAACGCATGGAACAGTTTGGTGAAAGGCAGGAAGATCAGCAGCAGCTCCACCGACAGGATGTGCAATGCCAGCATGGTGGTGTACGGCAGCAGCAGATGCTGCACCGTCAGCCAGCCGGTGAGCAGCGGCAGGAAGGTCAGCGTCCAGGTAAACCAGTCCTGGAAGGTGCTGAGATAGCGCTTGACCGGCTTGTTGATGCGATCGAACAGCACCACCACCATCGCCGCCATGGTCACCACCGTCACCAGGTCGATGAACTGCGACGGCAGCCCGGGCCAGGAAATGCCCAGCACGCTCTTGAAGAACAGGATGTGCGGCATGAAGAAGAACACGATCAGCGCCAGGCCGATGTGGAAGATGTAACCGCCGATGTAACTGACCGGCGAACGCTTGACCATGCCGGGCGGCGGCACCGAACGCCGGAACACCGTATGCAGGCCGGAAGCGCCTTCACGATGGCGTCCGGGCGCGACGTCCTGCTTGCGCCCGAGCAAGTAGATCTCGATCAGCCGCCACAGCACACCGAGCAGGAAGATACCGACGGCGATGTCCAGACCGGGACCGCGCACCCAGGTGAGGAATTGCATTTCGTTCATGGTCATTTCTCCAGATCGGCCAGGGTAACGGTTTCATGTGCTGCCTTCGCCCCGCCCTTCTTGGCGCGGTTGGCAAAGCTGGCGGCGACGCCAGCCGCGGCACCCACCACCGCCGCCGTGGCGGCCATCTTCAACGGATCGGCGGGCATGGACAGCGCCTTGTAGAAGCCGCCGCCGTCCCAGAAATCCGGCTCGGAGCAGCCCAGACAGCCGTGACCGCCCTCCACCGGCCAGGACGTGCCCGCGTTCCATTTCACCGTGGCGCAGGCGTTGTAGGTCACCGGCCCCTTGCAGCCCAGCTCGAACAGGCACCAGCCCTTGCGCGCGCCCTCATCGTCGAAGGTCTTGGCGAATTTGCCCTGGTCGTAGAACGGCCGGCGGTAGCAGCGATCGTGGATGGTCTCACCGTAGAACGCCTTGGGCCGGCCCAACCTGTCCAGCTCCGGCAGGCTGCCGAAGGTCAGGAAGTGCGCCAGCACGCCGGTCATCACCACCGGGATGGGCGGACAGCCGGGCACGTTGACGATGGGCTTGTCCTTGATGATGTCGGACACCGCCACCGCCCCGGTCGGATTGGGCTTGGCCTTGGGTATGCCACCGAACGCCGCGCACGAACCCACCGCGACGATCGCCGCCGCATGCGGCGCCACGTGCTTGAGCAGATCCAGATTGGTGCGCCCGGCAATGCACGAATAGGCACCGTCCAGGCCAGTGGCGACCGAGCCGTCGATGATCAGCAGGAACTGGCCCTTGTTGTCCTCGATGGCCTTCTCCAGGGCCTCTTCCGCCTGGTGGCCTGCAGCCGCCATCAGGGTTTCCTGATAGTCGAGCGAGACCATGTCGAAGATCATGCCTTCCAGGCTGGGCGAATGCGAGCGGGTAATCGATTCGGTGCACCCCGTACACTCCTGGAACGGCAGCCAGATGACCGAGGGTCGGCGGGCAGCGGCCATGGCCTGCGCCATGGCGCGTCCCGCAGCCGGCGGCAATGCCATCAGCGAGGCCAGCGTGGCGCAGTATTTCATGAAACTGCGGCGGCTCACGCCTTGCCGCACGAGGGTGTCGATCAAAGGTCCTTGCATGATGCTTCGCCTCCTGGCTGCAAATGCGACGAATAAGACGAATACGACGGCACGCAATGTTGGCTGCGCGACATGACAGATGTTGCATGCGCCTGCGCTTCACCCCGGCGCCGCAAACCGGGCACGGTGACGCAGCGGGTCATCACGTTGGAGAACATGGTTTCAGCTTAGATCAGAAATCAGCAATTCAAGATGTTCTAATCCGAATTGAACATCCTCGGGATGCGCCTTCAGCAGCTCCGGCAGGAAGGTGACCTCGATGAACTCCGCCACCACGACATCACGGTCGTTGCGGTGGGTCACCCACCACACGCCCGGACAGGCGGTTTCGACGATGGTCGATTCGCCATCCGCCAGCAGCGTGGCGTTCACCTCGCCGCTGCCCAGACGCTCGCGCAGCCAGTCCAGATCGGCCGGCGTCAGCGGCATGGCGCGCAGATCGATGGCCGCCGGCTCCGCCCCGGCCAGCAACCGGCGCAGATGCTCGGCAATCTCGCGCAACAGCGCCGGCGCATTGCCGGACAGCGCTCCCGGCACCAGGCCCGCCTGGGCGGAGGGTGCGTCGCCATGCACGGCGACGATGGGAATGGCATCAAGCGGCATGATTCCAGCTCGCGAGCAGGTTTTCGATGGCGGCGCAGGCCGGCGCGATGGCTGCGGCGACCGCGGCGGTGGGCTGTTCGCCCCAATCCACGGTGTGCGGCTGTATGCCCAGCAACGCACGCCTGTCCGGCCAATGACCGGCCAGCAGCGCGATGGCGCGCAGATCGGTGAGCCCCACCTCGTGCACGCTGGACTTGCGGTTGCCGAGCAGGAAGGCGTCCATCGCCTCGCCCTCGAACAGCTTCCACGCCCCCGGCGGCCCCTGGATGTTGGCGGCATCGACCACGATCAGCGCATCGGCCTCCTCGATTGGACCGGCCAGCGTGAATGACAGCGTGCCGCCGTCCAGCAGGGTGATGTCCGGGCGCCCCTCCAGCGCCGGAGCGAGCGCATGGAGCACATGAATGCCGACGCCTTCGTCGGTGAGCAGGGTGTTGCCGATGCCCAATATCAGGGTTCGCATGCGGTTCAGCTTAGTTCGCACGTGCAGCAATAACAACTGCGTAAATTGATCGGAATAGGCGTTTATGGCGCTGATTTTTCTTAATTTTTTTCATTTCCTCTTAACGTCGGGCACACCCGACCGGGCACACCGCACTGGCTTATACTCGGGCCATTTCCCGCATAAACGCCTGCCATGTGCCTCGCCATACCCATGCGCATCACCGCGATCGACGGCTATACCGCGCGCTGCGAAGCCAAAGGCGTGTTCCGTGACGTTTCGCTGTTCATGATGCAGGATGAACCGCCCGTGGTCGGCGACTACGTCATGGTGCACGTGGGCTACGCGCTGCAAAAGCTGACCGAGGCGGAAGCGCGCTCCACCTGGGAACTGCTCGACCAGGTGCTGGAAGAGACGCCCAACTGATGCCGCCCGCGATGTCCGGTCCAACCACCGCCGCCGACCAGGCCGCGCGCCACTGGCTGGAGCGCATCCATGCACTGGGCCTCGACCGCCCGGTCAAGGTGATGAACGTGTGCGGCGGGCACGAACGCTCCATCTCCCATGCCGGCCTGCGCGGCGTGCTGCCGGCCAACGTCGAATTGATCCCCGGCCCCGGCTGCCCGGTCTGCGTATGCCCGGAGGAAGACGTCTACCAGGCCATCCAGCTCGCCCTGCGCGAGCGTGTGCTGCTGGTGGCGTTCGGCGACATGCTGCGCGTACCGGTCAACGTGCCCAAGGGCGAACCGCGTTCGCTGGTGGAAGCCCAGGCCGCCGGCGCCGACGTGCGTCCCATCGCCAGCCCATCCGAAGCCCGCGCGCTGGCGCTGGCGCATCCCGAACGCGAAGTGGTGTTCTTCGCCGCCGGCTTCGAAACCACCACTGCGCCGGTGGCCGCCATGCTGGCGGAAGGTGCGCCGGCCAATCTGTCCGTCCTGCTGTCCGGCCGCCTCACCTGGCCGGCGGTGGCCATGCTGCTCGACTCCGGCACGCCGGGATTCGACGCCCTGGTTGCGCCCGGCCACGTCTCCACCGTCATGGGCCCGGAAGAATGGCGCTTCGTGGTCGACCGGCACGGCCTGCCGGCCGCCGTCGCCGGCTTCACGCCCGAGTCGCTGCTGGCCGCGTTCTATTCCGTGCTGCGCCAGTTGCACAGCGGCGAACGCTTCCTGGACAACTGCTACCAGGAAGTCGCCCACGCCGGCGGCAACCCCACCGCACGCCGCCTGCTGGCGCAAACCCTCGACGTGGTCGACGCCAACTGGCGCGGCATCGGCATCATCCCGCAATCCGGCTACGCACTGAAACCCGCGTTCGCCGCACACGACGCACGCCTGCGCTTTCCCGACCACGCCGCGCCCGGCCGCCGTCGAGCCGGCGAAATGCCGCCCGGCTGCGACTGCGCCCAGGTGGTGCTGGGCCGCCTCTACCCCAACCAGTGCCGCCTATACGGCAAAGCCTGCACGCCACGCAACCCGGTCGGTCCGTGCATGGTCTCGGACGAAGGCGCCTGCCGCATCTGGTGGGCCGAAGGCATACGCGAACCCGCTACCGGCGAACTCGCACCGCACTGAACGCAAGATCGCCCCGCCCGCCGTCATTGCAAGAAGGCGCAGCCGACGCAGCAATCCAGCGCCACCGCAGCGCCCCGCGATCCCGCTTGGATTGCCACGCTGCGCTCGCAATGACGAGCCCGCTTGCCGCAGCGCTCGCCGCCCCCGGATTGCCGCACCACGCATGCGATGACCCCCCTGCCCCACCATCCCAACCCCACAACCCCAACTTGAAACTGTCACCTTCCCCCAGTACCATCCGTTCAAATGATGAACAGCCGCCCGGCACATTTCCGTGTCGGGCAACCCAACAGAACGCGGGCCACCGCGCCTTGTGCTGAATGAATGGAGCATTCGGGCATGGCGGTAGCGTGCCTGCAGCCTGCCCAAACCGCATGACCCCCGCCGAACAAGCCCACCTGCGCATCCTCAAGATCGTCGAGGCAGAGCCGGAGATCAGCCAGCGCCAACTGGCCGAACGCCTGGGCGTCAGCCTGGGCAAGACCAATTACCTGATCAAGGCACTGCTCGCCAAGGGCTACCTCAAGGCCGGCAACTTCCTGAATTCGGAAGAAAAGCACAAATACGCCTACCTGCTCACCCCGGAAGGCATTGCCGCCAAGATCCGCCTCACGCGCAACTTCCTCGCCCGCAAGGAGCAGGAATACCTGGCGCTACGCGCCGAGATCAAGGCCATGCGCGCAGAACTGGAACAAACCTAGAGCGGCACATGCGTCTAACTCAGGACCAACTGAACACCATACGCCAGACCGCCGCCGACCTGATCGGCGCGGACGCCCGCATCTGGCTGTTCGGGTCCAGGGCCGACGACCAGCTCAAAGGGGGTGATATCGACCTGCTGGTGGAAGTGGACAGGACGATCGATAACCGTGTGTTACTCGCGACCCGCCTGGCCGCTCGTCTGGAACGGGAGTTCCAGGGCCTGCCGGTCGATGTCGTACTGCTGGACCAGGCCAGTCCGCCGTCAACGATCCACGACATCGCCAAACGAACCGGAGTGCCGCTGTGAGCGGGAGTCCGCCACGGGAACAGTTGGAAGCGTTCCAAGCTCTCG